>NZ_JAECZA010000117.1 GCF_016056275.1 Dendronalium phyllosphericum CENA369 | reverse complement strand
GGATGAGGGAGATGAGGGGGATGAGGGGGATGAGGGAGAATTTTCTTGCTTATCTCCCGCTGCTCCTCTGCTCCTCTGCTCCTCTGCTCCCGCTGCTCCTCTGCTCCTCTGCTCCTCTGCTCCCCTTACTCTCCTCACTTCTGCCCATACACGGACTTGGGGTTGCTTGTGAGCGGGGACAAATTTGGTGGCATTACTGAGTAAGTTAATCAAAACTTGCACTAGGGTTGTGCGATGACCTATGATTTCGGGGAGCGGCTGTTCTATGGTTATCTGAGCTTGCCGCGATCGCAATGTCTCTAGTTGACTTATGGCTTCCGTGACGATTTCTGTTAGGTTCAGTACCCGCAGTTTCATGTCCGCTCGACTCAGGCGCGAGTAGTCGAGCAAATCTTGAATCAGCCCATCCATGCGTTCGGCAGAGGCAATAATCCGCTGAATATATTCTTGCCCATCGCTATCTAACTGGCTGCTGTAGTCTTCTTGAAGTGCTTGAGCTAAACCTTGCATCGATCGCAAGGGAGCGCGTAAGTCGTGGGAAACAGAATAGCCAAAGGCTTGGAGTTCGTTGTTGGCTTCAACTAGAGCGGCTGTGCGTTCGGTAACTCGTTGCTCTAGTTGGTTAGCATAGTTTTGCAGTTGTTCTCGCAATTGCGATTGCTGGATAGCGATCGCTAATTGTGTGGCAATTTCAGTGGCGATCGCTTGGTCTTCTGAGTCAAAAGCAGCGGTTGTGTTGGCAAATAAAGTCAACTCTCCAATTAAATTGCCTTCGACCAATAACGCCACTGCTAGGAAACTTTGCGAACCTACTTTTAGCTGACGCTCTAGGGCTGGCGTGCGACTGCTCAAGCAGGCAATATTCTCCACATACAAAATAGGCTGTATCTTGTTCGCTGTCTCCAGCGGTATCAGTTCGGTAATCGGTACAACCGATCCAGTAAAATTAAGCGCAATTTGCCCCGCCAAAATCTGGGCTTCACCTTTATTGAAGTTAAATAAAATCACAGCGGCGTGCTGGCAGGCGATCGCACTTGTTAAGCGCTCTAGGGCAGCTTGAGCAATTTGTTCTGACAACTCTGCCCTTAAAATAGCACGGTCGATGGCTCTTAAAGTTTCCAAACGCTGATTTGAGCGTAACAATGCTGCTTCAGCTTGCTTGCGCTCTGTGATGTCTCGCGCTACCCCAATCAGCCCAATAATATTACCTCCTGCATCTCGGTAGGGGTCTTTAGTAGATAAGTATGTATGCAAGCTACCTGCTTCTCTGACAAGTTCCTCGACAATTTCTGCCCTACCTCTAGTCATAACCCGGCGATCGGTTTCTCTGATCGCCGCAGCAATGTCTATTGGCAGTAGCTGAGTATCGTCTTTACCAACGATTTGGTCTTTGCTGTTGCCGAAAATTCGTGCCGCAGCTGTATTAATTAGTTGGTAGCGACCTTGGCGGTCTTTGACAAATACAGCATCATTTGTACCTTCTAAGACACTTTGTAGCAAGCTATAACTTTCTTGTAATGCTTGGGCTGATTCTCCACGATCGATTGCTTCAGCCAGGATATTGGCAATACCTTGTAAGAAATTGATGTCATTTTGAGTAAAGGTTCGCTGATGCCTGGTATGGGCACTTAAAACTCCCCAAGGTGGTTTATGCCCGTTGATAATTACGCTGATACCGCTGATAACGTTATGCTTAAATAGCAGGGGAGAACCACGAAAACGCGTCTCTTTGTTGATGTCTGTAACTACAACTGGCTGATTAAAAAGCAAGGTATAGCCTGCTTGAGAAGCATTACCTGTACTGACTGTAGTACGACCAACTAATTCCGGTTGCCATCCTATGCCTGCCCGTAGCAGTAGAAGATCCACTTGTGGCAGCAACTCTAAAATTTTGCAGTATTCCGTATTTAGAGTTTGAGCTACCAAAGTTACGGTTTCATGCATTAGCGCTGTGGGGTTGATACCGGAAAGTGCCAATTGCCCTAATTGCGCGATCGCTTCTTGTTGACGCGCCCGTACCCGCAATTCCTCTTCTGCCTGTTTGTATGCCGTTATTTCCCGCACCACTTGCGAGAAGCCAAGTAACTTTCCTTGTCGATCTCGGATAGCTGTTAATAGCACACTCGCCCAGAACTGAGAGCCATCTTTGCGAACTCGCCAACCTTCTTCAGCAAACTTTCCCTCAGATGCAGCTGTTTGCAACAAATAGTCAGGATGACCTCGCTCTAAGTCGCTAGCTGTGTAGAAGCGAGAGAAATGTTCGCCTAAAATTTCTGTGGCTGTGTAACCTTCGATGCGTTCTGCTCCAGTATTCCAAGTCACAACTCGCCCCTGTGGGTCGAGTCTCAAAATGGCATAGTCCTGCACCGTCTCTACCATTTCCCGGTAGCGATTTTCGCTTTCTTGCAGCCTTAATTCTGTCCGTTTTCGGGCAGCATTCAACTCAGTGGTTAGTAAAGATACACTCACAAATAACCCCAGTTGAATCGTGCCATCCAGCGTCATCACGGAGAATGAATAAATTGGCGGCAAAAAGAAGTAAGCGATAGCCAAGCTACACAAAAGAGTAGCTAGCCCACCGGAATTGCGATCGCCATACCATGAACTCAACACCACCGCTATAAAAAATATTGAGAAGGTAAAGCTCTCAAGCAATGGCGAGATAAGTAGAGACAATAACAGTGCTAAAGCGCTGGTGAATATAGCAATACTGTAGTTTCTTAACTGCCAGGAGCTATTTGCATTATGCATAAGTCATTTTCCTGGTAATTTTAAAGATTTACTACATTTGGCAATATTTATTTTACTTATGACGATTATTGTTTGAATACGACGCGCAGGATGAAATATCAGTTTATTGAGTATTAATACTTAAGACAGATATTAAAAATAATTAAGAATTTATAGCTAGCTTATAGATTTTTATTATTACATTTAAAGGGACTAGGATTGAAGTTAACGAAGGCAGGAGGCAGGAGGCAGGAGGCCGTTTTTGTAACAGGGATTTATACCCCGCTCCAAAAACTTTTCGCCTTATAAAGGTGAGGTTTTAGACCCCATTCTCTCGATAAAAAACGACTTCTTCATCTCCCTCATCCCCCTCATCTCCCTCATCTCCCTCAATTCTCCCTACTTTATTGCATGATGTTGGTAATCGTTGCAACTAACTGAACTGGATCTATCGGCTTGGCAATATGGGCTTGAAAACCAACTGAGAGAGCTTGCTGTTCGTCTCCTTCACTAGCATAAGCAGTCAGAGCGATCGCTCTTATTTCTCCTCCTTGTGCTGCACTGAGCGACCTGATTTGCCTCAACAGCATGTAACCATCCATTTCTGGCATCCCGACATCGCTTACGAGTAAGTCTGGTTTTGACTTTGCTATTGCTGCTAGTACTTCTTTTGCTGATGATACTGCTGTGACAGTAGCTCCATATTGTTCCAAAATGAAGGTAACTAGCTCCAAAGAATCAGGATCGTCGTCTACAACTAAAATTTGCAGATCCTCAAAAACTGAAGCGCTGGCAGTTGTTGCCTCACTGTCTTTATTACTTACCTGGAGTTCGGTAAGTAACATCGGTAAATTGATGATGAAGGTTGCTCCCTGTCCTTCTCCAGAACTTTCTGCTAAGACTGTTCCACCATGCATTTCTATTAGATAACGTACAATTGCCAATCCCAATCCCAAACCACCAAATTTTCTTGTGGTAGCACTATCAGCTTGACGGAAGGTGTCAAATACATAGGGAAGAAAATCTGGGTTAATACCTTTACCTGTATCTCTCACTAAAATCTGAGCTTGAGACTCGACTTGCTCTAAATAAATTTCAACTCGCCCGCCTTCTGGTGTGAACTTAATAGCATTAGAGAGTAAATTCCAGATAACTTGTTGTAAGCGCCCTGGATCTCCAAATACTTGACAAACCACAGAATCAAGTTCGGAGTTAATTTGAATTGATTTTGCTTCCGCCGATAGCCGTACCGTTTCCATCGCGGCTCTAATGATGGTTGCTAAATCAATTGGGCAAACATTGAGGTTGAGCTTACCCCGCAAGATGCGGGAGATGTCTAGTAAATCTTCAATCAGTTTTGTCTGTAATTTAGCATTACGTTCGATGGTTTCGAGGGCAAAAGCCGTCTTGTTTTCATCCAGCTTTTTGCTACGCAAAAGTTTCGCCCAACCCAAAATGGGATTGAGTGGCGTTCTGATTTCGTGAGATAGGACAGCGAGAAATTCATCTTTAATGCGGTTGGCATCCAAAGATTGTTGGTAAAGTTGAGCGTTATCAATGGCGGTAGCTGCTCGTTGAGCCAATGCTTGAGCCATAGCCAAATTGGTAGTACTGTACCGATGATTCGGCTCGGTTGTCAGCCAAGTAATTGCGCCTAGCTTGCGATCGCGAACCACTAGCGGCACTATGATGTAAGACTGAAGATTTATTTGGCGCATCAGTCGCACGAGTTCGGCATCTTGACTGATTGCGGGTAAAAGTGTATTTGGCACATCAGTAACTAACTCTGGCTCCAGAGTTCGCAGCACCTTACGTATACCAAAATCAGTATTATCTGAGGCGAAATAATGCCGTCTCAAAAGAAGTACCAGTGCTTCTATGTCTGGGGTAGCGGCAGCAATAACTGGTTCTTCAAATATTGTTAAATTAGTCAGGGCAACATCAACAAAACAGCAATCAGCCAAGGTGGGAACAACTAAGTTTGCTAACTTAGCTAGAGTTGCGCGGTAATCGAGCGAAGACACTAGTAATCGGCTAGCTTCAGATAGTAAACTATAGTTTTGCTTTTCAGCTTCAGCTTCCATCCGCGCAGCTTGTTCGCGGCTGAGAAGTTGCTCTCGCTCTAATTCTACTTGTTTGCGATCGCTGATATCCTCAATTAAGCCATCAATAATCGTGATGCCATTTATTTTGGTGAAGGTTTTACTGACACGCACCCAAGTTAGATTACCATCTGCTCGTCTTAGTTGCATCTCGCGATCGCGCACTTCCCCATTTTCTCGCAGTTGGTTAATCAATTGAGCGTAGTCTTCTGGCTGAAAATAAAGCTCAATTAATCTACTTGCTTGCTCTTCTGGCAATGTTCCCAGCCCAATGAGACGTAGAAATGCTGGGTTGCACTCTAGTAAAGAACCATCTACAGTTGCCCGATAAATTCCCACATTTAATCGGTTGAGCAGTGTTTGGAAACGCACTTCCAAATTCACCGCTTTTTGGCGAACTGCTGCTCTTTCTAAGGCCGAACGAACTGCGGCTGTTAAGCGCACGTAGTGCTGAGGTGACTTGACAACATAGTCATCTAACCCCGACCTCATTGCCTCTACCGCAACCTCTTGGGTTCCGCTGTTGGTAAACATAATCACTGGGCAGTCAGGAGAACGAGCTTTTATTGCTCGTAGCACTTCTAAACCATTACTCCAGCGTAATTGATAATCGGTGATAACTAAGTCAAATTCCCCCCTCTCTAATGCTTGAGCTAATTCGTCTGCGATGGCAACCTGTTCTATTTTCAGATCGGCAAACTCTCGCTTCAGTTGACGCACTGCGATGAGGCGATCGCTAGGATTATCATCAATCAGGAGAATACGTAACATTTCGCTATCAGTCTGATTGCATTCATATCATATAGCTATTAAGTACAGTTAACTTGGAAGAGTCAAGAATAGGGTGTGGGGTGTAGGGGGTAGGGTGTAGGGGAAAACGGTGTTGGACGGAGCTTTAACTCGAAGGGCGCAAGCGTTTTGACTCATACGGGGCTTGTACTACATACGGGTGGTTGGGGCGATCTCTTCCCCCACACCCTTGGTGAAAGTTATACCGCGACTTTCTAAGCTATCTAAAGGTATCTAAATAGTACGCCAAGTTGCCTTGGTGGGGAAGGGGGAAAGGAATCAAACAAAGTTTTTCCCCCTTTCCCTTTAACCTTTCTCCTTTTCCCAGTCCCCAATCCCCAATCCCTTTTACCCTTTACCCAACCTCCACCTAACCTGTTGGTTCTCGTTTTTCAACTCGTTCTTGGTTGCCTAAATCTGCAATTTTTATGCCCCCCTATGGGATTGAAGTTTCGACAAAATACATGGTCTACTGAAAAATTAGACTCTTAAATAATCTGGCTGCAAAGGACACTTCTTAAATATGGACACAGTAGCATCCACAGGTATTTCGTCCTTCGGCTGGCGGTACTGGATAATACAGCCGCATTTAGCTATGCACATTCCGGATGGCTTTTTGAATTTACCCGTAATCCTTGTTACCTGGATAATTGCCATTGGTCTAATTGCACTAGCTATTAGGCAAGCACAGGCAGAATATCAAGAACGAACTGTACCTTTAATGGGAGTTTGTGCAGCATTTATCTTTGCAGCACAAATGATTAATTTTCCCATTCCAGGAGGTACTTCTGGACACCTTTTGGGAGGAACATTGGCAGGAGCTTTATTAGGGCCGTGGGCTGGTTCGCTAGTGATGGTTGCAGTGTTCATTGTACAGGGCGTTCTGTTTCAAGATGGTGGATTGACGGTGTTAGGAGCCAACATCTTTAACATGGGATTAATCGGTACGTTTGGCGGTTACTATCTCTATCGCACAGTCAGATTTGCTATTGGACGCGATCGCTTGTCTGGGTTAGTAATTGGGGCAGCGATCGCAGCTTGGACAAGCGTAGTGGTAGCCTCAATTGTGTGTGCCTTGGAACTTGCTATCTCCAGAACAGTTCCTCTAGCGGTGGCTTTTACCGCAATGGCTTCTTGGCACGTTCTCATTGGCATTGGCGAAGCGCTGATTACTGTAGTAGCACTAAGTTTCATTTGGCGGACTCGACCTGAGCTACTTTACGATCCGCCCCGCAAGACGAAAGTATCAACCTCTCGTCCTCTATCTCGGTATTAAAAGTATTTATTGAATCAGGACTAAATGCTTATGAATAACAATATCTCGCGATCGCGCAACCGTGCCTTTGTCATCGCTGGCCTAGGTACTGCCCTGCTAATTGCAATTTTCCTTTCACCACTGGCTAGCAAAAATCCAGATGGACTCGATAGAGTTTCACAAGACCTCAAGTTTGACAGCAAGGCACATGAAGATACGCCAGCTCGCAAGTTACCCTTTTACGGCATTTTCGATGAGTATGCCCTCAGAGGCGTACCAGAAGCGATCGCCACTCCCTTAGCTGGTCTAGTCGGAACCTTAGTAACTTTTGGTTTAGCTTGGGGGATCGGTAAATTAGTTGTACGTGGTTCAACTTCACCTTCTACAGAGCATGATGGCTATTCAGACTCAGATGAGTAAAAGGGACTGGTACTGGGTACTGGATATGGGATAAAGGGTGCAAAAATTATGGAATTCTGCTTTAACGCCTCCCAAATTCTTAATTAACGCCTGATGTGAATTAAAAATGCCTTTAGTCCCATAAGGGTTTCAAGACTTGTTAAAAATCTTGGTTTTGGCACTATCGACGAAATTACAAGAATTTCATCGCTCAATTCACATTACACGTAATTACGAATTACCCTTCGGGTGAATCCTTCGGATACGCTGCGCGAGCGCAAGTTTGCCATCGACGCAAAGCGCCAAGACGGCAACTTGCTCACGAATTATGAATTACGAATTATTAAGTGGGAACTTAACATCATGTTGCTGCATGTTGGAGCATTTGTACTGGATATCGATAGTAAACAAGCTACTCCCTGGCACAAACTTGCTCCCCGTACCCGGATACTATGTACATTGTTGTTCGTGTTCGCCACTGTCTTAACACCAGATGGGCATTGGTGGACTTGGGGTATTTATGGATTAGCTTTAATCTGCCTGCTATTGCTGAGTCGAGTCACCTTATTAGTACTACTGAAACGGTTGGCAGTAGAGTTCACATTTATTGGTGTAGTTCTCCTGGGTACTTTATTCCGAGGTGGTGGCGAAATTTTATGGTCTTGGGGGCCAATACAGGTTACGACAGTAGGGCTAACTGTTTTGGGTAGTGTGACGCTTAAGGCATTACTATCGCTATCGATACTGAACTTATTGACTTTAACAACTTCAGTAACGGCACTACTTCATGCGCTGCTGGAACTGAAAACACCACCACTACTAGTAGCGATTCTAGCATCTATGTATCGCTATATCAGCGTATTAATAGGCGAGTTTAACGCTATGCGTCGAGCAGCCGAGTCCCGAAACCTGATGAATAGCAATCGCTCGATACGTTTAATTGTTGGCAACACGATCGGAGCGCTGTTTATCCGCACGTACGATCGAGGAAATTTAGTTTATCAGGCGATGCTATCACGAGGTTATCAAGGAGTACCACCGATGGTAGAAAAAGTTTCGTCGGGTGGAAGGTATGATGTTGTGGCTCTGAGTTTGACTGTAATCTTAGCGCTACTGGGTCAGGCTATTTACTGGCGTAAGTAAGTCAGTGCAATAAAACCAAGCTGTGTGAAGAAAAGTAAATAAGGCTCAAACTCTTTCTCCCCCTGCCCCCCTGCTCCCTGCCTCATCTCAACAATAATTATTTACGCCGACCTACTTAAATAATATTTGTTCGTATTGTCTTAATGCACCACAATCCAATATCAATTCAAAATCTTAGCTATAGATATCCTGACGGAACTCAAGCTTTGAGAGATATTAATTTGTCTATCAAAGCAACTGAGCGAGTGGCATTAATCGGAGCCAATGGTTCTGGAAAATCCACATTGCTGTTACATCTCAATGGAATTATCATGCCTGAGTCGGGACAGGTGACGATTGGAGAATGGCCTTTAACTGCTGAGAATTTGCGAAACATTCGGAATTTTGTCGGCTTGGTGTTCCAGAATCCTGATAATCAGTTGTTCATGCCAACAGTGTGGGAAGATGTTGCTTTTGGGCCGATGAATCTGGGTTTGCAAGGTGAGGAATTACAACAGCGAGTTCTGCAAGCAATGGCAGCAGTTGATATCGATCCCCAATGGTACGGGCAACGCTATACCGATAATTTATCTGGAGGTGAAAAGAAACGGATTGCGATCGCCGGAGTGTTAGCTATGAACCCACAGATATTAGTATTTGATGAACCCTCGGCTCAATTAGATCCCCGTTCTCGCCGTCAATTCATTGAACTGCTGCACAGTTTACCTCTGACACAACTGATTGCAACCCACGATTTAGATTTAGCTTTGGATTTGTGCGATCGCACAGTTGTTCTCAGTCAAGGTCAGGTCGTGTATGATGGCGCAACTGAAAAAGTAATGAGCAATCCAGAGTTTTTGCTGGGGCACGCTTTAGAGTCACCATTATGCTACAGTCGCCCTTACTGTCAGCTAGAACATGCACCTGTGAGATACAGATAATTGGGCGTTGCTGAATAAGGGGATGATTGAGGCTGACGCGGTGAAACGGTGACACGGAGACGCGGGGATTATGGTTGATGCAAATTCCAAAATCATCCCGCAATTATCCCTCTTCTGTCAGTCTCCGAAAACATTTGCCATTTCTGAATTCTAGAGCTTTTGTACAGCAAGCGATCGCGCGATTATTTTCTAATAACAAATTCAAGAGCAATTTTTTTCTAATAGTATAGGTTGTATTGATTGCCTCGTGAGACTTCTAGCAATCGCCCTCACGGAGAGTGACAGAAGAGGGTTATAGCGGTTCCCGACCTAGTGAGGTACATTTTTAATGCTACTAACCTTGGTAAATAAGATTTGGGTGTACCTCAGTTGCTTAGGAAACGCTATATCTTTTTATTTTATTAATATTAACTGTACCTCATAACATCGGAAACTGCTGTAAGTAGGTCGATGTTAAAAATTGTTGTTATAACAAGGCAGGAGGCAGAGGGCAGAGGGCAGAAGGCAGAAGGAAAGAGGGTTTTAGGCAACTTTACTTTTTGTTACATACTTCGATTTATTTGCACCGTTCTACTTACTGTGGAGTTGCAAAGTACTAGCACTGCGGAAATCGAAGACATAAATTGCTTGTTAGGTGGTTTGTCTCAACTACAAACCTATTTCCTCCACTGTATTAATCTGCTGCAACGGCAAGAGATGGATGCAGAATTACTGAGATTTCAAGCTAGAGAACGTCTTGAAAGTCAAGTGATGCAAGAGACGTTAGCTCAATTAGCATCAGTATTGCCCCAGCCAAAGTTAGACAGGTTAAATAATAGTTTAGGATTTAATAATAGTCTTGATGCAAACGATCCAGGTCAAGCCTTACTAATTGCTGCTGGTGCTATCGGACGAGCATCAGGAATAAAAATTTGTCCGCCAGCTGCCTCAGAAGATTTTAACCGAGTGCAAGATCCTGTGGAAGCGATCGCCCATCGCCTCAGTACTATTCAAAACGCCGATCGCATTTACGTACTCGCAGGTGGCAAAGTCGTGCAGCAAGGTAGTTTCCTTAGACCTCTTGCAAAAGTCCTAGATGCGTGAGACAAGTAGGATAGAGTTGGGTAGCATCTATGACCTACGAACAGGTAAAGAGTCTGAAATCAGAAGACTTTAAACGCTTGTGTGGTGTACGTCCAGATACTTTTAACGAGATGTTAGAGGTAGTGCGATCGCTTCATCGAACAAAACAGAAAACAGGGCGACCGGGTAAATTAAGCTTAGAAGACCAATTGTTGATGACATTAGAATATTGGAGAGAATACCGAACATAC
>NZ_JAECZA010000116.1 GCF_016056275.1 Dendronalium phyllosphericum CENA369 | reverse complement strand
GACAGCCCTCATCCCCCTCATCTCCCTCATCCTCCTCATCTCCCTCATCTCTCCCCGCCTCCCCAAGGCTGGCACAATCGAGAGTGCAAACTGCCATAGACTGGTTAAACCAGGGGTTACAGTTAATTCAAACGGGAAGGGTACAAGATGCAATCGCAGCTTTTAACCAAGCAACCCAACTCGATCCAAATTTAGCGGCAGCACATTACAATTTAGGGCTAGCGCTGCGACAAACCGGACAATTAAAGCCAGCAGCAGAAGCATTTTATCGAGCAACTCAAGCCGATCCTAAATTTGCCTTAGCCTTTGCCAATTTAGGCGGAGCATTGTTAGAAGGAAATAATTTACAGCAAGCAAACGATTACTTACAACGAGCCTTGGAACTCGACCCCAAACTCGGTTTTGCTCACTATAATTTAGGATTGGTACGAGAGCAACAAGGAAATTGGGAACAGGCGATCGCATCTTTTAAAAAAGCAATGGAATATAGTAAAAATGCGCCAGAGCCTCCCTACCATATTGGTATGTGTTATCTCCAACAAGGTAAACTCGACCAAGCCAGAGAAGCATTCCGTCAGGCACTAAGAATTAATCCTAAATATCCAGAAGCTCACTATAATCTAGGCACAATTTGGTTTAGTAAAGGCAAATTAATAGAAGCATTAGAAGCTTTTAGAAAATCAGCCCAAGCTAACTCTAACTATCCTAATGCTTATTATGGCGCTGGGTTAGTTTTTATGCAGCAAAAGCAATTTGCAGAAGCAGCGCAAGTATTCCAATACGCCAGAGATTTATACAATGCCCAAAATAATCCTCAATGGGCGAATAATGCCGCACAATTGTTGCAACAAGCACAAAATTTAAAACGTTGATTGTTGACTGTTAACTGTTGGCTGGGAAAGAAGTTTTCATTATTGTGCTGTAAATGTTAGTTCATAAATATCTCCAACAGTTATCAGTCATCAGCGAACAACTAAATTACCAACCTCGCTGAGGCGCGATGCTTGCAGATTGCGTAACATAAGATTATTGGGTGAATTGGCTGGTGTGGTGTGAACTAGTCCCAATTGAAATGGAAACGTACATGCAAAAGCGCTTCAAGAGTCGATTTTTATTTTGCGATCGCTGGCTCGATCGACATGCGATCGTTCGCAATATGGAGGCTTTCCAAGACTTAATTGTGATTGTCTTGTGTTTGGGTTTGTTCGCCGTCATGGTGATACAGTTGTGGGGAATAATCGTTGCTGTCACGCAGCCACTAGACTATAAAGCGGTGACTTCAAAAATACTATTCGTATTAATTTTGGTGGAGTTATTTCGACTTTTAATGGTGTATTTGCAAGAGCATAGCATCGCTGTTGGGGTAGCAGTTGAAGTCACAATTGTATCTGTACTGCGAGAGATAGTTGTTCACGGTGCGCTAGAAATTTCTGGCATTCATACAGCTGCAATTTGTGGGTTATTGTTAATTCTAGGTGGGTTATTAATAGTGTGTGCTAAAACCCCACACATGGATTGCATAAGTGCAAACACCAAGTTATGTCCTATTGTTCCTCAAGCAAATAAAGAACGGCAAAACGAACTGGAATTTCAATATTCACGCCGCTATGATGAGCATCAACCTCTAGGGTAAAAGTGAGGAGTGAGAAAGAAATTTCATACCCTAGTTGTGCGATTATTCACATGAGATTCTAGTTTGCCAACGGGATTTATGGGTGTTCGTGGTACAAATAGACCAATAGGAGGTCATTCTCTGGCTAGATAAACTCAGCCATGAGTAGCAATATCGAACTTCTATCGATTGAGGCTGCTTACGCAGCCTTTGTACTTTTTTCTACGCTTTTGGGCAGATGAATGGCTCTATTAGTACGAGTAAAAATTAATTGGAAACCTTAAACAGGGTAAATTTATGACTACAGGTAACGGACATTCCCAAGAACCCATTAGCAACCTAGAGTACGATTTTCTCACTGTACTGCATAATAAAGCTGAAGCTGTTAGAGCATACGATACTTACATCAAAGATGCACAACAAGCTAACTCTCAGCCTTGTGTAGAATTGTTCCAAAAATTGCGGCAGTCTGATATAGAGCAAGCACAACAAATTCGCCATCATCTGCAAGAAGTAATGCAACACGGTAAAATGTAGAATTGGCAAATTAGAAGCGGCAAGCAGCAGTTGCTATTAAACAACTGATTTCTATCTGCTTGCTGCATTTTACTAACAATTGTTGACTGATAATAGATGACTGGCGAGGAGATAGAGAAATGAGCAAAATGAAGAAGACTAGGAGAATAACTATTAACTACTGACAACTGACAACTGACAACTGACTTTTGACTAAATTATGCACCACGCTTCTATTCGGACTGCGGATATTCATCGAGCGATCGCCTTTTATGAAATATTGGGGTTTACAGTCTGCGAACGCTTCACTACAGGCTACACCCTTGCGTGCTGGATGGAAGGATTAGGCGGCAGAATTGAACTCATCCAAATTCCCGAACCCAAACCAGCGCCGGATGCATTTACAGACGAACACTACGTAGGCTACTATCATCTGTCATTTGACTTAACTGGAATGACAGCAGATTTACCTAGTTGGTTGACAAATATTAAAGAACGTGTAGCATTAGCAGCCCAGAGTCAACCAGAAAAATTACAACCGCTGAAAGTGCTTTTAGAACCGACACAGCAGCAGATAGGCGATCGCATTTGGGAAGTTGCTTTTATTGCTGACGCTGACGGTCTACCCCTAGAATTTATCCGATTGTTAGCGAAACTGAGCTAAATTAGCTGGTTTCTTTATAGATTTTTCTTATTTAGCAATTTTTCTCTGGTAGTGTTGCCGATGTGACAGATTACTCCCAAAGATTACACTGTTCTCATCATTGCCAATAAATCTGCAAACAGATTTATATATCTACCAAAAAAATGTTTGTATCTTCTGTTGGGTATCGTTATCGTTTTTCATTACTATTATTAACTCTTTGGCTGATTGCAGTATTTCTTTTCGGCGGTAAACCTGCTAATAGCAACTATGCAGCCTCATCCGGAGGCGTTAATACTCAAGAAAAATCAATTGCAAATAATATCAAACATTTATCATTGACACAAACCGTCCAAAAGACAGTTTTAGAAAATGGTTTAACTGTCTTAATTAAAGAGGTGCATACTGCACCAGTTGTAAGCGTACAAATGTGGTATAAAATTGGCTCCCGCAACGAAGAACCAGGAGTCAATGGCATTGCCCACCAACTAGAACACATGATGTTTAAAGGCACGAAAAACCGTCCAATTCAATTTGGACAATTGTTTAGTGCTTTAGGCAGTGACTCCAACGCCTTTACCAACTACGATCAAACTGCATATTACGGTACTGTAGAACGGGACAAGCTCAAAGCACTACTGATACTAGAAGCAGATAGAATGCAAAATGCTCTAATTGATAGCGAGCAATTAGCAAACGAAAAGCGGGTAGTAATTTCTGAGTTACAAGGTTATGAAAATAGCCCAGAATATCGCCTCAACCGCGCCGTCATGCGGGCAGTGTTTCCTAATCATGCTTATGGGTTGCCTATAGGTGGCACTAAAGCAGATGTCGAGAAGTTCCAAGTCGAACAAGTACGCAAGTATTATCGTAATTTCTACAATCCCAATAACGCCGTTTTAACGATCGTTGGAGATGTGCAAGCTAGACAAACCCTCAATACAGTTAAAGAGATTTTTGGCAAAATACCAAAGAGTCAGGAGGCAGAGGGGCAGAGGGGCAGAGGAGCAGAGGAGCAGAGGGGCAGAGGGGCAGAGGAGCAGAGGGGCAGAGGAGCAGAGGAGCAGAGGGGTAGAGGGGCAGAGGAGCAGAGGGGTAGAGGAGCAGAGGGGCACAGAGAGAACTTCTTACTCAAGACTCAGTACTCCCAACTCAGCACTCAGCACTCAGCACTCAGCACTCCTATAGTCTTACGAGAACAGGGAGCAGCGGCACTGTTGCAAGTTGTGTATCCATTACCAAATGTAAATCACCCAGATATCCCTGCATTAGATGTCATGGATTACGTCTTGACAGGAGGACGAAATTCTCATCTCTATCAAGCATTAGTGGATTCAGGTTTAGCAAGTGACATTACAGCTTCTGTTGCCAGCCTGCGGGAATCAAGCTGGTACGAATTGTTAATGACAGCAAATGCCGAATCAGATTTGACAAAAATTAACTCGGTATTGAGTGATGCGATCGCTAATCTAGGCAAAACTGGGGTGAAATTAGAAGAAGTAGAACGAGCCAAAACACAGTTAGAAGCTGCGGTAATTTTGAGTAACCGCGATCTCACCAGTCAGGCAATGCAATTAGGTAACGATCAGACAACTGCTGGTGATTATCGCTTTACAGACCGCTATTTAGCGGCTGTCCGCCAAGTGAGTGCGGCGGATGTTATGAAGGTGTTAAACAAATATCTCAAACCAGAAGTTCGGACAGTGGGCTTTTTTGAACCAACTTTCAATCAGACAAAAGAAGTTACTAACCAACCACAATTAACAAAAACTACAGAAAATTTATCTGTTGGCCCGCCTCCACCTCCATCAGAGATTGCGAAGTACTTACCACCTGTAGATAAGACAATAAATACTATCAAGACAGGGCTACCACAACAATTTACATTAGCTAACGGTCTGCAAGTCTTATTACTACCTGACAAAACTACTCCCACTGTCACTTTAAGCGGACAGATCAAAGCAGGTACAGAATTCGACCCAGAAGATCGAGCCGGACTAGCATCTTTAGTAGCAGATAACTTGATGAGTGGTACTAAAACAAAAGATGCTTTGACTCTTGCTAAAACCTTGGAAGAACGAGGAGCTACTCTCGATTTTACAGCTCGCTGCGAAGGTATGCGTATTGAAGGTAACAGTTTAGCTTGGGACTTGCCTACCTTGATTCAAACATTGGCAGATGTCATCAAAAATAGTACATTTCCGGAAAAAGAGTTAGAACTGAATCGCCAACAAGCTTTAACATCTCTCAAACTCGAATTAGACGATCCCACAGAAGTAGCAAAAAGAATATTTATCCAATCTGTTTATCCGAAAAAACACCCCTTACACACTTTTCCTACAGAGGAAAGTTTAGAACAGATTAAGCGCGAAGATGCGATCGCTTTCAAGGCAAAACATTACCGTCCAGATACCACAGTGCTAGTGCTGGTAGGAGATTTTCAGCCTGCTAAAGTGCGATCGCTCATCAGCAAAGAGTTTGGTAACTGGCAAGTTAGCGGTCAACCACCAAAGCTAGAATATCCCACAGTGTCAACACCAGAAAAAGTAGTGCGCGTCAACCCAGTTCTACCAGGGAAAGTCCAGGCTATTACTTATATGGGTTACACCGGGATTAACCGTCGAGATCCCAGATTTTATGCAACTTTGGTGTTAAATCAGATTTTAGGAGGCGATACCCTATCTAGTAGGCTAGGAGCAGAAATCCGCGATCGCCTAGGTTTGTCCTACGGAATTTACAGCTACTTCCAAGCTCAAAGAAATGTTGGTACATTTTGGATTGAAATGCAAACTAGTCCAGAAGATACAAATAGGGCGATCACCAGCACTAATCAACTACTACAGCAAATACATCAACAAGGTGTCACTTCACTAGATGTAGATATGGCCAAGCGCACGCTGATTAGTAGCTATAACGTTTCTTTAGCAAACCCAGAAGAATTAACAAATATAATTTTGAAGAATCAGGTGTACGAAATGGATGCATCAGAAGTGCGTTCATTTACTCAAAAAATCCAGCAAGTCACCCTTGCTCAAGTCAATCAAACAGCTCGTGAGTTACTGCATCCAGATCGAATTGTGGTGGTAACTGCTGGCCCTAGTCTTTTATAGCGAAGTGCTGAGGAGCCAGCGCTGTGCGGTGAATCAGTGCTGCGGAGAGAAGCGCCGTGCGGGGGTTCCCCCCGTTGAGGAGCCACTGCGCTGGACGGGTTTCCCGGCTTGAAGCAAGTGGCGTGCGACTGGCGTTGCTGAGTCACCGAAGTTTGCAAGGGCGGGGGGAACCCTCCGAAGTTGCTCCACTTTGCCCCCCTGCTCTTATACTTCGTACAGGTTTAATGCTGCTAGAAGTTCCAAAACAACCCCATTTGTCCAGCCGAAGCCGATTTCGTTGGAGCTGTATCCAAAGCAGATTTCGTCAGAAACTTTGGCAGAACAGCGTTCTACATCGTATTTTTCGACGATAGTGCCGTAACGCTGGAATTCCTCAACTACCATAGTCAGGAACTTAAGAGCAATACGATCGCCCTCTTCATGATACCCGTAGCGGTGTAGTCCTTGGACAGCAACCATCGTTAGCGGGGCCCAACCAAAAGGTGCATCCCACTGATTACCAGTGACGCGAGTACTGGTAAAAATTCCTCCTGGGGCTTCAAATAAGGAGAGATTTTCGACGACGCGCTGGGCTTGTGCATCTGAAGCTATACCCAGCCACAGGGGATAGAATGTGGTGGCAAATTCATAGCGGCGGCGTTTTCCGGTCTGGAAATGATAATCCAGATAAAGTCCTTTTTCTTCATCCCAAAGGCAGCGGTCAATGCGATCGCGGCGGATATCTGCTCGGCCGCGCCATTGCTTGGCTATTTCTTCGTTCCCTAAAATATTGTATATTTGTGCCAAGTCCTGTTCCATTTGATAAAGCAGACTGTTGAGGCACACGGGAGCGTAGTGGAGAATATCAATACTGAAAGGGCCAAACCGATTAGTGATATCAAAGCCCGACTCGCGCATGGTGCGATCGCCTTTGTAAAACAGGTTGGTTAGTTTGTCATTCTCGCGATCGTAGAACAGAGTGACATCATAATCCTCAATTTCAAATCTTTGGTAATACTCTTTGACGCGATCGTAATGGCTGCGTCCTTCTTCATCCCGCTCGGAAAACAAGACTTCTGGCGCGGGGCCTTCGCCAAAAGCATAAAATCGAGACAAACCTGTAGCGGGATTCAAGTGAGGCGGTACTACCCAGTAGTAGTAAAACTGCTCTAACATTGGTAAGGTTGACTTGAGCCACTCTGCATCCTGGGTGTGTTGGAACAGCGCCAGCACCATCATGCTGAGAACGGGTGGCTGCGATCGCGACAGCATGTAAGTCCGGTTGGCATTGAGGATAGTGCCGTAATGCTGCACCTGATACAGTAACTGATCTACTTGGCTTTGCGCCAGTTCCGATTCTCCATCGCGCAACAGCCCCAGTAATATAAAGTAGCTGTCCCAACCGTACATTTCGTTAAAACGTCCACCAGGCACGACATAAGGCCCTGGCAGGTACAGCAACCCATGCTGTTTAATCGCCTCAACTTCAGTTGGTAGAGTGCGAATTTCAAGTTGTTGCATATCCTTTGCAGATAGCGATCGCTCTAGTACAGACTGAACGTTAGGAGTTTCTTCTGAGGGCGAAATATATACAATCCAGCGACTTTCTTTTTTGTGTTCTAGCTTGGTATCCTTTGCAGATTGCAACAGGTGTTCGTGCGATCGCGTCAAGGTTTTCCAAGTCCGTTTGATATACGCCCGCACAGCGTCAATCTGCGCGGTAGTGAATGGCGATGAAGTTTTGGGAGATTTAGTAGTCAAGTCGCTTCGCTCCAATTCGTAATTGATAATTCGTAATTCGTAATTACCCCACGCATAAATGCGCTTTCTTAAACAATGAGCTACGCATTGAATGTGTCTCCATTAATAAATTAAGGAGTTTGTACCATCAATTACGAATTAGTAATTATTTGGTCATAATCTTATCTTTACTTGGGAAGTGGAGAGTAAGGAGTAAAGAGCAGGAAAAGCAGAGGAAGAACAATAACTATTGCCTATTGCTTTCTAACAACTGACAACTGACTCTTGTACAGACAAGGGTTAATCGCGTCTCTACGACAACTAACTCCTCACCCCTAACTCCTTACTCAGCACTAACTAACAGGGCAACTGGAAAATCGGCGAGGGCTGCGCCAATAGGTAGCGTTCCTGTCGTCTTTAAGAGTTGCTCGGTTAAAACGTTTTTCCAGGCTGAGGAAGTGCCACTAGGTAATTGCAGGTGTGTATCTTGCCATACCGATTCGCCTAAAGGATTCTCTCCAGGCTGAATCAGGCTAGTCAAAAAGCGAGGCGCGATCGCAATTGCGGTTCGATCGCCTTGTCGCCGGGCAAAAGCGAGGATGCGATCGGCATGGGTTCCTTTGATTTCTAATGGCAGATAGTCACCTTCTTGGAATAGTGAGAGATAGTCAGTTCTGGCTTTGAGTAGTTGGGCTGTTAAAAATAGTTTGATTCTGCCATCTGTTTTGTCGTTGAGCAATTCTTGAATTAGTTTCAGAATGTCTGTCTCGATCTGTTCGCGGATAGCGCTTAAGTAAGCACGTCGCTGCTCAAAATCCACTGGACGACGGTTGTCTGGATCGACTAGACTTAGTTCCCAGAGTTCTGTTCCCTGATAGAAGTCAGGTACGCCGGGTGCAATCGTCTTCAATAAAGTCTGGGAAAGGGAATTGAACATCCCATAGTAGGCAATTCGCTCTTGAAAGGGGCGAAAGGCTGCTAAAAATTGCTCAGATATTGAAGGATCTAATATTTTATCAATAAAGGAGGCACATGCTTCTTCGTACTCGCTATCGGGTCGCAACCATGCTGTGTGTACTTTCGCTTCCCGAATCGCTTTAATCATGTAATCTTTTACTCGTTCCACCAAGGATGATTGTTCGCGATCGTCAAAGGGAAATGCGCCTACCAAAGTTTGATAGAGAAAATACTCATCGTTGCGGTCGGGCATAGCAAACCCATGGCGATCGCTGCGACGATCTTGATTGAGATAACTCCAAGTATTCACCTGCTGTTCCCACTCTTGGGGAAGTTCAGATAGCACATTAATCCTGGCTCGTAAGTCTTCGCCGCGCTTGGTATCGTGGGTGGCTGTACCATTCATTGTGTGCGGCCAGTTTGCTTGGTGCTTTCGGTTAAAAGTATGGAATTCGGCTGCGGAAATTCCAAAATGACTGGGATTTCCCCCAACTTCATTGAGCGACAGCAAGCGATTATAAACATATAGGGTAGTGTCTTCTACGCCTTTCGCCATCAACGGCCCGCTGTATTGCTGCATCCTCAAGACAAAGTATATCCATTGTTCGCGTTCTGTCTGGGTCAGAGAGTCATCAAACTCCAGCAGCATCAGCTTTTCAATAAAGGTCAGCTCGTTTTGCAATAGAGGCGTTTGTTCTCTGGCTTGACGAATTACTTCCTGGATACAGGCGCGATCGCTATCTGATATTCCATCTGCGGTGATGTAAGTGCGATAAATCGGAAACAGCGTTAAAACTTCCGCGATCGCTCGTTTTAATCCATTCAAAGTAAAGTCATTGCCATAGCGATATTTACTAGAAATATTCTTAAGCAATACAGATAGATTATCAATGTCTCCTGCTAAATTTTTCTCCAGAATTAAATGCTTTTTCTCCTTAACCAAAGATGCATAACTTACCGACGAATTGATAAAAGCATGGTAAATTTTATCGAATGCCGATTGATTTTCTGTTTGACAGAAAACTCCATTTACATAATTTAAAAAATCATATCCTGATGTCCCTTGAATATCCCAATTTTCTGGCAAGTCTTCGGTAAGTTCCAAGATTTTTTCAACTGTGATGTAAACATCACCCATATTCTCCCGCAATCTTTCCAGATACTGTAACGGGTTATAAAGACCATCAATATGGTCAATTCGTAAACCTGTAAATTTACCTTCTGCAACTAGCTGGTGAATCAAAGAATGGGTATTATTAAACACGCGCATTTCTTCTACTTTCACAGAAATGAGTTCGTTGACAGTAAAGAAACGGCGGTAGTTCATTTCTTCCGCTCCAACTTTCCAGAAGGAGAGACGGTAGAATTGCTCTCTTAATAATTCATCTAATAAGTTAAAGCTATCTGAATTGCCCGGCTCACCATTAAATATTTTGAGATTTTCCTCAATAAATTCATGGATAGCATCGTTTGTATTGTAGAGTTCCCAAATCAATCCTTTAATAAATGCGATTTGGTCTTGTCGCTGTTTGCCGACCACTTCTGAAGGCACATTTTTCAGAATGTAGAGAATCCCTAATAACTTGATGAAATCGGGATGATTGCGTCCTAGAGTGCGGGTGATTTTGCCTAAATTGTAAGTCAGAAATTTGGTATAGGACTCTAACCGCAACGGTAATTTTAAACTGTAATAGTTGACAGTTAAACCAGTTTGTGAATATTGCAGTTGAATATCACCTTTTTCCAGGGATACACCGTAGAAATCTCCTAATAGCGGCGCGAGAATTCGCTCTTGGCGATCGCCAAAGGGAACATTCCAACTGAGGTCGAAGTAGTCGGTATAGTCAGAATCTGGCCCGTGTTCCAATATATCCATTAAATAATGGTTTTCGCTGCTATAAGCCATGTGGTTGGGCACAATGTCTTGCAACCAACCCATACCAAGTGATTGGAGTTTGCTGACTAATGCCTCAAATGCTTCAGTAGTTCCTAGTTCTGGGTTGAGTTGAGCAGCATCTACTACATCATAACCATGAGTACTACCAGAGCGCGCCCAGAAAATCGGCGAAGCATACAAATCAGAAATGCCTAAATCTGCCAAATAAGCCGCGATCGCTTGAGCATTTTCAAAGCCAAACTGAGGAGTGAATTGAATTCGATAAGTTGCTGTGGGGATTCGCATGGATTTGTTTCTGGGATTGGGGATTGGGGACTGGGGATTGGG
>NZ_JAECZA010000115.1 GCF_016056275.1 Dendronalium phyllosphericum CENA369 | reverse complement strand
CTGCCCCCCTGCTCCTCTGCCCCTCTGCCCCCCTGCCTTTCTTCCAGTGCCCATTCTACCTGCCGCAAAATGCCTCGCAGCATAGCGATTTCTTGAGTTTGCAGTTGAGCGCGATTATACAGTTGCCGGAATTTTTCCATGCGACTTGCTGCGGTATGTGGGTATAGATAACCAATCTTCAGTAACAGTGATTCTAGTTGTTGGTAGTAGACTTCCACAAGTTCCAAAGGTGCGAATTCTGTTTGAATTGGGGTTGGTGTTTCTAGGGGTTCGGCATTTTGTGCTAGTTCGTAGCAGCAAATTGCTACGGCAGTAGCCAAATTTAAAGATGGATAATTTTGACTTGTGGGAATGCGAACAAACCGCTGGGCATAATTTAATTCTTCATTGCTTAATCCTCGGTCTTCTCTGCCAAAAATTAAAGCTACGGGTCGATCTGGGATTTCTAGTAACCAAGGTAATGCTGTGCGGGGGTTTTCTAAAGGTGTTTCCCAATCACGCACGCGAGCAGTAGTTGCGATCGCTCGGATGCATCCCTGCAATGCTGCTGGTAATGTATCTACTATGAGTGCAGATTCTAGAACATCCTTGGCGTGAACTGCCATCCTCATAGCTTCCGTTGCTTGCGGATCGCATTGCGGGTTGACTAATACTAACTGATGTAATCCGAAATTTTTCATCGAGCGAGCGATCGCGCCGACATTAATCGGGCCAGCTGGTTCTACCAAGATGATTCTTACCCCAGCCAATCCCATTATTTGCCTCCTATTATGACTTTGGGAAATACTTTGAGGCTGATTTCGACATACTGCCTGATTGCCGAACATTGCCTTTTAAATCATTGTAGCTGTACTATAATGGATAGCTGACAAGTATCGCTTTACTAACTAAATCTAATAAGACTCGTATTATATTGCTGTGCAGGCAAGGTGAAACAAATGCTCGAGCAACGCCGAAGCACAGCATTTTCAATTACAAATTATTCTGCAAGCTTTGATGAGGACAGCAGCTGACGGCGACGCAGATAAACTAATCCAGCTCCTGCAAGCAATGTACTGCCTATTGTCATCGGTTCTGGTACAGCTTCGCCAGACCTAGGAGTTAATAAAAGAGCGCGTGTCTGACCGCTTTGATTGATGCCTGTAGCTGCAATTTGCCCTTTTTCATTAATGGCATTTGCTCCTAAGATTTTCCAATCTTGACTGGGGTCAATAAGGGTGTTGAGGTCAACTATGCCATCGCTGCTACTCCACAAAATGGGGCTACTACCAATTGATCCCACCACTTGACCGGCATCGTTGATATCATTGGGATAAAAGTCATACCCAGTGTCAGTCATACCACTGGTAATACTCCATAAAAAGGTATGAGCAAATTGTTCATCATAAGAGCCTGTGTCAGAATTGTAGTTAAGATTGTATGAAATTCCTACTACCTGACCAGCATTATTGATGGCATTAGCAGTACTAAAATCTCGTCCTGGAAGAGTGCCAAGGTCGGTTATGCTGCCATTGATACTGCTTAAAAAAGCACGCCCTCCAGGTGGATACAAGTTATATAAGGTCGCCACTACCTGACCGTTATCATTTAGATCGGAGGCGTATGCTCGGTCGTACCCTAGTGGAGCGTTGAGGTTGAGGTATGTTTCACCAGTGTTTTGGCTCCAAATAAAGTCACTATACCCGATATGACCCACATCACCCAACACCTGACCATAATTGTTGATGGCTTTGCCTGAACCATCAGGGCTGGTATCATTCAACGCAAGACCAACCATACCAGTATTGTTGCTCCAGAAGAAGGGTCTAGACCCAGGACGTACATAGTCACCAAAGTAACCATCAACGGTTCCTACCACTTGACCAGCATTATTGATCCCAGAGGCGTAACTAGTAGGATAGGCACTTTGTAGATAACCAAGGTCTTTCATACCAGTGCTTGCGCTCCATAAAAAGGCGCGCCATCCATCATCGCCATATGAACCACCCACTATCTGACCTAAATCATTAAGACTACTGGCATCGCTGGAAGTCCTGCCCGGTAGGATGCCAAGGTCGGTAATGTCATAGAGGGTTCCAGCCATTGCTTTGGCGTTCATCCCTAGTGTGATTAATGCAGCTATTCCATAAATAATAGGTAGCTTTGTGATACTTGTTTCTAAAGTGTTCGTCAGTGCCACGCAACTTGCTCCTCACAAAATCTTAACTTGGAATTTAAAGCCCAACTTTGGGTATGAATAATCACAAAAAATAGATTACTACTTATTTAGGTTATTTAGTCCCCTACACCCTTACACTCCTAATTGTTGACAATTACCAATCCCCAAGTAGAAATGCCTAAATCAAATGTTGCTATCATTATTCTGGCAGCAGGTGCATCAACTCGTATGGGTAGACCTAAACAACTGTTGCCTTACCAGGGACGTAGTTTACTTCAGCATACAATTGAAAGTGCGATCGCCTCAGTATGCAAACCTGTAGTTGTTGTTTTGGGAGCAAATGCCCAACAGATACGTTCTGAAGTCACACAGCCTTTTGTGCAGGTGGTTGAAAACTCACAATGGAATTTAGGTATGAGTGCTTCAATTCGTAGTGGAATTCGATCGCTGTCAACTTATTCTGAAAGTATAGATGCAGCGGTTATTACTGTTTGCGACCAGCCATTTCTTTCATCTGAGATTATTAATCTCCTCGTTGAAGCATATCATTCATTGGCAAAAGCGATCGTCGCCTCGGAATATGCAGAAACATTAGGGGTACCTGCTTTGTTTAGTCGCACATTTTTCTCAGAACTAGCAGCTTTAGGAGAGACTGTTGGTGCAAAACAGTTGATTAATAGACACCTCAACCAAGTGTTTCGCGTGCCATTTCCCTTAGGTGCAGTTGATATTGATACACCAAAAGACTACGAGGAATTGCAAGCAACTATATAATATTTAAATCTACATCATTTAGCAAACTACTTGATATGAAAATAATTTTCTATATATATAAAATCAAAAATATTGTTCGCCATTTTATTAGTTATCTTTGGCAAAGATTGTTTTTTGCAGTTGTTCTAAGTTTATGCCTACTATTTTTATATAGTTGTCATAGTGCAGCACCAAAGGACAAAGATGTTATTCATCTGACACTATGGCAAGGCATTAGTCCTCCTGCTAATCGAGATGTCTTTGAGAAACTAGTAGATAAATTTAATCAGACTCATACTGATATTTATGTAGAATCTATATATGCAGGTCAACCAGACCAACAATTGCCGAAAATATTAACAGCGGTTGTTGGGAATGTGCCTCCAGATATTTTATTATTTAACCCTCAAATTACAGGCCAGTTTGTAGAATTAGAAGCAATTCTCCCTCTAGAAGATTGGTTTAAAAAATTGCCGCTGAAGTCGGAAATTACTCCTACCTTATTTGAGGAATTGCAATTAAATGGTCACATTTGGTCAGTGCCTTTGACTACTGCTAATATAGGCATTTTTTATCGCCCTAAACTTTTCGAGGCAGCAGGAATTACGCAAACGCCGCAGACTTGGGAAGAGTTAAGGCAAGTTGCCAAAAAATTAACTATAGACCGCAATGGCGACAATCAACCAGAACAATATGGAATTTTGTTACCTCTGGGGAAGGCGGAATGGACTGTCTTTAGCTGGTTCCCGTTTTTATTAAGTGCTGGGGGAGAGGTTGTTACTGATAATCGTCCGAATTTGACAAATCCAGGAGCGATCGCAGCGTTAAAATTTTGGCAAGACCTATTAAAAGATGGTTCAGCAACCCTTTCCCCTTCAGAACGAGGTTATGAAGAGGACGCTTTTATTGCCGGTCGCGTTGCTATGCAAATCACAGGCCCTTGGACTTATATAATGAAGTCCAAAGTTGATTATCAAGTATTTCCCATACCTGCAAGCGTGAAGCACGCGACAGTAACAGCTACTCAAAATTTGTATTTAATGAAGACTACACCAGCAAGAGAGCAAGCCGCACTGAAATTTTTGGAGTATGTTTTGAGTGAAGAATTCCAAACTCAATGGAGTATAGGAACGGGTTTTTTACCAGTCAACATCAAGTCAGCTCAAAGTCAAGCTTACCAAGAATTTCTCCAGCAAAAACCTGTCTTGAAAGTCTTTCTTGACCAAATGTCTGTATCTGGTTCTCGACCAATCATTCCTGGCTATAGTCGCTTGTCTGACAGTCTTGGTCGCGCCATCGAAGCTACGATGTTAGGTGCATCTCCAGAAACAGCACTTAAAAAAGCCCAAGCAAACCTCGATCTAATTTGGGATACCGTACAGTCTGGAGGAAAAGGAAAATAGATGTTGCAGAACAGTAGGACAGGTGGAGACACCTATCCCACAATAAATCAAGGTGTTGTTATTTTAAGATGCGATCGCTAACAAGCCATTATGCTTGAGTAAAGAAACTGTACTCGGTTTGCGACCCCGGAATGATTGAAACACCTCCATTGGATGCTTGCTTCCACCAAGAGCTAGTACTGTATCTCGATAACGCTTACCTGTAGCTTTTATCGCCTCTTCATCTTCTAACCCAGCTTCTTCAAAAGCAGCAAAGGCATCAGCGCTGAGTACTTCAGCCCACTTGTAGCTGTAGTATCCTGCGGCATAACCACCTGCGAAAATGTGTCCAAAAGCACATAAGAAAGAATCTTCTGGTAGCGGTGGCAAAACAGTAGTAGTCTTGGCAAGCCGATGGCGCACGTCTGCCGCAGTTTCATTACTACCTGGGTGATAGCGATAGTGCAGTTCTAAATCAACGCTGCTAAAGTGGATTTGCCGCAATGTCGCACTGCCGCTCATATAATTGCGAGCTGCTAGCAGTTTTTGGTAATAATGCTCTGGTAAAGATTCGCCAGTTTCGTAATGCTTTGCCATGCCAAACAAGGTGGGTCGCTCATAACACCAGTTTTCCATGAATTGGCTGGGTAATTCTACTGCATCCCACTCTACATTATTAATACCTGCGGCCCCGCTGTAATCCACTTTGGTTAACATATGGTGCAAGCCATGACCAAATTCGTGAAACAAAGTCTCGACTTCATTGAAAGTCATCAAACTAGGCTTGTCATCGACTGGAGGAGTTTGATTGCACACCAAATACGCCACAGGTAACCGAATAGCATTCACACCGTTTTCAGCGATTTTACCTCGACTAATGCATGTATCCATCCAAGCGCCACCGCGCTTTTCGGCGGGACGGCTGTAGGGATCTAAGTAGAAGTAGGCTATGGGAGAACCTGTTTCATCTGCAATTTGGAAATAACGCACATCTTCATGCCAAACTGGCGCTTGTCCGTCGGCAGGTGTGACAGTGACACCAAATAGCCGTTTTACAAGTCCGAATAAACCATCTAAGACTTGGGGAAGAGGAAAGTAAGGACGTAATTCTTCCGCAGTGAAGGCAAATTTTTCTTCTCGTTGGCGTTCTGCCCAAAAACTGATATCCCAGTGTTGTAAATCTTGGGCTTCTGCTGCTCCTTTGGAGGCGGCAAAAGCTTTGAGTGCCTCTAAGTCTTTGATAGCAGCATTATAACTAGCGCTACGTAGTTCTTCTAACAGTGCCTCAACTGCCTCAACATTGGGAGCCATTTTACTAGCTAGGCTTAATTCAGCAAAATTCTCAAAGCCGAGTAAATCTGAGAGTTCTTGCCGCAACTCTAAAATACGTTCTATCAGCGGATTATTATCTAAATCGCCGGATGCTGCACGGGTGATATAAGCTTTGTAGAGCTTTTCGCGCAAATCGCGGCGGGTGCTGTGCTGCATAAAAGGGCTATAGCTGGGAAAGTCTAAGGTAATGCGCCAAGGGCCATTTTCTGGGGTGGCGTTTTCTTCTTTTGCAGCACGAGCAGCTTGTGCCGCTAAACTGAGTAAACTATTGGGTAAACCGTCGATTTCAGCTTTGGTTGTCAAGGTTAAGCTAAAGGCTTTGGTTGCATCCAGGATGTGGTTAGAGAATTTAGTGGAAAGTTCTGCTAACTCCATTTGAATAGCGTTATAACGCTCCCGCGCTTCTCCTTGTAAGCCAACACCAGAAAGTTCTGCATCTCGGATGGCAGCTTCTACAATTCGCTGTTGGGCTGGTTCTAAGCTTTTCCAGTCATCGCTGTTACGGAGTTGCTTAAAAGCATTATAAATGGGTTGGCTTTGACCGAGTTTGTTAACGAACTGTACCACTGGTGGCTGGACGGTTTCAAAAGCTTCGCGTAGTTCGGGGCTATTTTTCACACCCATTAAATGGTTCACTATACCCCAACTCCAGTTCAGCCGTTCTGTCAGCTTTTCTAGAGGCTCTACTAAACCGCTCCAAGTAGGCTGTAAATTAGCCTCTAGGGTGGTAAGCTGTTGGTCGAGTTCCTCCAATAACTGATTAAAAGCTGGTACTACTCGCTCTGGTTGAATCTCTGTGAAGGCAGGTAAGCCAGAACCTTTAAGCAAAGGATTATGAGAAATAGTGACTGCACTCATGGTTTGATATGAATTGCGGATAAATCTGGGTAATGGATGATTTTCATTTATGTATTCTTCTAATGTAGCGATCGCAGCGTTTTTTCGCTTTGCCAGAATGCCGAACTAGAATACAACAGCAAGTGTAGGGGTATAAGGGTATGAAGGTGTAAGTGAGTTAAACCCTTACACCCAGTCTTAAAAGACGACGTTTTGGCGTAAGTCCCGATTAGCCACTCAATCAATTCAAAAATTTTTCCACGCAACGGACGAATATTTCCACACCCATTGCCAAAGCGGTTTCATCAAAATCAAATCGCGGATGATGATGAGGGTACGCCAAATCTTTCTCAGGGTTAGCAGAACCTAAGAAGAAATAGCAGCCAGGAATCTCTTCTAAGAAGAATGACATATCCTCGCCGCCCATAGTTTGGCATTCTGGCACAATTCCTACAGGTGTTTCTATAACTTCTTCGGCTTGCGATCGCACCAATTCCGCCATTGTGGCATCATTAATCACTGGGGGATAAAGTTCGTAGTATTTCAAGTCATAATTTGCACCATGACTCTGACAAATTCCCGCAATTACCTGCTCGATACGCTGTTTAAAAAAGCCTTTGTATGTCGGATTAAAATATCTAACAGTTCCTTCCATACTGGCTGTATCAGCGATGACATTGTGTGCTGTGCCTGCATGGAGTGCGCCCACTGTCACCACAGCTGAATCAATGGGATTGACATTACGAGCCACAATGGTTTGCAAGGCAGTAACTATTTGCGCCGCAACCACCACAGAATCTACAGTTTGATGGGGGATTGCACCATGTCCACCTTTGCCTAAAATTTTACAGTCAAATAACTCGACAGCCGCCATTAATGCCCCATTGCGAACGCCCACCGTTCCCAATGGCAAATTGTTCCACAAATGCAAGCCGATAATGGCATCCACATCAGGGTTTTTCAGCACCCCTGCTTCAATCATCGGTTTTGCACCTCCCGGCCCTTCTTCTGCTGGCTGGAAGATAATTTTGACAGTGCCAGAAAAATCTTCTCGGTGCTGGTGGAGATAGTAAGCTGTACCTAAAGCGATCGCTGTATGTCCGTCATGTCCACAAGCGTGCATTACGCCATCGTGCTGCGATCGATAAGGCACTTCGTTGAGTTCTTGAATTGGCAAAGCATCCATATCTGCCCGAATTGCCAATACTCTTTGAGTTCTGAGGGCTGAGTGCTGAGTGCTGAGTGCTGAGTGCTGAGTGCTAGGTGCTGAGTGCTGAGTGCTGAGTTTGTTACCCTCGATGGTAGCAACAATGCCAGTTTGGGCAATGCCAGTTTGATGGTCAATTCCCCATTCCTGTAACTTTTGTGAGACAAATTCAGCGGTTAGTTTTTCTTTAAAACCCAACTCTGGTTTTTGATGCAGTCCCCGCCGCCACTCTACCAATTGTGGTTGCAGTGAGCGAATCGAGAGGCGAACGCGAGATAAGTCAACAGAAGAGGGATTGGGAAAAGTGGAAACCATTTTAAAAATAAGCTAGTTCTAAACAGCTAACTTAGGTCATTTTCCCAGTTTAATCGTTCTGAAGGTGTTAAGTTAATCGCCATTCGAGGATGAGGGAGACAAGGGAGAAATAATAATTACTTCTACCTTCTGACAACTGACAACTGACTCTTGTACAGACGCGATTAATCGCGTCTGTACGACAACTGTAATGTTTCCAAATCCAGATTTGATGCTACTTGAGCGAGTTTATCTAAATCATTGAGGTTATCCAGATAGGGTAAACAGCCTAAAACTGGCGTGTTAGTGAGTGATTGAATTAAATCTGGTGGTGTCCAATCGGCTATTTCTGCATCTGAATAAGATTGTATGCAGTTCAGCACAATGCCTTTAAGATTCACCCGTGTTTGTCTAGCTAGTGCTACATTCGCTACTGCTTGAGCGATCGCACCTAGTCTCACGGGCACTACCAATACCGTTGGCAAACGCCATTTTCCTGCTAAATCTGCCACTGTCAATTCATCTGTAATTGGGGAACCCAATCCTCCTAAAGCTTCTATCAGAACGAAATCACGACGCGATCGCAGTTCTGACAAAGTCTGCCAAACTACTGCTAAATCCACTTGGCGATTTTCTCGCGCTGCTGCGATGGGTGGGGCTAGAGGTGCTTGAAAGTACAAGGGTGTAATTTCTTCGGCAGATTGTTCTAGGGCAAATAGTTGTTGATACCATTCGCGATCGCCAATTCCTGATTGAATTGGTTTCATAATTCCCCAGCTACGCTGGGGGTAATATTTTTGCCAATAGGCTGCCAAAGTTGTGGTTAAAACAGTTTTACCCGCTTCAGTATCGGTTCCAGTAATCAGTAGTGCGTTTAACAATTTTTAATAATCCCAAGTTCAAGTAAAGGCTGAAGTATGAAATTATCCTACTCATCAAGACATGAGACATGAATTTAGGGTGAAGTGCTGGGATTGGGAAATGGTGTAAATGTGCTATTAACAGGTGGGCTGTTTTCTCCACCAGCATTTGGCGTTGGCGTTGGCGTGATGATTGGTGTTGGTGTTGGTGTTGGTATTGGTGTTGGTGTAATTATTGGTGCTGGCGTGGGGGTTTCTACTGGTATCTGTATAGGAGTTTCTATAGGTGTTGGTGTGGTTGCTGGCTCAAGCGGTTTTTCTAATGTAGCATTCAAGTTGTAATTGCTTTGGGCAACTCCGGGAGTGAGAGTTAGCTGAATAGTATATCTACCAGTAATCGGTAATATTCCTTGATAGGATGTTACTTGCTGGGCAGTATTATCAATTGGTTGTTGGTTGGAATTTAAAACTGATAGTAAAATACCGCTTCCTTGGTCAAGAAATGTTGTTAACTTAGCTCCTTTTTGTCCAAAAAAGCTGTACTGAATGATTTGATTTGCCTTGAGAGTATCTTCAACTATAGTTGTGTCAGATCCTCTTAAAGGGAGGCGCTTGGTAGAGATAACAGGTTGTTCGTTAGTAGGTGTAGGTGTGGGTGGAGATGCGAATGTAGTACCACCAGAAACAACTGGCGAAGGAAAAGTTTGTGGTGAGGTCTGGTCTTGGGATGTTCTTGAATGATTGCGGATAGAACTTACCAGCGCCCACGAACCGAATCCTGCCAAAACAACAACAGCACTACCAATTGCCCCGACTGCCAAGGGATTATCTAAAACTGAACTGCTACGGCTGGGTGTAATTACGGGGTCGGGTTTGTTGTTGGGTGTGGTTGGTGGTGATATTGGGTCGGGGCGGCGACCAACAGCAACTGTTTGCAAATTGGACAATTCAGGAGCGGGGACACCAGGTAATTCTGGATATTGTAATACTTGGGCGACATCAGCAGCACTTTGATAGCGATCGCTCGGTATCCGATTCAACATCCGATTCAAAACCTGGGCAAATTGCGGATTTACCCTCACCCATCTTTGCCAATTCCAAGTAAGTTGGTTTTCATCAAATAAATCGCTTGGTTCTCGACCAGTCAGCAAAACTATTGCTGTCACTGCTAAGGCATACAAATCGCTATTTGGATAAGCGCGTCCTGTTTGCATTTGTTCGCTGGGAGCGTAACCTAATTTTCCTACTGTAGTGACTGGTGATTCGCTATCTGGTGACTGCAAACGCGTTGCCAGTTCTTTGACCACTCCGAAATCAATTAACACCGGTTTAGCGTCGCTATCTCGCAAAATAATATTTTCCGGTGAGATGTCCCGATGAATAATCCCGCGACTGTGAATATGCTCAAGCACAGGCAACAAAAAGCGTATCAACTGCAACACTTCTGCTTCACTGAAAGTTTGACCAACAGCTAGGCGATCGGCTAATAAAGTCCGGTAAGTCTTGCCAGCGACATAGTCCTCCACCAAAAATAAGCGCTGGTCTTGGTCAAATCTTTCCCGGAATTTCGGTACTTGTGGATGTTCAATTTGGTACAAAATAGTAGCTTCTCGCTGGAACAGTTCTTGTGCCTTCTCCCAGTCAGAAGCGCGTGTAGCCAATGGAATCAATTCTTTGATCGCGCACAGTTCGTTAAAGCGCCTCTGGTCTTCTGCCAGATAGGTTCTACCAAATCCCCCTTGTCCAAGAATTTGAATTACGCGGTAACGATTTTGCAATACAGTGCCAACTATAATGGGTGGTTGCATGATGGATTTATATAGTGTGGTGGCAACTGAAAAAGAAGTCACTCACAAAGATAAATCCAAGCGGCGACAGACAGTTACCTGCGGGAATATTCTATCCTAACCAACGGGTACACCCCTAGAGGGAGATGAGGGCGGGGGCAGAGGGGCATAGGGGCATAGGG
>NZ_JAECZA010000114.1 GCF_016056275.1 Dendronalium phyllosphericum CENA369 | reverse complement strand
TGCGATCGCAGCACAAATCCGTTGTCCGTCTCCATTCATCCCCAGTCAAGCAAAACCTGCTCTAATTATTTATATACAAAAAGTCCCTTCTAGTCGTAGTGTTAGAAGCTGATAAAGCATAATAATTTAGTCAACTAGGTACTTTTGCATGACGCTGGATCTTTCAACTTTGCCTTTGGCGTTTCAATTTACTTCTCCAGGCCCTATTTTGAAACAAATAGGGCCAATCACTATCCGTTGGTATGGCTTGTTGATTGCCTCAGCTGTATTAATCGGCGTTAGCCTTTCTCAGTACTTGGCAAAGCGCCGCAATATTAATCCAGAGTTACTGAGCGATTTGTCTATTTGGCTGGTAATTGCAGCAATTCCGGCAGCACGAATTTATTACGTTTTGTTTCAGTGGCCAGAATATGCCTCGAAGCCAGAGAAAATCATCGCAATTTGGGAAGGGGGTATTGCCATTCACGGAGCGATTATTGGTGGCATTTTAGCAGCGTTAATATTTGCCAAAGTCAAGCAGATTTCTTTTTGGCAACTAGCTGATTTAGTAGCTCCTTCCTTGATTTTAGGACAGGCGATCGGGCGTTGGGGCAATTTCTTTAACTCAGAGGCTTTTGGCGGCCCTACCAACTTACCTTGGAAGCTGTATATTCCACCAGAACGCCGTCCTCCAGAATTAGTTAATTTTGAGTACTTTCATCCCACCTTCCTCTATGAGTCTCTGTGGGATTTGATGGTGTTTACCCTGCTGATAACTTTATTTTTTCGCAGTTTATCTGGCAAGTTACGCTTACGAGTAGGTACGTTATTTATGGTTTACCTAGCTACATACAGCTTAGGACGACTATGGATCGAGGGTCTTCGTACTGATAGCTTGATGCTGGGGCCGCTGCGAATAGCACAAGTTGTCAGTCTCACCGGCATTACCTTAGGATTAGCTGGGTTAGCTTGGCTTTATATACGTAAACGTCCTTTACCTGATGTAGTTTCTCCTTCTCAAGAAACACGGGTGTAGGGGAAGTTTGGAAAGATGAGGGAGTGGAGGAGTGAGGATGACGCACGCAAAAGGAGAATAACAACTAGCTAGCAATTGATGATTAAAAAATAAAAAATGCCCCAGAGTGTTCTCTAGGGCTTAACCAGGGTGCATCTACCATTTCTCTCTACTAGAGAGAGTATGGTTAATCCGGAAAGATACTGAGAAATTACCAAAAAATTTTTTGCAAACTTTATGGCTGCTGGTAATTACATAAATTAACTAAAAATTTTGTATGCAAAATAACTTCAGCAACATAAAATCAGCAGTATATATTGTAGGAGCAGGCCCCGGAGATCCGGAATTATTAACGGTCAAGGCGCAAAAACTACTGGCTGTTGCAGATGTAATTTTATCTGCTGATTCTCTAGTACCCGAACAGATTTTGCAACTTTGTCGAGAAGATGCAGAAATTATTGGAACTGCAAATAAGACTTTAGAAGAGATTTTAGCGTTGATGATTGAACGAGTGCGATCGCAGCACAAATCCGTTGTCCGTCTCCATTCTGGCGATCCCAGTCTCTACAGTGCAGTTCACGAGCAAATGCATTTATTGGCAGAGGCAAATATTCCTTTTGAAGTCATACCAGGGATTAGCGCTTTTCAAGCCGCTGCTGCCAAACTGAAAATAGAACTGACTGTCCCTGGTTTAGTCCAAAGCATTATCTTGACGCGGATCAGTGGACGTACAGAAGTCCCCGCTAAAGAAGAATTAGCCACTCTGGCTGCACATCAAGCTAGTCTCTGCCTTTATCTGAGTGCGCGTCACGTTGAAAAAGCCCAAACTCAACTACTCGAACACTACCCAGCCGAAACCTTAATAGCTATTTGCTATCGCTTAGGATGGCCTGATGAAAAAATCAGAGTCGTTCCTCTTCATCAAATGGCAGCCTGTACTCATGAAGAAAAGCTGATTCGCACTACACTTTATTTAATCAGTCCAGCACTCTCAACAGCAACAGGGCGATCGCGTTTATATCATCCCGAACACGAGCGTCTATTTCGCTCATCTCATAAGTAATAAGTAGAAGGCAGAAGGCAGGAGGCAGAGAGAAGTGCGGTCTTGGGCTTTGCCCAAGTGGAGCAACTTCGGAGAGGCAGAAGGGAAAAGCCAAATTCTGAGTGGATTTTACAGGTTGGCGGTTTTACATTTACTTATGTCCACCTACTTACCAATTCGTAATTCGTAATTAATAAATTCAGGTATGGTCTAGGTTTCGGGGTTTAAATGCGTTGTTTGATTTTAGAGAATTGGTATTACTCAGCACTCAGCACTCAGCACTCAGCACTCAGCACTCAGCACTTGCTATACTTAAAGCGAAACTGCAACCCGAAAACCCAAGACGTTGCCCCGACCAGATCGAGGATTCCAACTGCGATATGCAGACCGACATAACTTCGCAGAACTTTTCCAAGAACCACCTCGAATCAAATGAGATCGATTGTCATCGCTATCTAACCAAACAGTACCATCTGAAGGTGCGCCTTCATAATTTCCATGCCAGCGATCCGCGCACCATTCCCAGACGTTGCCGTGCATATCATATAAACCAAAGGCATTTGGCGAGAGAGAACCGACTGGGCTTGTTTGTCCATAATTTGAACTTTGGGAACCAGCGCCATAGCTGAGGTTGTTACTGTGGCTGTAGTTTGCCAAGCTAGAAGTAAGAGTTTCACCAAAATGAAACGGGGTGTGAGTTCCAGCACGACAGGCATATTCCCACTCGGCCTCGCTAGGCAAACGATAGTTTCGATTTGTTTTTTGGCGCAACCTAGCACAAAACTCTACTGCATCATCCCAAGTAATTTGCTCTACCGGACGATTTGCCCCTTTAAAATGAGCGGGTTCGGGTTCGAGATTGCGGTTAATTGAGGGAAGCATTGCTACTGCCTGCCATTGTGCCTGAGTCACTGGAAACTTACCCAGAAAAAAGGATGGGACTGTTACAGAATGCTGTGGACTCTCAGAATCAAATCGTTCTCGCTCATCATTGGGAGAACCCATCAGAAATTGACCGCCAGGAATCGAAATCATTTCTAAAGTGATATCATTGCCTAGTTCCTCGATAAAGCATAATGCCGATCCCTGACTATGGCTAATGTCACTAGTAACTGTAGAGGCAAACGAGCTTTTTCCGGAAACAGCGGCGATTTCAAACTCAAATTGTTGTAGGGGTAGAATTGCCGTCTCTAACTCACCTTGCTCGAACTCTAACAGATCGAAATCGAGATCGAGGGCGGATTGCAAACTAACGGTCTTGAAGTTTAACGATCGCGCTAATATAGATGATTCCACTAAAGGCGATCGCGGCAATACTTTAATTGCGCTCAGTGCTTCTAATGCTTCCACTGCCGATGGATAGCGCAATGTGTAATCGTTGCACACCATTGTATCTAAAACATCGGCGAGGCGATCGCTGACATGTTGTACGCGGTTACGCCAGAACAGTTGCCCAGTACTAGAATCTTCTGGCAGAAGATAGGGGGAAATTCCTGTTAAGGCTTCAATACCCATCATTCCTAGAGCATAGATATCACTGCATAGCTGAGGTTTACCCCTAGCTTGTTCAAAAGCCATGTATCCGATAGTACCAATAAACACACTGGTACGAATCACACTCTGAAAATCTATTGAGAAAGTACTAAGCTCTTTTACAGAACCAAAGTCTATCAGAAAAAGCTTGTCATCCTGTTGACACCGCATCACATTTTCGGGCTTGATATCTCGATGAATGACATTGTTTTGATGGACAAAAACCAGCACTTCCAAAATATCTCGCAAAAGCTTGGTAACATCGCTTTCTGGGAGTGGCTTTCCCCGGACAATTTCTTGTCTGAGGGTATGTCCCTCCACGTAATCTTGAACAATGTAGAGTTGATTGTTTATGGTAAAGTGAGCCAAAAGTCGAGGTATTTGGGGATGTTCGCCCAATTTCTCTAGGATCGCTGCTTCCTGCTCAAACAGTTCCAGTACCTTGGGATGGTTATGCTTTGGCTTGAGTTGCTTCACTACACATAGAGGTTTACTAGGACGTTTACAATCTCTAGCCAAGTAAGTTTCGCCAAAGTTGCCTTCACCTAGCTTTTTGAGGATTTGATAGCGTCCATCTAGTGTTTTTTTATAAAACCCATACTCAAATGCCATCAATGTAGTAACCTCCTGTTACTGAAATAATTATACTTAATAATTAAGATTTTTTAAAAATTATTACAGTAACTTGATTATGTATATTTGTTTCTAGCTATTAGCTGACTTGGTTAAATGGGCGATCGCTATCTAAACGCTGAGATGTAACTTTTATTTTGGAGTAAAAGAACTGCGGTAATACGTATTGCTTGTAAAAATTCTGAAATTAATTAAAGATTAGAGTCAGTTTTTATAAGATGAAGCTCTTGATGTTATCCCCTGCCATCGGTGCAATATGGGCATTGTAAACAATCCCCATACCAAACCCGTAATCAACCCAAAGGGCGTAACCACGTAATTATTAAAATCCCACAAACCAAAAACTTGTGCTGCTAATTCTAACGGATAAGCCATCATTAGTACACTTGCCAGCGCTGCGCCATTCCAACCATACTGACTCAGCCAATAAAAACCCTTACCGCCACTTACCCCATACAGCAGACGAGTAACCAGCAAACCCGTGACAGTGCCGTAGCAGCGCATACACACAGCCATGATAAACGGGGGTGCTAAATGTAAGCCCATCTCTGGTTGCGGACATACGCGATCGCCCATAAAATAAATGATGTCCGCAATCCCCCCAAGCAAAGACACTCCAGACGCAGCCAAAAAGGGGGCAACTGGCGGGCCAAAAACCATTCCCACCAGCATAAAATCAGCAATAAAACTGACCCAATTAATTTGCAACTCTCTAGTGAAAGCTACTCTTGCCATTGCTTTTCTCTGCGTCCTTTGCGTCAACCGAAGTTTGCAAGGGCGGGGGGAACCCCCACACGCAACTTCTCGATGTGGTTTATTTTCTTAACCTACCACTGCCCGATATGGACTTGTCAACTTATCCAATTGCTGTATCAACAGACTGAGGAATAATCCCACATCTGTCACCACACCGACCGATTCTACAGAACCGCGATCGCTTAACTTTGTAACCACTGCTGGATTAATATCCACACAGACCATTTTCACGCCCGCGGGTGTCATATTTCCCACACCAATCGAGTGCAGCATACTAGATAACATCAAAATCATCTCCGCACCTTCTAGGTGTTGGGCGTATTCTTCCTGTGCATGAATCAAATTCATTTGGGTATCAGGTAAAGGTCCGTCATCCCGAATCGAACCAGCTAGGACGAAAGGTACGTGATTGCGGACGCACTCATACATCACGCCGCTGTTAATTACCCCATCCTCAACTGCTTTGGCAATACTGCCATAACGACGAATGGTGTTAATTACCTTGAGATGATGGCGATGTCCGCCACGGACGGCAACACCCCGCTTCATATCCACACCCAAAGATGTGCCCATGATATTTTGCTCGATGTCGTGGACTGCGATCGCATTCCCGCCCAAAAGTGCCTGTACGTATCCTTCCCGAATCAGCCGCGATAGATGTTCGCCGCCGCCAGTATGAATCACCACAGGCCCAGCCGTGACAACTACTTTACCGCCAGCATCCCGAATCTTACGTAATTCCCAAGCCACTTGTTCGACGACCAATTCCACGCGTCGTTCGCTGGAAACACCCGCCGACATAAAACTGAATTCTTGTGTGTTGCGAATTTCCCGCGATTCAGTTTTGCGGATGGTGCGGATACCTAACACATCGACAACTACCTGTTCGTCAACTTCGAGATCGCGGAGAATTTTACACCTTGCTACTATACCATTGGCAGTTTGGGTAATGGCGATCGCGCCATCCATACGCTGATTTTCCACCTTCACCCATTGCCCATTTATCCGCACTTCAGTAGGATAAATTGTACTGACGTAGAAATCATCGGGAGCTACGCCAGCTTGGAGTACAGGCTCAAGTTTGGCATCGCGCTCATCTTCGGGTAAGTTGACAGCACCCAAATCGATTAATTGCGAGATGATTTCTTCCATCACCTCGTGGGAAGGCGCTGATACCTTCACCTCAGCAGCTGAGGTACTTTGTCGCTGTTCTCCCAAGTCGAAATTCAAAACTTGGAAACTGCCGCCTGCATCTACAATCAAATCCAAAGCGCGGTTAATCAAGCCAGAATCAAGCAAGTGCCCTTCTATCCGAATGATTCGGCTTTCTACCGATACATTGGCATGAACTTCTGCCCTGACTGGTTCCGTCACCCGCAGGGTAAGACATTTAGCCGCACCGCCAGCTTTGAGAAATTCTGTTAGTGGGGTTTCAATTACTTGGAAACCGACTTCTGCTAAACGTTGTTTTAAAGCATCACTCGCCTTATTCATGATGACGATGCTATCAACATTCACCGCATTACAAGCGAAGTTGACGGCATCAGCTTCCGCAATTGCGATGCGCTTTTCTGGTGCTACTCGCATTTCAATCATCCGGTTGGAGTAGGCATCAAAAGCGCCAGGATAGTACAGCAAATAGCCGTTAGCTAAAGGACAAAAGCAAGTATCTAAATGATAGAAACGTTCATCTATCAATCGTAGGGAAAGCACCTCAATATCTAGCCATTTGGCTATATAAGGGTGAGAATCTAATTCCGAACGAAAGCCGTATCCCGACCACAGCCAGCGTCCTTCCCGGTCTAGGAGTGCGTCTCCTGCACCTTCAAAAGGTAAATCTTTAGGTAGTTCGTAAACCGCGTAACCATTTTCCTCAAACCATTGTTTGAAGTGCGGTTCCTCTCCTTGACGTTCTTTGTGTAAAAAGCGGCTGAGAACGACGTTATCTCCAAGGACTAAGCCAGCGTTGGCGGTAAAAACCATGTCCGGCCAACCTTTTTCTGGCGTTACCAAATCTACAATAGCGTGTTGTTTCAAGACGTAATATAACTGCTGCCACTGTTCGACGGCGCGATCGCGCGATGACTTGTGAATGTTTCCTTCCATCCAGGGATTAATCACGTAGTCCACATCGTAGTGGTCGGGGGCGCACATCAAAAAGCGAATCTGGGAAGTCATAAAAATTTTACAAGCGTTATAGATGCTACAAGCCTAATTTTGAATACAGATTCTTGCTCTACTAATTTATTCAATCTGCTATGAAGTCTCTACCTTTAGATAGTTAAAAGTAGATAAAGGCTTTGCTCTTCATTCTATTACCCATAGCGATAAATTTAACTTATTACAAAGGCAACGCAATGAAAAGTTAGCTAATAATATGGTCACTGCAAGCGCAGCGTTGTGCTATTCTACCGCCATTTAGAGCTGATATAGCAAAGTGCTGAGTCACCGAAGTTTGCAAGGGCGGGGGGAACCCTCCGAAGTTGCTCCACTTGGGCAAAGACGACACTTGCTTCAACCGAGGGAACCTCGGCAACGCAGTGTCTCCCCAAGACCGCACTTCTCTCCGCACGCAACTTCTCGCGCTCGTGCTGAGTAAAAATCTAGTTGCTGTTGATTACGGCTATATCTGTGAGGTTTTACAGTAAATTTAAATGAGGATAAAGTACACAAGCTAAGTCTATTAGCCGGAATTTTACTGTCTACTTCATACTTCTAAAGATGTTTTTTCAACTGCGGATACAAAGCCAGAATTAATCCACAATGTTTGCATTGAGTTAATAAACTCAAGCGAAGATTTATTTTTAATAGAGGCAATGCATAAGAGCGGAGTTTAGTCTGAAAAAAACCCTTGAGGATCATTCGTTTGAGAGAAGCTTTTTTAACTAACCTGACAGCTTTAGTAACTTCTAACCACTGGCGTTGTCTTTTACCAACTTCTGGATATTCTTCACATACCATTTCTACTGGCATCAAATACATGTGAACTTGGTAAATTTTGCCTCGTTTGCGATATTTATAAGAACCTAGTTTTTTGACATCTACTTGTCCAATTACCCCTGCTTCCTCCCACGCTTCTTTTGCTGCGGAATCAGGCGGACTCATGCCATTAGGAATGCCTCCTTTGGGAATTACCCAATGCCGGCGATCGCGACTTGTAATCAGCAAGATTTCAATTCTTCCGTTGTTCACTCTGTAAGGAATTACCCCGGACTGCTTAAAGGCTTTGCTGACTTTTTGACTCATGGGACTTTAATCCTTTGTAATTAAGCCTTTACGTACAATTTTTTCTCCAGATGTTAGACACATAATACCGGATAGATTTTGATTAAGATATGTTGTGACTCGTCGGAGTTAATTGTTGAGAATTTTTACCTTTTGAGCATTTTTACATAATCTCAAACAAATTCAATCATCCCAATGATGGGAGGCAGAGGGAGCTGGGGAAGATGAGGGGGACAAGGGGAATAAACCCTAACTCAGCACTCAGCACTCAGCACTCATTCATTACGCCGGCTTATGATCTAAACGAGTTGCTTGCTCTAGGGCTGCTTTTTCTCTAGCTCTCCTAGCATAGGGCTGTAGTTGAGTGCGATCGCAACCTGTAAAAATGCTCAGGTTTTCTAAGCTCACACCTCGCATTAACATTTCTACACACCAAGTGTGTTGGGCTTGAGCAATTTCTGGCGATCTTCCTTGGGGAGTTAACAGTTTCTCTGTCCATGCTTGCCAATGCCCTAGAAGTTCTGCTTCTGAGATTGGTTTAGTTGCTTCGTCGAGAAACATCTCGGCGTTGTTATCTTTACGGCTTTTTAGCCACTTAATTAAAGGATTGTTGGTGTATGAACCATAACGTTTACCTAAAATCCACTGATTAACAGGCACTTGGCGGATGTAGCCTGGGGTTGTAATCTGAAGAAAGTGCCCATGAATATCGTTAATTTGATGCGATCGCTGCAAATTAACTATTTCTTTAGGAGATAACCCCGCTCCAAACAATACATATGCCAAAGCATAGTCTTTTATCCCCAATTTTCTGGCTTGTCGCAGAATTTCATGAACTAAACCAGCAGGTAAATCAGCTACTTCCTTGGTAATGAGGCTTCCTGATAAAGCTTCTATTGTTGATTCTGGAGTAGATGACATCGCTCCATGCAAAAACAACTCTACTAAGTTCTCTAGAAAATCATCCCGATTTTCCCATAGTTCGTGAAATTCACTGGTAAATTCAATAACGGCATAACCCAAAATCATCCCATTCAGCAAGCTAGCTAATTTTTCTGCTGGTAAATAAGTATTTAAGTCTCCCTGCTGAATAACAGTAGCTAAATACTGAGCCACGTAACCATTAGCCTCTGTCAACCCTCTGCCTAAGGCACGGCGATTTTCCGTGGGAAATTGGTCAGCTTCACCTACCACAGACCTAACAAACTCTGGAACCCGTTCTAATGCGTGCAAGCTATCACTTGCATAATCTTTCAGTGCTTGGTAAACATTACCAGGAGGAGTTGCCCGTCGTACCAAAGACTCACCTAAATTTTTGAAGGCTGCGGATTCTTCTAAGACTGCTAACAGCAATCCATGTTTATTACCAAAATTCCGAAACAGAGTAACTTCGTTGACTTCTGCTTTTTCAGCTATTTGCCGGGTTGTGGTGGCACTTACTCCTTGAGCAGTAAATAGCTCAAGTGCTGATTGAATCAGACGTTGACGCGCAGAAATAGGTTGAAGAGACATAAGAAAAATGCAAGTGGTACTTGCATAGGAATAAGAGAATTGTTAGCATACCAAATGTAAGTGATACTTGCCCTTCTTTACTGTAACGAACTGCTGTGCAGAGTGTGTAAGAAGCTTGTTTTGCCTGCTCTCTTTTTTATCTTTATGCCAACTTTTGCCAGAAGTCTCACACTCAAGAAAAAGCAAATCGCTTTATTATCCATCAACAGGAGTTTTTATGACCGCAAAACTTTCGGCGATCGCCCCTGAGAGAGGAAATTCACCTCGGCTCAGTTGGACAAATGTGGCATTTTTTGGTATGTTTCATGCCATAGTTCTTCTGGCTCCTTGGTTTTTTTCCTGGTCAGCACTAGGTTTGCTGATGTTTCTCCACTGGTTATTTGGGAGCATTGGCATTTGCCTGGGATATCATCGACTCCTGAGCCATAAAAGTTTTCAAGTACCTAAATGGTTAGAATATGCGATCGCTATGATTGGAGCGTTGGCTCTTCAAGGCGGGCCAATTTTTTGGATTGGCGCACATCGTCAGCATCACGCTCACACCGAAGATATTAACTTAGACCCCTACTCTGCTCAACGAGGATTTTGGTGGAGCCATATGCTCTGGGTTTTATATCCTCGTCCGGAATTCTATGATTATGAAACTTATCAAAAATATGCGCCTGACCTAGCGCGACAAGCATTCTATCGCTGGCTCGATCGCTACTTCATTTTGCTGCAAATTCCTCTGGGGCTGTTGCTGTATGTCTTAGGAGGATGGTCTTTTGTAATCTATGGAATATTTGTCAGGTCAGTTTTGCTCTGGCATTGTACTTGGTTTGTGAACTCTGCATCACATCTGTGGGGTTATCGTACCTTTGATGCCAATGACGGCGCTCGTAATCTTTGGTGGGTATCGCTTGTTACTTATGGAGAAGGATGGCACAACAACCATCATACTTATCCTCACATGGCAAAATCTGGATTGCGTTGGTGGGAAATTGATGTTACTTGGTGGAGCATTAAAGTACTGAAAAGTTTGGGTTTAGCTAAAAAAGTAATTTTGCCTCCTCCGCAAAATGTCAACATATAGCTGGGGACTGGGGACTGGTGACTGGGTGAAAAGTCTTTTTGTGTCTAGGTTTAATCGTCTGTTGATGTCCTAACACTACTGGCGACGGCTATAATTCGTAATTAATAATTCCTACAGAATTTTTCAGGTAAATAAAGTATGCGAGTAGGGGCGAACAGCCGTCCGCCCTTACAATTATCTGCACCTCAACCAAGATTTTTAACAAGTCTTGAAACCCTTATGGGACTAGAGGCG
>NZ_JAECZA010000113.1 GCF_016056275.1 Dendronalium phyllosphericum CENA369 | reverse complement strand
CTAGTTGATAGTCTAGGACTATTGTTGAAAGTCGTTGTCAGTGAAGCAAATGCCCCAGAGCGAGTACTTGCTGCCTACGCATTAATGGAACTATTAGAGGAGCGCCCAGAATTACTGGAAAAAGTTCAAGTCATGTGGGTTGATTCCGGTTACGACGGTGATAAATTTGCTCTTTCGGTTTGGCTGATGATTCAAGCTCACGTTGAAGTCATACGGCGTACCGAGCAAGAATTTCAAGTTCTCCCCAAACGCTGGGTAGTAGAAAGAACATTTGGGTGGTTGAACCAGTACCATCGTCTTAGTAAAGATTATGAGCGTCTCCCAGAAATGAGCGAAGCAGCCATATATGCTGTTATGACTAGAATTATGCTACGTCGTCTTGTCGTCTAAAGATTTACTTTATAAATAATCTCTAAGTCCCTCTTGGGCTTTATGAAGCTCAAAGGAATTATTGCTTTTCTTCGCCAGTTCCGATGCTGTCATGTATTGAACGCTTGCTTTATCTGGCAACCCAGCTTCAAAATAGCGATCGCCTAAAACCCTATAGATTGTTGGATTTGTACTTTTGCTTGTAACAATTCGACTTAATAATTCTATACTTTCATCTAAAAAACCTCTAGACGTATATACAGCATCTACATCCAGAACAGCTTCATCTTCAGGTAAACCTAAAGAATTGATTTGCTCTATTGTGTCTAGGACTTGATGAATTTCCTCTTGAGAAAACAAATTTACAGCAAAGGTATCTGCTGTAGGAGAAGCATCTTTTCTATAAGCAATTACAGTGATTTGAACCGCTTGAGCGAATGGTAGTTCTTTTTCCTGTGCTGGATAAGTCAGATGCGTTTGATTGACAATTCTTTCCCATCCAAAGTCGTATCCGCTCACTTTCACTTTATAAGCGGTAGCTCCTAGAACAGGAAGCCACGCGATCTCTGGTCTAGTTTTCATCAGTGAGCTAGTGTAGGGATAAATGATTGTAGGTTCAAAATCTTCCCCTATTCCACCTTTTCGCAGTAAGCACACCTTCAGATTATTAGGATTACATCTAGTTTCAGAGGTATTAACTTTTTCACACTTGTTAGAGGGAATTACACCGTTAGATAACCAAATAATATCTCCTGAACTGAAACATAAAAATTTTACTTTAGCGCCCTTTGAGACTTCTAACTTGTCTCCTTCGCACATTAAGCTTTTAGCTTTAAACTGCTTGTTTCCTTTTTCTATTATTCTGCCAATTGGCTCACATAGAACCTGACTTCTTTTAATTCTTACTAGTGGTGGATTAGCCAACAATGGTTCAACTGTTATTAATAGAAAGCTTAAGCAGAGTGAACCCAAAAAAATTGTATTATATTTCACTTTTTTGATACAGATATGTTGCTTATATCCGCTTATTATCTCATAGATAGCTGTGAACTTTATGTGATTAATATAATTAAGTGTAACAAGGTAAAAACTAGATATATTAGATGTCAAAATTCAGTAAAAAGTAGAGTTCATAAGTTTGTAACTACTTATTCATTTTTTAAGTATGCGGTCTAATAATTCTTGCCTCCACATAAAAACTTCTGGCAGACTCGATTTGCCTAACATACACACTTCCAATGAAATTCTGGCATCATCTTTTTTATTCAAAGCTTCCTCTACCTGAGACTGTAAACAGAAAGCATCTGTTCGTTCTGGATCTAAATCTGTCGCTTTTTCTAGATATTGTTGAGCTAAATTCAATTTTTTTTGCCGAAAGCTTGCCCATCCCAAATCTTTATACAATGATGCTTGTAATTCCCGATTCTGAGTTTTTTGCAACCCTTTTGTAGCTAAATAAATTGCTGCATTATAGTCTTTATTTTTATTTTTTAATCTTGATAAAGCGGCAATAGCAGGTATTGCTTGTTCGCTTTTTTGCATTGCTATTTGATATTCATTTTGTGCTAAATCATACTTCCCTTGGCTTTCATAAAAGTTTCCTAATCCATAATGTCCTTCCCAGTTATTATGTTCTAATGTAAATTGTTTTTCATAACTATTTTTAACACAGCTAATATCCCCTAATAACTGACACATAGCAGCTAAATTATTATATACTGATGCATCTTTATCGTTATATTTAACTGCTAACTCATAGTATTTTTTAGCTAGCTGAGGATTATCTAAATTTCGAGAGCCTTTATCAAAATAAAAACTTGATATAGTACGATTACTCCGAGGACTAATCTTTAAAGCCCAGTTAAATAACTCTTGCGCCCCCTGAGAATTATTTGCTGTTTCTAATTTTTGTCCTTGGGTTACTAGGTAGTTCGCTGCTAGAGGTATAGACAAAAAGACACCCCCAACAACTACTAAACCCATTAATGCATATTTACTATATTTAAATATTTGAGAATTAGTTAATTTATAAGTTTTAATTTGCTGAGGCAGTTTTTCTAATCGCTGCAAGATTAGTCGTGTAGTTTGCGGTCGCTGCACTGGCAGAGGAGCCATCAATTCCTCAATAAAATCAGCAAATGGGTTGTCAATTTGTGGTGCTTTATCTCTCCAAATTAATTTTCCTGTTTGTTGCTCTTTGGGCAAATCTATCAACTGAGTGCCAGTAACTAACTGTACGAAAGTTCGACCCAAAGCAAAAAAATCTGACTGTGGTACTGCTTGTCCCTCAATTTGTTCTAATGGAGTATAACGAGACGAGACTACGGCTGTAATTTCATATCTTCCTCCCCTACCTGTGTTAGTTCCACCACTTCCACTAACTTTTGCTAGATAAGTGTTAGTTAATCGCCGTGCAGTGCCAAAATCAACTAATGCTAGTTGGCCATTCGGTTGAAGAATTATATTAGAAGGTTTAATATCTCGATGAAAAAAATCAGAATGATGTACTACATCAAGTATCTCAACTAACTGTTTGAGCCATTCTAATGCTAAGGGTTGCGAAATACGCCCGTTAGATTCTATCCATTGCTCTAAGTTGTGTCCCTCAATCTTATCCATAATTAAACAATGTAGTGTTAAACGACTGTTATTAGGAACAAAAGTGAAAAAATCATATACAGTACTTTCGGGAATATTTGGATGTTGAATTAGCTGTAAAGCAAGAGACTCCTGTTCAATCAACTTAACTAACTTAGGCGTATCCCATCTCAAGACTTTCATAACTCGCCACTTACGGATGGGATTCCATTCAGTTCCAGCGTCATCTACTTCAAAAACTTCAATATAAGTGAATGGATCGTCAGTGAGCGCTCTCAAGGGTTTTACTAGACGTATGCGGTCATTAATCAATAATGAAGTACCACAACAGAGACAGTTTCCAACATCGTCGGGATTTTGACGGCGATCGCAAAACGGATTGATACAATAACATGACATATTTAAAAAACTTATACAAACAGTCGGCTATTGATCTCTATATATTCAGTTAACTTAATTGAGAATTTCATAGAACCGTGGCTAATTGAAAAGCTTACAGACATAGGTATAAAGGAGACTCTACCAATAAAAGCACGCTTACCGCTCACCGTCGAGTGCGCCCCAAAGGGAGCAAGCACTCCTATCTACTGGTAAACACAACAATATGCTTGATACGGAAGAGCGCTTTTATTTCTGGCAAGTGCCTAAGCGATCTACAAAGGTTTTAGTAACATCATTAGAAATTTGTATGCTACGCTGACTCAATCGAACAACCACAAGCGGAAAATTCTAGTAAGATCAAGTGTTATACAAAACATTCCTAAAGTCACCCTAATTTATGGAACGTTTCCAAAAGGGAGCTATTGCTAAGACAGAACAGGATCTCCTTGAACAAACTTGTTCAGGGGCGATAACTTTTGAGGAAGCTTTGATTGTAATAGATAATTTAGTGTTCGCCAAAATAGGTAGACACTTATCGGAAGCTGAAATCACTGTCTTGAAGGGAGCATGGAATGATTGTGACTACGAAGAGATAGCACAAAACTCACCTTATAGCCTGAATTACTTACAACGGCGTTTAGCTCCTCAATTGTGGGATGTATTGTCTGCTACCATTGGTGATGGCGAACGAGTTTACAAGAAGAATCTACGGGACTTTTTAGAAAAAGTAACTTCAGACAAGTATCATACTCTCCCATTGTCTATTAGAAATCAAACACTCCCTACCAACGGCTTCATACAATTCGTTGGAGGTCAACTACCTGATATCTCCAGCTTTTATGGACGGACACAGGAATTAGCTTATTTAAAAGAATTAGTAACTAAGCAGCGCTGTATTTCATTAATAGGGGTGCCAGGAGTTGGCAAAAGTGCATTAGCTGCAAAACTAGTAGCAGAACTTAATGTAGAATCTCAACCTAGATTTGATTGTTTGATTTGGAAATCAGTATCCCATGCACCACTAGTTCAAGAATTAGTAGCCGAGTTGATAGAGCTACTTCACCCCTTAGACCCCTCTTTTAGCCTGCCTGACTATACCCAACCGAGAATTACAGTTTTCATTAAGCAGTTGCAATCACGCCGCTGCTTACTGATATTAGATGAATTTGACACATTATTCCAGAAAAATAACTTTGAGCAGCGGCTAGAGTACAGAACATTTTTTCGTCGCTTAGTAGAAGAACAACATCAAAGCTGCCTGCTTTTAACTGGTCGAGTTTTTCCTAATGAATTTGATAGTTTAATAAGAGCTAAACGACCTATTCAGTATCTCAAAATTAAAGGTTTAGATGCAGATGCTGCAATGCAGATTTTAGCTGCTCAAGGATTGACCGATCCACAAAAATGTCAAGATCTAATTAAAACTTACAGTGGGAATCCATTAGAACTGGAAACAATAGGCGAGCGAATTAACTACTTTTTCGCTGGAAGTACCGAAATATTCTTTAATAATGAAACAACGTTTGTTAGCAGTGAACTTGAAGCAATGCTCGATAGAATGTTTAGTCAAGTATTAAGTGAAGTTCAGCAGCAAATTATGATTTATTTAGCAGATCAAATAGCTTTAAATTCACAATTTGTTAGCTTTGCTCAATTATTAGATGATATGAATAACAAGCAGAAAATATCAGTTTCAACATCAGAGTTAATCAAAGCATTAGAATTCCTTGAAAAATACTCATTAATAGAATCAATGAAAGACCCAACTACTAAAGAAATTAGTTTTACTCTTCAACCAGTAATTAAAAAGTATATTAAGACAGATCCACAGGGATTGGTACACGGAGCAGATGCTTCATCAACATTAGCGATCGCATCTTAACAAAGGTAACTATGATTGCAGGCAAACTAGAAATAACCATCAAAATTAACGAACTGCCACAATCAAAAACGGTAGAGAACAACTGGCAACAATTCGACATTGACTGTGATAGTCGCATCATTTCAATCACAGTCAAACCTAAGATTTGCAAAAAGTTGACCGATACTGCCAGTAATAACCCACAGTGGGTTGCAGCGATGATTGCTGGCAAACTCGGTCAGCAAACAGAACAAGGGTTCGTGTTAGAGGAACCTAACATACAAGTTTTCGAGCGCAAACCCAAGGCAGAAACAACAGCCACGCCTGGAGCTGCTTGAGAAAAACCCTCAACCAAGAGGGTCAGTTTGAACAAATATTAATGAATTACGGAGGTGTCAAAAGTAAACAATCAGAACATTGTTAGATCCTAAAAGACCAGAAGTTCTGTAAGATCGAGCTACTAACTTGATGAAGCGATTAATGGAGGTTTTCACAAGACAATCGCAATTGAAAGGACAAACCGCACTTTTAGAGTGACGCTTTGCCCAAAACGAGACAATTAAATAGTTTCAGAGCGGGGTTGATCTCATAGGTACCAAGGAAGTGGTGCTTAAAGTTTGGCGACTTTTCCACTGACTGGTCAGAAGAGATTTAGTCCACGCTGCTGCTTCTCGTATTATAGCGAGAAGCCACACAAATGTAATGCATTCGTGTGGCAATTTTGGCTGTTGAATTTTCTGGAATCTGATAAAGATGAAGTTTGGTTAAGAAAATTCCCGATTTTCGTAGTTGAAACAACTAGCAGCGTCATAAACCCCCTTTGAAGCTTGCAAACCAAGATTCAGAGGTAAATATTGTGATAAATCAAGAATGCCCAATACAAGAGGGTGTTAAGGTTAGGCTATTAGGGATTGTAAGAGTGCCGATTAACAACTCTGTTCTCTCAAGAGCTTTGAGACAGGGAACCACCCCGACAGGTGGGGGCAGAAGCTGATGAGCGATCGCACAATTGAATACCCCAATAATCTCACCGCAGCAGAGTATCATGAGCTAGCGGTGAGCAGTGCGATTCATCCATCATTGATCGAGCGCAACTTTTCTCATATTGAAGGAGAAACAGTTTACGATTATCTGTTCATCTCTAGTGCGCTCCCCCGAAAAAACGCTGGTCGAGTTACAGACGGTTTTTTGAAAGCCTATCTGCATTTAATGGCAGGGGGATTATGGATTAGCGGACTTGACCCACAGCTAAACTGGTTGCCAATGGAGTGGGGACGAATGAAACCCTCCCTACCCCGAATTGACTGGGAAAAAGGGAAACCAGTTAAGTACGAATCGCCACCCAAAACGCCTAACCGTGTTACCTACTTTGATGTGGCCGATTGTATTTGGGATATTGTGGCACGCAGGTATAACATCAAGCGCTATCACTCCCCTCTAGCGTTGAGGTTACTAGACTTATTAGCACCACTGATATTCTGGGAGTGGGTCAAGCGACACCCAGAGATCCCAATAATATTATGCGAAGGCGAGAAGAAGGCTGCCTGTTTACTCAGCTTGGGTTTTGTAGCGATCTCACTGCCAGGGATCTGGAATGGTCGCGTGGGCAAAAAGGATTTTGATGAAAGGCTGCATCCAGACCTAGTACCATTAGCCCAGCCGGGGCGCAAGTTCATTATCCTATTTGACTACGAGACTAAACTGAAAACCCGGTGGTCAGTATATCAAGCCACAGTTCGCACAGGTAAAGCGATTGAATCTCAGGGTTGTGTTTGTGAAGTGGCACTACTGCCAGGGCCAGAAAAAGGTGTAGATGATTTTGTAGTTGAGCGAGGTTCAAACGCTAACGCACTTTTGACGGCAATTATTGATGATGCTTTATCTCTCAAAGATTACCAGCGCTCGTTCATAGTTAAGCACCAAGGACTGAGAAAATATAAGCCCAATGAAGTTGTCAATGTTCAGTATCTCACAAGCGCACTTGTAGTACCTGCCGAGCAACAATCTAAAACCAAAAATCTCAAAGAGAAAAACAACGATGCTACTCAAACTGCACCAGATGTTTTAATACAGCAAAACGCTCCTCTAAATTTACAACAGTTAGCATTAGAACTGTTGAGCGAATCGAAAACTCGCACTCAAGATGCAGCAAAGGTGAAGAAGGCAGAAGGCAGAGGGCAGAGGGCAGAAGGACTGCAATGCAGTGTAGGCTCTACACCTACACTGATTGCAAGACACCAAATCGAAGATTTTGGTGTGGGGCTTAAACCCTTACTCCCTTCAGTCGTGGCAGAGGCTCCGAATCAGAATTCCCTTCTGCCTTCTGCCTCCTGCCCTCTGCCTTTCGTGCTAACTTCCGAGACTGTTTCAACTCAAGTACAGATTCCAGATGAACCCCAGCCTCCCAAGTCAGATTTCGGATTAGCTTTTAGTGTCCGGTTGCCAAAAACTGGACTGGTGGGACTACTAAGCGGTATGGGGACTGGCAAAACCGAGTTGATGCGTTACTGGCGTAAAGCTAACCCCGGACTGAAATTCCTCAATAACGGGCATCGAGTAAACTTGCTCAAAAACTTAGGAGTTCGACTGGAAACCTTAATGTATTCTGACCTGGGTTATGCAGCTATGGCTACTGCCGAGGCACTTAGCATCACCATCGATAGCCTACATAAGCTCAATACCCAGGCATTACAATATGGTTGCGTATTCATCGATGAGGCTTGCCAGTATCTAACTCACCTATTACACAGCAACACCTGTAAGTCACATCGCGCCATCATATTAGAGGTACTACATCATATTGTCTACAATGCACCCTTGGTGGTCATCGCTGATGCACACCTGGATGATGTGACTATCGACTTTTTTCGAGCAATGCGTCCACCAGGGGAACAACCATACATTATCGAGAACCAATGGAACAATGGAGATCGCACCATCTATTGGTATGAAGGTCAGGACTCGTCGGCGTTGGTTGCTCAAATAAGTGCCGCACTAATGCTAGGTCAGAAAATTATGGTAGTGTCTGACTCGAAGCGTTTCATTAAGAAGCTAGAGAAATCTTTGAGTGTGCAGATTGAACAAGAAGCTTCGCCTGGGGAAACAGACAAAAGGAAGAATGTAGCTCAAGAAGTAGCGAAGTCAAAAGTCGCAAGTCAAAGGTCACAAGTGAAGTCTTTACCTCCCACTTGCGACTTCAAACTTCCGACTTCAAACTTGCGAATCTGGTCAATCCACTCAGACAACTCTGGCAGTGAGGAGAATGTAGCCTTCATTAAAGACATCACCAATGCCGTCAAAAATATAGATGTACTTTTAACTTCGCCCAGTCTGGGAACTGGTGTAGACATTGCAGACTATCATTTTGATTTAGTGTTTGGGGTGTTTCATGCCATCAGTCAAACTGCAACTGAGTGCGCTCAACAACTGTGGCGCTATCGCCCAAAAGTTCCAATTCATGTTTGGGTGGCCCCAAAACCCCCATTTGGTTATCTCGATACCAACCCCACTAAAATTAAGGAGCGATTGCTTCAAACCAACGAAATCACGGCTTTTCTGTTACGGATTGACCGGGAAACTGGCAAGCGAGGTGCTGAGAAAGATTGGGCATTGGACGCTTACTGTCAAATAATAGCCAACCGTCACCAATCAATTAATAATCTTCGGGCTAACCTTCAGGACTTATTAACCCAGATGGGCAATTCTATAGTACCTGTGGGTGAAGAGCATGATGCAATAGCTTGGGAATATTTGAAAAATGCTGCTGATGCTTTGGATACTGCTCACAATCATGCTGTCGCCAAGGCTAAGAATATTTCCAAAAGTGAATACCGGGCGCGTCAAACTAAAGATTACCTTTCACCTGACGAAATTAACGAGTGTGAGAAGTTCCGCATTCACGATGCTTATGGAATGGAAGTTACTGAATCATTGGTTGAGAAAGATGATGGCGGGAGATTAATTCGGGCGTTCGCCGCACTTGAGGCCATCTTATCTCCACCAGATGAAATCATATTAGACTCCAAAACTGGCAAACAGTACCCCGCACCACCAGCATTTGTTACGGGAAAAGACCGCGCCGAACGCGACAAGCTACCATTTTGTATGGACTGGGGAAATTATTCTGCCAAGTGGTTAGCCCGATTCAACTTGGGGTTACATGACATCCTGAAACGTTTAGTAACCTCCTCTGAGATTACTGCAAGTGACACACATCTATTAAATATGACTGCGAGCGCCATTCAATGTGCTGCTCACATCAAAGCAATTCTTGGTTTCACTGTACCAACCGACTGTCAACCAATCTGGCTGCTGGCCACTCTCCTTGAGCAACTTGGACTAAAGTTAGTTTGTCGTAAAATTGGTCCTCGCGGTCAACAAGTGAAATTCTTCTCGCTCTCAAAGTTAGAATTAGAATTTGCACTACAAGTTATCGCTCACCGTCAACAGCAACGGGCTGATTATTTCCAAACCCAGTCTTCGCTAGGGTTAGAACGTGTTTCTCACCCCGTATCCACCCCCCCCGATAATTGTATAGGGAACCCCCATTTATCGGGGGGGGATACTACGCAACTTCAAGAGGCAGAGGGGCAAGAATTTCTCTCCGCTGCACAAGCGCTCCCCTGCCCCGAAGCTTCTTCCCCAGATCGCACGACTCTACTTCACTGTGTGGAAACCCTTCGCTCCGGGCTGGGCAAAGGAGCAGAAGCTGTCAAAGGAATTCTCAAGCGATGGGCAGGAGATTTGCGGTGGGAAGTGGTCTTGCAGCTGGAGGCGATCGCACAGGAAGAACTGCGTTCCTTGGAGGCGGCAATTCCGGAATTTTACGAGTGGCTAGATGAATTGGTGTTGCCAATGGAGGGATAAGGCAGCTCGCCTTGTCCCCTTTTCGGGGAAAATTTACTTATGAGAATGTGTGTTCTGATAAGTAAATGTCTCGCTTACCAGTCCAATCTTTAGTTTTGACCTCTCCGCTGCCTTTGACCATTCACCCGGCGGCAGTCTACCTTTGTGCCCTGGCAAATGGTTCTCAACGGACAATGGAACAATCTCTCAATGCGATCGCACTTTTGATTTCCAATGGGGAGTGTGATGCTTATACGCTCAATTGGGCGGCTTTGCGCTATCAGCACACGGCGGCAATTCGTACTGCCTTAGCACAAAAATATTCCCCAGCGACAACGAATAAAATGTTGTGTGCATTACGCCGAGTTCTCAAAGAAGCACTGCGGCTGGAATTAATGGATGCAAAAGATTATGCTAAGGCTGTGGATATTCAGAGTGTGAAAGTCAAAAGAAAACTTAAAGGCAGAGCGTTGACATCGGCAGAAATTGGCGCACTGCTAAAGGTATGTCTTGACGACCCCACACCACAGGGTATTAGAGATGCGGCGTTGATTGCCATACTGCGCGGTACGGGGGTAAGACGGGCGGAAGTGGTAAATCTGGACTTGAAAGACTTGAGCCGGAATGGGGAATTACAAGTTCGACAAGGTAAAGGTGATAAAGACCGGACAGTGTATTTGCCAACGGGCGCAATGGCACTGGTTGAAGATTGGCTGTGTGTTCGTGGTCGTAAAGGGGGAGCGTTGTTATGCCCGATTCGCAAAGGTGGAGAGGTACAATTAAGAAGAATGTCATCACAGGCAGTATTGCTGATTGTTCGCAAACGCGCTGCCGAATCAGGGGTAGAGTCTTTTTCTCCCCATGACTTTCGCCGGACATTTTGCTCAGACTTGCTAGATTCTGGGACAGATATTGTGACTGTACAGAAATTAGCCGGACACGCTTCACCTGCAACAACTTCTAAGTATGACCGTCGCGGCGAAGAAACTAAACGCCTTGCTGTGGAAAACTTAGAGCTTCCTTACACTCCTCGTTCTAGGTGAAAGTGAGGTTGTCTTTTCATGCAGGGCAAGACTTTCTACACAGTGCGTATAGACAAATATTTATTGTCGAGTCGCGGACTATTGAAAATCCTCACCTCATACCAATTCGCAATTCGCAATTCGCAATTCGCAATTAAAAAACTTAGATACAGCAAAGCTTTCAATGGTTAAATCTGTTTCATGATTTTAGTGAATTGGTATCAATCATCAGCAAGGGAGCAACGCGAAAAAGTGAGATCGTCGTGAAATGAGCAGGGGAAGCGGGGGTAGCTGGGGTAGCTGGGGGAGAAAAGAGAAAGATTTAGTAAATTTTGCTACTAAAACTATACTAGAT
>NZ_JAECZA010000112.1 GCF_016056275.1 Dendronalium phyllosphericum CENA369 | reverse complement strand
CTCATCCCCCTCATCCCCCTCATCTCCCCCAGCTTTCTTACTACTTAGCCTTTTCAATTTTGTAGTCTTTCGGCGGGTTGACAAATACGCGATCGCCTTGTTTAATTCCCTCTAAAATCTGAGTTTGGTCTTGGATTTGCGCCCCGACTGTGACTGCACGAAACTGGGGTTTATTATTCTCATCGGGTATGAGTACGCCTGTTTGACCTTTTTCTGTCACAATTGCGACAGTTGGCAATACTAAAGCATTATTGACGCGATCGCCTAGAAAGGTAAGATCGACATTTAAGCCAGAACGCAGTTTATCTGTACCAGTATCCAGAGCCACCCGCACTTGGAAGGATGTCACACCCTGTTCTATAACTGCTTCTGGAGCAATTAGCCGCACGTGACCTTTAAAAACTTGGTCAGGATAAGCATCAGCGACAATTTCCACCTGCTGTCCTTGATTAATTCTGCCAATATCAGCTTCTGGAACTTGAGCTAGTATTTCTAAACCCCGTGCTACAGCAACAATGGAGCTAGAAGTTGCTGAAGCATCACTAGAGGCAGAAGTTGTCGGTGTCACAAATGCGCCAATGTTGGCATATTTCTGCGTGATAATTCCAGCAAAGGGAGCGAGAATCACTGTATCTTGTAGCTTTACTTCTGCTGCGGCTAATTGGGCTTGAGCTGATTTCACCGCTGCTTGGCGTTGGGCAATTTCTTCCGGACGGCTGCCATTTTCTAACAGGACGAGTGCTGCCCTCGCTTCAGTCACAGCAGCTTCTTTGGCTGTAATTTCCTCGCTGCGAGTTCCACTTTCTAATAGTGACAGTCTTTTTTGCGCTTCGTCTAAACTCGCTTTTGCTGTTTGGTCTTCGCTGATATATTGATCGAGTTGATCTTGAGAAGTTGCTCCCTGTCTGGTTAATTCTCGATAGCGAGTCACGCGTGCTTGCGTCAGGTTCACCTGTGCTTTTGCTGAGTTGACTTGAGCTTGAGCTTGTTCTATTTCTTGAGAACGATTACCAGCACGGGCTTGATTTAGCTGTGCTTGTGCTTGTGCTAAACGGGCTTTGGCTTGGTCGATTTCTTGAGGACGATTCCCAGCGCGGGCTTGATCTAGTTGGGCTTGAGATTGTGCTAAGTTGGCGCGAGACTGAAGGATTTGTGCTTGGATATCGCCAATATCCATTCGGGCAATAATTTGTCCTTGCTGGACGCGATCGCCCTGTTCTACATATAATTGCGCCAGCACTCCAGGATTTTTGGGGCTAATATTCACACTTTGAACTGGCACTACTTTACCACTGGCTGTAATCCGCAGAGTCACGTTTTTTGCTTCGACAGGAACAGTTAATTGGGTAATATCTTGCTTGTTTGTGCCCTGACTGACAAAGTTGTAAGTCATAGTTGTGCCAACAACTAAAGTACTTGCCGCTATCAGCCCAAGTAGCCAACGTTGTGGATGCTTAACTTTACCAATCAGAGGAATTTCTATCTGCGTCATCATAAATAGCGGTCTAAAAATATTACTTTGCTCAATCAGCCTTTAGAGGGATGGCAAAGTACAGGATTTAAGCACTAAAGAAATTATTGGACTAAATCTTTATCTAATAGCAACCAGACGAATCAGTAATTTATATAGTTGAGTTGCTTAACTTTACTTAATCATAGCTTTAAGTAATTTTGTGTGCCTTCACCTAAATGGATGACTCTAAGTAGGTCTGTGTTGAAAATTGTCGTTATGACAAGGCAGGAGGCAGAGGGCAGAAGGCAGAAGGTAAGAGCTTTTTAGGCAACTTTACTTTCCGTTATATACTTCGGTTTTTTTGCGCCGTTCTACTTAGTATTTTTTTCGGCAAGTTTTACTGATATCAATTTGAAAAAAGAATGCAACAGATATCTGGGTAGGGGCACTGTTACGTTCGCCCTTACAAACTAAAAATAACCAAAATTATCAAAAGAAGAATTTCTCAGCGTTGTAACTCTAATTTAGTATCTACTAAATCTGCGATCGCTGTAATAAAAGCAGTCGGTTCAATGGGTTTGGCTAAATGTTTTTGAAAGCCAGCTAAAAGCGATCGCTCTTGGGCAAGTTCTCCTGCATAAGCTGTCAGAGCGATCGCTGGTATCGTTTTGGTTGATTGAGAACGGATATGCTGTATCAGCATGTAACCATCCATCTCCGGCATCCCAATATCGCTAACAAGTAAATCGGGCTGGTGTTGTTCGAGCACTTGCAATGCATTTTTTGCTGAAGATACGGCTGTTACTGTTGCCCCGGATTGTTCTAGGAGAAATTTCAAAAAGTCCAACGTATCCAATTCATCTTCTACAAGCAGAATAGAAAGGTTACTGAGAGTAGTATTACTCTCAACTTGAGTTTTTGTCGGTGAAGTAGTTAACATTGTTGGCATCTGTGGCAAACAAATTGTAAAAGTTGCCCCTTGTCCTTCGCCTAAGCTATGCGCCTGAATTGTTCCCCCATGTAGTTCAATTAAATGGCGAGCAATTGCTAACCCTAGTCCCAAACCGCCAAACTGACGAGTTGTGCTACCGTCAGCTTGACGAAAGCGCTCAAATACATAAGGTAAAAACTCTGGCGAAATACCTGTGCCATTATCTGCTACTTGAATTTGTACCTGTGTATTTACTTTTTTTAAAGCGATCTCGACTCGTCCGTGACTGGGAGTGAATTTTATCGCATTCGAGAGTAAATTCCACAATACTTGCTGCAAGCGATCGCTATCGCCAAAAACGTAACCAATATCTGATTGAATCTGCGTTTGAATCGAGATTGACTTCGCTTCAGCCGTCATTTGCACTGTCTCTAGTGCTACCTTAATAGTTTTTGTCAGGTCAATCGCTCTTGCAGATAATTTTAATTTTCCACTGAGAATCCGCGAGACATCCAATAAGTCTTCAATTAATTGCCTCAGTATTTGAGCATTGCGGGCAATGGTTTCCAATCCTCGTGTGAATATGGCTGGCTCGTATGATTTTGCTGGTAAAAGTTTTGCCCAACCTAAGATGGGATTGAGGGGAGTCCGCAGTTCGTGAGACAAGACGGCTAAAAATTCATCTTTAAGCTGATTAGCTCGCCGCAACTGTTCGGCTTGTTGCTGTAACATCTGTTCGGCTTGTCGCTGCTGTGTCTTATCTTGCATGATTTTGAGGAAGCCCTCAATGTTATCTGCACCATCTCGCAACGGCATCATTACCCCACTTCCCCAAAAGCGACTGCCATCCTTTCGCACATGCCAACGTTCGTTTTCTTGCCGTCCTTGCGTTAGCGCTAGGTGCATTTCTTGTATCGGTTCGCTTTGTTCGATGTCTTCAGCAGTGAAAATAATTTGTCCTGGTTGCCCTAAAATTTCAACTTCCTCATAACCAAGAAGTCTTTGTGCGCCAGAATTCCAACTAGTAATGCTACCTACCATATCCAAAGTGATGATGGCATAATCCTGGGCACTCTCTACAATCAAACGAAAGCGAGTTTCGCTCTGCCGCATCCTTGCTTGTGCAAAACTGCGATCGCGGCGTTCTTCCACCTCTCTTAATGCTCGTTGCACTGAAGGTACTAGTCGCCCCAATCGTTGCTTGAGTACATAATCGGTTGCCCCATGCTGGAGAGATTCGATAGCCAACTCTTCTCCTAAACTCCCAGAAACAAAGATGAATGGGATCGCCGGACAAGTATTACGAACTATTTTGAGAGCAGACATCCCATCGAAAGTAGGCAGAGAATAATCTGCCAAGATCAGGTCGAAAGTATAAGTTTTCAGTGCTGTGAGGAAATCTGTGTGAGTTTGCACTTGAATCAATTCACACACAATTCCACCCTCAGCTAGGGTAGTCTCGATTAGTTCTGCATCCAGATAACTGTCTTCTAGTAAGAGAAATCGAAGTAGATTCATCACAATTACTCCCCAACAGATGGGTTGCTCTGGGGAACAACGTTAGGAGGAGGTGGTTGATTTATCACCCCCCAGAATAATCCTACTTGCTTGATATCGTCTACAAATTCGTTGGAAATCTATAAATTTGACTACATACAGCATAATTCAGCAGCCAGAAGTCAGAATTCAGAATTAGGACTTATATCGTGTTCGGTTAAAGACTTATCATTAAGACCGCAGGGGGGCAGAGGTGCAGAGGGGAAGGGTTTTCAGGCTTTCTGCATAGATTCGATAATTATAACTAATTAGCCGAACTTGATATTACGCAAAAAACTTCAAAATTCTTTTCTGCTTGTGTTTTTTATGGCTCGTTTTTCTCTAACCTCTGCGTAAGTCCTAATTCTGAATTCTTCTTCAATCCTAGTTAACAGACAAAGCTGATGTACTTCACGTTCTTGGAAATCTGCTGTATCATCTATTGGCCGTTCTAGAAGTCACAGACCGTTGTAAATTAGCGAGAGCGCGGTTGTAATCTAAAATAGCTGTGACTCGATTACCTTCAGCTCTTGTTAAGTCGTTTTGAGCAGCAATTACATCTGTTTGAGTGCCTACACCAGCTTGGAACCTCAGCCTAGCTAAAGTTAAAGCTTCTCTAGCTTGATTTAAAGCGACAGAAGAAGTTTGGACATTCTCCAGGTTAGCTTGTAACTGAGAATAGTACTGTTCGACATCAAAGCGAATTTGGTTGCGCTGACTGGCAAATTGAGTTTCTGCGATCGCAATATTAGCTCTCGACTGATCTGCACTTGCTTTGGCCGCTCCTCCATCAAACAAAGTTAAACTTGTTTGGACTCCCACTGAATAGCCATCAGCAACGCCCACACGGTCGTTATATTGGTCTTGCAAGTTGTAGCTACTAGCCAAACTTATTTGCGGCCCCAGCTGCGAAAGTGCTTGCCGTCGTTGTTGTTCGCTGATGTTGCGTTGTGCGAGAAACTGTTGCAGTTCCGGACGATTTTGAAAAGCTTCTACAATAGTTTGCTCTAGGCTTTGCTGCCAAAGACCTGCCAATTGCACGGGATCTGCGGCAGTGATATCAACGGACTGCGGCAAACTTAACAGCGTTGCCACTTGGCGACGGGCTATTCGCTGCTGTGAGATAGCATTAGTCAAGTCTTGTTGGGCATTTGCTAAAGTTACCTGAGCTTGCAGCACATCAAAACGCGTCCCTACGCCAGCTCGTTCTCGTGCTTGAGCATCGCGCAAACTAGCTTGAGAATTCTCTACAGCCGACCGCTGGATTCTGACTAGTTCATCTGCTTGTTGCAAATTATAGTATTGGGTAGCAACATTCAAACCAATTTCTAAAGACTGAGTTTCAACATTAAATTCATCTACGCGCACTTGTTCCTCAGCGGCTCGAATATTAGCTCGCCGTCTACCAGAAGTGTAGAGGTCGTAATTCAGTTGGGCTTGACCGGTGAAAGTGGTAGTGGATGATTGGTTATCAGAATTTCTTTCCAGTACACCATCACCCCTGTTAGTTAAACTACCGCTAACACCAACAGTTGGCAACAAAGCAGCTTGGGACTCGCGTAGCGCTGCCTGGCTGCGTTGTAGTTGGAATAGGGCAACCTGTAAATCTCGATTGTTGCGTCTTGCTAGTTCTAAAGCCTGGGCCAAACTAATAGGCACTATTCCTTGAATTCTAACTTCTTCTGGCTTAGTAGGAAATTGGAGAGGATTGGGATTAGGGATCAGGTAATTGGGAACTGACACAGAATTAGCACCCGTGACATTGGGCGACGGCTGGGGTTTTGGCGGAGTTACTGCACCTGCACTCCCTGCTAAATTTGGGACGATCGCGATCGCCACTGCCACCCAGGTAGAATACACACAAAATAAGCTGAAATTCATATTTAATGTGGTAGTTAAGTTAAAACTGTTCGCAAATAACTGATGATTGATGACTGTTCTCATGAATTAACATTCTCCCTCATCTCCCCTTACTTACCCTACTTTCTTTCAGAATCAGCCTAAAATCAAACCGTCTTGGACTCGGATAATCCTTTTAGTTTGGGCAGCAATATCCGGTTCGTGTGTGACAATCACGATTGTAATTCCTTGCTGATTGAGTTCTGTCATTAAATTCATCACCTCATGAGAAGTTTCAGTGTCTAATGCTCCTGTTGGCTCGTCTGCCAAAACCAAAGCAGGTCGATTAACCAAAGCCCTGGCAATGGCTACCCTTTGTTGTTGTCCCCCAGATAGTTGGCTAGGACGGTTCGAGATCCGCTCGCCTAGTCCTACCCTTTCCAAGGCTGCCAATGCCCTTTGACGGCGTTTGCGCTTCGGTAAATTAGCGTAAACCATTGGTAACATCACGTTTTCTAAGGCTGTTGCTCGTGACAGTAAATTAAATTGTTGAAAAACAAAACCTATCCTTTGATTGCGAATATATGCTAATTCATCATCGTCAAAAGTCGTTAAATTTCTACCTTCAAAAATATAGCGTCCAGTTGTCGGGCGATCGAGACATCCGACAATATTCATCAGTGTCGATTTACCCGAACCTGACGCACCCATAATAGCGACGTATTCCCCTTCTTCAATGGAGAGTTGAATTCCTTTGAGTATGGGAACATTAATTTCTCCTAGTTGGTAAGTTTTTGTGATGGAATCCATCCAAATCATTGTTGGCATAGTGTCAGTTGTCAGTTGTCAGTTGTTAGTTGTCAGGAGGCAGGAGGCAGGAGGCAGAAGTGAAGAATTGTCTCCCTCATCTCCCCCATCTCCCCCATCTCCCTCATCTCCCTCATCTCCTTTGCTCCCCAATCCTAGTCCCCTTAGTCGCTGCGTAAGGCGGCGATGGGATCTAATTTGGCGGCGTTTCGGGCTGGAATTACTCCAGCAACTAAGCCAACGCTCAATGAGAGTCCAAAGCCAACGATGATTGAGACTAAAGAAACAACAAAGGGAAATTTAAAAATATTTGCGGCTCCAAAGGCAATCAAAATACCACTTCCCATGCCAATAGTGCCGCCAACGATGGAAATAACGATCGCTTCTGCTAAAAATTGATTGAGGATTGCAGAATTGGTAGCTCCTACGGCTTTGCGAATGCCGATTTCGCGCGTTCGTTCGACTACGGAAACTAGCATGATGTTAGCAATACCAATGCCGCCCACAACTAACGAAATTCCGGCGATCGCCACTACCATGACTGTAAATAAACCGACTACGTTCGTGAAAGTGCTAACAATATCGGCTTGGTTAGTCAGCCGAAAATCATCGGCTTGCGGTGGATAAATATTATGACGCTGGCGCAGCAGGTTGGTAACTTGAAATTGCGCCGCCTCTAATTGCTCTTGATTGCTAGATTTGATTAAAATCCCATTCACAGAAATGCCTGCCAAGGCATTGTTACCCACTAGTCTCGCCGACATACTAGTTAGAGGAATAAAAATTTGGTCGTCTCGATCCATTGGTCCCTGAGAACCTTTTGCCTCCATCACCCCAATCACTTCATAAGCTTCTCCTTGAATTCGGATTTTCTCGCCAATGGGATTGACACCTTGACCAAAGAGTGTACTTTGGACTGTTGGCCCCAAAACAGCAACTTGTGTGGCAGTATCTAGTTCTTCTTGAGTAAAATATCTTCCCTGTTGGGGGTGAGTATTTCTGACTTCTGGATAATTTAAATCTGTGCCGTAAATTGTTGTGGATGTGTTTTGTCCGCTATAAACCACTTGGGCGCTACGTTGGAGGTAGGCAGAAACCATCTCAGCCGATGGTGCTTGTGTGGCGATCGCTTTGGCATCTTCCCAAGTCAATGTGCTGCTAGAACCGATTCCTTGACGAACATTTCCGCTTCTTGCAGCACCCGCCAAAATTTGGATGACATCCGTACCCAAGGCTTGTATCTGTTGCTCAACTCCCTTTTGTACCCCCTGGCCAACAGAGGTAATCGCAATGACTGAGGAAATTCCAATAATCACGCCCAGCATAGTGAGTCCAGTGCGTAACTTGTTACTCCACAATGTCTCAGCCGCCATTGACAATATTTCTAGCAACGGGACTGTACTGCTTCTCTTACCTTTATAAAAACCTTTAAATTTTTTAAACATAATATTGTTATATTTGTCACTAAAAACTGAGTCAGTTGTCAGTTGTCAGTTGTCAGTTGTCAGGAGCAGAAGTAATTATTATTTCTTGTCTCCCTCATCTCCCCCTGCCTCCCCTGCTCCCTTCTAAGGAGCAGCATTGCGCGGAGAATTACCACTACGCGAACCACCGTTTGAGGAACGACCGCCACCACCACCGAGGCCTGGAAAAACTCCTCCTCGTGGCGTTGATTGCGGACGCGATCCTGGTGGGAAGCTGAGTAATACTCTCTCGTCTCCTTCTAATCCAGACTTAACTTCGGTAAAGTTATTCACAGTTACGCCAGTTTCTATCCGAGTAAACACAGGTCTGTTATTTTCTCCTGCCACATACACACCTGTAGCATTTTCTCGGCGCACAACTGATGCAGTTGGCACTACGAGAACATTTTCTAATTTCCCAACTTGAAAATCTGCTGCGACATTCATCCCTGACCGTAAGAGATTATCGGGGTCAGATAGCGATACTTTCACTTCAAAACTAGTGACATTTTGCGTAACCGTAGCTTGGGCAGCAATTTGATTGACTTTGCCTGTAAAGGTTTTTCCTGGGTAAGCATCTGCTGTAATTTTGACTTCTTGTCCGAGCTTGATTTTGGAAATATTTGTTTCGGCTAAATCAGCTACAACTTCATTTGTAGAAGCCAGAGCCAAAATAGAAGAAGAAGTGGCAGAAGAGACTTCACTACTAGCAGTTGTTGGGGTTACAAAAGCGCCTGGGTCGGCGTACTTCTTCGTCACCACACCATCAAAAGGAGCTCGAATAATTGTGTCATTGATATCTGATTGGACATTTTGTAGCGAACCGCGAGCCGAAATTACCTGAGCGTTTGCTGCATCAATATCTTCTTGACGCGACCCAGCTTTGAGAAGTGCTAAAGCTTGCTGCCTCTGCTTCACAACAGCTCTTGCTTGCTCGATATCTTCTGAACGCGAACCAGCTTTTTGTAACGCTAGTGCTTGCTGTGCTTCATTTACCTGTGCTTGGGCGCTATCGCGATCTGCACGAGTTTGGTTAAGAGTTTGAAGGGAAATACCTCCAGCAGTGTAAAGTTGCTGATTGCGACGGAAATCATCTTCTGCCTTACTTAAAGTAGCTTGAGCGCTTTGTAAACGTGCCTGCGCTTGGGCAATATCTTGAGGGCGATTGCCTGCTTGTGCTTTTTGCAAATTGGCCTCGGCTTCCTCTAGTTGTGCCTGTGATTGGGCAATATCTTGAGGGCGATTACCTGCTTGTGCCTTTTGCAAATTGGCCTCGGCTTGTGCTAGTTGTCCTTTGGCAGAAGTGAGTTGCCCTTGCAGGTTGGAATCATCCATGTAAGCTAAAATCTGTCCTTGTTTAACAAAATCTCCTTCTTTTGCTAGCAGTGTTTTCAGTACGCCAGAATTTTTGGGGCTGAGGTTGATTGACCGTTCGGGCTTGACAGTCCCATTGGCCGAAATTGCGATCGCTAAGTTTTGCCTTTGTACGGGCTGGGTTAAAATCCGCCTTCTTGCTTGTTGAGCGGGAACGACAGCTACTTGATAGTAAACTGCGTAGCCAATTCCACCTAGTAGGCAAAGAGCAACTAGCCAAGATAGCCAACGATTTTTACCCTTTTTTTTGATTTCTGGAACCAAAGCTGATGAATCTACAGTATGTGATGTATTAATTGTCATGATAATTTCCAATGTATAAAAAAAATAGCTACCGGGCTAGTTTTTTACGGCTGGAACCATAGCCTGGTAGCCCTATACTGACAACTCAGTTTTTAGTGTTTTATATCAAGTCAGGATAGTCGCTGAACTCAGCTTGTCTTTGCTTTAGCCCTAATAAACCTTTATTTAACTAGACAGGAATTAGAGGTTTATTTGCACTATCACTCCATTGGGCAGTCTAAAATCGCCGTTTTGAAGTCTCACTAATCTTCTAGAAGGCACTATTTCCTGATTGGGAAGAAGAATATCTCCATTGGGAAGTCTCCAATAACCTTGATTACGCAATCTAACTATCCTTCTAGCAGAAATAGTTTCCCCGTTAGGATATCTGATATCACCATTTTGCAGTCTAACTGCTCTAATATTGGGTTCGTTATCGCGGTTCCAATTGCGCCTGTCTATATGAGTTCTATCTTCTTGTCTTCTATCTTCTTGATAGTTACGTCTGCCGTCACGATCCCAATCTTGTCTTCTATCTTCTTGATAGTTGCGTCTGCCGTCACGATCCCAATTGCGATCGCGTTCGCTAACGGTGTGGACTTTAGTCTGAGCATTCGCAGGCGCACTCAAGAATGCTGGAACAATTATTAGGGTAGCTGCCGCTAAGAGGATAGATACGCGATTTTGATTCCACATAAGATTGATTCCTTTATTTGCGTTCGAGTATAGTTTTGCTTGAGTTTTAGTTAAGGAACTTTATTCAAGGAAAATATTGACATGCTTGTTGCTTTTATTTTGGTATCGGGAAGCCTAATATTCACTGTCACTTTCTGCTGTCGCTCTATTAATCTGTTAATTAATATTTGATAATCTCCTCGGATAAATTGATAACAATAATTATCGTTCAAATATACCCTCAGTAATGCATGACCAAAGTCACTAGTAGTTTGCAACTGATATATGACCAAAGTCACCATTTATTTGAAATGAAAAATAGCTAGCCACCAAATATCATCATGGAGAGGTGACTAAGCAGGTGGACTAAAAATAGAGTTTGGTTGAATCAGCTGATGGACGCGGGAAGCAAAAAGAGCAATAAACTAAGGAGGCAAAGGAGAAAATGATTTCAGTTTTACTAAAAAGCCTCCTTTGGATTTCAATTTAGCTAGGCTAAAAATATTATTGGTTTTGCCGCAAATTATTAAATATAGTACTTATACAAAAACTCTCTCAAACTCTTATTTCTACCCTTCAAGAAGCCACTTCGTGTCCTTTGTGGTTTGTATTTTCGTTACCTGTGCGTAAGTCCGGAAATAAAAAGATAATAAAACTAAGGATTTTGGATGAATCAAACAACGTTGAAACTCAAAGTTCGAGAGAAAATTGTTAACAAGGCAGTACGACGCATTAACACAATTTTTTAAATTTGAATGCGTATAACTTTTAAGTAGGCTTAATCTCACTAGCATTCAAGTTGGATATAACCAGAGCCAAAGCCATTGCTAAAAGTGAATTATCTGCGAAAAATCAATGATATTTAGCTAATTTATGTGCTTTAGTTCCTGATAATTAATTCATCATAAGTAAAATGCAAGTATTCACTTATTTAACGTGAGTTCGACAGAACTAAAAAAGAGCAGGAGGCAGTGCAGGCAAGTCTTTAGGGTAAATATCAATAGAGGGTTTGTTAGGTAAGTAGGTGTAAGCAACCAAACCAGCTAACAAGTTAACCAGAAAGTTTAATGGACTCCGGTGTCGTGAGTGTTCTATTTGACATACATTTTTGAGATAATCATTAACAGACTCAATGACTGCTCGCTTGCGTAACAAGATTTTATCAATCAGTTTGAGCAAACGGTTTTTCATGTTTTTCTTTGACTTAGTAATAAACTCTAAACCTCGCTCATACAGTTCTTCAAAGA
>NZ_JAECZA010000111.1 GCF_016056275.1 Dendronalium phyllosphericum CENA369 | reverse complement strand
ATTCCAGGCAATGCGACTTCAACAGCTTTACGAATTGACTGTTGTCCGTCACTTATGACTCCATCAATCTCTACATCAAGAGTATTTTTCACTTCCAATAGCAAAGCGGCTAAATCCTCATTTCTTGATGATAATAAACTTTTCGCCAGCAAAATTTCTCCTGATAAACAATCACGAATCACCCATAGTACTTCATGCCCAACATCCGGTTGCATCCCATCAATTGCTAATATCAATCCCCCTTGTTTTTTGGCGATGGCTTTAAGTCTTGAGTGGTCACTTAACCACAGTGCAACCAATTCGTCATATCTTTCTAACAGGTAAATAACGCTTCGCTCGCTTACTTCTACACCGCGATTACGAAGTTGTTGATGAATTTGAGGTATGCTTCTGTGTTCTTGATAACGCAACGCTCCTACCAGTGCAATCACATCTAACCCGAATTCCTGTTGTGGTAATGCCCACGAACCTTCCTGCTCTGGTCGATACTTAATTTTGTAACGCTCACAAGAGCTATTTTGACAACGGCGAATTTTCAACAGTAGTTGTATCACTCCTTTAAGAGTTCTCACACGTCGCAGATTGTTGTACTCATTCCACATGGGTTTGCCGCAACTGGGACAATTCTGTTGCACGCATTCTAGTACTTCAGATGATGTCGCTTTTGGTTGAGGGCTTTTTCTTACCATTCATGCACCACATATTCTCTGTGTTCCCTAGTTTACTTGAATATCTGACCCTCTCTAGCAAAATTTGCGCTTCTAGAAAAAAACAGATTGAAACATTGTTGGCAAGCAATAGAGAGGAGATAGAAGACCGAAAGCTAAGAGTATTACTAATTGATGAGTGCCATCTGTTATGGGGAGATTTAACTGGGTATGTTTGGGGGAGAACTGACCAAGAAATAGCAATTGGAATCGTTAATGAACGAGATAAACAGACATACTACGGGGCGGTTGATTATCTCGATGGCAAGTTACTTCTTAAAGCTTACAATGCTGGTAACTCAAACAATACAATTGATTATTTACGTTATTTATTAGACTCTTCTCCCGACCAAAGATTACTTCTTCTTTGGGATGGTGCTTCTTATCATCGTTCACATCTTGTTCAAAACTTTTTAGCTGAGATAAATCAAGGTTTACCTCCAGAACAATGGAAAATTCATTGCATTCGTTTTGCTCCTAATTGCCCATCACAAAATCCTATTGAAGACATTTGGTTACAAGCAAAAAACTGGGTTCGGCGTTTTTGTGCTTTAGTTCCAACATTTCACCATTTAAAATGGATGTTTGAGTGGTTTATCCGTAACACTACCTTTGATTTTATGTCTCTCCAGATGTACGGAGTTTTTTCAGAAATCAAATACTAGTCCTATAGACCCATTTTTGCTAACCACTTTGTAACTAACTCTCTCATTTCAGCAATTTGAGTTATTTTGTTGGCAAGGATTACAAAATCATCGGCATATCTTATTAGGGATATAGTTTTTTGATTTATTTGTTTATCACCTTTCAGGCTGCGCGCATAATCTATTACTAGTTGTTCCATCCCATGTAGGGCTATATTCGCTAGTAGGGGAGATATTACACCGCCTTGGGGCGTGCCTGAGTTAGTCTCAAAGAACTGTTCCTCATCCATTACACCCGATTTCAACCATGCTTTGATAAGTCTGTGCATTGTTGGGAATGTATTGATTTTTCTGAGCAGTTGTTCGTGGTTGATTTTATCGAAGCACTTGGATATGTCGGCATCTAGAACATACTTAATAGATTGTTTGATGCTGTTGAATATTGCTCCGATTGCATCGTGGGCGCTTCTACCTGGTCGGAATCCGTAGCTATTTGGCTCAAATCGCGCTTCCCATTCTGGTTCAAGAGCCAGTTTTGCAAGGGCTTGAGTCGCTCTGTCGTGCATAGTAGGAATACCTAACGGGCGCTTGTCACCATTAGATTTGGGAATCCAAACCCGACGGGTTGCACTAACATGAAGGTTAATGTTCAAGCTCAGTACCAGAGTAAGCCGAGCCTTGGGAGTAAGCGACTTGATGCCGTCTACGCCTGCGGTTTTCTTACCCTGGTTATCCTGGGTTACTTTACGGACAGATAAGGCTTTTCCTGACCAAGACCTCATCAAGGTTTTTTGGAGCCTGCGTACTGCTTTAGTATCACCACGTAGAGAGGCTTGGAATATTCTTTTCTGAAGCTTATAAACGTTCTTTTCCAGCTTTCGCCAGTTAATCTCGTTCCATTCCACCATCTGATTGCTCAGTGTTTTAGACATATATACTTCCTAATGTGACCATTCCATCCATATCATCGTGAGTACGTCGGCTTATCTTGACCATTACAGCCAAGCGTTCGCTTCTTACTCAATCTTGCCCGTCAAGGCATCCGGTTAGCACCTACTCAGGTATTCGACCACCTGAGAGCGTTTGACGGGTTACTTCGTTCCGAGTAACAATACTGATACCTTTAGAGTGACACTTTTCACCGGGTTTATTGGGGGTGCTTATTGGTCGAACTCTGACTCGCCAATCCCTAATCCTTTTGCCTTTTGGCGCAGCGTTTCAGCCTGATTGCGCTGCTTTGACGTTACGATGACTCAAACGTGTCTTTCTTTCGTACTCATGGGTATCTTGCTTGGCGGATTACCGGATTTAGGCTTCCAGTAAGAGCGCCTTTCATTCCCGCTTTACGGATTGAGGACTAGTCGCTACCGTAGGGAAAGGGCTTTCACCTCAGCACTTGAGGGGTAGGATTTACACCTACATTGTTAATCAGTTCTCTAGGCTTGAACCTAGGGGTTAATCCCCCAGAACCCTTACGGACTCTGGTTTCTAACCGACGAATCACACCAAAATACCGTTAATGCTGTAGGTTTTAGACTGGGTAAGCAAAGTGACGCAGACAACATGTTGCAAATCAGTCATCTTGTTTCCCTCCAGCTGCACACGCACCAGTCAAACTTGCACCTAGGAAGACGGCGATAGATGCAATGGTGCTTCCTTCAAAAATTTTCGCGTTGTAAATCCATGTGCGTTGATATTGCTCGCCTCTGCTTTGCTCAATGCGGTCAACGCCATGACAAAAGATAGCACCAACAACCATAAAACTAGTAGTTACCAAGCTCAAAAGTGCGACTTCTGACGCTGCATCAAGTAGGAATGAGTTAATCTTTTCAGTCCAAGTCTTGACGCGGCGAATATGCAATACTGGCTTCTGCTCTAGATACTTTTGCCACTGATCATCAGTAAAGTTCGCCCTGTTGTAATCACAATGGTCTTGTGACTGTAGCATTTCGTCTACTGCTTGGATGGCATCTCCTAGTGTTACGTCTGGATAGTATTCCAGTTGCCTGAATTGCTCTGAATCTCGGATTTCTCTGAGCCAGCGATGTATTGCTTGTAAACGCCTAATTTGATTAGATGTCAGCATTATTTCTCCTTTGTTTGGTAGTTCGTTGATTGCTTCTAAATTGCGTAAATTGATATGCATGAATCCTCTGTCCTGATACTCCCACGCACAATTACCGCGACCGCTGATATGAGCAGACGCAATGCAGATATTGCTGTGAATAGTTAATTGAATGCTGTCAAAACAGCGCTCGCAAGCGGGAGCAACCTCGAAAGGAAACTGCCAAGTGCGTTTTGCGCTTGGGTCTTACTTGCGTCTGTCCTGAGTTATTTGACGTATTGATAATCTTGACACTACTATAGTAACAGCAGGTACTAACAAGTGCAACTCCCTTTCAAAATTTTCTTATTAAGGCGACAATTGCTGACAAGAGATAGTACTTATATGTACCTGTAGAGATGCCTAGTAAAAAGCCACGAGTCATGGTTTACCTTGACCCAGATAAGCACGAGTTTCTTAAAGAATGGGCTGAGGGTGAGCATCGAAGCGTTAACAACCTCATAACCATGCTGCTTGAGCAAGCGATAGACAATAAAAAGGAGGAAAAGGACAAATGAATAACGTGATCGCACAGAACAAAATCAGGAGGTAATTTGACCGAGGGAAATCAGCCAAACGATGATATAGAGCGTGTTGAGGAGAAATTTGACCCACTAGCTGAGACTAGATATTGGCTGCCAGCTGCTTCAGAGCAACACTGCAAAAGGATAAGTAGAAAAAGAGGAATACGATTAGTTAAAGTTGTTGACACTAAGATAGAACCTTTGCCAATAATTTGTATTTTTGAGAGGCATCCAGATGAGTGAAATAGCTACCCAGATTCCAGTAAGCGAATTAATCCCAATGCTGATTGCGATCCGCGATCGCAACTGGGAACGCTTTAAAGAAGTTGAAAAACAATTTGTTACACAACATGGCGTAGAGGTATGGGAAGATTTTTTTGCTTTCCGCCTCAAGCCAGCTTTAGATCCAGAATCTGACAGATGGCTGCTAGTTCAGTGGTGTAGCAAGGGCTTCACAGTCAAGGATGTAGTTTAATGATGGGAATTCGCATACACCCATTAGATAAACTGTTTCAAAAATGACGAAACCCGCTCGATTGGGAAGTTAAGCGGGTTCCATCATTTGTCTATTTATCACGGGTAACTCCGAACTGAAAATGTCGTGGCAGACTTTTTCGGAACCGCGATCGCAGCTCTATGATAACCAGTTCTGCGCTCGCATTGCAACATGAGGAGTTACCCGAATTTTGAAAGAAAATTCGAGGTAATACAAGTGCATACTACACAATTGAATCCAACGACAGCAGAACGGTTAATTTCAGGCTTACAGCAAATTCCTCTTTACTGGGCCTTGACCCCTGTTACAGACAATAAACGTCCTTATCGTCAAGACTGGCAACGAGAAACAGCACTAAGTAGGCAGGCGCTGATTAGAGAACTGCAATCAGGCAAAGCCTTTGGCTACGGCATCCGCACAGGTGAAGTGTCAGGCGGAATTCTAGCCATTGATGCGGACGGTACAGCAGCAGAAGCACTACTACAAAAGCTTGCTGATGGCGACTTACCCGACACAGTAATTTTTAGCTCTGGCAAAGCTGGGCGCAGGCAGTTACTTTACTTTGTCACAGAGGAATACTGGCAAGTAGTAAAAACAGTCAAGCTCAAAACTGGGGTCAAGGGCGATGACGGTAAAGAGCAGTTACTAGAATTTCGCTGGAATGGGTTACAAAGCGTACTACCCCCATCTGTACACCCACAAACTGGTAGTTATTACTGGGAGCGATCGCCACAAGATGTTTCAGTTGCTAACTGTCCAAACTGGGTGATTGAGTTAATGCTGAATCATCAGCAGCCTGTGGCAGTTCCACAACCTCAAATTAAAAGTGTGCAAACTACAGTCAGCGATCGCCCGACTTTATCCATTTTTCTCGGACGGGATGACAGAGATTTAGTAGAGCATGGCACGAGTGATGGTGGACGGAACGACGCAGCGAAAAAACTCAGCCTTAACTTAATCGCTACCGCCCGTCGCCTCACAGAACTGGGCATTGACTACGATAGCGACCCCCGCGCCCTATATGACCAGTTCTGCACTAACTGCACTCCACCACTAGGTTCTGATGTTCGTAGTGAAGCTGATGGCTGGTGGAAAAACGCCGAGGCCCACGCATTACGTCCATCTTTGGATGACGAAAAGCTACAAGGATGTTACACAGCTTGGTTAAATAAGCAAAAAAGAACACATAGCCAAAATAGGTTAACCGTACAAAAGTCTATTGTCAGTACTGACAATAGCTTATTGTCAGTGCCACCACTGACCATAGAAATGATTACTAAACAAGAATCTCAGCCTATTGTCAGTGTTGTCAGTGGCATCTTAGCCTCTGATTTAGACGACATAGAAGAGAGTTTTAAATTAGACTTACTACGTACTGAATTAGGAATTAACCAAAAGCTTTTTGACCGCATTGTTGCTAGAGAGCGCGTCAAACTCTATGAGGTTTTGCCAGAAGATGAAATGCGGCTCAAGTCGCTGATCGAGTGGCGAAATACCAAAATTGACTGGGGCGCTATCTTACCCGCTCCTCTAGCCCGCGATTTAATCCATGACGCGGACGTTTTGAATGTTGACCCTGTTGTAATCTGGCAGCCGTTATTGAGCGCTGTCGCATCTTTAGCAGGCACGACGATTAATTTGGATATGCAATCTCATAAAATTCCCTCTGTACTGTGGACTGTGACAGTTTTAGAGTCCGGTGGCGGAAAAACCCGCGCAGACAGTTTGGTTGTAGCCCCATTACGAAAAATGCAAGCCGAAGCAGTCCAGCGCTACCTAGATGCGGACAAAGAATATAAACGGGCGCTCAAAGAGTGGGAGAGAAGCGGCTGTGAAGGTTTGGAACCAGAGCCACCCGCTTTAAGGAAGTATTTGTTTGAAGTTGCAACCATTCAAGCCGTGTTAAAGCGCTCTGCTGAAAACGCTGGCTATGGGTCGCTGTGGGCAAGAGATGAAATCGCGGGGCTGTTTAATTCCTTGGGGCAATTCTCCAGGGGTGAGGATGAAAGCTTGCAGATTTTGTTAAAACTTTGGGATGCAGCCGCCCTTTGTGTTGACCGGACATCTATAACTGACAGTTATTTTGCCGAACGTACAGCCGTTTCTTTGACAGGTGGTATTCAACCGGCTGTGTTTCGCAAAACCTTTAAGGATGCTGACGACAGTAACGGGCTGCAAGCGAGAATGTTGTTTGCAGTTCCCCAGCGCAGGAAACAGCGTTATGTAGAAGGCTTTTGTCAACTTAGCGAACGCTTACCCTTACTTTACAAGTGGATGGAGGAATTACCAGAACTCAACGTCAAAATTAGCCCCCAGGCGAAAGCATATTACAAAAAGCTAGTCGAGATAATCGGCGACCAAATAGAACAAACGACACACGCAGCTATCCGTAATTGGATGTCCAAGCTACCAACCCAGATTTTGAGAATTGCGCTGATTCTGCACCTGCTTGAGTGTTTTTACTCACCCAACAGCCGAGATATTTCAACACTGCAAAAAGATACCCTTGAACGCGCTGTCAAGCTTGCCCAATACTACAGGAGTGCTTTTCATGTTTTGCAAGAGAAAGTGAGCAATAGCGATGAGATTAGCTCAATTCTGTTGCAAATTTACGATCGCGCCTCCCAAACATCAGACGGCGTTTCTGTCCGTGACATCTATCGACCACTCGATAGCATCAAGTCACGGGCTAAGGCAGCAGGCAGAGAAGCCAGTGCGTACACTCATGATTTATTTCTCAAAATGCAACAAATGGGTTATGGGGAAATTGTACGTAAAGGGCGTTCTGTGCGATTTGTAGCAGCAAAAATCGAAGACGTTGAAAAACTCTTTACAACCACTGACAACACTGACAATGAGAAAAAAAACATCTCTAACGCTCTAGATAGCGAGTCAATTAATGTCAGTGATAGCCACTGCCAATCACTAACTGTCAGTACTGACAATAGTGTTTTGCACGTAGATTACGGACAATATAATGTGATAAATAAGACTGAAATTCCGCCGCTGGATGATTCTACTTCCCTACCGCAAGTTGAAGTTGTTGACACAGTATTAGCCAAACCTCAACAGGTCAAAGAGAATCCAGCTACACTAGAAATTACCAAGGGTGCAAGGGTGCGGGTTTACTGCCCTGGCAGCAAGCGGCATGGCGCATATGGGATTGTAACTAGGTTTATCTATGAGCAGGGCTTTCTCAAAGCGATCGTCTTACTAGAGAATATTGAAGCCAGCTTAAGAATATGGGAATGCTTTGTGCCAGGGAATGAGGGGATGAGATTAGAGTTAGTTTCTTGAGGATGCGAGGATCTGGGTTTGCCTAATATATGTGGCTCTACTTGAACCATGCCGATTAAGCAAAACTCATGAAGGCATTTCTTACTTTAGATATGAAAGCTAGACTCTCAGAGCCTTTTGAGAGCCAATGCTGCGTATCGCTGTTGCGAGGTAATAGCTAAAATAAATTGCTGAATGAGAGATGAATTGGCTTGACAACCGAACCAGGGCGCGTGATTGCAGATCAAACCGATAATGGTATTGAGCCGAGATAGATCGAGTCATTGAAACCCACAGCAATCTCAGAGTTTTTCAGTCTACTGAGTTTGGTTTTTCGTGCCTACTTAATTACTAGTGACTTTTGTCACATTAAAAATGTGACAAAAATCACTTACATGCAAATGTTTTAAACTATATTATCCCTTCAAAACGCTTAGGGCATTGAGTTGAGGAACTATATAACTATAGCCCTTTAGCTATACAGACATTAAAGTATACAATAAGGTGTTAAAAATGGAGAAGCAGCAAGCTAATCCTGTTTCTCAAATCTTCCAAGAAGATGTGAGAAATACTCTAAAAAGCATCAAAGTGCTAGCAGAGCAAATAGAACGGTGTATAGAGCAACACGACCCACAAGTAGACGAACTACCAATTCATAACCAATTATTAAATACACCCTCTTTAAATAAAAAAAAGCTGGTAATTATTGTTCCTGTTTTTAATGATTGGGAGGCTTTACAAAAGCTAATATTACTTATTGATGAGCTTATTTGTAGCAAAGAAGTTAATATAAATATTTTTATTGTTGATGACTATTCAACGAAACCAGTCCCTGATTTATTAATTCACCAAAAGTATTGTCATATTAGAGAAGTTAACATCCTTCGACTTAGGCGAAATCTTGGACATCAACGAGCTATAGCGGTTGGTTTGTCCTATGTTTATTACCATTTAAATTGCGATTTTGTTGTTGTGATGGATGGTGATGGTGAGGATAATCCCTTTGAAATAGAACGTCTCCTGAAAACTTCTGAGAAAATAGGTAACAATACAATCATTTTCGCTAAACGCAGTAAACGCTCTGAAAGCAAGACATTTAAGTTTTTCTACTTGATTTACAAACAGCTTTATCGACTACTGACAGGAAGAGAAATTAGCGTCGGTAATTTCAGTTTATTACCTGCCACCTTATTGAAGAATGTTGTAGTCATTTCAGAAATTTGGAATCATTACTCATCGGGTATTTATCGGTCTAGAATTCCTTATCTTGAAATAAATGTACCTCGAGCGAGACGATTAGCCGGACAGCCCAAAATGAACTTCGTATCACTTGTTACTCATGGCTTGAGTTCTATTGCGGTTTACGGAGATATTGTTGGCACAAGAATTTTATTAATTACTACAATTTTGTTAGTTTTTTTATTATTGATATTATTATCTGTTTTATTAATTAAATTATTTACAGATTGGGGAATACCAGGTTGGGCCACTTATGTGTCTGGCTTATTATTTATATCTCTATTTCAACTAATTTTAATTGGTACTGTTTTTAGTATGATAATTTTGTCAGCGCGTAATAGTTTTAATATTATTCCAGGACGTGACTATAAATATTATGTTGATAATATACTGCAATTAAAATCATGAATGAGTTCAAGTATGTTGGAGCAGAGTTAGAGTTGTTTGCCTCCGCAAATAATTGGAAGAATTATATAAAGTTTTTATTAAGAAAATATATAAAAGGTAATGTTTTAGAAGTGGGAGCAGGAATAGGAAGCAACACTCGTTTACTCTCTAGCTCTCATTATAATAACTGGTTATGTCTAGAACCAGATATCCAACTTTTTAATCAACTTAAAGACTTGATTGCATTAAATAGCATAACTAACTGTTATTCTTTCAATGGAACTATTGATTGTTTGAGCGATCAGCAATTATTTGATTCAATTTTATATATTGATGTTTTAGAGCATATACATTCCGACAGAGAAGAAATAACCAAAGCTTATCAACATTTAAAAGCTGATGGTAATTTAATTATTTTAAGTCCGGCTCATCAATGGTTATTTACTTCATTTGATTCAGCCATTGGTCATTATCGTCGTTACAGTAAAAAAACGCTTAAGGCAGTCATGCCAGATGAGTTAAAAGTCATAAAACTAGCATATTTAGATTGTGTTGGATTATTTGCTAGTTTAGGTAACAAACTGGTTCTCAAACAAAGCATTCCAAGCTTAAAACAAATAAAGGTATGGGATAAGTTTATGGTTCCTATATCTATAAAAACTGATCCGCTTTTTGGATACCAATTTGGTAAGTCGATTCTTTTAGTTGGTAGGAAGAGATTTTAGTGAAGCTTTTCAAGGTTTTTTCCAAGTATCCAACTTATATTCTTATTGGGGGTTGTGTAACCCTAATTACAATCCTGTTACGAAGCCTTATAGGAAAGTTAATTAATGATGATACAAGTGCCAAGTACATGTCTTCAATCATACTAGCCTACGTTATAGGTATTTCTCTTAGTCTTTTTGCACATCAATCTATTACATTTAAAGCAAGAGATGGCATATCAATTGCTAAAAAGTTACAATTCATAGCTATACAGATTTTAGGTATGGTCTTGACTTTAATATGTGCGAATAACCTACGTGAAAATATTTTAGATAATTGGTTGCCAACTGAATTGTCAAAAATGTTTGCTTTTGCAGTTCCAGCTTTTGGAGTCTCAATAATCACATATCTTATAAAGAAGTACATTATTTTTGAGCGGTCTTAGGATTTGACAAGATTTTGTAGAGTTAGTGTGATATAGACAATTCTTTGCTGTTTGTATTTCAGCGGTATCAGCTATTAAACTTTTAATTTTTTAAATCTTTGACAAAGTTAATACTTATGGCAATTAATATTAAAATTTATATGTTGAAACAGAGAATCAACAAGTTATTTCAATCAAGGCATTTAATATTTTATCCAATTGTATTAGGTACATTTATAATTTTAATACATAATGTAATTACTATTATATTTGGCTTGTTACATCCTGAGCCAAATAATCCTTGGGAAGCAGCTATTATTGTAGAAGCGTGGCGAAATTTTCAAGGATTAGCGATATATGAAGATGTTCATCATGGACACGCAACACATATGTATGGTCCATTTGTAACATTTTTAATTGGATTTATTTTTCATATTACGGGACCGAATAATTATATAGGACGCTTAATCTCTTTGGTATCAGCTTTATTAATTGTATCTTTATTAAGTAAAATCTTATTAAGAAGACAAAATAAAGCTATTTTTAGTTTAGGTTGGATTCTATTATTTTGTTCTAATACAAGAGTAGATAACTATTTTATTGAAACTCGTCCTGATTTAACAGCTTTATTTTTTTCTTTAGTAGCAGTTTTATTAATGTACCTTGGGTATACTAAGCAAAACTTTAAAATTTACATCATAGGAGTTCTAAGTTTAGTAATTGGATTCTTTTTTAAACAAACTAGCATAGTATTTGCCTTTCTACCTGTGGTAGTTTTATTGCTGAGATATGATTTTCGCTCGAAAAAACGACTTTTATTGGCGTTTTTACCTGTAATAATAATGATAGGTATAATTTTAATTTTACGTTATGTAAATCCACAAGTATATTACTATATGATTGATGTTCCTAAACAATATCCTATAAGAATCAAATTAGCTGTTCAGGTATTTTTTCAAATTTTACCTATGAATCCTCTATTTTTATTTTGTTTAGGTGAAACCTTAATTAATCAAGAAGAAAATGTAGAAGATAGACAAAAATTGCAATGGATTATAGGTGCTATTATAATTACTATACCTACAAGCATTTTGGCTTATAGTAAGGCTGGGGGATTAGATAATTCACTATTGCCAGCTTTTCTGGCAATGTTTGCTTTTTGTTTAATAAAATTTAATAAATACTATACATTTTTGAAAAATCATACAGTAACTTATAAAAGGCGAATATTACTAGCCTTGTTTTTATCATTTTTAGTAATCAATAGTGTGATAATTCCTATACCTCGCGGTACTGTCTCAGCGATAAGTTACAAAAAACTTTTACTGAATCAGTATAGCCGTAGTTATTCAAATATAATTCAAAATTCTAAAAATTTAATAGGTAAAGTCGTATGTCCCGAAGATCCAACAATACCTATGTATGCAAAAGGATATGCAGGTGGTAGTATTTATTTAGAAAAAGATAGTATTGGTTGGACTAAATTGATTCCTAATTACACTTTGGAAGAAATTGTCAGTTCAGATTATGTTATAGATGTTGTTAATTGGTATCAGGACTCGTTAAATGAAAGTTCACTGAAAAAATTAGGCTTTGTACCTTTTGAAAATAATGCAATTGATAGCAGTTCATATCTGATATGGCGAAAACAATAATATGGGCTGGAGCTAGCTATTGCGTTTTTTCTTAAAAGCGCCCAATTCTATAGTAAATTTCCTCATTATTACTTAATGGGCATTGGTTAAAATCTATGTATTACATGAGCTTCAACTTATCCATTCGTCACATCAATATATATAGTAGTCGCATTCCACAATTGGGCTATTTCGTGTAATGCTGCTGTCAAAGTCTTTTCAATTCATTCATATCCCTGGCTCTCGAGTGGCCATAAAAATACCTGCGATGGACAGCCGCAACACCTAATGCCGGTCAGTAGTATTAGAGGCTGGAGTTTCCACTTCCAAGTTGTCCCGTCGCTTCTTGACTGAAAAGTCCGGCATAATCTGTCGCTCTACACCTCTGAGCGATCGCTGTTTTTATCGAAAAGCAATTTCAGGTTCTGTAACTCTTGAAAGCTCAAAAAACGCAAGTCATCCAC
>NZ_JAECZA010000110.1 GCF_016056275.1 Dendronalium phyllosphericum CENA369 | reverse complement strand
AGACAGCCCCACACCCCGCCCCAACGGGGCTTGGTCAAAAAAGGGTTTGTCGAACTCACGCTGATTTAGTAGTAATCGCCATACTACGTGTAGTCCATGCTACGCTTTTACCTGTTCCTACAACTTGGAATGTCTTGATATCCCACCAGAGGAAGTAGTAGCTACTGGCTTGGGTTTGTTAAAAAACTTTGAATGACGGTCGTTACGCTTAGAAAATCAGCAATATGCCACAATACTTCGGTCAACTGCAAACCACTGAAGCGCCTTGGACAAATTTGGGGATAGTACAAGCAGTAGAAAAAAATCAGCGTTATGTTCTTTTTAGGTGTGGTGAATCCTGTTTGAAGATTAGCGTACTGACATCAAACTTGATTCGGGTTAGGGTGACATCAACTGGTGAATTTTTACCGCGTAAATCCTGGGCGGTAACAATAGAAGATGAAGAATGGTCTGCTGTAGATTTTGAAGTCAAAGAACAAGCAGATGTAGTGGAAATTACAACCCAGCAGTTACGCTTGGTAGTCCACCGCAATCCTTGTCGGCTTGAGTGCTTTGATTTCGCAGGACAGTCTTTTGCTAAGGATGCATCAGCTGTAGGTTGGCGAACTGGTGCGATCGCAGGATGGAAACGCATTGCAGCTGACGAACATTTTTATGGCTTTGGCGAACGCGCTTGCTTACTCGACCAAATCGCGACAGTTAGAACTAATTGGACATTCGATGCCCTTGATTACGGTGTTCTCACTGATAATATGTATCAAGCGATTCCTTTTTTCATGGCGTTGCGTCCAGGAGTAGGGTATGGCATTTTCTTCAACACCACTTTTCGCAGTCAGTTTGATATTGGTGTTCGAGAACCCGGTGTTTGGCGGATGGAGACACAAGGTAGCGAATTAGATTACTACATTATTTACGGCCCCGAACCTGCAAAAATTATTGCTACTTATACTCAGCTAACCGGACGGATGTCGTTACCGCCAAAATGGTCGCTTGGCTATCATCAGTGTCGCTGGAGTTATGAATCACAAGATATCGTTCGCCAACTAGCTGAAGAATTTCGCCAGCGTCAAATTCCTTGTGATGTTATCCATCTCGATATTGATTATATGAATGGGTATCGGGTGTTTACCTGGAATCCTAAGCGTTTCACCGAACCACAAGAATTAATAGATGACCTTAAACAAGATGGTTTTAAGGTAGTGACAATTGTCGATCCTGGGGTGAAGTATGAACCAGAAGCAGATTACTCAGTCTTCGAGGAAGGACTTAATAACGATTATTTTGTCAGAAAAACTGATGGAGAGCTATTTCACGGCTATGTTTGGCCTGACAAAGCAGTATTTCCTGATTTTCTGCGGAAAGAGGTAAGGGAATGGTGGGGAAATTCGCACAAAAGCCTCACTAGTCTTGGTGTGGCCGGCATTTGGAACGATATGAACGAACCCGCATTAAATGACCGTCCCTTTGGCGATCCTGGGAATAAAATTAGTTTTCCTCTCGATGCACCACAGGGGCCGACAGACGAGACAGGTACTCACGCTGAAACTCACAATTTGTATGGGCTGAAAATGGCTCAAGCCTGTTCGCAAGCCTTAGAAAAATTGCGTCCAGTAGAACGCTCATTTGTTTTAACACGGTCTGGTTATGCAGGTATTCAGCGCTGGTCAGCAGTATGGACGGGAGATAATCAATCTATGTGGGAACACCTAGAAATATCTTTACCGATGCTGTGTAATCTAGGTTTATCAGGTGTGGCTTTTGTGGGTGCTGATATTGGTGGGTTTGCGGGTAATGCCACAGCAGAACTATTTGCTCGTTGGATGCAAGTAGGAATGCTTTACCCAATGATGCGGGGACACTCGGCAATGACTACAGAAAGACATGAGCCATGGGTATTTGGCGATCGCGTCGAAAAAATTTGCCGCGAATACATGCAACTGCGTTACCGATTGCTGCCTTACATTTATACTTTGTTTTGGGAAGCGACAAATACAGGCGCGCCGATTTTACGCCCCCTACTTTATCATTTTCCTAGCGATCGCCATACCTTCACCCTTTCCGATCAAGTGATGCTTGGCCCTTCATTATTAGCAGCACCAATTTACCGTCCGGGTATGGAATACCGTGCAGTCTATTTACCTGAAGGTCGCTGGTACGATTGGTGGACTGGTGAAGTCTTCACAGGGCCGACTCACATCCTGACACATGCACCTCTTGAGCGTATGCCATTATATACCCGTGCTGGCTCGATTATTCCCATGTCACCAGTCATGCAATATGTAGACGAACGTCCTCTCGACCTGCTGACAATTCGCGTCTGGGCTGGTGAGGGTGAGTTCACTTTTTATGAAGATGATGGTAATAGCTTTGAGTATAAAACAGGAGCTTATTGCACAACCCATTATCGCGTTTATTTACAAGAACAACAAATTATTGTGGAGATTGGCACACGAGAAGGTGATTTTTCACCAGCAACGCGGGAAGCGATCGTTGAAGTGGTTGGTGTTGGCGAACAGCGCTTTATTGATGATAGTACAGCACGGCAATTGAGATTTACATTCAGGGGTACTGAGACGCGATGAATCGCATCTGTACAAGGTGCTGAGTAGCGTTTTTTAGGTAAATCAATTACACAGGTAGGGGCGCTATTACGTTCGCCCTTACAAACAATTCATGTATCGTTCAACTCAATTTTTATCAAAAAAATACCCAATTTCTTTAATAAATCGGGTATATCGAGTTTTCTGTTTTCAGAAATTAAAGATAATTGTGATAAGTAGGTAGACATAATTAAATGTAAAATGCCAACCAGTGAAACCCTGTCATAAGCTGGCATTTACCTTCTGCCTTCTGCCTTCTACTTACTTCAATTTGAAAAATGCCAAACTTTTACAGTTTTATCTTTACTAACACTGACTATTTTGTTGGAATTTGTTGTAACTCCTAATATCCAATCAGAATGACTGGGAAGAGTATAAAGTAATTTACCATTGTATACATCCCATACTCGCACATTCGGATCGAGACCCCCACTAACTAGATATTTTCCATCTTTAGTAAAGTTTACAGATACAACTCTGCCAGCATGTCCTTCAAAATTTTGGAAAATTTCTCCTGTTTGCCAATCCCATACTTTGATAGTTTTGTCCCAACTACCACTAGCTAAATATTGACCATCTGGACTAAAAGCAAGGGAACGCACTGCATTGGTATGAGAATTAATTGTGCGAATTAACGCACCAGTATTTAAATTCCAAATTTTAATTTTGTTATCTATGCCACCAGTTGCAAATACTTGACCGTCAGGATTGATAGCTACAGTAAAAATTCTGCCTCTATGCCCTTTAATAGTACGCAATAATTTCCCAGTCTGTAAGTTCCAAAATCTTAATTCACCATTTTCATCGCTACTAACAATAGTTTTTTCATCTGGACTAACAGCAACAGAAAAAATAGGTGTAGAACACTCAAATAAAGTTTTAACTAATTGTTTTTTTTGTAAATTCCAAATTTTGATATTTCCATCATCACTACCACTAACAACAGTTTTATCGTTATCAGTCAGTACCAAAGACCTGATAGTAGCAGTATGACCAATTAAATCATCTACAGTTTTAGTTTCTAAATTCCAAACTTTAATTTTCTTATCTGCATCTCCACTCACCACAGTTTTACCATCTTGACTAACAGCAACAGACCAAACAGCGTCAGTATGTCCGGTGAGGGTTTGAGTGAGATTAATATTTTCTGTTTTGGGAATATCTTGTGCTGTTGAAACATGCATTTTAGTCTCTGGAGGCATAACAGGAAGAGTCATGGAACGAAAAATATAAAAACTCCCAAATATGAGTACAAGCAGTGAAGCAATACCCACTGCAAATCCCCACATTAAGGTATTATCAAAAGGGAAAATAGCTTCTATTCCTTTTCCTGTAGTCTCGCTTAGTGCTGCTTTAGCTAGAATAATTTGACGATAATCTTCTACTTGATACTTTTTATTTTCTCCCTGGATCTGAGTCTGTACGCTCTGTATTTGAGTATTTATCTTCTGTAGTTGAGTATGTACGCTTTGTATTTGAGTTTTAGCAATATTTCTCTGAAAGCTACTTACTTTAGCTTCATTTTTTGATAAGGCTTGCGGTATCTGTGTAGTTTTGACAAATTTTATTTCAGCATGATTTGAGATAAATAAATTTAGTAAATCTCTCTGTAATAATGCAAAGTTACTTTGTTCGCGCACTTCTGAAGAAATGGCGACTCCATGACGTACAGGTATATATTTATTGAAATCCGTAATAAATATGTTTTCTATAAAATCGGGTAAAACTTCTCTATCTATCTGCGAAACAGTACCATTTTGCAAACAATCAAAAATATTTTTTAATAATGAAGGCTGTAATTTGCCAGCGAAATAGTAACAAACAAAGTAAGGTACATGAGCGCGTCCAAAATCGTCAAAGCCATCATTATAAAGCCAACCAAATAAAGTTTGGTCAGAAGAAATTTGATGTAAATATACAGCTTGATAACCTGCACTAGGTGGAGCGTAAGCATCCCAGTATTGGTAAACTATCTGTTGCAGAAAAACTTGCTGGACTTCTGGGGGAACCTCTGCACTTTTGAGGACTGTAAACCCCACGCCAGCAAAGCTAGTATAAATAAGCTGTCCAAAAAGCTGAGACATGGCGACAAGGGGAAATAGATAATGTGTTAATGTATAGCTTGATTTGGTTGAATTTGACTTTGTGGTTGTTCTTTTAAAGGTAGTTGTTCCGGGGTAAAAGTAAAAGACCCAAATGCAAATAATATAGAAGAAATAATTCCCAACAAACTCACACTTGCTATAGACAAGATTAAGATATATCTTCGCATTTGTGGTGAGATGATCTGACCAATAAATAAGCTTTGATTCAATCCGTTGGCAAGATTTTGTTGTGTCAGAAACTGATGATGTTTATTTAATTCTGCTAGTAACCAAAGTAACGGTTCAGCAGCACCTCTGGCCCTGAGTGCAGCAATACCTTCCATTGAGACAATAGGAATAGCTGAATAGAACTTTTGATAGTTTGCTTTGACTGTATCAAGGCGAGAAACTAAAGGTTGGAGACTCTGCTCAATTTTTAATTTGGTAACTGTACCTTGTTCCAAAAGGTCGCATTTTGTGAGAATAATAGCAAAGACGTACTTGAGACGATGTTGAGAAGCAAGAGAAGCGATCGCAACTACTTGATGAAAGATATCTTCTAATGTCTGACTATATTTTGTATCGTGTAATAATGCATGAGCGCTAATAAAGACGCAACAACCGTGAGAAGCTAAGATCATTTCCTGGAAATCTGGATTGCGGATATCACACGACTCACCCGGAATATCCCACCAGCGGAAGTTACAGAGGGTTTTCATTCCCCAAAGAGTATTACGCTTTAAGCTGAAATTAAAGCTGGTAATTTTAATTGTTGCCGGTGGATAAAGATTTGTATTGGCAACATGGTTAGTAATTTTTTCCATGTTCGTCTGAACATCAGTATCTTGACATTCAAACAAGAAGTTATGCGGGTTATTGGTGAGAGTATCAGCGTGTAATTCAGCGTAGCTTCCTGCTAAAAAAACTGTTTTGCCTACACCGCGTTGACCGATACTTAATAGGCTAAAAGTTTTGGGATTTTTTGGTGCAGAGATATTCATATCAGGTAGATCGGCATTAATAAAGGTAACTCATGAACGCGTAAATTGTCAGAACCCTAATCCTAAAAGCCAAAATTGCGGAAAAACCGAGAAAAAAACTTTAGAGGATTACCACGAATAATACGCCGAGAAGAAGATAAAAATCCAAATGTGACTTGACGCAAACTATAACCTGTTCTGCTTGAAGATGAAAGATTTACAGAACCATTGTTACTAGAGAGATTAGTGTTGTCTTCAGCAAAAGAATCTATAGCTGTTTGTTGGAAGAAAAAACCTTCAAATCCTCCGTTGATTTGTTCTTGTTGTCGATCTGATAGGTCTATTAACTCATCGGAATTATTTGTTTTATCGAGTCTATCCATAACTGTTCTCCAAGTCTGGCTAATTACAGTAAAAACTTTCGGTAATGAAAAGTTTAGTAAGATATAAATTTCAAATGTTCCCCAGGGAAAGAACGTAACTTTTGCAAATTTCCCTGTACTAATACTTTACCTTTATCTAATAAAGTCACCCAATCTGCACGCTCAATAACACTTGGACGATGGGTAATCATAATGGTAGTTCTACCTTTACGATATGCTAGTAATTTATCTAAAACATTTGCTTCGCTGACTGGATCTAATCCGGCCGTAGATTCATCTAAAATTAAAATAGGAGGGTCTGTAACGATTCCTCTGGCAATGGCTAATCTTTGTCTTTGCCCCCCAGATAAATTTGCACCAAATTCACCTAAAACTGTTTGATATTTATTAGGCAATTGGCTGATAAAATCATCAGCATCAGCAAGTTGACAAGCTTTAACAATTTGTTCAAAAGATATATAAGGTGTGCCTAAACGGAAATTTTCAATGATGCTGCGACTCCAAAAATGTGCATCTTGAGGAACGTAGACAATTTGTTGGCGCAGAGATTCTAAAGATAAGTCTTGCAGATTAAAGCAATCTATACGGATATTGCCAGAGTTTGGTTGGTATAATCCAGCAATTAGTTTGGCGAGGGTGCTTTTGCCACAACCCGATTTACCGATCAGGGCGATCGCGCATCCTCCCGGCAGAGTTAAAGAAAAATCTTCCATCAATTCCAGCCTCCCAGCATGATGGAAGTTGAGGCTTTTACAGTGAATGTCTGCATTTCCCGGAAGCTGGGCATGTGGTTTTTGCGTAGTTGTGGTAACTTCAGGTGTCGCGTCTATTACTTCCCCTAAACGGGTAACGGCTGTTTGAGTGCGGAAATATTCATCGACTAGGCCAATTAAAGAACCCATCAATGCCAAAACATTTCCTTGCAAACTATTAAAAGCTAAAAGTTGTCCAATACTTAATTCTTTACTAATGACCAATAAACTACCAAAACCGAGTAAGGAAATACTCCCAATACTACTGACCATTTGAGAAAAAATCCCATTGACAATGCTAATTTGAACGGTATTGAAGGTAATATTTGCTAAACGTCCAAATCGAGTTTGAAATTCTTCCCAAAATTGCGGTGCGGCGTTAGTGGCTTTGATGACTAATGCACCTTTGAAAGTTTCTACTAATACCCCTTGATTTTCTGAAGATAAGACTAATAACTTTCGAGTTGCTTGTTGTAAAATCGGCATGAAAGGCAGTGTCGAACAAGTCATCAATACCCCAATCAAAGTCACAGCCAAAGTGAGCTTCCAACTGTAAAAAACCATGAAACAGAAGGAAATAAACGCCACAAAAAATTGGCTAGGTAATAGGGCGACAATTTGAGAGACTAACTGATTTATGTCATTAATATCTCGGAGACGACTAACAATTTCACCACTGCGCCGAGTTTCGTAATAACTCAAAGGTAAGTTTAAGATTTTACGCCCAAAATCTAAGACAAACCCTAACTGTAATCTTTGGCTAAAATGAGCAACTAAAGTAGATTGTAATAATTGTAATGCGCCATTGAATAAGGTCATTATCACTACGGCGATAATAACCACCGTAAGTAATTGCGTATCTTGTCTAACTAAAACATCATCTGTAAGAATTTGTAATAGAAATGGACTAGCAAGAGACAGGAGACCCAAAACAATATTGATTGCTAAAACCCCAAAAATTAAACCCCGATAAGGTAAAATACGTCTTAGAAAGCGTCCAAAGCCAGTAGATGTATCTGTTTCGCTTTGCTGAGATAAAGATTCAACGTCCGGTTCCAATAGCAACATGATGCCATTCCATGATGCTACTAACTCCGCACGTTTGAGATAACGGATACCTAAAGCAGGGTCAGCTACTACGTATTTATTACCGCGTTTACCATATAAAACTACCCAATGATAACCTTTCCAGTGGATAACACCTGGTAAAGGAAGTTCTTTCAGACGGTCTAAGATGTCTGGAGAAGCTTTAACAGAACGGGTTTTAAAGCCTAAATTTTCAAATCCTCGTTTTAAACCTAGTAGTGTAGTTCCTAACTGCCCCGTTCCCACAGCCTCCCGACTGCGGCTAATACTAATCAAGCGTCCGTGATACTTGCAGATAGATGCTAGACAAGCAGCACCGCAGTCTTCCTCACTCAATTGGAGAACACATTGATAACCATTGCGGCGGATAGGTGAAGAAAGCATAGGGCATTCATCGAAAAATTAGCAAGATTAAAATTCCCCGATCTCCACATCTGGGCTATTCTGCGCGAGATGAAAAACTACATCAAACGCAGAGATATCAAAAAATTAAATATTCGATATCAAACGCATTTTGCGGAGGATAAATGTCAAGACTGTTTCTTGACTGGAGATAATATCGGCTTTGCCTTCCATGCCCGGTAGTAGTTGGCATTGGTGTTTGCTGTCGCCGACGTACATCTTTTCGGGTTCGATGATTACTACATAACCAGAAGTCTGATTTCCGGAATCAGGTACGGTATCTGGCGAGACAGTTTTGACAGTGCCTTTAAGAGTTCCGAAGTCAGGGTAAGGACAAGCCGAAACTTGCATCTGTACAGCTTGTCCTGGTTTAACTTTGTCGATATCGCTAGCAGAGACTTGGGTTTTGACAACGAGGGGGGCGTTTTGGGGGGCAATGTAAGCAACCGCTTCTCCCGAATGCACGACTTGTTGCGGGTTACGCAGGGTGAGTTGCAGGAGAGTTCCCGTGGTGGAGGCACGAATAATAGTGTTGTCGAGATCGCTATTTAATTGTTGCAGTTCTTGTTGAGTGCGATCGCGTTGTTTTTGCTGTTCTAATTTTTGTTGCAGCAATGTTTGTCTTTCTTTATCCAAAGCGGCGAGATCGGCTTTTCCTTTGGCTGTTTCTTGACTAATGCGTTCTACCGCCACAGTCACAGATGCATTGCTGGGGTTAATAGCAGTATTTGCCCGTTCTAAGTTGAGTTGGGCAACTTTTAGGGCTTGTTGTTTCTCTTCTAGAAGATTTTTTGCCGAAATTTTCGCCTGTTCTAGCTTTGCCTGGGCAGCTTTGACATCTTGTTCTTTTTCTTCTAAAAGATTACGGGGAATTGCCCCAGATTTGACAATGGCTTGCAGTCTATCCCGTTGGGTTTTGGCTAGTTGCAAGCCTGCTTCTGCTTCTTTGACAGTGACAGCTAATATTTTTTCTTTCTGTAATCTTTCGACTTGAGTCTTTGCTAGTAATAAATCAGCTTCCGCTTGATTTTTATCTGCTTGTGCCTTAACCTGTAGGTCTTGATAGTTGCGTTGTGTACCTGCTAACTCAGCTTCAGCAGCGGAGACGTTACGGTTAATTAAGCTAGTTTGTGCGGCTACTTGTGATTCTAGATTTCTGATTTGTGCGTCGATTTGCCGAATTTGTAACTCACTTTGTTGAATAGTACTTTGCAGTTGACTTTTTTGAGTTTGCAAACGAGAGTCATCAACGCGGGCAATTTCATCCCCTTGTTTTACTTGTTGGTTATCACTCACCGAAATTTTTGTGACTGTTCCTTCCACCGCCGCTTGGACTAACCGCAAATCTCCTGCTGGACGAATTGTTGCTGGAACTTTGACAGCAATATTGTATTTAAGAACAGTAGATAAAGCAACTGCCCCACCAAAAATAGTAATTAAAAATGCTCCCCCAATCATTACCCAAGGACTAATCTGAGGGAGAAACTCATTTCCTTGAAGCGCTGGCAAGTGTTCGGGAGTTGGAGTTTCTAGCATAGTAATTAGTAGTGTAAATTTAAAACTGTTAAAGATAAAAAAGATAAAGGGCAAAGGATGCAAGAATACAAAATCTAATTCTATGTTCATCCTTTACCCTTACTATCGACTCGGAAAAATGTAATTAATTCAACTGAATTAACCTTCTCAGTTAACTGAGAGCAATTTTAAACAAATCGTTAGCGAAGGTGTTAGTATTAGAAGCTGCGGTAGCTCGTGTAACTCGACTGCCACCAGGGCCAGACTGTACGTCAGAAACAGTTGCTAGTTTTTGTTCGGAAAAACCAGTATTAACTTTATTAGCTAAGTCAATACCATCAATATTGCCGATGCTCAAACCACCTGCGATCGCTTCTTCTTGTTCGGTAGATAAGTCTACTAGTAATTCGGATTGCATGATTGAATCAGACATGATTTTTACCTCAATTTAATGTGTGTGAACTAAATTAACTTTGTGAGTTACTTGAGATCGATTTTGAATAACTCGTTAGCGAAGGTGTTAGTATTAGAAGCTGCGGTAGCTCGTGTAACTCGACTACCACCAGGGCCAGACTGTACATCAGAAACAGTTGCTAGTTTTTGTTCAGAAAAACCAGTATTAACTTTATTAGCTAAGTCAATACCATCAATATTGCCGATGCTCAAACCGCCTGCGATCGCTTCTTCTTGTTCGGTAGATAAGTCTACTAATAAATCAGTTACTTGGATGGAATTAGACATGATTTTTACCTCAATTAAGTGTAGTTTTTATTGATTGTTAGGTTCTGGCAGTTAGTCAAGATTATTCTTTTTCGGCTTTATACATAATGAATTGATGTATTAAAGAAAAACTTGTCTGACTGACTGTTTTTGTATCAAGCAACCTTTACTTGATTCATGAATACAGTCTAAATAGTAAACATGGTATTTGTCTATAACAAAAAAGAGGTTGAAAGGACATAAAAGTTACAGTTTTATTAAGAAGATTTTGACGCTATTGCTATCTTTATAAGCTAAAAAAAGAAATAGTTTGTTTAGATGGATATTGTAATTTTAAAAAGGTTTATTTAGGTGGATTATAAATAGATTTTTTTGCAAAAAATAAAACATTTTTGTCCCTAAATAATGAATTTTAATGCATTTTAGACTTTGAATTTTATATTTTAGAGCCACTATATTGCTTGATTGACCAAAGTTGTAGCAAGTGAATTGATTGTGAAAGGTTACTAAATAAATTTTTAAGCTTTCTATCTGTCGTCATAATTTATCAACTTTGTATAAGCTTCAAATAAAAATCAACGCCAGAAAATTCTGACGTTGATTTTTAAAAAATATTAATAGCTTTAAAAGTTATACTCTGCCCATTAAAAAATATAAAATCTGGCGATATTTACGATTGTCGATTTTTCTAAGGGTATTTTCAAGATTGAATTAAAAAATAGCTGCCGTAAAATATTGCTTGTTGCCTAAATTTCCTTGTGGTTCGCTCGTAAAGTTCTTTTACTTTATCCCACAGTTTTTGTGTCCATGTATAGCCTTGTTGAGTTGCGATCGCATCTTGTAGCCTTGTTCTTGATATAGTTTTAAATGTTATCCCCACCGGATCGCAAATTAAAACTACACCATTTAAATAAGTTAAACAATAGTGGATACATTTTGCTATCAAGAGCCAAAAAATATACGGTAGCTTAACTGTTTTCATTCTCAAGCCCCAGCCACTAAGAAGTTACAGCAACAATCATGCAGATCCGGAATACCGCTCTTAGTTATTTCTTCACCTGCCTTCAGAGCAATTACTGAAAATTTCTGGCTATCTTACAAATCTTTTAAAGTAGTCTCGCTTTCATTACTATTTTTGTAACAGCGTCAGCAGCCAGAAAGCAAGAGTATAAGAGAATAAGGAGCCAAGAAGATAGGGAGAATTTTTATCTTGTTCCTCCTGCCCCCCTGCTCCCCTGCCCCTCTGCCTTCTTTAA
>NZ_JAECZA010000011.1 GCF_016056275.1 Dendronalium phyllosphericum CENA369 | reverse complement strand
CTCCCCCATCTCCCCCATCTCCCCCATCTTCCCCAGTTCTCAGACAGGGAGTTTTACTGTTTTATATCGGGCTATGTTTTTGTCGCCTAGCAGAGCAAAATCAGATCGAAAATCGCCGTCATTGGAATGCGGCTAAATCTTATTTTCAACAATGCTTGAGCGTTTTACAAATGGCTCAACGTCCCGATATAGTCGCTGAATTTATCGGTCAACTCGCTGAGGTTTTGCAACACCTGCAAGAGTGGGAAGAATTGCAAATGATTGCCCAAAAATCTCTAGAGTTGCATCAAACTTATGGCAGTCAAATTCAACTTGCTTGTGACTACGGTTTTCTGGCTCAAGTAGCCGTGCAGCAGTCGCGCTGGGTACAGGCGAGTATCTTAGCACATGTAACGTTACTGAAATTAGGTGAAGCGCAACAGCAAAGCGATCGCCATCAATGCTTGTTTCCATTGCTACTGGCGCAGATTTATTATCTCATCTTAGCGAAAGCTCAACAAAATGTTGGCGAGTTAGAAGTAGCACGGGAATATTTAGAAAAAGCCACCAAGGAACTGCCAGCAGCTTTAGAAAATAGCGCCCATCAATACGATGCCCATCGTTATATTCGCTTGTTGCGGCGATTGCGATCGCTTTACTTTGAAGCGGGTAGATATCTAGAAGCCTACTGCATCAGACAAAAACGCCGTTCTGTAGAACAGCAGTATGGCTTCCGCGCTTTCATTGGTGCAGGTCGCTTGCAACCCCAACGCCAAGCAACAAACCCAGCCTTGATGTCGCCATCTGGAAGTAGTAGCGTTGCCTTAGAAATTGCTGCCTCTGGTCGAGAGCGAGATATTAATAATTTAATCGGCAGAATTAGCCGCGCCGACCGAAAGCTGACGGTAATTCACGGTCAGTCGGGGGTGGGTAAAAGTTCGACAGTGACGGCTGGCTTAGTACCAGCATTGCAAAATCGCACAGTTGGCGATCAAATTGCCGTACCTGTAGTTTTGCAAGTTTATACAGATTGGGTGCAGGCATTAGGTAAATCTTTAAGGGAGGCGGTTTCTAACATTAAAGGAGTAGCCATTGAACCAGAGGCTTTGCTCTCCCCAGCTACGCCGATTACCGTTGCCGATATCTTGCAACAATTACAAGAAAATGCTAGTAACCATTTGATTACAGTTTTGATTTTTGACCAATTTGAAGAATTTTTCTTTGGTTATAGCGATCGCCATCAAAAAGAAGCATTCGATAGATTTATCAGCGATTGCCTTAATATATCTTTTGTGAAAGTCATTCTCTCTTTGCGAGAAGATTATTTACATCGTTTATTAGAATTTAAACATCTTTCAGATTTAGAGGCAATTAATAACAATATTCTCGACAAAAATATCCGCTACCAATTAAATAATTTTTCCCCAGAATATGCTAAAGCTATTATTCAGAAATTAACAGAGCGTTCTGACGCTAACTTAGAACCAGCTTTAATTGATGCTTTAGTTGAAGATTTATCTACAGAATTTGGAGAAGTCCGCCCCATTGAATTGCAAGTAGTCGGAGTGCAATTGCAAGACGAGCAAATTACTACTATAGAACAATATCAGCAATATAGACCAAACAAACTCATTGAAAGATATATTAAAGAACTCATTAAAGACTGCGGCCCCGAAAACGAACGTGCGGCTTTACTCGTATTGTATTTATTAACAGATGAAAGTAACAAACGTCCCTTTAAAACTCGTGCTGAATTAACAGCAGAACTAGCTGAATTAGAAGATGCTGGCAAATTAGAAATAGTCTTAGATATTTTAGTTAGCTCTGGGTTAGTCGTGTTATTTCCCGATGTACCGGAACGCTATCAACTAATTCATGATTATTTAGTAGATTTGATTCGCTACTTGCAACAACAAGAATCGAGTTTGCAAGCACAACTAAATCAATTACGCTATAAAGTCGATCAAAGTAAAGCTGAAATTGAACGCCTCAAAAGCGAACTCAGTCAAAAAAAGCAGCAAGGCAAACTAGTAGATATCCCCCAACAAGGACTAGATTTAGTCACAGAATTGCGAGAGTTACGCAAGCGTGAAGAACTCAGTCAATTGCAAATCGAACAATTGCGAGCTGAACTCAAAGAAAAAGAGTTAACAGCGCAATTAGTAGAAAGTCAGAAAAAACAAAGGTTGAGTGAAGTTCGCTTAAATCGTTCGCTGAAAATCGCCTTGACCGCTTCTATCTTAGCCATACTGGGGTTAAGTGTATCTATAGTCACAGCAATAGATAGCGAGGTTAAGACCTTGAGTGTATCGAGTGAAGCCCTCTTTGCCTCACAAAAAGGAATTGATGCTTTAAAAGAAGGTTTAAAGGCAGGAAAAAAACTGCAACAATCTATCTGGGTAGACCCCTACACCAGAGAACAAGTGCAGACAGCTTTATACCAAGCAGATTTCGGGGTGAGAGAGTACAACCGTTTAGAAGGGCATCTATCTGGAGTGAATAGTGCTGTATTCAGCCCCGATCGCTCTTTGATTGCCTCTGCTGGTGCAGATACTACAATTAAACTTTGGCGCTTTGATGGTAGCTCGATCGCAACTTTGTCAGGACACGAGGATGTAGTCAATAGCATCAGCTTCAGCCCTAACGGTCAGATTCTGGCATCTGCTAGTCAAGACAAAACGATAAAACTGTGGAGTCGGGAAGGTAAACTACTTAACACCTTGCGGGGTCATGAAGCTGTAGTAAATAGCGTTAGCTTCAGCCCAGATGGTCAAATTATTGCTTCGGGAAGTACAGACAACACTATCAAGCTGTGGAATCGGGACGGTAAATTACTCAAAACTTTAGAAGGTCACAATCGTGCAGTTTTGGGCATAGCTTGGTCGCCTGACGGTCAAACCATAGCTTCAGCAAGTGCCGATAAAACCATCAAGCTGTGGAATCGAGATGGTAAATTGCTCAAAACCTGGGAAGGACACGAGGATGCGGTGAAAAGCATAGCTTGGTCGCCTGACGGTAAAATTATTGCCAGTGCCAGTTTAGATAAAACTATCAAACTGTGGAACCCAGAAGGACAACTGCTGAAAATTTTGTCAGGTCATAGTGCCGGAGTCACCAGCGTGAGTTTTAGCCCTGATGGTAATATCATTGCCTCAGCCAGTACCGATGAAACAATCAAGCTTTGGAGTTCAAAAGGTGTGCTGCTCGGCACTCTCAAAGGACATAATAATTGGGTAAATAGTGTGAGTTTTAGTTCCGACGGTCGTACCCTAGCATCTGCTAGTCGAGACAAAACTATCAAACTCTGGCAATGGGACAGCGTGCTGCTACGAAATCCCAAAACCGAAAATAATAATTGGATTACTAGCATTAGTTTTAGCCCAGACAGTCGGAGTTTAGCGGCGGCAAGTCAAGATAAAACTGTCAAACTTTTAGGTCGGGATGGTAAATTGCTCAATACCTTAAAAGGTCATCAGGATCAAGTTTGGGGTGTGAGTTTTAGCCCAGACGGTCAAGCGATCGCTTCAGCCAGTAAAGATAAAACAGTAAAATTGTGGAGTCGTGACGGTAAACTACTTCATACCTTGCAGGGACATCAAGATGCAGTTTTGGGTGTTGCTTGGTCGCCCGATAGTCAAGTTATTGCCTCAGCAAGCAAGGATAAAACAGTCAAGCTTTGGAGTCGCAACGGTCAACTACTCAAAATCTTGCAAGGTCATAAAGACGCAGTGAATTGGGTTAGCTTTAGTCCTGACGGCAAGTTACTAGCCTCAGCTAGTGATGACAAAACAGTGAATATCTGGGATCGTGAAGGTAAACTCCTATACACTTTAAGCGGTCATAGCCGTCGAGTCAATGGAGTAGCTTGGTCGCCTAATAGTCAAAGTCTGGCTTCAGTAAGTATTGATAGCACAGTCAAACTCTGGAGTCGGGACGGTAAATTACTCGACAATCTTGTAGGGGATGGCGATAGTTTTATCAGTGTCAGTTTTAGCCCCGATGGCAGGACTTTAGCAGCTAGTAGTGATGACAAAATCAGACTTTGGAACCAAGACGGGACTTTGCTGATGGCTTTGAAAGGTGACAACGAAGAATTAACTAGTGTGAGTTTCAGTCCTGACGGCAAAACTTTAGCTGCGGGTAGCGGCAACGGTACAGTAATTTTCCGAGATTTGGCAGATATCAAACTCGAAAATTTATTAGCACGCGCCTGCAATTTAATACATGATTATTTGCAGACTAACCCGAAAGTAACAAACAGCGATCGCGCCTTGTGTCCCCACAGATGATAAGCCAAGAACGTTAAGGAAGAGAAGAACAATTATAGCAAAGTGCTGACCTTTGGCTTAGAAAGACGCGGGGAAGCGGAGAAGGGGAGACGCGGTGAGGAAGTTGGAGTCTTGGATGGCACTTCCTCTACTTGGGGAGACCCCAAGACCGGAGTGCCTCCGCTTTCCGTCGAGTCCAAACTTCCGTTAGCGCAGCGTTAGCGAGGTACGAGCGTCACCCGTTCGACGAAGTCGTTCCCGAAGGGTAGGGGGATGCAATTTAAATGATTATTAGCTTATCAGCACTTAAAACTCAGCACTCCTCATTATATTAAGTTCGGGAAATCACTTATGATTAAAAATTCTCCGTGTCACCCGAAGTTTGCTCAACGGGGGGAACCCCCCGAAGTTGCTCCACTTGGGCAAAGCCCAAGACCGCACTTCTCTCCGCACGCAACTTCTCTCCGCGTCTCCCCATCTCCGCGTCACTCTTATCATAAGTATTTAGGCGGACATGATATTACTGATTCCCCGCTGGCTGTGATTGAGATGGTTGACGCAAACGACGTAAAGATTCTCGTAACTTGTTCTGACTAGAAGATGAGTTATTATCTCTGCGTCGCCGATTTGGGGTTGCTTGTGGCTGTTGTGATGAATTACTAGATGCTCGATCGCGCCGAATGCGGCGTATAGACTCGTTGGAACTTCCTTGACTTTGAGTAGTCCTTTGTTGAGATGACGATCTAGCAGCAGTATTTTCCACTGGCTGACGACGCAATTGCCGATCGCTCCTAGGTTGACTAGTAGTTTCAGCAGAAACATTTGTACTAGGAGCTGGTAGCGATCGCCTGCGTCTTCGCGTTCCGTCTGTGGAAGTGGAATTGCTGTTAGATGCTGTTTGTGTTTGCTGAGTTGTCTGTTGTGCTTCTCTTGTTCTTTTCCGTTCTTGGACTTGGCGATATCGACGCGAACCCTGTATAGCAAATTCCGTGGCGATCGCGACTCCCTGTCTACCGCTTTCTGATGGTTTTAATTTCCAGTCACGCGCTTGTCTGATGGTTTCTTCATCTAGATCGCGGTTTCCACTGGAGCGTGCAATCCGTACATTTGTCACATTGCCCTTTGAGTCAGTATCAACCGCTACTTCTACTCTCCCTTCAATGCCTCGCCGTCTTGCTGCCTCTGGATACTTTGCCCTGCATCCGCCTTCGCGGCAAGCTGCACGACCATTACCACTACTTGGGTTACTAATTTTCGGAGTTGTTGGTGCTGTTGCTACTGGCGAACGGTTTCCGGTTTCATTGCCTGTACCTGTACCTGTACCCGTTCCCGTACCTGTACCCGTTCCCGTACCTGTGCCCGTTCCCGTACCTGTGCCCGTTCCCGTGCCCGTGCCTATACCCGTACCTATACCTGTACCCGTTCCTGTACCAGAACCCGTACTTCCTGGAACACCAGTACCAGTACCCACAGCAATACCAGAACCAGTACCTACAGCAACACCTGAACCAGCATTACTACCACCAGGGTTACTTGACGGTACTGGACTATTATTTCCACCCCCACCCTGATTAGTTGCTCTTGAGTCTCTTACTCCATTCAAAACCGTTCTTAAATTTTCACTACTTTGGTTTCTAGAAGGAGCAACATTTGTTACGGGCACTTGTGGCTTGGTAACAACTTCTCTATTTGTTGGTTGTGGTTGCTTAATTGTCAGCTTTGGCTTTTCAATAGTCCTTTCTGGTTGCTGTTGAATCAGAGTAGTTTCGGGCTTTTCAAAAATCTTTTGTACTGGTGCTGTCTCTATGGGCTGTTTTTGGACTATTTCTGGCTCTTTTTTTGGTTCTTCGGGAATTTTTTCGATTGGTTTTACTGGCTCCTCGGTTGGAGAATCCACGATCGCTATCTCTATTGGTTCATTTTCTTCAGGCGCTCTTGTTAAATAATTACCTATGCCTGAAGACAGCAAGCCGATATGCAGCGCTAGCGAGCCAATCACACTGAAAGTCAAAAAAGACTTGAGAGCCGCAACTTCTTTGGTACGCTGTTCGACAGTAATGCCAGAAAAGCTCATAGCCTATTGCTACCTATTCTCACTAATCTAGTCATCTTAGAATGCATGGTTACAAATACGCAAGTAAAAAATTAAAATCATTTAGATCGCTGTTCCGAAGCCGCACTCAGTTAGAATATTATATTTGAGAACTATTTTTATCATGGATTCTATATTAAGTTAACTTTTATTTTAATTAAATTAATTTATTTAATATTCGCAAACAAATTAGCAAACAAATATCATGACGTTCGTATTTGCAAAATTTTTCATTTTATTTTAAATTTTATTGAGAAAAACTTTCAGCTTTTCTCTGGAGTCTGGTAGTCTGACTGTGTGTTATTGACAACGTATACAAAATATGGGAATTCAAAAACTGTTTGAGGCAGGCGGCGTGGTAATGTGGCCGCTGCTGGCATTTTCGGTATTAAGCGTCGCACTCATAATTGAGCGGGTCAGGTTTTGGGTGAAGATTAATAAGCGTCAAAGCCGCGTTGTGCGAGAAGTGTTAAATCTGTATCGCCTTGATAATGTTGTCGGTGCAATTGATAAACTTCGGCAAAACGCAAATTTGCCACTAGCACGCATTTTTCTTGCTGCTTTAGAATTAGAGGAGCCAAATCCAGAAGAATTTCGTTTGGCATTAGAAAGTGAAGCGCAAGCTGAGATTCCTGTACTCAAACGCTTTCAAAACTTTTTCGAGACAGTCATTGGTTTGGCCCCACTGTTTGGTCTGCTTGGCACAGTATTGGGATTGATTGCCTCCTTTGCTTCCTTAAATCTGGGTGATGTCGGAGGTTCTAAAACAGTAGGCGTTACGTCTGGGATCAGTGAAGCTTTAGTCTCAACAGCATCAGGGTTGATAGTTGCTATATTTGTACTCTTCTTCGCAAGTATTTTTCGGGGACTTTATCAGCGCCAAATAGCACTGATTCAAGAGTATGGAGGACAGTTAGAATTACTTTACCGCCGTCGTTACGAACGAGGAGAGAAAGCTTATGCGTCTACAAGATGAACCAGATATTCCATTACAGATCAACATCGTACCGATGATTGATGTGGTATTTGCAATTTTAACGTTTTTCATCATGTCAACGTTATTTTTGACACGCTCAGAAGGATTACCAGTAAATTTACCGAAAGCCGCAACAGCAAAACAACAGCAAATTCCAAGTAAAATTACGATTACGATAGATGAAAAAGGAGAGGTAAGCCTGAACCGCAAACCAATCGCAGTTGAAAATTTAACACAGCAAGTGCGGTCTATAGTTGGTACTAACCCAGACACTTTAGTGATTATTAATGCCGATCAAACAGTCCAACACGGTAAAGTGGTAACGGTAATGGATCGAGTACGTCAAGTTCAAGGAGTAAAGTTAGCGATCGCAACTCAAAAACCTTAATATTGGGTACTGCTATTGTTTGGTATCCTTTACGTTTGAATCTGTCACAAGCTCCTTAAATTACGTGACAGTTTCAAACTGGTATTGATTGTGACTATTGCTTCGGTGTGATTTCACCAAACTTAATCGCAAGGGCGATCGCAATACTCACAGCTAAAATTAATGTCATACTCAAAGCCGAACCAAATCCCCAATTTTGCGTGACTCCTAAAAATTGGTTATAAACTAACCGTGCCGCTGTCATACTAGAAGCACCACCAAGTAATTCTGGATCGATAAAATCTCCTAAGCCTGTAATTAAAACCAGCATTGAACCAGCAGTAATTCCTGGCAAAACTTGGGGTACTGTCACTTTCCAAAAAACTTGCCTAGAGTTTGCACCCAAATCAGCTGCTGCTTCTAGCAATCGCTTGTCTAACTTTTCTAGAGAAGCATATAAAATCACAACCATATAAGGTAGCAAACTATAGCTCATTCCAATTAATACGGCTGGAGTGCGGTTCAGCAATTTTAAAGTAGGCAAATTTAAACTAGCGAGCAAACTATTTAATAAACCACTAGGAAGAAGAATTGTAATCCAAGCATAAGAACGGAGTAACGAAGAAGTCCACAGAGGTAGGATAAAACCCAAGAGTAGCAAATTTTGCCAGCGCTTCGGTGCTATTTGAGCAATCCAATAAGCAACAGGAAAGCCCAAAATTAAGCAGATGATAGTTGTACTAATCGCCAACCAAAGCGATCGCCAAATTACTTTCAAGTAAAGTGGATCGATTATCCGGATGTAGTTGTCTAATCCTGTGGGATTGACAATATCTCCTGGTCTAATATTCGGGACTAAGCTCAACTCAAAAATTAACAGTGTTGGTAGTATCAGTAACAGTAACAACCAGATCCCTGATGGCGCAAGCAATACCAATGGTTGAAGCCAGTCTAATCTGAAGCGATCTAATTTTTTTCCTTGAGGAATATCGCTTTGTAAAGCTATTTGAGAAGAACGATTTTTTGTTGACACAAGCTGATTTTTTGATGTCCAGACTACTATAAATTTATTAATTATTAACTCATAACTATTTTAGCTGCTAGTTAATCTAGTCCAGTAACGTTCGTAAACGTCCTCAAATTCACCTAAAGGAGTAATACGTTCGCATTTTTCTAAAAGCGATATTGGGGGAAATAAATTGACATTCTCCTTATTTTTATTTGGTAATTGTTCAAAGCCTGCACGATTAGGTGTAGAAATGTTCAGAGTTTCGCTAATTATAGCTGCCACTTCTGGTTGCAAAATAAAGTTAATCCAGGCGTATGCTCCTTGTAAATTGGGAGCTGATTTAGGAATCACAATGGTATCTGTCCATAATGAAGAACCACTACGAGGTATTACATACTTGAGCTTGGGATTTTCCTGACCGACTCGGACGGCATCTGCTGAGTAACACATGGCTAATAGATAATCTCCTGACAGAATTTGGTTTTGCCAAGCGTCGGTATTAAAGGCTGCGATCGTCGGTTTGAGTGCTGTTAATTTTTCATAAGCTTGTTTGACTTCATTTTCATTTTTGGAATTATACGAGTAACCCAGCATCCGTAATACAGCACCCATCACCTCGCGGACATCATTGAGCAATGTTACCCGTTTTTCAAGTATTGTCTGATTTTGCCAAAGATAATCCCAATCTTCTGGCACATCTTTGAGGATTTCTGAATTGTAAATAAAACCAGTTGTTCCCCAATTAAAGGGGATACTATAGCGGTTATTAGGGTCATAACTAGGATTTTGAAACTGAGGAAATAAATTCTCCAATCCAATTAAGCGATGGTGATTTATTTCTATTAGTAAACTTTTGTCTACCATCTTCTGCACCATATAGTCAGAAGGATATATCAGGCTATAACTTCCCCCTCCTCCAGCTAACAATTTAGCTAGCATGACTTCGTTGGATTCGTAAGGTTCCACAAAGACTTTCATGCCAGTTTGAGTGCTAAAAGTTTGCAATAATTTCTTGTCTGAATATTGCGTCCAGTTATAAATATATAGTTCGTCACTGCGACCATTAGTAGCATTAGCCCGCACATCAGCAAGCCTCCAGCCACAACCAGCCAAAGACAAACTAGAAATTGCTGTCAATTTTTGTAAAAATTGCCGTCTGTTAATCATTAGTTTACTTTCTGAATTTCAGCGTAGGTTTTACCCCGCCCTAACCTCCTCTTTATCAAGGGAGGGAACTAGTACAACAAGGCAAAAGTCAAAAGTCAAAGGAAAGAGTACTTATACCACAGACTTTTTACCAATTACCAATGGTAGGTTTATTTACGCCGACCTGTACTAGATTTAATGATTATTGGCTAATAGCTAAACAATCACTTTCTGGCCACCAAGCATAAATAGGTGTGTTGCGGTCTGGCAAATTACCAAAGGTGTTAGGCTGTAAAACATTAATGCTAATACCGTTGGTCAATTCCACAACATAATTAACGTGGGTTCCCAAATACATGACATTGACCAGCCGTCCTTCAAAGCAATTATGCAGCACGCTGGGCTGATATAGTGAAAGTTGGATTTTTTCTGGACGGACGCTCACCACTACTGCTTGTGATAATTCAGTGGGCGTATTCTCAGCGCGGGTGACTACAATTTTTAGTCCTGTTTTCGTGGCAATTTGCACGCAAGCAGATTCCACCACAGCAACTTCGCCGCTGAATAAATTAGTATCGCCGATAAAATCAGCAACAAAAGATGTTTGAGGACGTTCGTAAATTTCGCTGGGAGTGCCGACTTGCTCGATTTTACCTTGATTCATCACGGCAATGCGATCGCTTAAAGATAGCGCCTCTTCTTGGTCGTGTGTCACCATCACAAAGGTAAAGCCCAAATCTCTGTGTAAATTTGATAACTCAACCTGCATTTCCTTACGTAGTTTTAAATCTAACGCCCCTAGAGGTTCGTCCAGCAACACCACAGCCGGACGATTAACTAAGGCCCTAGCCAAGGCGACTCGCTGCTGTTGTCCGCCAGAGAGTTGATTGGGAAAACGCGATCGCAAGCTTTCCATTTTTACCAACTTTAAAGCGTCTTTAACTCTACTTTCAATTTCTGATTTGCGTAATTTTTTTTGCAACCGCAACCCAAAAGCAATGTTATCCCACACATTCAGATGGTTAAACAAGGCATAGCTCTGAAATACGGTATTGACGGGTCGGCGATAAGGAGGCACATTAGTCATGGGCTGACCCTGAATTAATACCTTACCAGCATCGGCTCTTTCAAACCCAGCAATCAAACGTAGTGTTGTTGTTTTGCCACAACCGGAAGGGCCGAGAATACTGAAAAATTCCCCCTGCTTCACATCCAAGTCCACTCCATGTACTGCTGGTTCTTCGTGGAAAAACTTGAATACATTTCGCAGTTCAACATCAAGTGGCTGGAAAGTTGTTATTCCCCTCTGATTCTGCATGAAAGTTTGAGCCATAATCTTCAGTAGGATGCCGTGATTACATGAATGATGTAGATGCCTTTTGGGCGGCTTCCCTTCGCTGAAAGCATTCCCAAAGGGTAGGATAAATAATAAAATGCTTATCCTTGGGTGAAAGTTAAGGCAAGTGGATTCATCCGTGGAGTCTTAACTTAATCCTTTATACTTCATACTTTATCCTTCAGTATTGTTACACCGACAATATTTGGTAGAAGTTTACGGGAATTATATACAGATAATACTAATCTCAGGATTTTTTATGTCTTTGTTTCCATCTTCGCTACTAAGTGGCAAGAAAGATACGCGTACAGTTGGACGCGGTTCCCAACCAATATTTTTAATTTTATTTACCTTATTGATGACTGCTGGAATTGAAGCTCGTTTGGCATATTTACAAATTGTTGAAGGGCCAAAACTCCGGCAAAGAGCAGAGGCGAACCGAGTGCGGACGATCGCCAAACAACCAGAACGAGGTAATATTTTCGACCGGAACGGTAAGCTTTTAGCCAGTACGCGCTATCCTCATTCGGTCTATTTGTGGCCAATGGCACATACTAAGCCTTCTTGGTCGATTGTCGGGCCGCGTCTAGAGAAAATTCTTCACATCCCGCAAGAGGAGATGCAAAAGAAATTAGAAGAGGCAGGCCCTAACTCGTCTTCACTCATCCGGATTGCCCGCGACTTAAGCGAAGCCGAAATCACAGTTTTAAAAGAGTATAAAAACGAATTACCAGAAGTAGAAATTAACACAGAAGCTGTTCGTTACTATCCTCATGGTAAAGAAATAGCCCATGTGCTGGGATATACGCGGGAATTAACTCCAGAACAGTTAAAACAAAGGAAGGCAGAAGGATATCGACTCGGAGATGTGATTGGGCAGATGGGGATCGAAAAAGCTTATGAGACAACATTAAGGGGTGAATGGGGCGGTCAGCAAGTAGAAGTAGATGGCGCAGGTCGGCCAATTCGGGTTTTAGGAGAAAAAGAAGCAAAGTCTGGTAAAGATTTACACTTAACTATTGATTTAGACGTACAAAAGGCCGCCGAAAAAGCTTTAGGAAAAACCCAAGGAGCAATTGTCGCACTTGACCCGAATAACGGTGCTGTCTTAGCAATGGTGTCTCACCCCACCTATGACCCGAATATCTTCTCTAAGCAAAAACTCTCTCAGCAAGATTGGGAAAGTATCCAAGGGAAAAACCATCCTTTGGTTAATCGTGCTCTGAGTGCTTTTCCACCTGCTAGTACCTTCAAAATTGTCACTACAACGGCTGGATTGGAATCGGGTGAATTTTCTCCTGGTACAGTATTACAAACTTTCGGTTCCATTAACATTGGTGGAGTGACTTTTGGTGAGTGGAATCATGCGGGTTTCGGGCCGTTGGGATTTCCCAGAGCGATGGCGATGAGTAGCGATACATTCTTTTATCAAGTTGGTAGAAAAGTCGGCGGCCCAACTTTGATTAAATGGAGTCGTAAATACGGGTTTGGTCAAAGAACCGGCATTGAGTTTGCTAGTGAAGAATCAAAAGGCTTGGTTCCAGATGAGACATGGAAGCAAAAAGCTTGGAAAATGCCTTGGACTATAGGCGACACTATCAATATGTCAATTGGTCAAGGCGCTCTGCAAGTGACACCGTTACAATCAGCGATAATGTTTTCTGTCCCTGCTAATGGCGGATATCGAGTTCAGCCGCATTTGCTTAAAGACAACGAACAAGCAAAAAGCTGGCGAGAATCATTAAATATGAAGCAAACAACTATTAATGTTCTCCGAGATGGGCTGCGGAAAGTAATCACTGAGGGTACAGGTAAGCGTTTGAATGTACCATCAATTGCCCCAGCATCTGGAAAGAGTGGTACTGCTGAAGCAGGTGTCGGTCGCCCAAATCATACGTGGTTTGGTGCTTATGCCCCCGCGAATAAACCAGAAATTGTAGTTGTGGCATTTGGTGAAAACTCTGGGGATCATGGTGGTACTGTTTGCGGCCCTATGGTCTTAGAAGTACTGGAAGCATATTTTCAGCACAAGTATCCAGGTAAGTACGTGCCATCTCAATCAAAAGATTCACCAACCAGCACTGGAGATTAATTGAGGAAAGTTAAATGGATGTAATTCCAGCTATTGATTTACTAGAAGGTCGTTGCGTGCGACTTTATCAAGGAGACTACGAGCGATCGCAAGTTTTTAGCGAAAATCCTGTTGATGTTGCTCAACAGTGGGTCGATGAGGGTGCGACTAGGTTACACATAGTCGATCTAGATGGTGCGAAAGCAGGTAAAGTAGTTAACTTAAGGGCAATTGAAGCGATCGCTCAAGCTGTATCAGTGCCTATTGAAGTTGGTGGGGGATTGCGCGATCGCACTAGCGTACAACAAGTATTCAATTTAGGCGTACAGTGGGCAATTCTCGGAACCATTGCTGTAGAACAACCCCAATTAGTGCAAGAACTCTGTCAAGAGTTTCCCGAAAAAATTATCATTGGCATTGATGCCCGTAATGGATTGGTTGCAACTCGCGGCTGGTTAGAAACCTCAGAAGTTTTAGCAACTCAACTAGCCGTACAAATGCAAGAATTGGGCGCGGCTGCCATTATCTATACTGATATCCATCGTGACGGCACTCTCACAGGCCCGAATTTAGATGCTTTGCGAGAACTTACGGCTGCCATTTCTATCCCTGTAATTGCCTCTGGGGGAGTAAGTTCTGTCACCGATTTGTTGAGTCTATTGGCGTTAGAACCACAAGGCGTAACTGGGGTAATTGTCGGTCGTGCCTTGTATACTGGCGATATTTCTTTGAAGGAAGCATTACGCGCGATCGGGCCGGGACGCATTCAGGACATACCACCAAATCTAGGTTTTTCCACCTTTGCTTGACAACATGAATAATTCAGGCACAAAACTTAATTTTTTAACCGACTAGTAGTCGGTTATTTTTTAGATTTCTGGAATAGCAATTAACACTCTCGTAGTAAAGATAGCAGATTCACTAACAGTGGGTATATTTCTATGACTCGCCGCCAACCTCTTAACAATGGCAAGCCGCGTCAAACTGAGCCAGGTGCTGTCCGCTTCCAAAGCGAGAAAAATAACACCAACGAACAGCAACACAAAAAATTGGATGAAAAAGCATGAGTTACTGAAGCAGATATTTAAATCCTTAAATATATTTGGTCAAGACACCTGCTAAAAATTTTATTTTTTCAAAGTTTAAAAAGAATGGGTTACCTCTTTTATAGAGATGCTTTGATATTCGCATCTCTATTTTTGTGTGTCAAATTTTTGACTATTTCCGAAATCAGTAATATGCTTGTTGTATATAAAGCTTAGAGTCAATTTACAAGTAAAATTTTATGTCTAGCCAACAACCCAATTCCAATCAACCATCCCAGAAAATAGCGAGCACAACAAATAACAATAGAAAAAAACCTCTTAATAATGGAAAACCAGAGAAAACAGAGCAATAAATATCAATAACAAATATTGCAATCATAAATTATTTATGAAAAACAAAATCCCTGACTTTTCAAATAAGTCGGGGATATTTGGCTTTTAGTCAAATATTAATAACTTAGTAACGTCTCTCCAAACTACTTATTTATTTTTAACTTGACTTTTTGCTTGTTCTAAAGCTATTTCTTTGATTGCTTGGTATGAATTCACATTGGCAGTTCCTTCAATAGCCTTAACTGCTAAATCTTGAACTTGTTTGAGTGCTGAGTCAAGCTGTTTAGAAAGGTTTTCAATCCGGGTTTCTTGATTAGTAATTGTTTGTTCTAGAGATTGTAATCTTTGTTCGTAGAAACGCTTTTGCCCTTCTACTTCTTTAGCATATAAATCTGCTTTGACTTTGGCTTGGTAATGAGCAATTCCTTTGCCTTCTTCTGTAGCTTTTTTGAGGGCCGCTTCTTTATCTTTAGGCAAAGCTTCTACCTTAGCTTTAGACTCCTCAAATTGTTTCTCTCGCTCCGAAATTGCTTTTTCTCGTTCAGTCCATTGTTTTTCTGTTTCTTGTTGAAATTCTTCTAATTGTTTAGATAGCGCTTTCTGTCTTTGTTCGTATTCATCAGTCTCTAGTTGGCGCTGGAGTTCTAAATCATATTTATATTCTGCTGTATCTCGTTGGCGAATTTTATTGAGGTTTTCATTCCGTTCTTTAATTGTAACTTTATATTCTTCTTGTTCTTTTTGCCAAGCAATTCTTTGTTCTAGTATTTCTTGGGACAATATTTCATAACGTTGGTTAAACTCATCCTGATAAGTCTTGAAATTATTTTCGTAGGCTTCGATCGAGATATCTAATGTATTTTCAGCAACTTCTAAATTATGTAACTGTTTTAATTGTTCGACTTCCTCTTCTACATCTTGTCTAATTTCTGCCAATTTAGAAGCTTTTGTAGTTAATTGTTCTGATAATTCATTAGCAGCACTACCAAAACCCAACTGAATTTTTGCCAGGCTTTCAATTGTATAATTCATCTTTTGCTGGACAGTAGTAGGCTGATTCATAGTTATATTTTGTTCTACCTTGGGCTTTTCTTTAGTTGTAGATTGGCTATCTTTCTGGACTTGGTTAAGTTGAGATTTAAGTGCAACTGTTTCTTTTGCTAAATCTTCATATGCCTGAAGAATCTCTACTTTTGTACTTTTCTCTGTTGGTTTTTTTACTGGCACAATAAACCTCCACTAATTCAAAGGAAGATAATACAAACACTGACTATTTAGAGCTAGAACTATTAAAAGCTTTCATTGCCAAATCTTGGGACTGCTTTAATGCCGCTTGTAGTTGATTAGAAACACTTTCTATTTGTTCAGTTTGTTTTTTGATTGTCTCTTCCAAGGCTTGGATTTTTAATTCATAACTTTGTTTGTTGCCTTCCCATTCTTTATCAAATAAATCAGCTTCGATTTTAGCTCTCTGACTTGTTTCTTTAATTGCTTCTTCTCTAGCTTTCTTAACTGCTTCTTCCAATTCGCTAGGAAATGCTGAGATTTTTTGTTGATACTCTGTAAATAAAGCTTGGCGTTCGGTCAGTATTTTTTCTCGTTCTGCCCAGTCTTTATCTTTTTGTTGAGTATTTTCTTGGATTTCTCTTTCTAGGTTGCGCTTTTTGGCTTCGTAAGCATCTGTATTTAGCTTACGAGTAGTTTCTAATTTATATTGATATTCTTCTTGTTCTCGCTGGCGTTCTTTAGCAGATGAATCGTTGTATACTTGTAATGCTTCTTCATATTCTGCTTGTTCTTTCTGCCATTCTTTACGTCTAATTGCAATTTCTTTTTCTAGTGCTTCCCGCTTGCTAGCAATATCTTGCTCTAGGGTTTTTAACTTTTCTTGGTGTTCTTGAGTTAAAATATCTAACGTATCTGCTACAACTCTAATTCTTTGCAGTTCTTGTAAACGTTGAGTTGCAATTTCTATCCCTCTATTTAGCTCATCTAATTTGGAGTTTTCCTGAGCTAATTTTTCAGATAGAGAATTAACAATGCTACCAAACTCCAATTGTAAATCTGCCAAGCCTTTGACAATACTATCAACAGTGTATGTAGAAGCCGCAGCCAGAATTTCCTGGTTTTTCGCCTTTTCTGCTTCTTCTTGTTTAGTTGCTATTTTTGATTCTAGTTTTTTTCTTTCTGCCAAGATTTGTTGAAATGCTTGCATTAACTGCTGTTTGTTGTCCTTGACTGCAACTATAGTCATACTCCAACTCCTTTGAATGAGCAAAAATTTATTCGGTAGCAAGTAATACCAAGCACTACCCGATGCAGATATCAGGGTAGCTTTTAAATAAGCGTTTTTAGCACAGTGTAAATACTGGATTAAAGCAACATAAGACACTTAACCCTAAAGAAAACTGTCAATATCAGCGTCCTTGTGTTTCTCAAGTATATTTTCCTGTTTGAGGTTTATAGTATATTTGTACTAAATTATCTCAACCGAATCTGCTATTGTCAAGACAGAATTGCAGCTATTCAGGCATTAAAGATGCAAAAACGCCGAAAATAATCTTGCTCACTTGCGATCGCAGCGATCTATAATAAAGTGCATAATGTAGCCTCTGTTACTTTTTTCCCAAGAATTCACCAAGGTATAACTCATAGATGCACTGTAATTAGATAATGATCTTAATTATCTAAATTGATACAAAAACATTCCCAAACTTAAGTGATATCAATGTACACCAGTGAATCGACTAAGTATTCCGCCACGGATATTGGACAAACAAGCCGCATCCTAGTGGTAGAAGATGAAGAACTAATCCAAGAGATGCTAGCTGTAGCATTAGAAGAGGAAGGTTACGGGGTGATAACCGCTCCAGATGGGCGATCTGCTGTAGAGTACCTGAAAAGTTTTGAACCCTCTTCCGGAGAATTTCCTTTTGACTTGATCATTCTTGATTTGATGCTGCCTCAGATCAATGGACTGGATATTTGCCGCTTGCTGCGTCATCAAGGCAACCCAGTACCAATTTTAATGTTAAGTGCTAAAGGCAGTGAAACTGACCGCGTTCTGGGCTTAGAAGTAGGAGCAGATGACTACCTGACTAAACCCTTCAGTATGCGGGAATTAGTGGCTCGCTGTCGCGCTTTATTGCGTCGCCAGCGCTTAAGTACTTTGCCACAACTGCCAGTCTTGAAATACAAGGATGTCACCTTGAATCCCCAAGAGTGTCGCGTGCTGGTTCGCGGTCAAGAAGTGAGTTTGTCTCCTAAAGAATTCCGGCTGCTGGAATTGTTTATGAGTTACGCGCGCCGAGTTTGGTCGCGGGAGCAGTTGCTAGATCAAGTCTGGGGGCCGGATTTCGTTGGCGATAGCAAAACTGTAGACGTTCACATTCGTTGGCTGCGTGAAAAATTAGAGCAAGACCCCAGTCATCCAGAATATATTGTGACTGTGCGAGGTTTTGGCTATCGATTCGGATAATCTGTTGAGATAGTTGTTAGTTTTTATAAATCACAACGCAACTAGCAACTCAAACCAAATGCTCTTATTGGGATTTATTCTAGGTTTAGCGGTAGGCATTGGGTTTTGGATTTGGCAACAGGTTCAACTTAACCGCTACCTGGAGCGAGTACTCCAGCCTTTAACCTACCGCTCTTCTAAGGTGGCACTGCCGCTGATTCCTCGCTTGCGGCAAGAAATAGCAATGGTGAAGCAGCAGCGACAAGACTGGCAGCAGTCGTTGCAAACTTACCAAGACTTGTTAGATTTTGCACCAATAGGATATTTGCAGGTTGATGAAGAAAATCAACTGCTGTGGTGCAATCAGCAAGCGCGGGAAATTTTGTATTTGCAAAGATGGCAGCCAGGACAGGTGCGCTTATTGCTGGAGTTGGTGCGCTCTTACGAACTCGACCAGTTAATCGAGCAAACTCGCGATCGCCAAAAATCACAGACAATAGAGTGGATATTTCACCCTTCTTGTGATAATGCAGCAGAAATCTCAACAATTAAATCTCTGACTTTGCGCGCTTCCAGCTTGCCTTTGCCCTATGGAAAAGTAGGAGTTTTTCTGGAAAATCGCCAACCCCTGCTGGATATCAATCAAGAGCGCGATCGCTCTTTTTCCGATTTAGCTCACGAACTCAGAACGCCTTTGACTTCGATTCGTTTAGTGGCAGAAACCTTACAACCCCGCTTAGAACCCCCATTAAATCGCTGGGTTGACCGTTTGATGCAAGAAGTCGATCGGCTGATTAGTTTGGTACAAAACTGGTTAGAACTCACCCACATGGAAGCACCAAATATGCAGCTACAAACTGAAGCTGTGGATGTGCGATCGCTAATTGCATCTGTTTGGGAAACACTAGAACCATTGGCACAGCGCCAACGTTTGTCCCTGCAATATTCTGGGCCAGAAAATCTCTGGATTAAAGCAGATCCAGCCCGGATTTACCAAGTTTTTCTCAACTTGCTAGACAATAGCATCAAGTACAGTCCTCCTTGTACCAGTATTCACGTGCAAGCGAAAATCTTATCGAAAAAGGATATTTCTAGGGATAATTCAACTTCCTCATTTTTAGAAATAAATCTTATTGATTCTGGAGTAGGTTTTTCCGAAGCAGATTTGCCCCGCATTTTTGAGCGATTTTACCGAGGAGATAAAGCACGTACTCATTCTTCATTGCCAGAAAGTAATACTATTAGGTCAATTGTGGGCAATGGTTTGGGTTTAGCTATAGTTCGGCAAATTGCGATCGCTCATGGTGGTTCTATTAAAGCCATGAATCATCCAGAAACTGGTGGTGCATGGATACAACTTCAACTTCCTGAAGTTATGGCAAACTCACAAAGCTAAGACTATAGTTAAAAATATCTTCACGTTTGAGATGACAAGTGTGAAAGCTGTCCATTATGGTTCCAATCCTGAATCTCAGTTGGCACGCGCTCTTAGACGCTTAGAACGCGATGTATTGCGTATGGGAGCTTTGGTAGAACAATCATTTCGCCTCAGCCACCAAGCTTTATTTGCCCAGAACTTAACGGCAGCTGAGGAACTTCCCCGATTAGATAAAAAAATCGATCGCTTTTATAGACAAATAGAATCAGACTGTACAGCCATCATGACCATGCAAGCACCCACGGCTCAAGACTTGCGCTGCTTGAGTGCTTTTATGCAGCTAGTAAGAGACTTAGAACGCATTGGCGATTACGCTAAGGATTTAGCTGAGATTGCTATTAAAATCTTTCCTTATCCCCCTCATACGTCTCTAGCAGAAATTGCAATCATGTCTCATCACGCGCAGGCAATGCTAGCAACTAGCTTAGTAGCATTGGCTGATTTAGACGCAGCTAGTGGACGAAGTATCAAGCATCTGGATGATGCTGTAGATAATGCTTACGATCGCCTTTATCAAACTTTAGCCCAGCAACGAGATGTACCGGGCGTAGTCGAACCAATTGTGTTGCTAGCACTAGCGATTCGTTGTTTGGAACGCATGGCAGATCATGCGACTAATATCGGTCAAAGAGTAGCATACATCGTTACTGGTCAACGTTCTTAATTAATCAGAGCTTGGAGATGAATGTTCCTTGGTAGCACTCTTGAGAGTGAGTTTGCTACACTTTGTACGCAAATATAAGTAGAAGGCAGAAGGTAGGAGGCAGGAGGCAGGAGGTAAATGGCAGCTTATGACAGCATTTCATCGATTGGCATTTTACATTTAATTATGCCCATTTATTTAGTTTCATTTTATACTTTTAGCAGTATTGCATTTATATCTTTGTTGCTTAATATACTAGTAGGCTAAAAATTAATTGGTTGTCTAACATACATTTCACGAAAAGCTTACCTTTTCTTAAACTTGCACGAGTAAAGTGACCAAAGTCAGCTAACAATTACTTTCTTGCTAGCTGATGGAAGGACGTATTTAAATTGTCAGTTTTGTGAGGTGCAATGTCTAGCGACAAGCTGTTGCCTGTCTACACAATACCAAAATCAAAAATACGGCTAATCTTCAGCTATTGCCAAAAAAATACTTTGTGTTGGCAATTTCACTTTCTACGGGTCGAGCAATTGCTCTTAAAATCTGTGAATCATTGGGTAATAATTCCATCTGGCACTACCTCAGTAAAGTACTTAGGCTCGTATTTGACTGACAGCTATTGTTACCAAATACTAACTAGACTAAACTCACAGCTCAATCAACGGACAGACGCAAATATCACATCATCTAAACACATTTTTATGAAATTAAATATAAAGTCTTTCTGAAATTATTTACTACATAGATTGATAAACTCTATTGAAAATTACCTAAAAATCTATCCATTTACCGTAAATTAATTTGATTTAAAACTTATTTACGCTTTATTCTTATTTGTTTAGGTGTGAATTATTTATCAATATATAAAATTATTTTTTCTCCAAAGATTCAGAATATTGTCAACTGTTTATTTAGCAAATTATGTACTGAATATATTCTTATGAACTCACTTAAATTTTAATAGTTTTGTTTAGTTTCACACCTGAAAGTATTGTCAATATCTCTTCAAGATAGTTTCATCAATTCAAGATCAAATTTATCCAAATGTCTTCTACAAGTCTTATCCCAAATTCTCCTGTTATATCCAATAACATCTCAAAAGAACAGTTACCACAACAACTATTTACTCGTAGGGAAATCATTCCTTTATGCAACGATGTACTCTGGCGCATTGAGCGTGGTGCTGTTCGGACATTAACCTGGAATGAAGACGGAACATTCGTTACTTTAGGGTACTGGGGTTCTGGGGATCTGATTGGTTATCCCTTATCCAAAGTCCAGCCTTACCACATTGAATGTCTGACAAGTGTAGAAGCGACTATTGTACCGCCTCATTTGTGGCACTTACATATTAATGCTTTCTTGTCCCATATACAACATTCAGAAGAGCTTTTAAGCATAGTACACTATAAACCTATTTCAGTGCGTTTGTGGAAATTTTTGGTGTGGTTAAGTGAAAAATTTGGACGCAACGTAGAACAGGGTAAGTTAATTGACCTTAATGTTACCCATCAAGAGATATCAGAAGTGTTAAATACAACTAGAGTAACAGTAACACGCCTCTTACAGCAATTTGAAGAACAAGGAATAATGTTACGTTATAAACGTCGGATTATTCTACGTTTGCCAAATAAATTAACTAGAAAATAGTTCATAAAATAGTATTGACAAGTTGAGATAACTAGTCTTGTTCGAGACTCCTGGAAAAGCCTTGGAATAAAGACTTTAAATCTCAAATCCCAAATATAAAATTCAAAATTGATACAATTACTTGTGCTAATCACTGCGAATTCTGTATAATCATACCTGAAGTCGTTGGGTAAATTTCCTTAATAGCAAAAGGTTAAGTAGTTTACCATGACTTGTACTAGTTGGTGTGAGGAAAAGTAAGACAATGACCAAACCATTCTGGAATGTTTTGAAGGTCAGTCCAATTGTTGTTGCCGCTACATTTTTTGTTGCTAACAGCACCTTGGCTGCGGAAGCGAACGAACAGGGAACAAGTGTTGCTCAACTGTCCCAAGAAACTGACAACCTCGGACAAGTAACCTCCGTTTCTCAATTTTCAGACGTGCAGCCTACAGACTGGGCATTTCAAGCATTGCAGTCCTTAGTTGAGCGCTATGGCTGTATAGCAGGTTATCCCAATGGTACTTACCGTGGTAATCGTGCTTTGACTCGTTATGAATTTGCCGCTGGTTTGAATGCTTGTTTAGACCGAGTTAACGAATTGATTGCCACAGCAACAGCTGACTTAGTAACTAAACAAGACCTAGCTACCTTACAGCGCTTACAAGAAGAATTTTCCGCCGAACTTGCAACTTTACGCGGTCGTGTTGATTCCTTAGAAGCCCGTACGGCTGAGTTGGAAGCTAATCAGTTCTCCACCACCACCAAGTTAGTTGGGGAAGCAATTTTCAACGTATCTGACGTTTTTGGAGATACGAGAGTTGGTGGTGCTGACTTACAAAGCAACACCACTTTCTCTGACCGGGTGCGCTTGAACTTGTACAGCAGTTTCAGCGGTAAAGACCAGTTACAAATCCGTTTAACTGCTGGCAATATTATCTCTAACAGTGGTGTAACCGGCACTAACATGACCCGCTTGGGCTATGATGTGGCTACAGCGGATAACAGCGTTAGCATCGATAAAATCAACTATGCTTTCAATTTGAGTGATGCCATCCGCGTAAAAGTTGATGCTACTGGTGGAGAGTTATGGGAAAACGTCAATAACTTTAACCCCGACTTTGCTAGCTCTGCTAAAGGTTCTATCTCCCGTTACGGACGTTTCAGCCCCATCTATCGCCAAGGTGCTGGTGGTGCTGGTATAACTGTCACTTTCAATCCTAACGGGCCTCTCAGCATTTCAGGGGCTTATCTAGCAAGCACAGCTAATAACCCCACTGATGGTAATGGTCTTATTGATGGTGCTACTACAGCCTTTGGACAAATATCTTTTAAACCCAATAAAGCTTTTAACTTGGGTTTGAGTTACGCTCACACTTATCAAAATAATTCCAGTAATGTCAATTTGTTTGGCAGCACAGGAGGTGCTTTAGCAAACCAACCATTTGGTAGAGTTGCTACCACATCTAACAACTATGGTGTAGAAGCAACTTTCCTACCCAGCTCGAAATTTATCCTTGGTGGTTGGGCAGGTTACACTGTTGCCACAGCTGAATCTGGTGTAAATACAGGTAAAAACGCCGATGTATTCTACTGGGCTGCTACTCTGGGTCTGAGAGATTTTGGCAGAGAAGGTAATGAACTCGGTGTAATTTTTGGTCAGTCACCCAAAGTCACTGAAAGTGAAGTCGATGGTGGAGCCAATGGAGATACTTCATATCATTTAGAAGGACTTTATAAAATTAAGGTCAGTGATAATCTGCAAATTACACCCGGCTTGTTGGTAATTTTTAATCCCGAACACGACAACGCTAACGATACCACTTACGTAGGTACACTTCGTACAACCTTCAGTTTCTAAAACTAGTCATGGATTAGGAGTGCTGAGTGTGGAGTGCTGAGTGCTGAGTGCTGAGTGCTGAGTATAAACCTAGTTGCTTGATGGCTTTAAGCAATTAACACTGTCCTAACATTAGTTAGTGGCTATGGTTACAAGAAACTAAAAGTAAAAGCCCGCCTCAGGCGGGCTTTTGTTTGAAAAACAAGCTATGTGGGATTACAATCTTGCTTATTAGACAAATCTGTTGGAGGACGATCGCTACTCCACGCCCACCAAACAAAACCACAATGGCAATTATAGAACTCCTGCCATTTGCGACGATGGTTTTCTGTCATCACAGGCGATCGCCGATTAACCCAAACTTGTAGAGCTTCTAAGCTAGTTGAGCGGCAGTTAGGACAGCAAAACTCATAAGCGTGAACTGCCTTATTCGTCCATTCAGGCGGGATGGGAGCAAAAGCGTCCATGTAGTTAAAGTGTAGTCTTATTGGTTATCCAATTTAAGGCTTTGAACTTGAGGGCAAAAGGATACCATAGAATCCCGCCACACTATAAAATCACTTAACCAGTATTTTTATAACTTTATCAGGATACCATTCAACATGCTTCCAAAGCCTAGAAATAGAGCATTTTAAATTTTTAATTTTGCACAGTGGTAAGCTAATAATCATTCAAATTGCATCCCCCGAAGTTTGCTCAACGGGGGGAACCCCCCTTCGGGTTCGCAGTTCCTTCAAGTCGGCAAAGCCGCCCAACGGACTGCTCACCGCATGCAACTTCTCTTTGCGTCTCCCCTTCTCCGCATCCCCGCCTCTTTCTAAAGCAAAGGATTGTGCAACTTAAAGGCAGATTAGCTTATTAGTTACTATGCATATTATGTCCAATAATGAAAATTATGGAGCCTAACCTTGAAATTCGCCGTTTGTTAGATATAATGCCTGCTTCGGCTCGGATGACGACAAAAATCGTCAGTAAGCCACAGCAGCCAAAGATAATAGATGCTTCCTTTCCCTTACCGTGGAATCGCGATCGCCCGATATATATTAATTTTGATTTGTGGAATCGACTGACAAAACCACAACGAGACTTGCTACTGTTGCAAAAAGTTAGCTGGTTAATCGGTGTGAAGTGGTTTAAGCCAGAGCTTTATCAAGGTGTAGTACTGCTAGGTTTATTAGGTGGATTAGTTGAATCAGCACAATCGGATGTTGTGGGTGTAGCTGTAGCCGGAGGATTAAGCGCGATCGCAGCTTTACGGATTTGGCGCAATCATAAATCTCAAGAATCAGAGTTGAATGCTGATATGGCAGCGATTCGAGTCGCTGGGCGGCGCGGATACTCAGAAGTTGAAGCCGCTGGGCATTTGTTATCTGCTATTGAAGCGATCGCTCAGATTGAAGGGCATTCTAGTTTAGATTTTTCTGAGTTAATTCGTTGCCAAAACTTACGAGCGATCGCAGGATTATCGCCTGTTGGTTTGCCAAAAAGTCAATAGTGAGTTTTCGTAGAGACGCGATTAACCGTTGTCTGTACAAGAGTCAATTGTTAGCTATCATTCTGTCTAAAACGTTGCGTGTAATAGCTTGTGCGTCAGGACTAAATACAGAAGGACGTAATTGAGGTGCATTGTAATCATCTAGCCCCCAACTCCATTGCATAGAACCAGTAGCAAACACCGTTGCACCAGAATCTGTAGTATAAATGGTCATATCTGAATATTTTGTGCCACCCTTGTATCGATAAGGCGAATGGGCAATACGAATCGTATTGGCTGGCGCGTTACGAAACATGCGATCGACTTCGTAGCCTAGCAGTCCCTCAAGACGCATTTTGGCAGGTGCTTTACTATTCGTCTCCACAGATGCCGTGGTATTATCTGGATGCAATTGCGTACCAGCAAGCAACCAATCCGGTGCTGTGCGATTGATAACGATATCAGCATTTACTTGAAATGTTTCGTACATAACTCCAATTAGAGCTTCTTCTGGACGATGCACAGGTTTATTTCGCCAAAGAGTTGTGACTAGGAAATCATTCGCGGGATTATTGTCTCTAGCATAAGGATCTAATGCTGCACTTTCTTTATAAGCAACAATAGTACGGTTGATGTCTTGAGTGATGAAGCTAGACTCAAAGCGAATTTGCCAATAACAGGTATTAGCAGAAAAAAAACCAAGACTGACACCGTAATCTCTTGCTGTCTCGACATTTTGCCGCATATTTGCCGACCAATATTCATCATGACCCACTGAGAGAAATGCTTTGTGCAACCAAAGCATCGGTTTGATGCTATGGGTTTCTAAGTTGTTTTCATGTGTGTCAATGTTGGTACAGTAAGTAACATCATAACCAGAGCGTTCTAGCCACCGTACCATGTTGTATTCCCAACCAGCATTAGAAGTTTTCCTTTGCGGTTGGAAGTTAGTAAAAAATTCTCCGGCTCCTACTCCATAGGCTGCTGCTGAGTTAGGACTATTAGCGTAGGGACGGTTAAAAGAAACTTTCAATGCTTGTTTACCGCGACTGTTCCAGCGATAAAGGGACATTCCGCCCCAATTGTTATAAGCTTGGTAGGTGGTGACGCTCGATTGAAACAAAATATCGGAAGCGCGGCTATCATCACGCACTACAAAAATGATGTAGCTTTGCTTACCACTCTTACTCGCAGTCAGTTTTGCTAGATAAAAACCACTCGCCCACTGTGTTGAGTCGTGTGAGTTATCAGGAATTTTTAAAACGTATGGATCTTTCCAATTACATTCAATCAAACCTGTTGCTCGATCTACAATTGGCCTTGGTTGTTTGACTCCTGTTCGTGTAATTGCAGCAGCCATTTGCCGCCCTCCAGCACCTCCATACCAGCCCATACGAAAGATTTCTATTGTGTAGTTCGGCTCTTTTGTATTCACAAAAAATTTGATTTCGCTGCCGCGATTGATACTCGTGAGCGAAGCATAGCCTTCTATTTCTTCTTTAGTGGCAGGATTTGTAAGTTGCCAATTATAAGTACCTTTTTTTTGATTTTCAATGATTGTGGGATTATGCGATCGCTGAGATATCGGTAGATCCATAGTCCCAGTGGATGGTTGTACAATCCTCACAATAGAAATGAAAATTAGCAGGATAGAAATTACAACTTTAATAATAAATATTAATCTATTTTTGAGAAATATTATATTAGGACTTATTTTAATTAACCCGATACATGCAATATCTTTTATTTTGTGATTTTGACGCTTAATATTCATAAAAATGCAATAACAAATAGAACTTTATCTCAAAAGACAGTAGTTTTTACAAAACTCAGTGCTGAGTTATGAGTAACAAGGAGATTACTCAGCACTCTTCATGATGTAATTTTGTTCTGGTTAATACTTAATATTGGCGTAGCGATCGCTTACTTTTTACTGCCTATAAAATTTGATCGTTTGTTTTGAAATACTTGACTTTCTTGCTAACCTGAATTAGATTATGATACTATTTTGCATGTATTTTTATCTGAATTTTCAGTAAATAAATAGTTGGTAGATTTAGTAAAATTTCCAAAAATATTTTTAATTAAGGCTTGATCTTTCAGATGCAGATGCCAATTAAGCAGAATTTTTTTCACGAGTACAATCCGAAAAAATCTAAGTTATCTGTCAAATTTTGGTTTGGTTTAAGTCTAGCTTTTGCTTTATTTTATAGTTTTTTAGAACTACAACAAGCCTTTGCCAGCAAATATGTAGTACAAGATGATGCCAGAGTATATGTATTTTGGTTACAAAGATTTTTAGAGCCAGATATATTGCCCAATGACTTAATTGCCGATTATTTTGCATCTGTAACTCCGGTGGGATTTACTGCTTTCTATCGAGCTATTGGCATGGTGGGTATTGAGCCACTCTTATTAAGTAAAATATTACCAGTATTTTTGAAAATTTTGTGTATTTGCTATTGGTTTGGATTGTGTATGCAGATATTTCCAGTCCCAATGGCAGGATTTATTAGTACGCTGCTACTAGCTCAAAATCTTTCAATGCGGGATGATTTAGTTTCTGCTACACCTCGGTCTTTTATTTTTGTATTTTTCATAGCATTTTTATACTATTTGCTGCGACAATCTTTACTACCGTGTTTAGTTGCGATCGCCTTAGTCGGCTTATTCTATCCACCGTTTTTGTTCGTGATAGCTGGCATCTTAATTTTGAGGTTGTGGCAGTGGAAAGGCAAACTGCCTCATCCATCTTACAATAGTTGCGATCGCCTGTTTTCTTTTGCAGGATTGGTAACTTGTTTAATTTGTATGTTGCCTTATGCTTTGAGTTGTTCTAAGTTTGGCCCGACCATCACAGGAGTAGCAGCAAGAGAATCGCTAGGACTTGCACAAACAGGCAGAATCCCATTTTTCAGTAACGATCCTATTTGGTTTTGGTTATTTAATCAGCACAGCGGTCTGATTCCAAATGTTTTAGAACATCCCATAAATATAATTGGGTTATTTTTACCTTTAATACTTGTGTATTCGCGGCGTTTTCCTTTAACTCAGCATATTACCAATCGAGCCAAAGTTTTATCTCAAATTTCTCTCGCATCTGTGGCAATGTTTGTACTTGCCCATTTACTAATTTATCAGTTGTTTTCTCCGGCTCGTTACACGAGATATACCCTCAAATTTGTGCTGATTATCGCCGCTAGTATAGTATTAGTAGCAGTTTTAGATGCAATTTACCAGTGGGTAAAACAGCATCAATATTCATTTTGGCGACAAATTCTCCCTTTAGTATTTATCAGTTTATTAGGAATATTTTTAGTTTTTTATCCCTGCTTATTGAAACATTTCCCAAACAGCTTTTACCGTGTAGATCGAGCATCAGCAATGTATGAGTTTTTTGATAAACAACCTAAAGACATTCTCATTGCTTCTTTATCAGAAAATATAGATAATATCCCTACTTTTTCTAAAAGAACCATCTTCATCGGCTGGGAATATGCAGTTCCATATCATGTGGGCTATAATAACCAAATTATCCAAAGAGCTACTGACTTGATTCGCGCTCAGTATAGTGAAAAGGTAGCCGAATTACAAAATTTTATTCAAAAATATGGAGTAGACTTTTTTGTAGTGGATAAATCAGCATTTACACCCAAATATTTTGCTAATAACCCTTGGTTTGTACAATGGCAGTCAATAGCAAAAGATATTTCCTCAAAATTACAGCAAGGAACTATTCCAGTTTTATTACGTGACTTAGAGCGTTGTTCTGTTGTAGAAACTGAAGATTTGATTGTCTTACAGGCAGAATGTGTTAAAAAGTCTGAAGCATAAAAAACAACTTCAAACTTTAGCTTGACAGTGATAAACTTTGTACTCATAGCCATTTACTGCTGGCAAAGATTGGGTATCCGCAACACATTTTTTAACTTCCTCTGCTATGGGTGCATGAAAGTTCGCCAGCCACAAGTCAAACGGTCGTGATAGTGCTTTGATTGTATTTGCTAGTGCAGTAGTAGAAGTATTAGGGTTTTGGTCTTGATGAGCCAGCAAAAACAGAGCAGATGAAGTAAGATGATTTTGAATTTTCATTTCTCTAGCTACTCCCATCATTTCACCAATTTGCACATGAGTTATTTGGGTAGTAGCAATGAGGACTGGAACTTGAGATGTTTTTTGAATTAGTTGTACGAAAAGGTCGGGGCGGTAATATTTTTGATAACCAAGATTGCTAACAACTGTTACAGCACTGAGAAATCCCATCAACCAAATGAGGATCGCCGCTTTTTGACCGCTAATTTTCCATCTACCTATTTCTTTATTTTTGCCAATTAATTTCTGTGAATCCCAACAAACCGCAAGACTCGCGCCAAGTAAAACGATGACAGCAGGAAAGTAAACAAAGTTATAACGCGCGCCTCTTGTTAAATCTATATTCAGTAAGTAGGTGAAAATAAAAAATAAAGCGATCGCCCCAACAATTACTCCAGAAAATACTTGAGTTATCAATCGATTCTTTGGTTGTTGTAATTGCATTTTGAAGCCACGAACTAAAATTGGTGCTGCCCAAATCAGGAAAATCAGCATCACCAACCCAGAGGCAATAACAATTGCTAGCTGTGGTGCTTCAACTGGTAGCAAGTAAAGCATGGTTATCCATGCAGCGAAAGCTTGAAAAATTGGGCTTAACCAAGCAAATCCCTCCCGTGGTTGCTGTATCCAATCTGTTAATTTACTACCATAGCTATTATGTAAAAATATTGGTAGCCAAACTGCTCCGGCTGCAAAAGTGCCAATAGCAACAGCATAGATACGTCGCCAAGGAGAAGATAATAAAGAAAAAGGTTTTGCACCACTGCGACTTTGATGCCAAGCCAGCACAATTAAAACTAAAGCTTCTGTGCCAAGAGTCAGGGCGAAGAAATAATGGGTAGCTAGACCCAAAGCATTAACTAACACCCAGGAAAGTGCAATCCAAATAGGTATTTGTGTGCGGTTTTGGATGTGACGCACAGCAACTACAAAGCAAGCCAAAGAAGCAATCACCCACAAAATTGCCAAAGTGTAATGACGGGCTTCTTGTGCTAAAAAAATGCTGTATGGCGATACTGCCATCATAGCAGCGGCTAAATGACCAACTAAGCGAGAACGGAAACCCAGCCAGCCTAAGCCATAGATAGCTGGGATAGATGCAGCACCAAAAATAGCAGCCAGCGATCGCGCCCCCCATAAAGAAACTAAACCCCCTTGTGTCGGAAATAACTGCATCCACCAGTGAGCTAAGAAAAAGTAAAGCGGTGGATGGTTAGTTTCATGGCTGAGGTGCGCCCATACGTCTTGAATGGTGGCGTTTGGTTGTGGTTGCAGAGGTTGCAATAAAATATCAGGTGCGATCGCTCGATCTAGCGGTACTGGTAAAAAACTATTTCCGAGACTAAACACCAAGGTGGAAAACTCATCAGTCCATGGAGGCTTACTAGTCAAGTTGGTTAAGCGCAAGCCCAGTCCAATGAGGAACCAAATCAGGCACAGCAAGGGATGAAGCCAGCGAGAAGGAATAGCGACGTACCGATTATACAAATGCATCCTTTATTAAACAGAAATTTCACTTAGCAGAGGTAGGCAGTGAGATTGTCTTGTTGCAATGGTTGGTATGCACGCCCAACAAAAGTTTTACTGCTATGCCTTTAACAAGTAAATTTGCAAATATGTAGACTTGATATTTTAGATTTAAGTTCGATGTCAACTCAAATATCCTAAGTGTGATTATTTCACATCTGTTACGCGCCAGCTTAATTTCAAGTTAACCCAGAAATTCCAAACGGTAGCAACTGCGATCGCTATTAAGTTAGCGATGTAGCGGTTAGGAATCAAGAAATTAAATACCAAGTTCAACACCAGAACATTCAAAACCAGTCCGGCAAGGCAAATGATGTTGAATTTCAAAAAGCGCTTGAGCCGATGTCGCCATTCTTGCTGCCTCATGCTGACATCAGCAAACGTCCAAGCGTCATTCCACAAGAAATTATTCACAATTGCAATTTCGCCAGCAATAATTTTACTGCGCGTCAAGGGCAAAGCTAAAGTAGTTGGGTCGCTGAGTAAATACAGTATTGCCATATCCACAAATACCCCACTCAGCCCAACTAAACCAAAGCGCAAGAATCTACCAATGGGAAAATTCATTTGTTGATTGACTCGTCCTAGCCTTCCTGTAGATAGCCGCAACCGCACTAAGTGGTGAATGTATTCCACATATTGCTTCCATGTGACTTTACTTTCACCTTCTTTGCGCTCGCAAAATACGTAACCTACTTCAGTAATTTCCCCTACTTTTCCCCGGCCAATAACTTCCAAGAGAATTTTGTATCCTACAGGATTGAGCGTAACATTAGCGATCGCACTCCGACGCACCATAAAATAACCACTCATCGGGTCGGAAACTCTGCCCAATACACTAGGTAAAATAATTAATCCCAAAACTTGAGCGCCACGGGACAAGAAACGCCTGACAACGCTCCAACTACTAACACCGCCTCCTTCTATGTTCCGGCTGGCTACCGCCAAATCTGCTCCCTGTTGAATCCCACTTAACAGTTGCGTCAAAACCTCTGGTGGATGCTGCAAATCCCCATCAATCACCCCTAAAATACGCCCTCTCGCTGCTTGCCAGCCGCGAATCACAGCAGAAGATAGCCCGCGTTCCTGTTGGCGACGCATTACCTGCAACTGTGGATATTTATCCGTCAGCGATTGTGCCACCTCCCAAGTACGGTCTGGACTATCATCATCTACCACAATTAGTTCGTAGTCTCCTGGTATAAATTCATCTAATAACTGACTTAATATCCTGATAATATTCTGGATATTATCACGTTCTTTATAAGTTGGAATTATTAGAGAAAAATAGATGGCTTTATCAGTTCTATCAACATTGATAAAAGGTGATTCCGGAATCTGTAATGAACCAGTCGGAACCGTTAATAGAGATTTGAGGGAATTAAAATTCATAGACGAAGTGTTTACATCTGCTAAAATGTAGTTTATGATACTATGCCTCAGACACAAGTTGTTTTACTAAAACTAAGCAGCCCAAAATTTCTTCATTTATGGTGTCCAATTTGCTTATTCTGGTTTTGGTTAGCTTCAAGTCTTGGTTCATCAGTATTGTTTAGCTCGTTTAATTTTAAACACGAAAACTATTTTGAGATACTAATGTCTCTTCATTTTATTAGTATAAATAATTACCTTTAAAATTAATAAAACTAGTATTTTATCTCTATACAATCTAAATCATAAATTATTTAATTTTAAAAAAGCAATTATATTAAGAGGTCATTTATCAAGTAAATATTAAGTACGCAAGGCTAAAAACAGCGTGGATATTCCTCCCGCTTTATTGCTATTGTGTTATGGCTATGTCAGGATTTAAGAAAAGTATTAGGCGAATAAAATTCGCTATTACACAAACAAAGTCTACTTCCGTGGACTAATGAAAAACTAAGGGTTTTTAACCCGCGCAGGCGGATAAAGTATCGTGTAGCTGCGACTTCTAGTCGCTAGGGTTTTATAAATCATCTCTAAAAGTCAAATCAGTATTTTTATTTGCATAACGTAAAATATCCAATATTTCAGAAACTCAAAACGCTCAATCTATAAGTTTGGGAAACAATGACTAGCAAAACAAGAGCTTTTCATCAAGTTTATCGTTATTGGCTATTATTTTTAATAGTTATTTTATCAGCAGGTATATTTTTCCGTTTTGTCAACCTCGATCGCAAAGTTTACTGGCACGACGAAGCTTACACTTCATTACGAATTTCTGGGTATACTAAAACAGAGTTTGTTCAAAAAGTGTTTGATGGAAGCGTAATTGACGTTGATTCTATATTGAAATATCAGCGTCCCAACCCAGAAAAAGGTGTAATTGATACAATTAATTCTTTGGCAGTGGATGATACTCAACATCCTCCACTTTATTACGTGTTAATAAGATTATGGGTGCAATTGTTTGGAAATTCAGTAGCTACAATCAGAAGTTTATCAGCAATTATTAGCTTGTTAGCTTTTCCTTGCATCTATTGGCTTTGCTTAGAACTATTTGAATCACCAATAATAGCATGGACAAGTGTAATACTTTTGGCAGTCTCGCCTTTGCATGTATTGTATGCTCAAGAGGCTCGCCAGTTTAGTTTGTGGATTGTAACTATCTTACTAGAAAGTGCTGTAATGCTACGAGCAATACGACTTCGTAGCAAGCAATTGTGGAGAATTTATGGAGTTACAGTAGCACTTGGATTATATACATTTTTGTTTTCGGGATTAGTGGCGATCGCTCATGGTATTTATATAATTACTATAGAACGTTTTCGATTTACCAAAACAGTAAAAGCCTATTTGACAGCAACTAGCGCTGCTTTTATAGCTTTCATTCCTTGGATTATAGTTATTATTAATAACTTAGAGCAAATTGACCGCACAACAGCCAGCGCTCAAGCCAGACTATCTATATCAGGTTTGATTTCAGCTTGGATTACTAACATTAGTTATTTATTTGCAGATTTTTGGCGTTACGAACCATTTTTCCCAGATTTAGATTTTCCCGGTTTGCGTTGGGGTCGATTTTTAACTCCTACGATCATAATTTTAGTAATATATTCGTTTTTATTTGTTTATCGTCATACTGCACCACGAGTTTGGTTATTTATTTTTACACTGAGTGGAGTAACTGCATTAGCTCTGATATTACCTGATGCGATCGCTGGAGGTAAACTTAGTGTTAGGGCTAGATACGTTATGCCATGTTATATAGGTATTCAATTAGCTATTGCTTATTTGCTGGCAACTCAAATTATTTCTGCTAAGTTGATAGTTCAGAAATTTTGGCAATTAATCATAGTTATAGTAATATCCACAGGATTTTTATCTTGTGCTGTTAGTTCCCAAGCTGAGACATGGTGGAATAAAGGTAGCCATGCAAATCCGCAAATTGCTCGGATAATTAACCAAACTAATAACCCACTTTTGATTAGTAGTAATTACTCTTTAAATATTGGCGATTTAATGTCTTTAAGTCATTTACTAAATAATCAAGTAAAAATGCAATTAGTAATTGAGCCAACTCTGCCTAATATTCCAGATAGTTTTAGTAATATATTTTTGTTTAATCCATCTAAACAATTCAAGTCTAAACTGGAAAACAAATATCAACTAGTGATAGTTGACAAAAAAGGGAGATTATGGCATTTGCACAATAAAAAGATTTAATTTATTAAAATATTACTACAAAGCAATCATGCTTCAAGATAATAGTAGAAATAAAACTTGGATTTTCTGGATAATAGTAATTCATTGTCTGGGATTACTTGTTCTAGGTTTATTAGCTTATCAAAAAGCAGACGGAAGCCACGACTTAAATTTATACTATAAATCTTCACGTAGTTTATTAGCGGGTAAGCTTCCTTATCGAGACTTTGATTTTGAGTATCCTCCGTTTGCCTTGGCAGCTTTTGTTTTACCTCGAATAGTAACATTAGGATTCCTTGATAACTATCATATTTATGCATTTTTACTGCTTTTACAAAATGTATTATTTAGCAGTATAATTTTAATATTAATATTACGTTTAACAAAATATTATAACTATCATCGCCAGAGAATCATACTAGGATTTTATGTATTATTTGCAATTATTCTTACTCCCTTAATAATCTGGCGCTATGATGTATTTCCTACTCTTTTAACGGTATTATCTTTATTAGCTGTTATATCTACCCGTTCTACATTAGCAGGTATTTCTTTAGGATTTGGTATTGCAGCTAAACTTTATCCGATTGTTTTACTACCAATCTTTACTGCTTACTACTTTGCCCAAAAATCCTATCGTGCCATATTAAATTTATGGATAGGAACTATAGGTGCAGCAATCTTAAGTTTTTTACCGATTGCGATCGCAACTGGCAATCGAGTATTTTCATTTCTACAATATCACGAAGAAAGAGGTTTACAAATTGAATCCTTGCCAGCAGGAATAATTGTATTGGCTCATAAATTGGGTTTGATTGATATGAAAATTAAGGCAGCCTATGGCTCAATTAATATCGTCTCTCCTTTAGATAATTTGATATTGAATATATTGCCTTGGTTATTTATGTTTGGTTACACTTTAATTTTACTAAGTAGCATATATTCTTTTCGACAAGAACGCAATCAAAGTGAATCAATTAAAATCAATGCATTAGTGAATTATACTATTTTGGCTTTATTAATATTTATTGTAACTAATAAAGTTTTTTCTCCGCAATACATGGTATGGATAATACCTTTTGCAGCACTTTTAAAACCACGGAAAGCATGTTTAATGCTAATTATTTGTCTTAGTACTTATATCATGACTTTATCTGGTAGTTTCCGGAATTTAGATGATATGAAAATTCTGTGGTTGAATCTGAGAAATTTTTTAATTTTGGGATTAAGTTTGTGGATATTTTTAAGTTATTTTGCAAGGCAATTGAAAAATCTGTTTAGGTAATTTTTTTAAATAACAAAGTAAACCACAGAAATTTAGCTGATTTTTTTGCGAAAATAATAATATGTGGTTTGCTGATGATGAACTGTGGCTACTATAACTGTTGATGCGATTCTTAACCGTGCCCTAATGGGGTATGATGTATCTCCCCAAGAAGGAGTTATTTTATTAAAACAAACACAACCAGAGGCGATCGCAGCGATTCGTACCACCGCTGACAAACTCCGCCACGCTCAAGCAGGTGATACCGTTACATACATCATCAATCGCAATATTAACTTTACTAATATCTGCGAACAGCACTGTAGTTTTTGTGCTTTCCGCCGCGATGATGGCGATGCTGGCGCTTACTGGTTGGATTGGACACAAATTTTGGAAAAGTCTCAAGATGCAGTGCAACGCGGTGCAACAGAAATCTGTATGCAAGGAGGATTAAATCCCCAAGCGCTGATAAATGGCAAATCTCTACCCTATTATTTAAAACTGGTAGAAACCATCAAACAGGAATTTCCTCAGATACACCTACACGCTTTCTCTCCCCAAGAAGTTCAATTTATCGCCAGAGTTGACGGACTTGAGTATGCTGATGTCATTGCGGCGTTGCGGGATGCTGGTGTTGGTTCAATGCCAGGAACAGCAGCTGAAGTGTTAGATGATGAAGTACGGCGAGTGTTGTGTCCAGAGAAACTTGACACAGCCACTTGGTTAGAAATTGTTAGTACAGCTCACAAATTAGGTTTGCACACCACTAGCACCATGCTATCTGGGCATATTGAGACAGCAGAACAGCAAATTGGGCATTTAGAAAAATTGCGATCGCTGCAAAAAACTGCCCGCGATCGAGGATATCCAGCGCAGATTACAGAGTTTATTTTATTACCCTTTGTTGGTAAAGAAGCGCCTAAACCCCTACGCCGTCGCGTCGGACGCGATCAACCAGTTTTAGCCGATGCGCTGTTATTAGGGGCTGTAGCACGGATTTATTTAGGAAATTGGATTGCCAACCATCAACCGAGTTGGGTAAAGCTGGGGCTAGCTGGTGCAACCGAAGCCTTAGTTTGGGGTTGCAACGATATTGGTGGCACTTTAATGGAAGAACACATCACCACAATGGCGGGTGCATTGGGTGGTACTTGTATGGAAATCGAAACCCTGCAAACTGCGATCGCTTCTTTAGAAAGACCTTATCAACAACGAGATACTCTTTATCAAAAACTTAGAAATTAAAAGTTATATAGCAGAAGGCATAAGGCAGAAGGCAGGAGGCAAGAGGGAAAGTCTTACTATTCCCAGCATTCAAGCTTTGAAAATGTCCTAAAGGGTGTGGCTACAGCTATAAATTTTTAATTCTTAACTCCTCACTTACCACTCCTAACTTCTCACTCAGCACTCAGCACTCAGCACTCAGCACTTTAAGATGATCCCCAAGATACCATTCCAGGATACGATGGACGTTGATTTACGTATTTCAGTTGATGCATATGAAACGTTATTGGTCGCGTCTGCTTGCGCTAGTTTTGGTTGTGGCTATTGGCTTAATAGGTTGTTCTAGTCCTGACAGTTTGTCTGGTGATTATCGTCAAGACACTTTGGCTGTCGTTAACATCATGAGAGAAGCCCTAGATTTATCAGAAGATTCACCAAATAAAGCAGAAGTTAAAGCAGAAGCGCGTCAAAAAATTAATGACTTTTCAGCCCGTTACCAAAGGACTAACGATGTTTCCGGTCTTAACTCTTTTACAACTATACGAACAGCCCTCAACTCCCTAGCCGGACACTACAGTTCTTACCCAAACCGCCCCATACCACAAAAACTCAAGACTCGCCTCGAACAGGAGTTACAGCAGGTAGAGTCTGCATTGAAACGTGGTGCTTAACTTTTTACTAATCCACATTCCAGAGAGTCATGAGTTAAAAGTCAACCCTCTAGACTCATGACTACTTTGCCAACTTTAGCTAAGTCTAAGTTTGGAATTGAGAATTGACAATTGTAACTTTGATAGATGAGTGTAGATAACACGCTATCGTAGTTGGCAACAAACCAAACAAACCTTGTATTCATTAGGATATTGCGCGAGCATTTCCTTGAACGGAATTGAATAAAAAATTAGGCAACACAATTAAGGGTTTGGAAGTCAACGAAAAGTAGGCTTCAAAACCCTTATTGATGATATATCAAATTTGATACATGTCGCCTTTAGTTATCTAATACCTAGTAAGCATCAAAGATAGCAAACCAGACGTAGGGAGGATGAGAAGAATAAGTAAATAAAGGGGAATAATAACTATTCAATCTCCCTTATATCCGCGTCTACCCTGTTCCTCTTGCCTCCCCTGCTTCCATGTCTAACCGTCCCTTGAACCTTGCAAGACCAATGTTATTTTCGCGTCGCCTGTTTGCTGCCGTTCTCAGCAGTATTTTCTTGATTCCTAACTTTGAAAAACCAGTAGGAGCGCAAGTAACAGAGTATTGTCAATTATCGACAGCAGCAACGCAAGCAAAAGAAAACTTACGTTTGTCAGCACTAAAAGGCGATAAAAATGCTCAAAGCCGCTACCAGCAGTTGTTGCAAAAACACGCACAAGAATTGCAAAAGTGCCGTAGTCGTAATTGGCCAAATGTTCAAGCTCTTTGGTTGCGTTTGTATCCGTGTGACATTCGTTCGGGGTCGCTCGATGACATTATGGATCGGATTGTCAACCGTGGCTATAACCAAGTTTATTTAGAAGTTTTCTACGACGGACAAGTACTATTACCAGCAGCAGCTAACCCAACAGTTTGGCCTTCTGTGATTCGCACTCCAGGCGCTGAAAAAATCGATCTGTTGGCCGCAGCAATCCAAAAAGGACGGCAACGCGGTTTAAAAGTTTACGCTTGGATGTTTACCAACAATTTTGGCTATACCTACGCCCAGCGTGCAGATAGAGAAGCAGCGATCGCGCGCAATGGCAAAGGTCAAACAAGCTTATATGTGATAGATGGCAGTTCTCAAGTATTTATCGACCCCTACAACATGCAAGCCAAACGCGACTACTTCCAAATGATACAGGAAGTATTGCGCCGTCGCCCGGATGGGTTGCTATTTGATTATGTGCGTTATCCCAGGCAAACGGGAGGTAATTCCATCGCCACGAAAGTTTCGGATTTATGGCTATACAGTCAAGCCACCCAAGAAGCTTTATTGCGAAGGGCACAAAATTATAAAGGACTGGAGTTAATTCGGCGTTTTTTAAGGAAGGGATATGTAACCGCAGCAGATATAGCTGAAGTCGATAAACTTTATCCCCAAGAAGGCGAACCGATGTGGCAAGGACGCATCCCACCATCAGCGCAAAAGTCAATCCTAACTCCCGCTGACAGACAACCATCTTTGCAAATAGAGTTATGGCAACTCTGTGTTGCCCACGCCATGCAAGGTATTTTAGATTTTGTCGCCGTTGCAAGTTACCCAGCACAACAATTAGGGATTCCTTCTGGGGTGGTGTTTTTTCCTGATGGCAACCAAACTGTAGGCCAAGGTTATGATTCTCGCTTGCAACCTTGGGATAGGTTCCCCAGTTCCTTACAGTGGCATCCGATGTCTTATGCAACTTGCGGTAACGTTAGTTGTATTGTGCCGCAAGTACAACGAGTTTTAAGCGTCGCCCAACCTGGAACGCAGGTGATTCCGGCTTTAGCTGGTAATTGGGGAAAATCCGTGAGTAATCGTCCACCACTAGAATTACAAATGCAAGCACTTCGCAAACTTGCGCCTCAACTGAAGGGAGTCAGCCATTTTGCTTATTCTTGGCAGTTTCCTCAAAATGATAGCGATCGCAAATTCTGTCGCGTTCAGTAATACCAATTCACCAAAATCTTGATACACATGCAAGAATTTGTAGGGGCGCTGTTACGTTCGCCCTTACTTCGTTCAACCCAACCTACAATTTTTTAAGAACACCCTTCAATATATTCGACTTCTGGCAGTTTACCTGCGCGAAACTGAGTGACACGCTTGCCATCCGTCTCAAACACCAAACGATAATTGTGGTCGGCGCGGTCTTTTGGAATGAATGTCAGGTAATGTCCACCTTGTACGTATTTATGAGGAGTAACTTGAATTTGCCCTGGATAAAGAGACTTTATCCGAGCTTCGCTATCCCCGATTTTTGCACCTTTGAGGGTAGTGATTTTGCTATTTCTCCACACATCTACCCTAGATATGCGACCTTCTGTGACCATGAACCCAACATCCTTAGGTTCCGCTTTTGGTTTAACGTAGTAGCAACTGTTATTTGGTGAATCGCCGACTAACCGAGTACCAGCAGCTTTTGCCGCTTGAGAGACATTCATACCAACTCGAACCTCTCCAATACCATTGATAAATAATTTGGATTGGTTTGTCAGTTTCGCCTGTGCTACCACTGTCTGGACTGTCAAAGAGGAAACGGCAAGCATTGTAGTAGCAAGAGTTAATATTTTAGCTTTACTATTCATTTTCTACTTAGATCGAATCAGGGTGAAGTTTTATCTACAAAACCGATGTTGCCAGTTTCGGACTTTCAAGACGAAATCAGCTTCAACCTCTTGATTTACTTGCGTTTACCATCCTCTTAATAAACTTTGCTTTTTCTTAACTTGTCATTAATTGTTAGGGAACAAAATACACAAGTGGAGATTTTGAGCAACTGGTGAGGCAGTGTAGTCATTTCTGAATTTGGGATTTTTCTTTAGCAGTATTTTCACTTTGGCATGATTTTTGGGTGCAAAGAGCGCGCTCAATTAACTATGAGCAAAAATATGGAGATCGAATTTATGCTGAGTGCAACATCTTTAAAAAAGTTATCGCAAACAACTGCCACCGCAGTGCTTGGTTTTTCTATACTTGCAGCTATTGGCACAGATCCTGCCCAAGCTGTCAATTTAAAAACATTTAATATTTCAGGAAATTTTGCTCCTGCGGCTGTTGATGGTTCAGTAGGGCTACCTGTGGAGTTAGCAAATGGTTCTTTTAGTGGAACTTACACAGTGGACACAGATCGATTACCCGCTTCTAGTTCTTTTGTGGATTTGACAAGTTGGACCGTCAACTTAGTCAATGGCAATACTGTTTTGCGGACATTATCCAATAGTTTGGCTGGCAACACAGCTTATATTCAGGAGAACATCCTAGCTTTTGCAGATGCTGGCTTATTGACAGGTCAAAATAATAATTTGTATAGTTTAGAACTTTATTTTAATAGTAATTTTACAGGTAAAGGTAGTACCAATGATGGAATTTTTCTAGACAATAGCGACCTTGGAAGTGTCCAAAGTTCTGGTAGTACTGCCGTTACTTTTGCTAAAGGTGAGTCTGTTCCTGAACCTCGAACTTTTGCCGGAATGATGGTTGCTACTACTATCGGATTGTGGGTGAAAAGAAAGCAAAAAGCTAAAATAGCAGCATATTAATTACGAATTACGAATTACAAATTGCTATAACGCACCATCGATGATATCGAGATGGTGCGTTATTTTGTTAACGTACCCGACAAAAGTTGTAGATTATTAAATCCACGTTCCTGACTCGATCGCAAGTACAAAAGCTTTACCGTAAAGTTACAGCTTTTTTAAATCATGGATACATTTATTACATTTACAGCGTTTTTCAGGTAAATGAGGTACACGGGTAGGGGCGAAGCCTGTTCGCCCTAATTACCCATACCTCACAAAGTTGCAATCTGCTGTATTTCAGTTTGATAAATTTAAATTGATTAAAAAGAGTTAATCTGTTCTTATTTTTTACTTAACTAACGGTTTGAAAAATAAACCTTGTTATGAACCTTTAGCGGTAAAAACTCTAATATTAAATAAAAAAATATGAGTAGCAAAATTCGCAAGAAATGGTTTGATTGTGCATCGATTGGCGTGCTGATTTCAGAACTAGCTGGAGCGAAATCACCTAAAAGATCCGCTTTTAAACGATTTACGAAGTCCTATTTTGCCTTAGCAGCCTTGCTACTACCATCCTCCATCGTCCCGGTTATGTTCGTTGGCTCGGCAACCGCAGACGAATCCTTGCGGCAGGAAGCGTGGCTAGCACACTCAACCGTCACGACTCAGCCAGATGCCACACCGGACGTTGCGAGATACTTAAATGACCCAGAGAAAGAACCCAAGCTACCGCCGAAAGTGCTGGCAAAGCTGCTTCAAGAACGGATCAAGTACGTTTTTGTCATCTTCAATGAGAACCATTCCTTCGACAACGAGTATGGCACGTTACCGGGTGTTAACGGACTCTACTCAGACGGACAAAAGCCCCGCAACCCAGACAAAACGCCAGGCTTCACTCAGACATACACCGATGCCAACGGTATCACCGTCACAGTCCAGCCCTTCCGCATCGGGACTGAGCAGAACGCCAACGTTGTTGACAGCGTTGACCACTCGCATACCGGGTTAGCAACCAAGCTCCATGTCGCGAACGGCAAGCCACAGATGGATCGGTTCGCCTATGACGAGTACACGCGCTTCGCATCCAAAGGCGGAGCAGCCAACATTGCAGAAGGGAAGCAATTCGCGCGTCTTGTAATGTCTCACATCGACTGCGACACCATTCCGTTCTTCTGGAAGTGGGCTAGCCGCTTCACGGTCTTTGATAACATTTTCGCAACCGAGGACACACCCTCCACACCGAATGCAGTAGCGATGATTGCCGGGCAATCGGGTGAGACGCAATGGGTTAAGCACGGTGCGAACGGTCAATCCTATACTGTGGGTAGTCACAGTGGCACGACACAGGGCGTGCCCCTAGTCAACGACCCGCAGCCTTTTTACGGTTCTCAGTTCGACACAACGACAGACAACAAGCAGCCTGCTGGCGCGAAAGAGAGCTACGCCGATAGCAATATCGCCTCAAATCTGACCTTCGCCAGTCTGCCTCTGACTTTCCAGGGGCGAGATATTCAGGCGGTCTTAGCAGGTAATAAAAATCCTTTATTCGATCTAGCCGACATCCAGCAGGATATTCCCTATATCCAACAACTCCGAACTAGGCCTGTCAATTGGCGTTGGTATCAAGAAGGGTACGATCTCGAACCAACCGATACAAATGGGGTTGCCTCGCACAATTCCTATGTTAGCCATCATAACGGCGCGCAGTATTTTGGCTATATTGCTAATACACCGCAGGTGAGCAAAAATCTACGCGGACTAAATGACTTCTTCACCGACATAGCCAAAAATGAACTGCCAAAAGGTGGCGTGTTTTATATCCGTGGCGGCTACACGAACCAGCAGGGATTAAAGCCGCCAATTACCAACCCCAATACACCTGCGGATGAGATTTCCGCAATTAATGCTGCCAAGTCGGGCGACGACGATCATCCGGGCTACACCGATCGCCAGCTCAGCGAGGCAATGGCAGCCAGAGCAATCGACGCGATCGCCTCAAATCAGAAACTCTGGCAGCAGAGTGCAATTATCATTACCTATGACGAATCGGATGGCTTCTACGATCACGTTCCGCCGCGTATCCTATCCTACGGGCCTGACGGGCTGCCGCTCTCCCGTGGTGTCCGCGTGCCGCTGATTTTGATCTCGCCCTACGCGCGGACGCACGCCGTCTCGCATGTCGAGGGCGATCACAACTCGGTAATCGAGACTATCAACACAATCTTCGGTCTGCCTGCACTCGCCAGCTTGCCTGACGAGGCACAAGCACTCGCAGCCGGCAACTCGCCAGATTTTAACAAATTTGGGCCGCCAGGATTTGAGCAAAAGTACCTCGGCCCGCGCGATATCAATTCGCCAATTACTGACAGCTTACTGTCCGGCTTCGATCCCAAGCGCTTGCTCGGCATCGCGCCACCGCTGCCAGCTTCATTTGCCAAGATTCCAGACAGCGTTATCAACACACTACCTCACTACGGCGGGCAAGGCTGTCGGGCCATTGGGATTGTACCGGAGGATCGACGGCAGGGGATAGTCAATAAAATCCCTGCGGGCTTCAATCCGCTACCGAGTACTTATCCAGCGGCTAACCCTTAAACACATAGACGGATGGGATGTACTCCATCCGTCGCTCAATCCAAAATATTTTTTGATAAGTACTTAGACAGAATTAATTAAACAGATTATTTTCCTGTTCCCTATTTTCAGAGGACAATTGATGCGCTTTGTGTTAATCTTGCTGACCTTGCTTGGTTTGTGCTGCTCGATTTCCACCGCTCAGGCTGGTTCTGTTATCAAACGTGTGAAGGCGCGCAATGTAGTTCGCTGCGGTAGCGTCGAACGTGCGGGACTGGCAACTGAAGCTGAGTCAGGTGGCTGGAGCGGTCTTAACGTCGATATCTGCCATGCGATCGCTGCTGCTGTCCTCGGATCTGCCGATCGCATTGAATATCACAAGTACGAGACACCGAAGGATTTTGACGCTGTACGTAACCAGCAGGACGATGTTTATTTCCTTACGGGATCGGAGATTTACGAGCAGAAGCTAGCTGGCAAGCTAGTACCTGGCCCCACCGTCTTCGTAGAATCTCATGCGGTGATGGTGGCTTCTAACTTGGCCGCACACCACGTCAGCGACCTCGCCGGAGATAGTATCTGTTTCATGATTGGTAGTTCCGTCGAGCGGAGCCTTACAGCTTATTTCGGTGCGCTCCACAAGAACTGGTTCCGTCGGGCATTCTCTGAGGACGGGGAAATGATCGATACATACAACGTGCAAAATTGCCATGCGATCGCCGACGAGATAACCACCCTTGCTAATATCCGCCTCGACCAAGGGGTAAACCGATTATCGAGCCGCATCCTCCCAGAGCCGCTGATGACATTTCCAGTGATAGCCGCGACCGGAACCGCAGACGCGCAGTGGTCTGCGATCGTCGCATGGACAGTGCATACATTGATCGATGCAGAGAGACCGGAAACACAGTGGTATGCAGGCGGTGTCGAGGCAATGCCAATCTCTGCATCAGAACTGGGTCTCGACCAGAAGTGGCAGTCCCGCGTTCTCGCATCTGTAGGCAACTACGGCGATATCTTCGATCGCCATCTTGGTAAAGGCTCCCCTCTCAAGCTCGAACGCGGCTTAAACGCAAACTACTTCCACAGAGGACTTCTTCTGAGTCCGTTCCGCGAGTAGTAGACTTGTCCGAAAACTCCAAAGCCAGACTGTTCAAAGCTTTGAGGCAAAACTTTGATATTTGCGTAAAAACGTAGCGATCAGCATTTGAGATAGTTACTGTTAGTTTAGAGGCATAAACATTAACTCCTTCTTTTTAGGATTACTTGACTATTTTTAATAGCTAAATTGGCAGAATTAAGCTACCAATTCTCAGCCTAACCAACCCACAGACTATTAAAATAATCTGCTCATACGTTTCAAGTTTTAAGCGAAATCTTTGTGAGGCTATTCGGAATATTTTAAGCAATCGAAGCATCTGTCTTAAATAAAATAAGCATAAACAAACTTGTTCTTGGATTGATAACAATTCTTTGCGACCTCCACCAGACGCATTAATTCTGATTTTTCGGCTTTCTTGCTGAATTTTAATTTCTTGGTGACGTTTGCCGGCACAATTTAGTAGTGATTGTAATTGTTCGTAACTAATCCCTAAAATTTGTTTTGTTCGGTGTGGGTACTTTTGGATATAATCAAAAACCATAACTAAGTTTGAAAAATGGTAGACACTCAATTCAACGTTTTACCATTTTTCTTTTCCTAAGTTAATATTTCGGACAAGTCTAATGTAAGCCCAAGTATCTTTGGCATCCAATTTAATGATTTGGTTGTAATCAGCGATCGCACCTTTGTAGTCTTGTATGGTATTACGAACTTGCGAACGTTGGTAATAAACCCTAACATCTTCTGTTTTTAATCCCTTTTAATACTTAAAAATATAGTATTTTTGGGCATGGCTGGCAAATTGTAGAAATACCAATTTGATAAAAGGAGTTAACTTAAAAAATTATGCAAATTCATATTTATGCACAGCAAGGAGATATTGCCGGAGTTATGCGTGAAATAGCTAATGGTGTTGATATTGATTGTTTAGAAGATGACCAGCAAACACCATTAATGTTTGCCCTGAGCAGCCCTAATGCAGGTAGTGACATGATTCGCTTTTTATTGGAACATGGTGCGAATGTGAATGCTGTTGAACCAGAACCAGAACATACTGTTCTGGAGTTTGCTGTGCAGTCAGGTAATGTAGAGAAAATTAGATTGGTTCTGGATGCAAGAGCAGATATTAACTATCGCAGGCAAGGAGAATATGATGTCTTAATTGATGCTATGCACGCTCGAAATATTTTGCAGGATGAAAACTTGATAGAGACTTTGAGTTTACTCATCTCTAGAGGTGCGAATGTAAATGGCATGAGTAGCTATGGTGAGACTGCAATTAAAGTAGCGGCTCATTTTGGAAGATTTGATGCTGTTCAATTATTATTGAATGCGGGTGCTGACCCAGAGCAACTGGGATGGACTCAATTAATGTACGCAATAGTTTTTGAGAGTTTAGAGCAAGTCCAATTATTACTTGAACAAGGTGCGGATCAAAATGTGCGTGATTGCTGGAATAGAACGCCTTGGTTATTGAGCATTCAGGTGGGTGAACTAGCTAAAGTCAAATTACTCCTAATGGCAGGAGCAAATCACAACGAGCGCGGAAATTGTGGACAAACGCCGTTAATGTATGCAATAGAAAATAATCGGCTGGAAGTCTTACAGTGGCTAATTACCCAGGGATGTGATATTGAAGCTACTGATGATTTTGGTAACACTGTGTTAATGATGGCCGCAGCGCGTGGTGCGACTGATTGCGTCAGAATTTTATTAGAGGCTGGTGCAAATGCTAGTAAAACCGATGATTATGATAACAAAGCTATTAAGGTAGCGAATAACCTAGAAATAGTGAAAATGCTAGTAGCTGCTGGTGAAGACTTGAGCGATATTAACGATGACACACGGCGATTGCTCACCGGAATTAACAACAGCACATTCTCATTATCAAAATTATCACCAGAACAGTATTTTGCTGGCAAACATCGGCGCTTTGGCAAAACCAATCCAGAGTTAATGGAAATCCCTTTTTGGCAAGCGATGGTTGCTGAATGTTGTTCTGCTTATACAGCCAAAAAGATTTTCGATGATAGAGAAAATTGGCAAGAATTTGCATGGTGCTATCAGCGATTTGGCAGAACCATTACACAATTACCAGACGGTAGAGTTATCGAAATTGCGGGCGAACATGAAGATTACTATGACCCCGATTTTTGTATTTATAACGATGTTGTAGTCTATCAAGGTGATGGGAATTTCCAGATTTTTGGGTATCCCGAAGATGTGTTTTCGCCAACTGATTTTCATTCGGCAACATTAGTTGAAGAATACATCTATATTATTGGTAATTTAGGATATATAGACGCAAGAATATCTGATGAAACTCCAGTTTATCGGTTAAATTGCCAAACCTTAAAAATTGAAAAAATAGAAACTACTGGAGAAAAACCTGGCTGGATTAGTCGGCATAAAGCTTACTATAAAGAATCAAATCAAATTTATATTACTGGTGGTAAATTGTGGCTCATGGATGATGAAAGCTCAGAATATATAGATAACTCAGTTGATCATGTCTTAAATTTAACGAAATTCACCTGGAGCCGTGTAACAGGTTATACCTCTTCTCCAAAATAAAGTAACAAATAATGACACGGAGACGCAGAGAATTTTTAATTGTGAGTGATTTACCGAACATGATATAACAATCAGTAAAACGTAGATGGCAATTAGGTAAAGCAGGTATTGCATAGCAGTATCAAAGCCTTAACTATGCTTAGTATTCCCTGATACGACTTATTTTATTACATATATGCCAATACTGAAAACAAAAATGGGTATGGTTTAAGCACCATACCCATCTCAAAAATTTTATCTCAACAATTACAGTTGCGGAACATACTGATTTTTTTCTGGTACTTCAGTGTACTCAGCTACAATTCGCCGGAATTCTTCGCCGTCAATAGTTTCCTTCTCAATGAGCAAATCTACTAAGCGATCGCAGACGGTGCGCCGATCGCGCATAATCTTCTTAGCGGTTTCATAGCAATCTTCGACAATCGCCCGTACTTGAGCGTCAATACGAGCCGCGATCGCTTCTGAGTAATCAGAACGGGTCATCCAGTCACGACCTAAGAATACTTCGCCTTGCTGACTTTCCAAGGATAGCGGCCCTAAATCAGACATCCCGAACCGAGTCACCATTTGCCGTGCCATTCCCGACAACTGCTGCAAGTCTCCACCCGCGCCAGTTGTGACTTCCGCAGGCCCAAACACTACTTCTTCAGCAGCGCGACCGCCCAAAGCACCAGTAATCCGCGCTTTCAGTTGGGAACGGGAAATTAACCCTTGTTCTTCACTGGGACTAAACCAAGTCAAACCTTGTGCTTGTCCTCGTGGGATGAGGGTAACTTTTTGCACTGGGTCGTGGTCTTTTAACAAAGTTCCTACTAAAGCGTGTCCAATTTCGTGGTAGGCAATCAAGCGCTTGCTCTTGCTGTCTACTAAAGGAGTGCCTTCCATTCCAGCTACTACCCGATCCACTGCATCATCAATTTCGCGGAGGGTGATAGCTTCTTTGCGTCTTCTAGCTGTGAGAATGGCAGCTTCGTTGAGTAAGTTAGCTAAATCAGCGCCAGTAAAACCAGGAGTACGACGAGCGATCGCTTCTAATGATACGCTGGGGTCGAGTTTCTTGTTACGGGCGTGAACTTGGAGAATTTCTAAACGTCCTTTGATGTCGGGTGCATCAACAGTTACTTGACGGTCAAAACGTCCGGGACGCAACAAGGCTGCATCTAGTACGTCTGGGCGGTTGGTGGCAGCAATAATAATGATGCCTGTGTTACCTTCAAAACCATCCATTTCCGTGAGCAACTGGTTGAGGGTTTGCTCTCTCTCGTCGTTACCGCCACCGATACCAGCACCCCGTTGCCGTCCAACTGCATCGATTTCATCGATAAAGATGATACAGGGGGCGTTATCTTTGGCTTTCTTAAACAAATCGCGGACGCGAGATGCACCTACACCAACGAACATTTCTACAAATTCAGAGCCAGAAATGCTGAAGAATGGTACGCCTGCTTCGCCAGCGATCGCTTTTGCTAATAAAGTTTTACCTGTTCCCGGAGGCCCGACTAACAGCACTCCTTTGGGAATGCGCGCGCCTACAGCTGTAAATCTTTCTGGCTGCTTGAGGAAGGTGACGACTTCTTGCAGTTCTTCTTTAGCTTCTTCGATACCTGCTACGTCATCAAATTTCACGCCAGTTTTGGCTTCCATTTGGAAACGCGCTCTGGATTTGCCAAAGTTCATTGCTTGACCCGGCCCGCCTGGGAGGTTGCTAGAGCGACGGAACAAAAAGAACAGTCCAGCAATCAATAAAATCGGAAAAATCAGATTGCCTAATAGTCCCCAGATTGCGCCATCATTCCGCATCGGGTGAGCATCAAAACTAATTCCTTTAGTTTTGAGCTTGTTGATTAACTCAGGAGCGTTAATCGGCAAATCTACACGCCACCGTTGGACGCGATTTTCGATGTCTCGATCGACTGCTTCTATAATTGCTGTTCTGCCGCCTTCGTATAAATCCACGCTGGTGACGCGATCGGCATCCAAGTATTCCAGGAAGCGACCATAGGTCATGCGGGTATTAGCTGCATTCTTACCCATATCGGCAGGAGCATTAGCAAATGCCCCTTGCCAGAAGAAAAAGCCAATTACTAAAGCTGGCAATGTCCAGAGTGCTAAGACTCTCCAGGAAAATTTCATTTTAATTTGCCTCTAGATGCCATTACATTTATTCATTCCTAGCAACAGATGGTGATATCACCCTCCCGGTTGACAGCCGCTGGAGTTAGGAAAACACCACTTGCTACAACTTGGAAAATTAAAGCAACGCAGTCGCTTCCCTACCAACAGCACCGCATTTGCTCTGGGAGGGAAATCCTCCTTTGAACTGCTTGCTGTCTCACCTTAGTTACTAGATTAAGTTTGCAACGGATGTTTCTTAATCCATTTTGTTTAATCTGATATCCAGCCGTGTAACGCCATAGAACCACTGGGGCATTAGAGCGGTACCGACAAGAATCTTAATTAAAGTTAACTTAATTTTAATACAGCTTGGATTATCTAGCAGAAAATTTAAGATAGCGATCGCCATCACCAGGGGAACTCAGAAACCAGTTTTGCTCAGAGAGTGGAAGACTAAGGTTGCGATCGCGTTGGGTCTATAGACACCCTGTAGATTATTGTGTATATTCAAAGTATATACGTAAGACACATAACAGCATTTTGCTTTGACTAAGAAAGCTGAAGCTTAAACGTATAGTTTTCACGAAATTATTTTGGAGCTAACTATGACATCTGTTGTTGCTAAATGGGGAAATAGTTTAGCTATTAGGATTCCAAAATCGATAGCTGAACAAGCACACGTAACTGAAGGCATCAGCATCAATTTTTCTGTAGAAGGAAACAGCATTATTATCACGCCACAAAAAAGAAAAAAATATACTCTTGATGAGTTATTAGAAGGGATGACTCCTGAGAATTTTCATTCTGAATTTGAAACTGGCAATGCTGTGGGGAATGAAGATTGGTAGATAAACCATATTTTCCTGAAAGAGGAGATATTATCAAGTTAGAATTTGGAGCAGAGAAACAGTTTACTGTTAATTCAATTCAGCGTGCATTTGCCCTTCACAAAGCTGAAATGTCATTTGAAGAGATTGCTGTGACGCTGAATAATGAGCTTCAACAACAAGGACGCGAGCAACAGGGCTACCGCCCTGTTCTCGTTATATCTCCAATTAAATACAATCAAATGTCTTCTCTAGTTTTGGCGTGTCCCATAACTAGTAAATCAAAAGGGCTTAAATTTGAAGTTCCGCTTACTGAAAACATGAAAACAGCAGGAGTTGTGCTAGCCGACCAAATTAAAACACTTGACTGGAAAGCTAGAAAAGTAAAATTTGTTGAAACTGTTTCAATAGATTTAATAGAAGAAGTGCAAGCAAAGTTAGAAACGTTAATTTTCTAAATTAGCTTTTGTATAATATTTTAATCAAAAAATAATAATATAGGACTCATATTTGATTTCTGAAAAACTCAGTACATCTTAAAGAGCATTCTTTTCTGTTCCCTGTTCCCTTACTACGTAGATCGTTTCAGAAATCAAACCGAATTCCTATAGTATTCCTTTATCTTCATTAATGCCTTTATTTACTTAACTTCTGTAATTTGTAGCGTGTAAGGAAAATACTTGCCTTTTTCATATGAACCTACCCAAATTTGGTATTTTCCAGGAAGCCATTCACCAATTATACCGGGATTTTTACCATCAAAATCGTCGTTGCACCAAGTGCCGCCAGGGCCTTTGATCGTGATGGTGGTGTCTTGAGGACTTTGCACTTGCAATTTCAAGTAATCAAATTTACTTGAGAGTACCAAAGTGTGGTCTGGTGCTTCATCTACAAATCCAGTACACGGGCCAGTAGGTGTTTCTGTTCTGCCAGCAATTTGGTTTTCAGGTACTGAACCGCCACTCATACCTCTAACTACCAAGGGATCTGGAGAAAATTGGCGATCGATAGTGACATCTCCAAATATTGGTGGCGTTTCTTGTGCATCAGCTATTACATGAATGTTAGGTGTGAAGCACAGCGTAACTACCATCAATGATAATCTTATGCCTTTGGAGAGAGTAGTTTTTGACATTGCAATTATGTAAAATCTCAGTGTTTCAGAAGACACTAATTTTACACAATGAGTTCCCAATACGAGAGTAATTGGCTACCTGTTTGAGATTTGGTGTGAGAGATGAGCGTGAGTAAATAGCCAGCGATTTGCTGTAATTTTGGCTGCTGCTGATAAATAAGGACGCACAAATGTGCGCCCCTAAAATTGTTCTAAACCTGCAAGTAGTCGCTAATTAGCTGCTGCGATCGCCGCGTTCAAGCGCAACTTATCTAAGCCGATCTGATTCAAGAGTAACCAGGATTGAATCAAATCGGGACCGTGAACGTCTCCAGTTAAAGCTGCTCGAAGCGATCGCATCACTAAGCCTTTCTTGACGTTTTGTGCTTTCACCACCTGTTTAATAATGTCTTGAGCTATTGCTTCTGATAGCGGCTGATTTTCTAAGACTGTAAGAATTTCCTTCAAAGCAGCAACAGAACCTTCTTGTTTCAGTTGTTGGCTGGCTTCATCGCTAAATTCAACTGTATCGCTGAAAAACAGTTGGCTGATAGCTACGGCATCTACTAGACGAGTCAGACTTTGACTAATCAAAGTTACTAACTGCTCTAACCAAGGGCGCTCTCTTCCACCGTCAAATTTATATCCAGCTTCTTGCCAATAGGGTATAACTAAATCTGTTAATTTATCTATTGGCATGTTATGGATATACTGACTGTTTAACCAATCCAGTTTTGCCCAATCAAATTTTGCGCCTGCTTTATTGACGCGCTCAAAGCCAAATTCTTTGGCTGCTGCTTCTAAAGTGAATATTTCCTGAGTGGAGTCTGGCGGCGACCAACCCAGCAATGTCATGTAATTCACCAAGCCTTCAGGGGTAAAACCCATTTGCTTAAAGTCAGAAATCGAAGTTACTCCATCCCGCTTGGAAAGCTTACGCCCTTCCATATTCAAAATCAGAGGCGAGTGAGCAAATTCTGGAATTTTTGCTCCTAAAGCTTCATAAAGCAGAATTTGCTTGGCGGTATTGGCTATGTGGTCTTCTCCCCGGATGATATGGGTAATTTGCATATCTATGTCATCCACCACAACGACAAAGTTGTACAGTGGTTGCCCTGTACCTTCTTCTGAGGCACGGGCGATGACCATATCGCCACCTAAATCGCTACCTCGCCAAGACATCGTTCCCCGTACTAAGTCGTTCCAGACGATTTCTCGCTCATCTTCAATTTTGAAGCGAATCACAAAGCTGCGTCCTTCAGCTTTGTAGGCAGCTTCTTGTTCTGGCGTAAGATTGCGGTGACGATTATCGTAACGGGGGGCTTCGCCTCTGGCTTTCTGGGCTTCTCGTAGTGCTTCTAGTTCCTCAGAAGTGGTGTAGCAGCGATAAGCTAGTCCTTGCTCTAAAAGTTTTTCTACTGCTTGTTTGTATAAATCTAGACGTTGAGATTGGAAATATGGGCCTTCATCCCAATTCAGTCCTAGCCAACTCAAACCTGTAAGGATATTTTCCGTGTATTCGGGACGCGATCGCTCTAGGTCTGTATCTTCGATTCGCAGAATAAATTTTCCGCCGTGGTGGCGGGCAAACAACCAGTTAAATACAGCCGTTCTGGCAGTGCCAATATGTAAATTTCCGGTTGGACTTGGAGCTATACGGACTCTAACAGTCACAGTTGATTCTCTCTTTCACAAAGAATGACAAATTTAGCTTATGTCCTGAGTCTGTAGAGATGCGATTCGTCGCGTCTGTACTGAGTCTAGGAACTATGGACTTTTCGGTACTCCACATTACCTACGTCCAATTCATATCATACTCAGGACTCAGCACTCATAACTTTTTACGGGACTGACGGGGCTCGAACCCGCAACTTCCGCCGTGACAGGGCGGTGCTCTAACCAATTGAACTACAGTCCCTTAATTGGCAACTTTGTTATTATGCCTATTTTTTTTTAAATTGTCAAGTATATGGGAGTAAGTAATTTAAAAGAAGTCAGTAGGCAGAAGTCGCAAGTCACAAGTCACAAGTTATTCTCCCTCATCCTCCTCATCTCCCTCATCTCCCCCTGCTTCCCCAGCCTCCCTCATCTGCTCATATTGAACCTGATGCTACAAACTGTGATTTTGATGCCAGATGCCGTAGTATCCGAGATTGCAATTGTTTGTACTGCTGCTTCAATAATTGTTTGCTCAACTGAGGTTGAGAAGAATGCGGTAATTTTTTGCTTTGTTCTACCCAGACTTTCAACATCTGCCGTTGGGTAGGATCGATGAGACTGCTGAGAACATTCGCGCAGGAATGGGGTGCTTCTAAAGCAAAGCAAATTAAAGGGTAGCGTTCGTTTTCCGCCAATGAATATACTAATCGCTGAACTTGGGGATTTTGCATATCTAGATAGCAGGGTAGCCATTTAGGGCCAAGTTCTTGATTGTAAAGTACTGTCACCCATAGCAACATCGGGTGCGGGGATGTCACGAAAATAAACTGGTTATAACGCTGAGAAAGCGAACGTTTTTTAATTTCTTGTTTTGGCAACATCAGCCATAGCGTCGCTGTAGTTCCTTGTGTAGTGTCTAGTAACTGAGGAAAAACTATTTCCTGAATTGGTTTATCTTGAGGCCACACAAGTTGCCAACAGGCTTGTTCTATTGCTAGAGGTAATCCAGAACCCAAGGGAATATTAGAAGTGGGTCTTGAGGATAAAGTTGTAGGAAAATTGGGACAGTTGGAGTGTTCTAAGCTGTTTAATATTTGCAGGATGACAGTGATATTTTGAGGGCGATCGCTAGCTGATTTCGCTAGACAAGCTACGATCAAATCATTGAGCTGCTGAGGTATTTTGAGTTGGGGATTTACGTCTGCGATCGCTCTTGGTGGTTCAAAGTGATGAGCTTTATACCAAGCACCAAACATGTCTGTTTCTGGCTTCCAAGGTTTATCACCTGTGAGCATTTCAAACATCATCACGCCCAAGCTATAAATATCAGAGCGACTATCTAAATCTCCTCCTTCTAATTGTTCGGGAGAAGAATAGGGTAAAGTGCCATTAAATCCTTTATTTGTACTAATTGTAGCTGCATAATTTAAAAATTTAACAATCCCAAAATCGAGTATTTTTACTAACTGACCTAATATGGGATCGGGAACAACTAATATATTAGCGGGTTTAATATCTCTATGAACTAATAGATAAATTTTGCCGTCAATATTAATACCTTGATGAGCGCACTGCAAGCCTAAACAAATTTGACGGGCTAGAGTCAAAAACTTAGGTAAAGGCATAGGAATCAAATCTTTCAAGCTCCTGCCGTTCAAATATTCCATGACATAGAACGGTTTACCTTCTTCGCTAACACCGTAATCGTATGCTCGCACAATATGTATAGTTTTTTGACTCAAAGCTGCACTAGTACGTGCTTCCCGCTCAAAGTCTTTTTTAATTTTTTGATTGACAAAAGTCTGGGAAAGGAATTTTATAGCAACTGGTGTTCCTCCTAGTAAAACATCTTCTGCTAAAAAAACTTCACCCATGCCACCCCTACCAATCAACTGCTTAAGTTGGTAACGATTGGCAAGTAACTTTGTAGTGTGTGGTGACACAGATGCGCCTTGATTCACTTTTACAACCTCTGCTGTTGCCGCAAGTCAAAATTAATAATTCACAAGCTCAGATGATATAAACTAATTTACCCAGATTTCAATTATTATGAGCTAAAATTTGGAAAAATCTCTCAAACAATTTAGATACCCAAGTTCTAAAACTGCTTTTACTAATTTGTGGGTTTACTGCCAAATTTTGCAAGATTTCCAACTTGAGTTTTTCGTACTCGGTTTTTAAAAGAGTTCTAGCTTGGTTAGACGAAATTAACTCATCTGAGTTGTGATTTAGGGCTAACCAATCTGCAAGCTGCTGACGTTGAGTAGCTGTAAGGGTTAAAGTCATGACATGAGCACAACGCGTCGGTTCTTCCAAAGCAAAAAACAGCAAATGGTAGTAGCCTCTCTCTGCTAAAACACGGACTATTTTTTGTCCTCTATTGTCTTTCATATCTAAGAAATAAGATAGCCAGCGTGTTAGAGAAAGTTGAGCATCATATAATACTGTTACCCACAATAGCATTGGGTATACATTGATTTTGGCAATAAACTCAGTACCATATGTTTTATCTAAAAACTTGGTGATTTCTTGTTGTGACAACATTGCCCAATAAGTTGCTACAGTACCTTGATTTGTATGTAACAAATGAGGAAAACCAATTGGAGCAATTGGTTTATTTTTTGGCCAAGTTTTTTGCAAACATTCTTTTTCAGATACAGAAGTAACAGGTACTAGTTGAACTGTAGATAAGTTTTCTAAAGAGTCATTGTTAATGGGTTGAGCATCATAATTTTGCAACTTAACACTTTCTAAAGTTTCTAATATTTGACTAATATTTTGTGGGCGATCGCTTACTTCTTTAGCCAAACAACTCATCACTAATTGTTGTAATTCTTGGGGTACTTTTACTTGGGGATTAACTTCTGTAAATGCAGGTGGAGTTTGAAAACGATGAGCTTGATACCATGTACCAAAGGAGTTACTTTGCGTTTGAAAAGGATGTTTGCCCGTCAACATCTCAAACATTAACACTCCCAAACTGTAAATATCAGAGCGCACATCTAGTAGTTTGCGTCCTTCCATATGTTCTGGAGAACAGTAAGGCAAACTACCAATAAAAGAATCAGTCAGTGTCATCCCACTTCGCTCTGTTAAAAACTTAGCAATGCCAAAATCGAGAATTTTCACGATCTCGCTTTTAGCATTATCAATTAGGAATATATTTTCTGGTTTGATATCTCGGTGAACAATGGGATAAATCTCTCCTTTGAGGCTAATACCTTGATGAGCGCACTGTAAACCTAAACAAATTTGCTGACAAATATCCAAAAATTTTGTAATTGTTAATGGCTCAACTTTGAGGATTTGTTTTAAATTTTTCCCTTGGAGATATTCCATGACATAAAAGGGAGTTTTGTCCTCTGTGACTCCGTAACTTAACACGCGGACAATATTCTTACTTTTACGCCCCAATTGCGCGCCGATAAAAATTTCTCTAGCAAAACGTTGCGATATTTGCTGATTTGCCAAATTCAGCATCAAAATTTTTACTGCAACTGGTATACCACCTTTGGCTGCATCCTCTGCAAGGTAAACCCTGCCCATTCCCCCTTTGCCAATCAAATCTCTTATTAAATAGCGATTATTTAAAAACTTTCCAATATAAACATCTACTTCTGTTTTGGGCTTTAGCATATTTGGAAATTTTACGCTATAAAATAATTTATAATATCCTGAAAACTATTAAAATAATTTCCTTCAACTCTTAATTGTATCCAGTAAAAATTTCCAGAAAGTTAGAGAATTGATTGTAGAAGATAAAAATATCTCAAAGAGAAAGTTAACTTTTCATCAAAATACTTCAAAATCTTATGCAAATTTTCTTAAATATTATGTAACATATTAATCAAGCAAAATGTATGGGAGAATTTACTGAATCAATTAACATACTGGCTTTCTTTGCTTATATACAGTAGTAAATTCACGTAAAAAGCAGAAAAATGTCAAGAAGGTCTCTTTAGCTCCACGATCTAAATATGTAAATATTACTCAATTATTGGCAAAATTTAGAGTTTAGAATCAGGTAATAGACGGCGTAAAAATCTAATAATTGGCGGTTCGATTTTCAGATTAAAAGCTAGGAATTGGGTGCGTTGTAGGCTGTTAAAGTTATTGTCACTAACTAGGATTAATGAATGCTGTTTATCGGGTAGCCTAGAACCGAGAGTTAAGCCTTCAATGTTGTCTAGTGCTACGTCTAGAGTTCTAAAATCTAATAGCAATTTTTTCTTAACTAATTTGATTTTCGTGAAGTCAACTGCCAAAATACTATTGATATTGTGAATATCATCAGCTCCTTCTAAAGAAACTTGAAACAATAAAATAGCAAACCCCAAACCAGTAAAAGACCGCTCTAAACTCAGGAAGTGTCCTTGATTATCTAAGGCAAGTAGATCGGGTAATCCGCTAGCAAACTTGCCAGTTATATTGAGAAATGGTGCTATGGGTTCAGTTTGGTAGAGAAATTCTTTTTCTGGCTGATTAGTGAGTAGGTTGTATTGTAAAATTCGACAAAGAGTACTGATATTTGGTTTAGCTGCTGACCCATCTTGAATGAGAGCGTTTTCGGTGGCTGAAAACAGATGTTTGTTGTCTGGTGTAATAGTGAGGCTTTCAAACGCTAAATTATCACGGATACCTTGCTTGCCGCTTTTATCTGGCAAAAACTTCTTGGGTATGGGTAGTGTAGTAATTGCCTTGCCAGAAGATAAAGAGAACTCTTGAATAAAAGGGTCGATTAATTTACTAACATTGCCTTCTGAAGAAATAAACACAGTTTTCTTGTTACTGAAAGCAATTCCTTCTGTATCGCTTTCACCAACAGGAAAGACTTTACCATTATCATTTAATAGCGTCGTTACACCTACAGGAACAACACCTCCACTTTGTAGCGAACCTTTACTCAAGTCGATTTTAAGGGTGTAGAAACGGGCGGCAGCTTTTTGTCCGCGGTCGTCGGAAATGGCATAATAAAGGTTATTCTTGGCATTGTAGGTAATTCCAGATAATCCTCCAACTTCTGTTTTTTGGAAAGATAATTTATTTGGTAAAGTGGCCTGTCCGATAAACTTTATTTCACTTATCTCAACATTACCTGTAGATAAATTAATGAAGAAGAAGCTGACAATGAGAATTACTACGCCAAAATAAAAAATTTTGGGCAGGGCTAAAAGTTTTTTAAGTAGCTTCATAGATAATAGTTGCTTAAGCGGGAAAATCACCAACACGATAACTTTTTGTTGACTGATGACTGTTGACAGGCAATGAATTTAATAAGTCATTGTGCAATTTAGATGGGTAACAGCTTATTTTATCTGCGTTGTTTAAGCAAGTCGGCAACTATATTCATCTCGAACAAAGTTGACAAACCAATCTTTGACTTTGCGGGTGGCGAGACAGTCGTCTTCGTTGTAAAGTTGGATACTTTCTAATAAAGTGCGATCGCCTGTTTCGAGCCATCGATCGTACCAGTAAATACACTTAGCTCCATTAGCTTCTTTGTTGCGCCACTCAAACCCTAGCCAACGAGCGATCGCTTTTAAGGCATAGCTTTCTATTGGTAATGCTACACTTTGGGTTAATTGTTCGTAGACATCGACAAACCGATTCAGTACGGGCTGTACTGAGGAGTAGGAAGTGCGATAAAGTTTTGCCAGCCGTTTGACTGTATCAAATTCGTAAACACAAAAATGATAAATTGGTGCTTCGGGATATTGCCAAACCAAATCTAGAAATTGCTGCCAAATTAATTCTTCTTCTTCTGGATTTTCTGCGAGGAAAGAATAAAACTGTTCTGTGTTGGCTTGCCTATCAACGACCAAAACCCCCAAAAGATAATTTAAATCTAAGTCTGGTTGAGCTTCAATATCAAAATAAAGCTCCACTGGAGCTGTAATTGTAATATTTTCTACTGATAACAAGTTGGGTAAAATCAACGGTCGTCTTTGCAGTGTTGATTGCGCTTGTACTATTAACTTGGGTGCGACTTCCCCATCGAAACCAACTAGATTTTCTAAGATGAGAGGATTGGTATTGGCAAGAGATTCCAATGTTGTGATGGAGAGAGATTGCAGTTGATTGTAGCGAATCGGTGTAACTCCCGGTAACAAGGAGAGGTGTTTTTGCGATTGGGCGATCGCATAACATTGACTGTACCAATGACAAAGATTACACTTCTGACGAGAGATAAACACTTCCGGCGCATCTAGCGATTCTAAAACTTGCACGAACTCCTCCAGAATTTGCTGCGTCTGTGGTGTCCATTTAGCTAAATCCACTGGATGATCGATCTTTTTAGTACGCAATATCAGCCAAGCTGTTGGAGGTGCAACTTTCTGTACTTTTTCCAACACTAGGGCGTGAAAGGTGGCGACAACTTGGTATTCTTGCTTGGGACGCTTACCTAGTTCGATGTTAGCTGGAACGTAGATCCAATCTCCAAAACAAGACTGTCCCGGCTGTTTTACAAGTAAATCTGGACGGCTGAGGAGAGTATATCTTTCATGGTGAGGCGATACAATATTCTCACTTACCGCATTTATCAACTCTTGGCATTTAGTTAACAACACTCCTTGATGGATGTACTCAACTCCACGCTGCATCAATTCTAAAGTGGCTGTATGACCTTTTTCCCAGTTGCCTTTTGGGTAATCTGGTTTTTCACAGGTAAAATGCGCCAAAATACTCTTTCGATGAACAGTTTTATCTTGTTGTAGTTTGAGTAACAATTCATTAGGCACATCGCGCTGGCTTTGGTCAGCGTGAGTATCTAAAAAAGGTCGGCGCTGACAGCGTTGGTATTGCAGTAGGAGTTCAGCATTAATTAACATTCCTTTAAGCTAACAAGAATTAGCGCTATCTGGCAGTAATTCGGAGAAATTGGGGATTGGGAATTGGGGACTGGGGACTGGGGATTGGGTATTGAAAGTTTACTTGTTACCTGTTGCCTTCTGACAACTGACTTTTGTACAGACAAGGGTTAATCGCGTCTCTACGACAACTGACAACTGACAACTGACCACTGACAACTGACTTAACTATGACCAATATTTCTACTTTAGAAACTAGGTTGCATCAGCATCGAGAGCAATTTCCAGCTTTAGCGAATAAGACTTATTTTAACTATGGGGGGCAAGGGCCGATGCCTCTTAGGGCAATGGATGCTATGACTCAAGCCCAAGCACATATGCAGGATATCGGCCCCTTTGGTTATGACGCGTATATCTGGATTGTCCAGGAAAAGCAAGCTATGAAAGAAGCGATCGCTTCTGAGTTGCACGTACCATTAGAAACTATTACCCTCACTGAAAATGTAACTGTTGGCTGCAATATTGCCATGTGGGGTATTGACTGGCATCCTGGCGACCATATGCTGCTTTCGGACTGCGAACATCCAGGTGTCATTGCTACAGCACAAGAAATCGCCCGTAGATTCTCTGTGGAAGTTACCACTTGTCCTACGATCGCAACTTTAAATGAAGGTGACTCGGTGAGTGCGATCGCTCAACATTTACGCCCGAATACTCGCTTAGTTATCCTCAGTCACGTCTTCTGGAATACAGGTCAAGTTTTACCGCTTGACAAGATTGTAGAAATATGCAGACATAATAATTCTTTAGTTTTAGTAGATGCTGCCCAGTCTGCGGGTTTATTGCCTTTAAACTTGAGTGAATTAGGGGCAGATTTTTATGCTTTTACTGGTCATAAATGGTTATGCGGCCCGGCAGGTTTGGGGGGTTTGTATGTACGGCCAGAAGCGCGAGAAAGCTTGCAACCGACATTTATCGGTTTGCGTGGCGTTGTTGTAGATAGTCAAGGTCAACCTGTGACTTGGCAATCGGATGGGCGAAAATACGAAATATCGACATCAGCTTTTCCATTGTATGTTGGGTTAAGGGAGGCGATCGCCACTCATCAGCAATGGGGAACGCCACAGGAACGTTACCAGCAAATTTGTCATAACAGTGAGTACCTTTGGCGAAGGTTAGCAGCCCTCAGCGATGTTAAATGTCTGCGAAATACTCCACCTGAAAGCGGTATAGTCTCGTTTCAACTAATGCAGCAGCAACCCCAGGCTAGTCTCAAGTTAGTACAATTTTTAGAGTCACAAAGAATATTTACCCGCACAATTGCCGATCCTAACTGTATCCGTGCTACCGTTCATTACTTTACTTTAGAATCTGAAATTGACCTGTTGGTTGAGCAGGTGCAAAAATTTTGTCAAACTTAGAAAACAACTTTCGTGTATTGTTTGTACTAACTCTGAATTTATAGCTTTTTTAAAAAGCCATATATTATTTCTGTTTGCAGCTTAGTTCGGGAATACTAAGCCAAATACGGAATGTATATATGGCATTTTTACACAAATTTACTCACAAGCTTTTAGGTAATAACTCTCAAAATGTCTCTGAGATAAATTCATCTGTAGTCCAACCAGCAAAACCAAAAACTCTGGCTGAATTAGAACAAGAAATAGCATCAGTGCAGGTTAGCAATGCATCCCATCAAAACAGGCGTAGCAAAGCCAAGGGAGGTATAGGTAGTAAGCTGATATGGATGGCAATACTTATCGGCATTCCTGCAAGTGTGGTTTGGTTAGGCGTTGTTGCGTGAATAAGGAAAATGGTAAATTTTACCTATATCCTGTGTCCTGTCGCCGCCCTTAGCCCAAGATGAAGACGAAAGCCCAGTATAAAGTTCAGAATTGGAACGCCTATGATGCGGCACTAAAACTTCGAGGCAGTATAACCTTCTGGGTGAATGAAGAAGTAATCGAGCAGTGGCGCAACCAGCAGAAAACAGGGACAAAGGGAGCATCGAATTATTATTCAGATACTGCGATGTCTGACGACAAGCCGCTAAGAGCGTCTACGCTACAATGGGAACGATTCAGTCGGTATTTCATTTACCTGGACGGCAAGCGGAGGGGTTCTTAGAATCGCTGTTTATGCTGATGGGAATTGAGTTACAAGTCCCGGATCACTCTACCCTATCGAGGCGTTTAAGCAAGTTGTCGGTAGAACTGCCAGTAATTCCAAAGGATAAGGCTGTTCATGTAGTCGTAGATTCAACCGGGGTGAAAGTTTATGGTGAAGGCGAGTGGAAAGTCCGCACACATGGAGTAGGAAAAAGAAGGACGTGGCGCAAGCTGCATCTTGGCTGTGATGAGGGTAGTGGCGAAATTCTGGGTGCAGTGGTAACTACTAATGATGTCGCTGATTGTGAAGTGCTGCCTGACATATTGGAGCAGATCGAGCAGCCAATAGAGCAAGTATCTGGTGATGGTGGCTATGACACAAAAGGTTGTTACGACACCATTTCACAACGCGGGGCAAAAGCGATAATTCCACCGCGTAGTAACGCCAAAATTCAACAATCAAATAATGAAGCACAGCCACACCCTAGAGATAAAAATCTGCATCGGGTAAACCAAGTCGGGCGTAAGCAATGGAAACAAGAGTCTGGTTATCATCGACGTTCATTATCTGAAACTGCCATCTTTCGGCTCAAAACTATTTTTGGCGGTAAGTTGAGACGACGGTTTTTTGACAATCAAGCTGTCGAGTTATTTCTACAGTGTGCTGCCCTTAATCGCATGATCCAGTTAGGTAAGCCTAACTCTTATAAAGTTGAAGCTTAATTCCTATCTTTACTTCGGATTGGGGTGTCCTTTTTTCCTTTCATGCAACAAAGCCATAATTTGCTGGAAAAATGTGAACGTTCCGTTCACATTTTGCCGACGAATGAGTGGCAAGTTAGACCACTGACAAAGCTAGACCCAGACATTCAACCCGAAGCATGGCAACAAGCAGTAGAATCTGCCAAGGGGAAAGTACCATCTCATCGCATCGTCAAAGACGCTGTGCAGCGTATTATGGAGCGAACGAAAGTACCAAACACCTACCAAATCGGGGAAGTATGCCAAATCCTTGCTAAGGATAACCCTGAACTCAGGGGTAAAGGTGGGTGTTGGGGGATAGTCAGCCAAGTAAACGAGTTTAGCTGCACTATGAGGCTGTGGGATGGTGAGTACACGGTTGGGTTGCAGTACCTAAAATCTTATGAATACTTGCCTGCTGAATGTCAGCAGATGCAGGTAATCTGCGATCGCCTTGCTCGAATATATTCAGATTCTTTGGAGGAGACAGTCAAAAATCTGTTGCAGTTGTTGGGGAAGGTAAATCGGCCTTATCTTACTGCCGTGGAGGAGAAGCTGTTGAGCTTGATCGAAAGAGAATACGGCATCATAGATGAAATACCACGTAATTCTCAATCAACTAAGGAGTAGGAGAAGAAAGTAATGCAAAGTATAAAGTTATGTTCTCATGTTGGGGCTGACGGCATTTTGCACCTTGAGATTCCGGTTGGCATGACAGACAAAGAAATGGAAGTCGTGGTGATTTATCAACAGATAGAGCCATCCACTGCCCCAAAAACACCTGAAGAATTAGGATGGCCGCCAGGATTTTTTGAGCAAACAGCAGGGTCATTAGCAGATGACCCAATCCAAAGATATCCCCAAGGGGCATATGAAGCTAGGGAGTCCTTAGAGTGAGATATTTGTTAGATACTAATGCTTGCATTGTTTATCTGAACCGTCCGATATCTGGGGTGAGGCAAAGGTTAGAATCGCTATCACCAGCAGACATTGCTGTTTGTTCGGTAGTAAAAGCTGAACTATTTTATGGTGCAATGCGAAGTAACAACGCTACGCGCACCCTAGCATTACAAGAAGCATTTTTAACTAATTTCGTATCTTTACCTTTTGATGATCGGGCGGCTCGGATTTTTGGCACAATTCGGGCAGAGTTAGGGACGCTTGGTACACCAATTGGGCCTTATGATTTGCAGATTGCTGCGATTGCAATAGTCAACAACTTAACATTAGTCACACACAACACCAGAGAATTCAGTCGTGTCAGTGGATTGGCGATTGAAGATTGGGAGTAGGAGCAATGACATCTTTTGTTTGTTCTAGCCTTGGACAATCCGCAATTCAAAGGCAAAGGCTGTTGTTGGGCAATTGTCAGCCAAGTCAATGACTTTAGCTGTACCGTCCCTGGGATAGAGAATTGACGGTTGGGGTGCAGCATCTCAAGTCTTTCGATTACCTGCCTGATGAATGCCAGCAGATGCAAGAAATCTGCGATCGCATTTCACGGGTGTATTCCAGTAGGTTAGAAGAATCGGTGCAGAGGTTTTTGGAGTCGTTGGTTCAGCTGAAACGGGATTATTTGACGGCTTTGGAGGAGAAGGTGTTGAGTTTGCTAGAGTTGGAAACTGGCGGCTGATGCGAGAATTATCAGCAGGGGTACTATGGCTACGAGTTGTGGAATGAGGGCGATCGCAAGCGTCAAGTCATCGAAGTACATCCCCACGCGATTGCTCAATTGAGTTTAACAGATGGAGCAAGAGAAAGGACTTGTTAGGGAGATATTACAAGTGTTGAGCGTGAAGAAATGATGATTTTGAGGCTATCATCCACCTTTTATTGAAGCGAAGAGGTAGTGACTGGGTGTAGACGGTAGGGGGGCTGTAACTGTAGAATCCCAGGCATCAGAAGAAACAATTAAGCAGATAGTTCAATCTGCTAGCTATGCTATAGAAGATTATTAAACAATCGTTACTTAAAAGGCTGCCCCCACAACTCCCAATTTTCTTGGTTGAATGGGGAGCGCCACTTCAGAATTAGGCTTAATTTCAACTACTGCCTTGCCTGTTGCTCAACTGGAGTATCCCACCAAAAATCAATATTAACTGCCGTCTCTATTCGGTAGACTTTTTGTGTTATCCCAGTGGAGTCCAGTTGCATAAGTGCTGTTGTCGCTACATTATTAGCACTTGTTCGGGTAGGAGCCAGTTGCTCCAAATGCTACCAAAACGAAAGCCGCAACACAAAATTACGAATTAGCTTGCTTGTACGTCAGATATGTTTAAACAACAAAATATACTGCTAGTTTGATTTATGGTGTTGATGCTGCAATGATATAAGTCGGAGTAAGGGTGGGCATAAGAAAACCACTACTGCGCTTTGTGTTAGGTAAAAAGCCTTTGTATAAACGGTTAGCGTTTGCTCCCGCTGGTTCATAGAACTCAGCCTGTCGTAAAGCATAGCTTCACAGTATGTAATTCAGTGTAATTTAAGATAAATACAATGTACGAACAAATTTCTCACTCACTGTTAAATTCAATACTGGATGATTTAAAGCCAGAAATTCGTCGGCAAGATTTACGACATTTTTATACCCGTCTTGGCGCAAACTTTTACGCGATTCATTCGCTATTCTTTACGCTATATGGGCATCGGGATGATTTTAAACTGCAAATGTTACGGCTAGTTGAAACAATGGCGAAAGGCTATATCGATCGCTCTCCAGAGTTAGAAGAGTTGGATATTCAACGTGAGCAAGACCACAATTGGTTTTTGTCGCAAAAATGGGTAGGGATGGCCCTTTATTCCAATGGTTTTGCAGAAAACCTTGCAGATTTAGAGAACAAAATAGGCTACTTTCAAGAGCTAGGTATCAATATGGTACATATTATGCCAATTTTGATGTGTCCAAATGGTCAAAGTGATGGGGGCTATGCCATTAGTGATTTTAGACAAATTGACGAGCGCGTTGGAGATTTAGAAGATATTCGCCGAATCGCTAAGGAGTTTAGAAAGCGTGATATTTTGCTGGTTCTAGACATTGTGCTTAACCATACTTCTGACGAACATGAATGGGCGCAAAAGGCGAAGATGGGGGAGAGAAGTTTTCAAGATTACTATTTTATTTTTGAAAATAGAGAAATCCCTGATATGTTTGAGCAAAATATGCCAGAAGTTTTTCCCCAAACAGATCCGGGCAATTTTACTTGGAATGGCGAGATGGAAAAATGGGTGATGACGGTTTTCCATGATTATCAATGGGATCTAAATTACAGCAATCCCAAAGTTTTTATTGAAATGCTCGACATTATTCTTTTTTGGGCAAATCAAGGTGTAGATATTCTCCGACTCGATGCAGTTGCTTTTTTATGGAAAAGGATTGGTTCTTCCTGCCAAAACGAGCGCAATGCACATTTAATTTTGCAGTTAATGAAAGATTGTTGTCAAGTAACTGCGCCTGGCGTGTTGTTTATAGCTGAAGCGATTGTTGCTCCTGTGGAAGTGATTAAGTATTTCGGTGAGGATGCGATCGCCGCTAAAGAATGTGAGATTGCTTATAATGCAACATTAATGGCATTAATATGGGATGGAGTAGCAACTAAAAATACTAACCTACTTTACCAAGGCATAAAAAGTTTGCCTAACAAATTAGAACGTGCTACTTGGCTAAACTATGTGCGTTGTCATGATGACATTGGCTTTGGTTTTGACGATAGTGATATTCGCGCAGTCGGTTATGAACCGAAAGCACATAGAAGATTTTTAGTTAATTACTTAAGTGGTCAGTTTGAGGGATCATCATCTAGGGGACTGGTGTTCATGCCTAATGAAGCTACAGGAGATGCGCGTATTTGCGGTTCATTAGCTTCTTTGGTGGGATTAGAATCTGTGCTGGAAACTGGTGATGAGGATTTAATCGCCCTTGCAATTAATAGAATTTTATTAATGCACGCAATTATCTTATCTTTTGGAGGAATCCCTCTAATTTATAATGGCGATGCAATTGCTGTACTTAATGATTACAGTTATATTGATGAGCCAAGTAAAACCAATGACAATCGCTGGGTACACCGACCTAAAATTAATTGGGAAAAAGCCGACTTACGCAAAAAACAAGGCACGGTAGAATACAGAGTATTCAATGCTACGAAAAAAATGATCGCTATCCGTAAAGAAATTTCTGCATTTGCTGATTTTAATAACCGTGAATTGCTGCACCTCGAGAATGAACACTTGTTATGTTTTATTCGTTTCAATCATCAACGTCCATCAGAAAAAGTGCTGGTTATCGCCAACTTTGATGCAAATCCGCAATACCTATCTTTAGAGCCGCTTAGGACTGTAGGTTTCAATAGTTATAGTAAGTTTGTTGATTTATATACTGGGATAAAGCCAGAGCAATGTGATAGTCGTATTATTCTACAAGGATATCAATTTTATTGGCTCACAGAGACTTAATCGGTTGCCCCCACAAATCCCAGTTCTCTCTATTAAACGGCGATCGCCACAATGAAGAATAAGAGAAAATCAAAGTTAATTAAATTCATATAACCGTAGTAAATATGACTGCATAGGTGAAGTATGCCAAATTCTAGCTAAAAACAATCGTGATTGACTTCTTAAAGGCAGATGCTAGGCAATTTCCCTCCAACTCATGACTTCAGTTGTACTGTAAGAACTTTAAACACTTGTTAAATAATATTTGGCTGTCACGATCGTTACCCTCTGGTTGAAATAAGCTATTTATGTAGTATTAAAGGGATTGACCCAGATGCCAAAAAAGAGCCAGAGTAAATCTAAGGGCAATGCCCCAGCACAAAACTCTATTGGTTCGCGCATCTTGGAAGCACTTACCGAAGATGAAATTTCCCAGCTACTCGATGAATTATTTATTGTTTTATCCGAAGAACAGCGAGTCACTGCATTTACTCAACTGCAAGCGGATACCCAGGAAACTTTAACTCAAATCATCACTCCACCTCAAACAGTAGAACAGGTAAAAACAAGCAATATTCGACCAACTTCTAATGCAAAATTAGCTCAAACTTGGTCGCAATTATGGTCACAATGGAATCAGATTATTTGGCAAGCATCGCAGGAGGAAGGGAAATATATAGTTCAAGAAGTCAGTTGGGAAGAACCTTATTTTGATGATTGTGCTTTTGTGGAAGATTTAGAAGCAGTTGCACAAAAGATGAAGCCATTGATAAAAACAGCTTTTGAGAATGGCTTTAGTCATGACGATGGTTTTGCAGCCAGTTTGTTATCAGCAGAAAGCGAAATTTCTAATGGAATACCCGACTGGATGGAAATTGCTAACGGGATTCATTTGGAAGGAGCGACAACAAGCTGCTTGTTGGAGTGGGAATGGTTGTTAGTGCAGTCACAAGGACAAGATGGATTCAAATTAGCTCAAAAAATTAGGGAATGGTCAGAAGAATTCACTGATACTAGTTTAAATGATGATGCTGTAATCGATTTCTTCTGTAATTTACCTGATGTTCAAAAAAAAATAATTTTAGATGGAATGACAGCCAATAGACAAGGTAAAGAGTGGAAGTTGGAACTGGAAAACACTTATTCCTATTGGCATATAATTTATATGGAATTGATGCAGCAATTCGCAACACCAGAGATATATTTGAATAATCTCAGGGCTACTATTTCTCAGCAATGGCAAAATGGTTTACCTGTGATTGAGGATTTGTTGGCTAAACAGAAATATCGAGAAAGTCTGATAGTAATTCAAGAAACTTTGGATACGTTGTTAAAAAACAAACAAGATAAAAATCCCTGGACACCAGAAAATTCGCTGTTATTTGTTATTATGGATGGATTTGCTTACAATTCTGGAAATGGAGAAAAGCAAAAAACTTTACTTCGCTATTATCAACAAGCTGTTCGAGAATTGGGAGAAATAGAACGAGCGAATGCTTTAGAAATTCAGCAGATTACTTTTGAATGTTGTTATGACTGGTCGAGTATGTTCAAAGCTTTTGCTGAAATATCAGTTAGTAAAAATACTCAGCAAGCCTTGTTTACATCTTGGCGTGAATCGATAATTAAACGTGCTACACCTTACAGATACTCAGATTTTTTTACAAATGCAAAAGCAGTAGATACTTGGTGGTTGCATTGGTTACTCGATAGTATTACGACTAAGGAGAAAGGACTTGCTTGGTTTAGGCAACAAATTATCGAGTGGTTGGAGAATTTACCTGGAGATCCGGTACAACTGGGTAGGGAATACAATGTAATACATTTGCTAACAGGCGATTTGATCCAAATAAAATACCAGGGACAATTCCCATTACCTAAATTTCATGAGGTTGTGATTCAACCAAACCAACTATCGACACCGGATGCAGTTTCTAGGAGAAAGTATCTCCAAGAATATGCACCCCCCGATTTGTGGGAAAGAGTAATGGCTTATTGGCGAGCAAACTTACACAAATTCGTCCCATTACCAGAAGCATCCAAAAGCTCAGATTATACGAAAAATGCACAATGGATGTCTGCCTTAAAAGAGTTAGCACCAGAGAATTATCAGAGCTTGTTGTCCCAATGGAAAGTCCAGCACAAGCGACGACCTAATTTGTGGAAAGCGATGAAAGAGTTGGGATTGATGTAAGATCGCCAGATAACGGGAGCGAATGAAGATACCTTATTGAAGGAAAATCCAGCTTCTGCAATTATTGATGTTCCTGCTGTTGAAGTACCTGAGTTAACTGAGCAAGAGCGATCGCCTGCACTTGAAATGGGAGGTTGAGAGAGCATTCTTTGAGGCTGGCAAAGCACTAATGGAATTGCGCGTTCGTCCTTGACCTTGGCGCAGCCATCGCAGATTGTACAGATCCACTCACAAAACCTTCGAGGAGTATTGCTGTGATAGATTTGGTCACAGCCGTCGTCAGCCCTACCATTTAATGGAAGCTGCGGTTATTTTTGATAATTTGCTGGAAAAATGTGAACGGAACGTTCACATTTTGCCGACTAATGAGTGGCAAGTTAGATCACTGGAGTTTAGACTAGTTCGCGGTGCGAAACCCAAAAGCCTTACAGTGATTGAGATAGAGAAAAATGTACTCAATCGGAAGGCAGACAATAGGTGTTACAGAAAAAATATCACATTGACAGAGAGTTCAAGATTATCTTGCTCCTTTTTGGTGAAATGGATGAGCAAATGACTCAAATTGACCATCTGCTCTGTGATGACAACCTGCTTGAGTTAATGGAAGCAGACTTGTCAAAACGTTATCCACTCTCCAGCAAGACCGGAAGAAAATCAACTCCAGTAGAAGTGATATTCAGGATGTTAACTTT
>NZ_JAECZA010000109.1:3215-16214 GCF_016056275.1 Dendronalium phyllosphericum CENA369 | reverse complement strand
CCCCTTATCCCCAGAGGGGACCCCACCTTCCCCTTTTCCCGATTTCTGCAAGAGGTCTAATTTGTTGATGTATTACTCCTAGCAAGCTCTAGTAGTTCTTGGCGGTTCAAAAATAGCAAAAAAATTTAGCGATACACAAAAAAGAAAAAAGCAGATGAGCAAAACACGCAAGTTCCGTTTAGGTGCATTCATTCAAGCCACCGGACATCATGTTTCCGCTTGGCGACATCCTGATTCACAAGCAGATGCTGGTTTGAATTTCGAGCATTACAAAGAAATTACTCAGACTGCCCAACGTGGCTTGTTCGATGCAGTTTTTTTGGCGGACAGTCCAGGAGTTTGGGGTGACACTCCAGAAACTCAAAGACGCAATGGCAAACTAGTCCATTTTGAGCCAGTCACCCTCTTTTCGGCTTTGTCCTCGGTGACTCAAAATATCGGCTTCATTGCCACTGCTTCAACTACATACGAAGAACCCTACACTCTCGCACGTAAGTTTGCCTCCTTAGACTACTTGAGTAAAGGTCGGGCAGGGTGGAATGTAGTTACTACAGGTAATGAAAATGCCGCAGCTAATTTCGGTCTTGAGCATCACCCAGAACACAGCCAGCGTTACGAACGTGCTGAAGAGTTTGTGGAAGTAGTGAAAGGATTGTGGGATAGCTGGGAAGACGATGCTTTCATCCGTGACAGAGAATCTGGGGTCTATTTCGATCCGAATAAACTACATATACTTAACCACAAGGGCAAGCATTTTTCTGTCAAAGGCCCTTTGAATGTCGGTCGTCCGCCTCAAGGCTATCCAGTCATCGTTCAGGCTGGAGCTTCCGAATCTGGGCGTGACTTAGCTGCACGAACTGCCGAGGTGATTTTCACCGCCAATCAAACCCTAGCCGATGCCCAGGAATTTTATGCTGATGTCAAAGGTAGGCTGGCAAAATATGGCCGCTCTCCAGACGATCTTAAAATCATGCCTGGAGCTTTCCCAATCATTGGCCGTACCGAATCAGAAGCTCAAGAGAAGTACGAATTTCTGCAATCGTTGATTCATTCCGATGTCGCTTGGGGCATTTTAAAGAACTATTACAAAGGTGTCGATCTATTGAAATATTCTTTAGATGACATAGCTCCCGAACTGCCCAGCGACACCAACACTAACAAGAGTCGTCTGAAATTAGTCAAGGATTTGGCGACTCGTAGCACTCTGACGCTGCGTCAGTTGTATCTCGCTCTTGCTACCGCAAGAGGTCATCGCACTATAGTTGGTACTCCTGAAAGTATTGCTGACCAGCTAGAAGAATGGTTTCAAAACGGTGCAGCAGATGGTTTTAATATCATGCCACCAATCCTACCTACAGGATTAGATGATTTCGTTAACTTAGTTGTTCCGATTCTCCAGAAACGCGGACTGTTCCGTACCGAATACGAGGGCAGTACCTTGCGGGAAAATTTGGGATTGCGTCGTCCGAGTAATCGTTTTGCTACCAAACAAGTAAATGAGAGGTTAGTTTTGGCGTAAATAAAATTGATAAGCTAATGCACACTAAAAAAGCGGTGGTCGTTGACTGTCAACGGTCAACAGTCTAATCAAATCAATGTGCAATTTTTCTGTGGAACAGCTTACCAATTTGCCAAAGCGCTCAGAATTCGCTGAGTCTGCGTAAGTCTTAGTAAATGAATTTTCACGGATGGTTAAGCCATACCTTATAAAGTGCAACTTCTGTAGATCGCCTCCGGTTTGAAGCAGACCTGATGCGCTACAGCAACCTGCAAATAGTAGCCAACAGCTTGGCACAAATGCTGGATACAAACTAACCAGCACCATTGGATGCTCTAAAAAACCTGTGATTTTTTGAAGGAAAAAAACATGACTGAATATAGCCGATTGAAGACCTCGCCCTCCGCCGCAGTCAGAGCCACCCTTGATTATCCGATAATCGACACCGATGTTCACACCAATGATTTCACTCCAGCTCTTGAGGATTACATCGCTAATTATGGCGGTGCAAAACTTGTAGACGAATTACGCAAGGCGGAAGCTTCTCGTCTCAACTCTAAGAGTAATGGTAAAGACTGGTATCAACAAACTCCTGAAGAACGTCATAACAACCGGACAATTAGATCGCCTTGGTGGGCTAGAGTCACCCGCAACACTTTGGATCTCGCCACTTATACTCTTCCCGAACTGTTCTACGAGCGTCAGGCAGAACAAGGGTCAGACTATTCGGTGCTGTTTCCCAACAACGTCCTCGCCCCAGCGGGAGCAAGTCAAGAGAACCGTCAAGCACTACAACGTGCGGTCAATCACTATCATGCCGATATCTACCGGAAATATAGCGATCGCCTGACACCGGTAGCTGGTATCCCCATGACTAATCCCCAAGAAGCGATCGAAGAGCTAGAGTTTGCCGTTAAAACACTGGGATTGAAAGTAATTAATATTCCTGGTGGTGTGAAACGACCAATTAAGGCGATCGCAGATAAGTATCCAGCAAATAAATTTCCCGAAATCGCCAAATATGCTTCTTACATAGACTTCTACGGATTGGATAGCGAATACGACTACGATCCTTTCTGGGCTAAAGTCGTGGAATTGGGTGTGCCCGTTACTACCCATTATGGTAGTCAAGGTTGGACTGGACGCTCTTCCATCAGTAACTACATGAACAACCACATCGGTCACTTCGCCGATGGCTCGCAGGCATTTGCTAAAGCGTTGTTCTTTGGCGGTGTTACCAAGCGTTTTCCCAACTTGCGCGTCGGAATGCTCGAAGGTGGTGCAGATTGGGGCGCTCACGTTTATATTCACTTGGTCGATCGCTTCTCCAAGCGCAATCTCAAGGGACTGCAAAACTACAACCCAGACCTAACAAATTCTGATGAGTTGTTCGAGTTGTTTGAGCGTTTCGGTGGTGAAATTACTCAAGGGTATTCGCTCAACAAAGAGGAATTGACCAAGAGCGTACTCGGTTCTTCGTTCAGCCGTCATAGCCGTGCGCCAATTGGTAGCGAACTAGAAGACTTTGCCGCCGCAGGCATTGAACAAATTGAAGATATCCGCGATCGCTGGGTCAACAATTTCTTCTTTGGTTCTGAGTCTGATGACCGCACGATTGCAGCAGCATTCAACGACAAAGCCAATCCCTTGGGTGTGAAAATCAATGCCATCTATTCCTCGGATGTTGGTCATTGGGATGTACCCGATCTCACCTCACCCTTAGCTGAAAGCTGGGATCTGGTGAAAGAAGGCGTGATTTCCGAAGCTGACTTTAAGTCCTATGTATTCGCTAATCCCTACAAGTTTTACACTCAAGCCAACCCTGATTTCTTTAAAGGCACGGCGATTGAATCCAAAGTAGGTAACATCGAATCCCCACAAGTAGACAAGAGTTTAGTTGTAGCGTAAAAGGGGAAGGGGAAGGAGTAAAAGTTCTTCCCCTTACTGAATTTGCTTTTGGATGAACTATACAACGCTTTGCAGCAGAGGTAGCTTTAGGCAGGCTTACATTCATCTGTTGAAATCTCAAGTTGATATTTTTTGACTGTTTAAATCAGAAAAATTTAGTTTTGATAAAAAAATTTTGATAACACTACCAAACGATCTATGACTCTTGAGCAATGGACTACGGTCGATCGTTACCTCACCGATATGCTTGTCCCAACGGACTCCGCACTGGATACCACGCTCCAATCCAGCGCCTTGGCCGGACTGCCGCCGCACAACGTTTCACCTCTTCAGGGCAAGCTGCTGTTATTGTTGGCGCAAATCCAGAGGGCGCGCAATATTCTAGAGATTGGCACGCTGGGCGGCTACAGCACGATCTGGCTTGCACGGGCGTTACCCGCTGACGGTAGCTTGATCGCATTGGAGGCTGACCCAAAACACGCCTCGGTCGCCCGCTCCAACATCGCGCAGGCTGGTCTGTCCGACGTTGTTGAGTTGCGCCTAGGTCGGGCGCTAGATACACTACCGCAGCTTGCAGCCGAGGGGCGTGGCCCATTTGACCTGATTTTTATTGATGCCGACAAGTCGAACAATCCGGATTACTTTGTGTGGGCGCTTAAACTTTCTCGTCGTGGTAGTCTGATTATCGCTGATAACGTTGTGCGTAATGGAGCGGTGGTTGATGCCGCCACCAGCGATAAGAGTGTCCAAGGAGTGCGCCGCTTCAACGAGTTGCTTGCTACTGAGTCGCGTGTGAGTGCCACAGTGATTCAGACTGTGGGTAGCAAAGGGTACGATGGCTTTGCACTCGCGCTTGTTACCGACGACTAGTAGATTGTGTTTTTCGGATCGTTTATCTATCAGGATGGTTTTAAGCATCGGAGCGCAGTCATTTTAAAACATCCTCTAAGTAATTTTCCTTTCTTTGCAAGTATGACTAGATTATTCAACACCCAACGCCGTCGTTTTATCAAGCTTGGTACGGCAAGCTTGTTAGGTTTATCAACATCATTTGCCCTTGGTAGTTGTAATACCAATACTCAGCAAGCAAAAATATCTGCTACTACAACAACAAATGCGTCAGCTAGCAATGGGATTAAAACTAATGTGCTGCGTATTGGCTACCAACAAGCTGGTGATTTAGTCAGAGTATCTGGTGTTTTAGAAAAACGCCTAGAACCCTTGGGAGTAAAAATAGAGTGGCTGCAATTTGCCCAAGGACCGCAACTAATGGAAGGAATGAATGTCGGTAAAATCGATTTAGGATCTGTAGGTGACACTCCACCTATTTTTGCCCAAGCAGCAGGAGCCAACATTGTTTATGTTGTCGGTCGCAGTCCTGCAACAGGAAAAGGAAGTGCGATCGCAGTTCCTCCAGAATCGCCACTCAAAGAGTTAAAGGACATCAAAGGACAAAAGGTAAACTTTCAAAAAGGGTCTGCTTCACACTATTTAATTCTGCGCGCTTTAGATGAAGCCGATTTGAAATACGAAGATATTCAAGTTATAAGTATGCCCAGTGTAGAAGCTCGTGATGCGTTTCTTCAAGGGCGAATTCCTGTGATTGTATTTGGCGATCCACACCTGGCGATCGCAGAAAAACAAGGTAGAGTTCGCGTTCTCCGTACCGGAGAAGGTCTAGATTCTCCTGGTGGATACTATGTTGCTGGACGTAAATTTGCCACAGAAAATTCCGAACTGTTGCGAATTGTTATTGAAGAAATACAAAAAATCGGCAAGTGGGCAGAAGAACATCCTCAAGAGACGGCAAAACTGCTTGCACCTAAAACAAAACTTGCTTTGGATATACAAGAAAAGGTAGTTCGCCGTGGCAGCTTTCAATTAAGTCCAATGGATGCTAACCGCATCAAGGAACAACAACGAGTCATCGATTATTTTTATAAAAATGGTTTGTTACCCAAACCTCTCAATATTCAAGAAACATTGCTGACTCCCGAACAATATGCGGCGATTACACCAGCATCTATCATTAGTCAGCGATAATATTAACTTCTTTTCAAAATAAAATGCACTGGTACAGGAGCTAGTTCAAAAATTTCTAGCTTTAAAAGTTTTGGGCGAATATAATTCACTACTATACAGGCGAAGTCCCTGACGCTCGTTCGCTCTTAGCGTCTCCCTTTGGGAGAAGACTCGCTAACGCAATCGACGGGAACCGCCCTTCGGGTGACGCTCCTGCGTTGCTAACGCTCTTGCTAACACCACTTTGCCAGACGCTACGCGAACGACGCAAAGCGCCAAGACGACAAGTGGACTCACCAAGAATGCGACCCCCTCACCGCCTACGCGGACTAACGAAAAACCAAGGTTTTGAAACCCACGTTCGCTTTTGGCGTTACCGAGGGGTAGGTGGGTTTTGTCTGTATAGCCAAGCCAGTGCAGTCTTGGGGGTTTCCATGCCACTTGACGGCAGTTGCTACCCTGCGGGAAGCCGCAGAAGCGTCTACAAGTCGTGCAAAGCCGCCCAACGCACTGCCTCCTTTATGCCGGGGAACCCATCCACCCTTCGGGTTCAGCAGTCCCCCAGACGCTCGTTCCGACGCTCGTTCGCTCTTAGCGTCTCCCTTTGGGAGAAGACTCGCTAACGCTTCGCTATCGCTAACGCTGCGCTAACGACGAGAACCGCTCCTGTTGAGGGCTGCTTCACCGCAGTGGCTCCCCATGAGCAACTGGCGCGCGATTTCTCATCGCTGGGGCTGGTATTAATTTAGACTTTTCAAACAACCTCTAAGGTGCTACTTTTTCCCGAAACTGCTTACCAGGAGAAAATGCAGGCACTCTGGTAGCTGGAATAGTTATTGTCTCCTTAGTTTTGGGATTACGCCCTTCACGTTCGGAGCGTTCCCGTCGCTCGAATGAGCCAAACCCAACGAGCGTTACCTTATCCCCATTAGCGACAGCCTCGGTAACGACTGACAAAAAAGCACTAATTATTTCATCGGCTTGTTTTTTTGTAATATTGACCTTTGCTGCGACAGCATCTACTAATTCACCTTTGTTCATAAATTACCTCGAATAGATTACTATTACTTCTATTTCTTTGTCTGTTATACCCATAGGAATATTAATGTGCAAAATGCCGTCAGCCCTAACATGAGACATAACTTAATACTCGACATTATCCTTTTTTCCAAATTATTAAGTATTAAGTAAGCCTAAGTTATAATTTATTATAATTTCTATTTGATTGCGTGAGAAAATTTATTACGCCTCTATTCCTTCTATCCGAAAACAAATTTATTCAAGTTTATTTTTCGGGATATCAAGTATAGTAAATTTGGGTAAAAGTCTTTCTTAGGTGTGATGAATTAAAAGGTTAGCTCTAATGAAATATACTAGCTAAACTTGCAACCATAATTAATAATTCATCTAGCTCGAATGGTTTTGATAAGTACATTTTCAAACCTGTAAGTAGCGATCGCCTTCGGTCTTCTTCTTTAGCACGAACAGAAAGAGCGATCGCAAATCTTGTCGAACTCTCAGACGAACAACATATTGTCAGTGAGTTACAGTCCTCTGCCATTGGAAATAATAACCGAGGTAGAGGTAATAAAAAAAACTTTTTAGTAGCCTAGAGGTACTCAAGAAATTTACAAATTTATCAATGGTATATCAAGGCGTAATTTTGGATGTAGATGGGACACTTGTTCTCAGTAATGATGCTCATGCTCAAGCTTGGGAAGAAGCATTTGCTTTTTTTGGCTACCAAGTAAAGTTCGAGCAAGTGCGACCGCTGATTGGTATGGGAGGCGACCAAATCATTCCTAAATTTGCGCCAGAGCTTTCGGATCGACAAGGACAAGGCAAAAAAATTGCCGATCGACGCAAAGAACTGATCCTCACGAAGTTTGCAACAAATCTGGCTCCTGCCACTGGTGCGCGCGAACTAATATTGAAGATGCTATCTGTTGGGTTGCGTTTAATCATTGCTAGTTCGGCAACAAGTCAAGAACTTTCAGTATTGCTAAAAGCGGCGCAAATTGAGGACTTACTCAGTCAAGATGAGGCCACAACATCTGATGATGCTGAAGTTTCCAAACCAGATCCAGGTATTGTCGAAGCTGCTTTGAGTAAGCTGAATATACAACCATCACAAGTAGTGATGCTAGGCGATACTCCTTTTGATATTCAGTCTGCAAATAAAGCTAGTGTTGGCGTAATTGCGTTTCGTTGCGGTGGTTTTGATGATAGTCAATTAAAGGATGCGATCGCCATTTATAACGATCCGGCTGACTTGTTAACACACTACGACAGTTCGCCATTGGCAAGCGAAGCAACAACCAGGATTTAACAATTTCAAAAGCGATCGAGAAGTAAAAATTTAACTTGCTATTTTATCGTGCGACTTCCACTATATAAGAGGTCGGCAGATATAACATATAGTAGGTATTAGATGAGTAGTAAGCTTAAAAAGTGTAAATGCTTTTGTATTTAAGTGCTTTGTAATTCCTTGCTTCTTTGATATCCATATTTAGCTGCAAACAGTTGTCTGACTAGTTTAATGTAAATTGCAAGAAACTTCTCGATTATTATGACTGTTGAAATTAACAGAGAAAACGACAAATTCCAGGCAAGCGATAGTATAAAGATAAATCAACAAACAGAAAACGAAAAAGTACTATGTTCTCATTGTCAGCGCACTGCTACTAACGGTATTAAATGTAAAGGAATTTGTGTGGCTGATAATGATTACTAAATAGATAGCACCCACTAGCTACATAGTATTTCTGCCTTGGCGTTGTGGGTGCATTTATGTTGTTCGTAAACATATTGACTTGGTGGTGTGATATGATGTCCGCCTAATTACTTATCAAAAAACTCTCCGCATCCCCGCGTCTTTGTATCAGTCCTAATGATAAGTCTTCAACCGCACATGATATGACAATGGCACTGGTTGAATTCAATCGGAGCCACTTTTGCTCGCTATACTTGCTTTATGATATTTATCAGAATGGCACGCTCGTTATCGGCAAATCCACTATTCATAAAGATGAGCGGGTGTAGGGTGTAGTGAGTCAGAGATTTATTTGTGTCCGTACTCATATTTACTTTTCTTGATTTTTCCCTACACCCCGCACCCTACCCCCAACACCCTGCCCAAACGAGGTTTCACGTTTTCTTAGTGCCATTGGTATTTAGCGAATAGTCAATTCAAACGTATATTTAGGACTAGTTAACTGATAAGGCTGTGCAACGATAACTTTGTAATCACCCGTTGATGTGGCAGTGAATCGATCGTCTTGTGGATCTACGAATGATTCCCCATTTGGTTTGACAAAGGTGAACCCGGAAAGTCCTTCCTCGTTGTTCTTACCATCAGCGCGATCGCCATTCCAAGTTACTAATGCAATTATCGTTTGACCTTTACGGGCATGAAAAATATAAGTATCTTTTTTACCTAAACTTACTGAGCTTTTGATAACAGTAGATTTACTTCCAGGTGAAAACTTGATGCGATGAACAGCCTCTTTCTTTGGCTTGGCTGCAAGTAAGACAAAATTATTATTCAGTTGTGCAAATGCTGGGGTTTGATACATTGCATATCCACCAAGCAAACTAGCTGCCCCTATTGTCGAGACTATCAAACGTTTGTTAAAAAATTTAAACATAGTTTATTGCTCAAAAAAACTTGCGATTTGTTAAATAGAAAAATTAGTTGTAAGTAGTTGCTCTCATAATTATTACAGTCTTGATGTTGTCGATTTCGGAAGTATGCAAAACTTTATTTGTAATTGAAAGTCGAGAGCGATTTGAGAAGGTTTACGTAACAAACCAATGGTACGAAGTTAAAACAAAATTGAAGAAGAATTCAGGGGTCAGAATCAATTAATGGGGGATTGAAACTCGCCACTAGATGATGTTGAGCTAGCGATCGCTTCTGTTAAAAGAGCTAAGATGTCCTCAAATGCTACAAGTTTACATATGAACCGCCTCCGCTTCCTCAACTAATTACATAGGTGACAGTCATGCTGTATGTGTCCTGGATACTGTCAACTATTTGACACAAGACTGTCATAAAATTGCCAAAACTTTACAGTAAATATCCGTATATAACCAATAAACAAGGGTTATTACCCTCTACAGACATTTTTTGCAATCTTTTACTTAACAACTAAATTAGGAGTTTGTTCAAGTGAGCCAATTTTTTTACAAAAGCTTAATGGGGTTAGCAGGTATATCATTTTTGCTTGGTGCTGCTCAATCAGCAATAGCTTTAGTACCCAATAATGTTGCTGTGATTGCGAACAGTGGCTCGACAAATACCATTGGCTACCGCATCTATGTCTCACCTACGGGAGAAGCTAATTATGTAGATGGTAAAGGTTCCGGACAAGGTAAACTGCCTGAAAAATTAATTAAAAAATTTTTCCATAATTTGAAAGTTGCCGAACCATTATCAAGCTTGCCTGTTAAACAAGGTTGTGTCAAATCTACTTCTTTTGGTACAACTACAACAATTAGTCTGGGTGGACAGCAGTCTCAAGACATTAGTTGTCCTGGTAATCAAAAAGCTCAAAAGTTAGATACAGACATTATTGCAATTGCCAAAATTTTAAAAGTTGTGAATGTTCCTAAAAATCAAGGAAAACCATTACCACCGCAAAACTTTTAGTCGCTTTGAATAATTGAGTCGTTACTCAAGTCAAAAAAATCGAATCCCTAGGCTCTTACCAGGAATGAAAACAAGAGCCTAAGCTAAAACGCATTTAATTTTCAGAAATACTCAAAGTGATTGTTGACTGCTGACTGTCAACAATCAACTTTGGTCAATGTGCAATTTAAAAGCGTAACAGCTTAACAGCAGAAGCGTTGCTCTCTTGTCGCTTAACCTGTCAGAGCGCACTGCTTCCCCCTATCTACGGTATTTTTTTGACCTTAAGTAGTCAGGAGTGTTTTTAGTCTTTAGAGCGTACCTTAAAGGAGGAACATTTTTTATTACGTATCTCTTAAAATTATTTAATTTACCATTTGCGTATCATCTCTCATTACTTTTGATAAATCTACTGTTGCTTCTTAAAATAAGGTCAAGGAATTTTTATGTTAGGAATTGATGTAGCGGCTCAAGATGGTAGGGTAGATTGGACAGCGGTGAAAAACTCTGGTAAAATATTTGCTTTTGTGAAAGCTACAGAAGGCGCTACCGTTAAAGATACGGCTTTTACTCATCACTGGCAAACTATGAAAGCTGTAGGAATCATCCGCGGAGCTTATCATTTCTTTCACCCGCACACGTCCGACCCAGTTGTACAAGCTCAAGAATTTTTAGCAACTATTGGCAAATTGGAGCCGGGAGACTTACCACCAGTATTAGATATAGAAGTGACTGATAATATCAGCAACAAAAAAGTTGTGATTGATGCAGCCAAACGATGGTTGGCAAAAGTAGAGGAAACACTTTTACAACAAACTGGAAAAGCTATAAAACCAATTGTTTATACTTACCCTGGCTTTTGGAATGAGCTTGGCAATCCTATTGATTTTGCTGGTTATCCATTATGGATTGCCCACTATGATAAACCCCAACCAAATGTTCCTAGTACTTGGCACGGGGAATATCTCATCCATCAATATAAAGGTGATGTATCTGGTGTAACTGGTGTCAGTGGTAAAGCTGATTTAAATCGTTTTAAAGAGTTGCAAAAAGGGGATTCTGGGTTACGGGTTAAACAACTACAACAGCAATTGGCAAATATTGGCTTATATACAGATGATATTGATGGAAATTTCTCACCAGCAGTTGAGGACGCTGTGTCTAGTTTTCAATCATCTAAAGGATTGCAAGTAGATGGGATTGTGGGTATTAAAACTTGGGTTTCTCTACTATGGATTTAGTAAGAGTTGACAAAGTATCTATCTGCGTATTAAAGATGAAAAAACCCCTCTCCAAACCTCCCTTCTTCCATGAGAGAGGCTTCAAAAGCCTGCTTTTTCGTTGGTAACTAGAGATATTTAAGCCCCTCTCCGATGCAGAGAGGGGTTAGGGAGAAGTTCATCGAAATCATCTTAACTGAATTTGATATGACTACTATGCCAAGCTTGATAAAGCTCCTGATACGTTATATTTTCAGCACAGTACCACATCTTTTTCTAACGTAGAAATAGCGATCGCACTTTCTGGTAATGTACGCTAAAAAAGCATAACTACTCGTGGTGGTCGTTGACTGTTAACTGTGGAACGCCAGTTGCTTCAACGGGGGAACCCCCGCAACGCACTGGCTCCTGTCAACGAACAATGGTCAATAGTCTAATCAAGCAAAACAGGGAAAGCTCCGCCTCCGGTCAATGTGCAATTTTTATATCAATACCTTAGCCAATTTACGAGGCTTCAACGCCTGTGGAAAGGGGATGAATACGTCCCAAAGAAGTGAGCTTGGCAAAAATTTGGGCTAATAAAATAGGCTCAGGCTTTTGAGGAAGTATTTTTAACATTTCACGGACATATCGAAAACCACGGTAGTAAGCTTTCAGGTCAATAATGCCAGAATCAGGATTATGTTTACGGAAATCAGCCAAAAGATGATGGGATAAATTAACCATGAAGAAGGCAAGATTAGCCGCATTAGTCACAGCAGTCTGGCTCAAATTCATAAAATCCTCTAAACCCCAAAATTGCTTGGCATCACGGAAGTTAAATTCGATTTGAAAACGGAGTTTGTAGTAATCTATTATTTTGTCAAATGATAAATCTAAGTCACTAGAAAAAAGAGTGACATGGCTGCAAGCATTGTTTTTGAGATTGGTTTTAACCAGAATCACTACATTGAGAGCCTGGGCAAATTCTTTGTGAAGGAGAGTGGCTTGATAAATATCGGTTTGAATTTCATCCTCAATCTCACTCTTACAGAAATATTTGTTAGGTATGTTACGATAGTCCAGCTTCTGCGCGTATTTACGTCGGGAGCGTTTCTGGGATTCAGAATGTTCATAAGGGACGTATAATGCTGAGTCATAGCGTAATTTAGAAATTATGTGCAAGTTAACTTGTCTTGCCATCTGCAAAGCATTGTTGTTACCGAAATGACCATCTACTACCAAGTATGTCAAGGGGATAAAGTTAGCTATTAGCTTAAATAGTGAGTTAATCATCTTTTTAATTAGTAACAGTTCAGATGTTAATATCACTTCGGTTTTAGTTTTATTCTTACTACCTTTTGGTCGTCCCCTTCCACGTTTTTCTTTAGGTTTGATTTCCTTAATTGGTAAGGTACTATTTACCTGAGTATTACTTTTGATTATCTGTTCTATCCCAATAGGAAATGATTGTCTTCTTTCCACACTTACTAATGACACTACGAAGAAAGATAAACCTTCAATTGGTTTGCTAACCAGACTAGAAAAAAATTTGTCTACCCCGTAAGTTTGTTTACCCGATTTACTTATTACAACTTCATCTCCCGCCAGTAAATATACTTCATTCTTCCGCCACAAATGTTTACGAAAAAATATCCAAAACAGCGTCGCCCAAGGTATTACTGTATGAAAGAACCTCAACATTGTTCGATAACTACCACCCATTTCTGCCCACCGGGATA
>NZ_JAECZA010000109.1:0-3133 GCF_016056275.1 Dendronalium phyllosphericum CENA369 | reverse complement strand
ATGTCGGGCATGGGCGGCTAGTAGTTTCTGAGTTGTCGTTGTGAGAGACAATAACTCTACTACGAAACGCCCTACCTCTTCATGCTCTTATTTTGGCAACGGTATTGATAAGATTAGGTATTTAAGTATTAGAAGATATTCTCCTAGTCCCGAATAAATGAACTAGATGTTATTTCCAAAACCGTCAGGGGAACAATAAGCACAAAATACCATCAGGGATAAACTACTTATGTCCTTCAAAATCTTGAGTTTGGATGGTGGCGGTATGCGCGGAGTCATCGCAGCACGCATCCTTCAAGAAATTGAGCGCCAAATTTACAAAAACAAAGGTCAGTCTTTACACGAATATTTCGATCTGATTGCCGGTACTTCTACTGGCTCAATTTTAACGGCGGGCATTGCTAGTGGAAAAAAGAGTGTCGATTTGATTGAAATTTATAGACAGCAAGGAAAATATATATTCCCGATTCCCAAAAAAGACCCCTATAAAATCATCCCATCTATTCTTCGACCGCTTTTTCAAGCATTTTCACAGGCTAAATATGCTCATCAGGGATTGATTGATGTCCTTCAACATGAGTTGTCGTACAAGAGAATTAAAGATATTCAAAGACCTATAATATTAATTCTTGCTTACGATACCCTTTATCGCAACACGACATTTTTTACCAATTGTCATCCTGACCAAGGAGATCGATGGTACGATGACTGTTATTTATGGGAAATATGTGCAGCTTCTTCTTCAGCTCCCACTTTTTTCCCCCCTTATAAATTAGAGCCTGTTGATAAAGAAAAGTTTGGTAATTGGGTATTCCCATACATTGATGGCGGAGTTTCCGCAAACAATCCAACTCTGGCGGCAATCAGCCTAGTCATGAGGCTCATTCAATCTTCAATATCTTCCACAATTAAGCAAAAATATCACCTAGATAAAGTTAAGCAGTTAGAAGACATTGCTATTTTATCTATTGGTACAGGTCAAACTGGCGAACCATATTTGTTTGAGCAAATTAAAAGTTGGAAAAGCCTAGATTGGGCACAACATCTAACTGATATTTTTATGGAGCCAACTTCTGAGATCGATAGTACAATTAGCCGCCAAATTATGGGTGGATACGAATCTAAACGTTACTTGCGTCTTCAGTTTGATTTGAATGAGAGATTTAAAGCTAAATCAGGTGAGACATATAAAGACACTCGCATATTATTGCAGCCAAAGGATCGATGCAATAAATTTACAAAAACATACATTTGTGAAGAGATAGATAACGCTAGAGATGCAACGATTGAAAAGTTGATCGATACTGCATCTAAATTTATCGATGAAGGTTGTACATACTATACCAGAGATAGTTGCGGGCCCCAGGTCAAGGATGCGATCGCTTCTTTCATTGCTGCTAACTAGTGTATCTACGGTTAGATGTCAATAATAGCTACATAACTAATTATAAGAATATCTTTTCACAAAAAATCAATAAATTAATTTATCTCATATCGTTATAATTAACGGTTTTTTCTGTGTAGTTCTGAAGCTGACATGGGAATACTAAGTACCACAGATAAGTTAGACGACAAATAGCAAAATTGGTAATCGTTTAACTTTTTGTGATGAGCTTTTGGTGTTTAACTATCCGGATTTTTCTTCTAAAAACTGTAGAGAATTAATAGGGTTAAGTAAACGGGCAACTTTCTATGAAAACTCTGTTTTATACATATAAAAACTTTATATGCACTTAATTACTAAGCTCTGAAAACAGGTTTTGAAACTTCTGATTGCTTTTTGTTACCAGAAGTGATGTTGCTAGAGAGCTTATCATTCCTAAGCAAAATGGAGCAAGTATCGAAAAATAACCAGCTACTCAAACAAACTCAAGAGCTAATTTACATCAGATAGTCTCAGCAATGAGTTCATAGGTACGACTATACATAGTGCAAGTAGAGAAAAAATTTACCAGTATTTACTGGCGATCTAATTTATCTACAAGCCAGAACTGAAAAATTATCTACAGAAGGACAGGTTTATGTCAATTATTGTTTGAATTTTATTTCTTCTCAGTACAAATGTTCTGAAAATCTAGTGTTTGCTAGATATTAACCGACTGTCAGAGCATTGTTCTGCCAAAACGCTTTGAGTCAAGTCTTAATGCATTTACTGCAATATTAACTACGAGAATATGCCCATCATAGCTAATCTCAGCCAGAAAACTAGCAGTAAGTGCGAATTTTCATCGCCTCTTTTGTTGAACAGTATTTCATTGATTATTGGATAGCGAGGACAACAATGTTAGTGAATTTTTTGGATGAGCGTGGTAGCGGTAGATAGAACGAGTGCGATCCTACCTCGACTATCAGTGGAAATTTTGTAATGTTGTAATAACGTTAGGGTTTTTGGGTATGACATTGGTAGCATTAGTTAATTAATGTAAATAATGATGCGGCGTGGGGCAATTCGTTTTTCGACCAAAATAAATTCAATAACGCATTGCATCCAACTGCAAATTCTCATCACCAAATGCTACTGAAACTATTGGTGGGCGTTTTTTCCCAACTTCAGAAAAAACCAGTCACATGGTAGCAATGTATTCGCTAATTGCACAATTGAATGATGTAATTTGGGCTTGACGAGTGCCCTCATCCCCATAAGTCAAATGCACATTAAGATAACTATCTGGCTTGTAGGGCATTCGTTCCGCCCACTCAATCGCTACAATTCCTGGGATCGCTTCAAAACCTTCCCAATAGGTTTCTAGGTTTAAGGCTACGACCTCTTGTGGTTCTAAACGATATAAATCTAAATGATAGAGGGGGAGCCGTCCTGCTGTGTACTCATTAATCAGAGTGAAAGTGGGACTGACAATTGGTTCAGTAATTCCTAACCCTTGTCCGATGCCTTGTACCAGCGTAGTTTTGCCAGCACCCAAATCACCCTCTAGTAAGATAACGCTACCAGCGTCGAGAGTTTGACCGAGATTAATTCCTAAGTGCAGTGTCGCCTCAGCATCTGCAAGTAAAATTTTCATTAGTCATTTGTCATTAGTCATCTGTCAGTAGTTAGTTGTCAGTAGTTAAGAGGCAGGAGCAATGTAAATTCTTTCTCCCCCTACTCCCTCATCTCCCCCTACTTCCCCTGCTT
>NZ_JAECZA010000108.1 GCF_016056275.1 Dendronalium phyllosphericum CENA369 | reverse complement strand
GGTGTGGGGTGTGGGGTGTGGGGGAAGAGATAGCCCCAACAACCGTATTGATACAAGCCCCGCCTTTTTAAGATGATGGCACTATCTGGGGGCTTGTAACCCCCAGATAGTGCCGTCTTCACTACACCCTACCCCCTGTTGCTAACAAATTAGGTAAACTATGCATTCATAGCGATAGCGATCGCGTAAAAACAGGCGATCGCTCTAACAATAAGACAGTCCCGATGAAAAAATTTTCATCACCATGCATGAAAATGGGACTGGGGACTAGAGACTAGTATTTTCACTCAGCACTCAGCAACGCCACTTGCTCCACTTGGGGAGACCCCAAGACCGCAGTGGCTCCTCAGCACTCAGCACTCTCAAGTCAGTTAGGGATTTTGAGGAGTCGCGACAGAATTAGGACTTTCTTTAGTATCTGGTGTATCTGTATTGGAAACTTCCGATTTAGCATTATTCTGATTATCTGTATGAGAAACTTCTTGTTTGGAATTACTCTGATTATCTATATTAGAAACTTCCTGTTTAGAATTATTTTGGTTAAGTGTTTTTTTAGCATCAGAGATTACTTGTTTTGCTAAATTTTCGGCTGCTTGTTTAAACAAAGGTTCTATTTTGTTTCGCCAGTATTGAGTATTAGGTAACTTCTCTGGATGGTTTTTATAATCTAAAACTTTATCCCATTGATTATTTTCTAGCGCTTGATTAATGTCATTAAATAGCGCATCTGCCTTAGCCCAATCTTGTTGCCATTGATTAATGGTGGCAGCTGTTTCTTTAATACCAGAAGAAGCACTTGCCGGAACTGACCTTAAAAGTGCGATCGCTCCCGCTAAATCTCCTGATTCATACTTTTGTTTGGCTTGTTCTACAATCTTGACAGTGTCAGTGCTAGGTTGTGATTCAACTGGTTTTTCAGTAATAGGAGTTTGCCTTTTTGATATTTCTGAAGACGGAATGACTGCATCCCGAAATTTGCCTCTTGGTTTGGGAACTGGTAAAGCAGCAATTAAAGAACTATCATCTACTGTCTTAATTGCAATACCTTTATCTCGCAGGCAAGAAATCCATTCGTCATTATTCACTATTACATCCGAGTGTGCCCAAGCCAAACGATTAGATTTGAGCTTAATTTCTATCCAACCTCGTTTTGTGCGCTTACCAGTAACTTCAAACTTGGTATTATCGGCAACTGTTTGCAAAACATTATCAGAATTAATAGAACTAGGTTCAGAACGCACATTAGAATTACCTGTAACTACAGCCAAACATTTGTTTGTTGTAGTACTATTAATGCCTGTAAAATTAGCAGCGAAATTTTTGACATTTGGATATACATTGGCTGCTAAAGCCGCTGCACCACCTGCTAATAATATGCCAATTAACAGCGGCCAGGGGTCGGGTTTGTGAGAGTTTTTCTGGCGGGATGGTTTAATAGTGGCAGGATTTGCGGGTGCAACTGCAACAGTTTGCTGGCGAGATACTTGAGATGGAGAATGATTTAATTCGTAACTCCGATTTCTGGGCAATTCTTTTGGTGTGGCAGTTGTCAACACAGGAATGACGGCGTTTTGACATGCTTGCAGTGCTTCCGTTGCTGTTTGGTAGCGGTCTTTGAAATGATAACGCACCATCTTAGTTAACACTGCTGCCAGTCGATAGTTAACATCGACTAAATGCTGCCAAAGGATTTCGCCTGTATCGGGGTCTTCTTGCAATTGTGTTGGCTGTACTCCTGTGAGTGCTTGAATAGCGATGATGCCAAGAGAATAGATATCACTATTAGGGCGAGGTTTCCCTTGTCCTTGTTCTGTAGGCATATAACCAGGAGTACCAATAGCCACTGTAGCAGAGGGTTGTCTGCCAACTGTAACCATTGGTGTACGCAATTGCTTTACCGCCCCAAAGTCTACTAAAACTAATTTTTGGTCAGAGGCGCGGCGAATAATATTATCTGGTTTAATGTCGCGGTGAATTACCCCTTGAGCGTGAACAAATTCTAAGATGCTAAGAACTTCTTGTAATAATTGAATTACTCGGTCTTCACTCCAAGGTTTACCGGGTATGAGTTCCTCTGTAAGGGTATGTCCTTCAATAAATTCTTGTACTAAATAAAATTCTTGATTTTCGTCAAAGTAAGCCAGCAGCCTAGGTATCTGGTCGTGATTGCCCAATTGTTCTAAGGTTTCGGCTTCGCTATTAAACAGACGTTTGGCAGTCTCAAAAACTCTGGGGTCAGTTACAGGTTGGAGATGCTTGACAACGCAAATGGGGTTGCCCGGTCGCCTGGTATCTTGGGCAATGTAAGTTTGACCAAATCCTCCTGCGGCAAGGACTTTAATTACTTGGTAACGATGGTCTAATAGCTTGCCTATCATATTCATTCCCCAGAGTTATTACCTAAATTTTGTAGCTGGTAATAAATATCTCCAAATTTTCTGCAATGAAATCCGTTATCTTGAGAAAAGATTTCGACTCCAAATCCAGCTTTTTAATAAACACAGACTGTAAATTTTTCTTTATAGTGCCCCTGTTAACGACCAATGCCACCCAAAATAACAAATCCAGTAATATGGCAACGTGCTGAACTTCTCATGCAACCTGCTTTCATTCGTGTTGTCGATAATCTTCGCAAGCATCTCGACACATCTTCTTGGACGGGAACTTACCAAGATATATTGATTTGGCCGCCTAGCACCACAGATCGAACGAAAGCGTTAGTAACTCAGTTGTTGCAAGAAATGGAAAATGCCACATCAGAACAAGCAGATGAAATCAGAGAAACCCTGAGTCGTTTGCCAATGCCCCATCCAGGATATCATTTGAATTTGCAACGTCAAGGGCAACAAGTCAGTATTGATCTGTGGGAACTTTGTTATCAAGTGTGTTTTTTAGACTATAGTCCAGAAAATGAAATAGTTAGTATTGATACTAGTTTAATTGATGAATTTGGTGAAGTCGATTGGCTGCGTTTGGAAGAGAAGACTAAGCAGTTAGTTAAGCAAGTGTTTGCAAATTTACCAGAAGATTAATTTCGTAACTTGTTATGAAGTAGGGAAATCCCTAGTCCCTAAGTAAGAAAGTCTACTAGACATCTAGGACTTTCTTAATTACGAAATAGCAAAGTGATGAATTAGGAGTGCTGAGTGCTGAGTGCTGAGTGCTGAGTGCTGAGTGATGAGTTAGGAGTGCTGAGTGCTGAGTGCTGAGTAAAAATCCAGTTGCTTTAAGGCTTTGAGCAATCACAACTGTCCTAAAAGGTGTGGCTACGGCTGTAATTGCTCAAATTCAAATATTTGTTGCTAGTGCTACGCGATATATAAGTAACGTTTAAGCAAAAGTATCTTGGCTATAATTAGTTGCTGCAAACGTTCAAGCGTGAGTAACTAAGGTTATTCCATGTATAAGAAATGCTTAAGCAAAAGTATCTTGGCTATAATTAGTTGCTTGAAACGTTAGAGTACGAGTAACTAACGTTATTCCATGTATAAGAAATGCTTAAATTATTGCTGCGATCGCTGCATTGCAATAATGAATTGTTAAGACATTAGACATAGGAGTAATAATTTATTTTGCATTGCCCGATCCTTAGTAGGGGCGAACGGCCGTTCGCCCTTACATCATTTCAGGATTTGGCTTTTTCCTTCTGCCATCTGCCTCCTGCCATCTGCCTCCTGCCTTCTGCCTTCTACTTAATTTAGGTAAATTTTTCAGTAATTCGCTTAGTTGCTTCTTCGACATTTTCTCGACTATTAAATGCCGAAATGCGGAAGTAGCCTTCACCCGCAGCACCAAATCCAGAACCAGGCGTTCCCACAACGTTGACTGTATGCAGCAATTTATCAAAGAATTCCCAACTCGATAAACCATTGGGAGTTTTTACCCAGACATAAGGTGCATTTACGCCACCATACACAGCCAATCCTGCTGCTGTTAGTTGTTCGCGGATAATTTTGGCATTTTCTAAATAAAAACCAACCAATGCCTTAATTTGGGCTTGTCCTGCTTCGGAGTAAACCGCTTCGGCTCCTCGTTGTACGATGTAGGATACGCCATTGAATTTGGTAGATTGACGGCGATTCCACAGCTTCCATAGTTCCACGTTTGAACTGTCTGCGGCTTTTGCTGTCAAAGTCTTCGGTACGACAGTTAAGGCACAACGAGTTCCCGTAAAGCCTGCATTTTTGGAAAAAGACCGAAACTCGATCGCAACTTCTTTTGCACCTGGAATTTCATAGATAGAGTGAGGAATATCGGGATCGGTGATGTAAGCTTCGTAAGCAGCATCAAAGAAAATAATCGAGTTATTAGCTTTGGCATAATCTACCCACGCCTGCAAGTGTTCTTTGGTAGCAGTTGCACCAGTGGGGTTATTGGGGAAGCAAAGATAAATTAAATCGACTTTTTGAGAGGGAATTTCAGCGGTAAAGTTGTTATCAGCGGTAATTGGCAAATATACTAAGCCTTCAAACTCGCCTTTTTCATTGGCAACCCCAGTATTACCCGCCATAACATTAGTATCTACATATACGGGATAAACTGGGTCTGTAACGGCAATAATGTTGTTATGTCCAAAGATTTCCAGAATATTGCCCGTGTCGCATTTGGAACCATCAGAAATAAAGATTTCGTCAGCATTTATATCCGCTCCCCTAGCTTGGAAATCTTGAGCAGCAATTTTCTCCCTTAACCAAGCATAGCCTTGTTCTGGGCCGTAGCCTTTAAAAGTATTGCGATCGCCCATTTCTTCCACTGCTTTAATCATTGCTGTGCGGCAAGCTTCTGGCAGAGGTTCTGTGACATCGCCAATGCCTAGGCGGATAATTTTAGCATCGGGGTTGGCTTCAGCGAAGGTGTTAACCCGTCGCGCAATTTCAGGAAACAGATAACCAGCTTTCAGCTTCAGGTAGTTGTCGTTAATCGTTGCCATAGTGGATTGTGAAAGACGCACTAAAACAGCTTACTGCTAATTCATCTTTGAGATACCTTTGTTGCTTCTAGTAATATGACTATTTAATGTTGTTTCTGGTTCAAGAGTAGAATTAGTGAGTGTAAGACTATTCCTTTTAAGGAAATGTTGTTATGAGCATCCCACTCATAGACCAGCCCACAGAAGAAAAACTAGTAACTTTAAAGGATGTTTCTTGGGAGCAATTCAAAGGTATTGAGGCGCAACTCAAGGATAACCGAAATGTACGACTGTCTTATTTGTCAGGAATATTAGAAATTATGTCTCCCATTGGAGACAAGCATGAGAAAGTAAAAACAACTCTCGGCTATTTACTAGAAGCTTATATGAGAGTGTTGGGTATCCGGTTCTACGGTCGTGGCGGTTTCACTTTAGAAGAACCTGGGTACGCTTCTGGGACACCTGATGAATCTTACTGTATTGGCAGCGATAAAGAAACACCTGATATCGTTATTGAAATAATCGTTACCAGCGGCACTATTAATAGAAAAGAATTATACAAGCCCAAAAAAGTACCTGAAGTGTGGTTTTGGAAATCTAACCAAATAAAAATATTTCGTCTTACTGAAGGTGGCGAGTATGAAGAAGTAAACAGAAGTGGGTTTTTGCCAGATTTAGACCCTGCTTTGCTACTGCGTTATATTGCCATGCCTGACCAGTATGACGCTGTTGTTGAATTTGAGCAGGCTATCCGTAAGAGGGCTGGGGGAGACAAGGGAGACAAGGGAGACAATAAATAATAATTACTCCTGCCTCCTGCCTTCTGACGCGATTAATCGTGTCTCTACTAACTCAACACTCGATAACCAATATCTCTGCGATAATACATCCCCGGAAAATGAATTGATTTGATTCCAGCATAAGCCTGGGCGATCGCTTGCTCAAAATTTTCTCCAATCCCAGTAACATTTAACACTCTACCTCCATCTGTTACTAGTTGTTGCTGGTTTAATTTCGTGCCTGCATGAAATACAACTGCGCCTGCTGCTTCTGCCTCTGGAATGCCAGTCATTACCTGACCTTTTTCGTATTCTCCTGGATAACCGCCGGAAGCTGCAACCACAGTAGCGGCAGCACCCCTGTGCCAAGCGATGGGTGGCAATTCGCCTAAACGCTGCTGTACACAGGCTAAAATCAATTCTTCTAGAGGAGTTGCCAACAGTGGTAAAATGACTTGCGTTTCCGGGTCGCCAAAGCGACAGTTAAATTCTAGAACTTTAAAGTCGCCATCGGGGGCAACCATTAACCCAGCGTAAAGTACGCCTCGGTAGTCAATGTTCTTGGATCTTAAGGATGCGATCGTTTTTTCTAAAACTTCTGTTTGAATGCGTGCCATTAACTCTGGTGTCGCAATAGGCGCTGGGGCATAAGCTCCCATCCCACCAGTATTTTCTCCTGTATCGCCTTCACCAATGCGTTTATGATCCTGAGCGGGTAGCAGAGGTCGAATTGTTAACCCATCCGTTAGCGCTAAAACTGAAACCTCTTGCCCAACTAAACATTCTTCAATGACGACAAAATTTCCAGCACTACCAAACTGCCCTTGGAAAATTGCATCAATTGCCATCTCTGCCTGTTCCAAGGTTTCGGCAACTGTCACACCCTTACCAGCTGCCAAGCCATCAGCTTTAACAACTATGGGCGCTCCCTGTGCTTTTACATAAGATTTCGCTGCTGCTGCCTCTGTAAATACCGCAGCTTTTGCTGTAGGAATTCTTGCTTCTTGCATTAAGGCTTTTGCCCAAGCCTTACTCGCTTCAATTTGCGCTCCTGCTCTAGTCGGCCCAAATACCATCAGTCCTTTACTTTGCAGATAGTCTGTAATTCCCTTAGCTAAAGGCACTTCCGGCCCGACTATTACAAGAGTTATGCCATGTTTTAAGGCATATTGGCTCATACCTTCAAAATTATCTACTGCTAGGGGCAAATTCTGGCAACGTTCCATAATTGCCGTACCCCCATTTCCCGGTACACAAACAACTTGCTCAATTTGCTTCGATTGCAATAGTTTCCATGCTAGAGCGTGTTCGCGCCCTCCGTTACCCACAACTAAAACTTTCACTGATTTCCTCGTGCGTCCCTTGCGATACGAGAATGCCCTAAGACTACTCGCGGATCAATTTTTCACTAATTCTCATGCTTATGCAAGCCCCCTCTGCGATGACTAAGCTTTTATTTTATGAATTAACTAGTTAATTAGTATTTGTATACTTTAAATGCAATAAGAAAAGATAATTCTAAATAACTTCACTTAAGTTTTTTCGTTATTATAAAATCAACTAAGTATTTATCATTACTTTTTCCCCTATTCCAAGATTTGATTTAAAAATACCTGGCAAGTAATGACGTTTAATCATCTTAAGTATTAACCTGTGAATATTGAAATTCAGAATATATCCAAAAACTAGGGGTTATGGCTAAAATTATCGTTACTGGAGCAGCAGGATTTATTGGCTCTCATATTGTAGAAGCATTACTACAACGAGGAGAAGAAGTAATCGGCATTGATGAATTCAATGATTACTATGAGCCGATGTTGAAACACAAGAATATTGCACATTTACAGTTGTCGCCTAATTTTAGTTTAATTGAAGGAAATATTCAGTTTTTAGATTGGCAGACACTTCTCAAAGATATTGATGTTGTTTATCATCAGGCGGCACAAGCAGGGGTAAGAGCCAGTTGGGGTCAAGGTTTCCGTTTTTATACCGAACGTAATATTAGCGCCACACAAGTTTTATTAGAAGCAGCAAAAGATGCTAAACACCTGAAAAGATTGGTATTTGCCTCTACATCTAGTGTGTACGGCGATGCTGAAACTTTGCCGACTCACGAGGGAATTTGCCCTCAACCTGTATCTCCTTACGGCATTACTAAGTTGGCGGCTGAACGTTTATGCGGTCTTTATCATAAAAACTTTGGCGTGCCTTTTGTAGCGTTGCGATACTTTACAGTTTACGGGCCAAGACAGCGCCCTGATATGGCATTTCATAAGTTTTTCAAATCTATTTTGCAAGACGAGGCAATTCCCGTTTACGGTGATGGACAGCAGACACGAGACTTTACATTTGTTAGCGATGCTGTTGCTGCCAATTTAGCTGCTGCTACTGTACCGGAAGCGGTGGGCGAGATTTTCAATATTGGCGGTGGTAGCAGAGTGGTTTTAGCTGAAGTCTTAGACACAATGGCAGAAATTATTGGCAAACCCATCAAAAGAAACCACATAGAAAAGGCCATGGGAGATGCACGGCACACGGCTGCTGATGTATCTAAGGCACGAAAAATTCTCGGATATCAGCCACAAGTTTCCCTAAAAGAAGGTTTGACGCGGGAATGGCAGTGGATTAAATCTTTGTACAGTTGATGAAGTTTGGAGGCAGAAGGCAGTTTTAATGAAACAAGTTTCATCACCATGCATGAAAACGTCTTTCAGCCTCTTCAGTTATCTTATGAGTTTTCAAGTCAGGCGATCGCGGTAAAATTTCACAACCAAAGATAGCGATACAAGAGGGATATTTTCAAAGAGGAGGACAGCGATCGCCCCCACTTAAGCTATATATAAGTTATGCTGCAAATTTCTCATAAAATTATCATCCCCGATAGCGAACTCGAAATTAGCGCGATTCGTTCTCAAGGAGCCGGGGGTCAAAACGTCAACAAAGTTGCTACAGCCATCCACTTACGGTTTGACATTGAAGCTTCATCATTACCCGCTTTCTATAAACAGCAACTTCTCAAGCTAAATGACCGACGCATCACTCAAGAAGGAGTCGTCGTCATCAAAGCCCAAGAACATCGCAGCCAAGAAAAAAACCGCGAAGAAGCAATGCACAGACTCAAGCAACTCATACTCAGCGCAGTTGTCTTGCCCCAAATACGTAAACCCACTAAACCAACTCGCAGTTCTCAAAAAAAACGTCTTGACAGTAAAACTAAGCACGGACAAATTAAGTCCATGAGAAAGCAGGTAATTGATTAAAATTTGAAATGATCGACATCCGTTGTGAAACTTTGCTAGACTATCCAGCAATTGCTGAGGTAAATAAATTAGCCTTTGGACAGGAAAACGAAGCTAAACTTGTAGACAAAATTCGCTGTTCAGACCGCTATATTCCAGAACTTTCACTAGTAGCAGAGATTGGCAATGTTGTAGTCGGTCACATCTTATTTAGCTATATCGATTTAGTGAATGAAGAAAAACTCCAGGTAATTGGTTTAGCACCTTTAGCAGTTCATCCACAGTTTCAAAGACAAGGTATTGGTAGCTCACTAGTAGAAGCAGGGTTAAAAATAGCAGATGTAACAGGAGAAGCCATAGTAATTGTATTAGGTCATCCCCATTTCTATATTCGCTTTGGCTTTCAGTCTTCTGTTATTTATGGAATTGAGTCTCCTTTTCCATGACTACACAAGTTTTAGTCTCAAGCAATAGAGTGACGCGGAGATGGGGAGACGGGGGGACGCGGAGAATTTTTAATTGTAAGTGATTTACCGGACATTATATAACTATATCGACCACATTAGAAAATCAAGCCACAAACCCAATCTCAGTTAGAGTTTTAAACTTGCCCTAAATTTTGGCTTTCGGAAGGTGATATAGCCGCAGTTACCTCAGCACTCAGCACTCAGCACTCAGCACTCAGCACTCAGCACTTTACTATACAAAAGGGATAATTAATCAACAAGTTTCCTTGAGTGGGAAAATCTCACCTTTTAAATAAGATTCAAAGTGTTTCTTAAAGTACTGAATACTCGTCATATTCGGTTCATCGCTTTCCATCGGTGCGAATTCATAAATTGGTACTTTTTCCCTGACTAACTGAACCAATTTAGGATTAAGTTCCTCAAAAGAGTTAACTCTAGATATTGTTGTTTCAAACCTTAATTTAGCTGGATGCCCATATCCTAACTTCATCCACGGCATCCAAGGACAGTCTCTCGCCCACTGAGCAGAAGGGACATCAGAAATATTAGGTCGGCAAACATGTGATGTAAAGTATTCAATTCCTCTAAACTTTTCGCCAGGACAATAATCTAAGTATTTGCTATCCCCTGCTAATGGATGTGGGTATTCTAAAGGAATTTCCATTACAGAGGTGATATATTCACTGCCTTTAGGTATGAGATATTTCTTGGGTTTGACTGAGCCTTGTACAATTCGGTTAGCAATATGTACTACTGGTATTGCTTGATTTGCCTTTGGTGATTTCCACGAAGTGAGAATTTCTTTGGTCACTGGGTCGCAAAATAAACCCAACTCTCTATTAATACGATACCCAACTTCGCCGTACTCAGCATCGGTTTTGATAAATACTTTTGTAGCATTCATCCCAATAATAGAGAATAATTTCTCCTTTGGCTTATCTGGTTCCTCTTGCCACCAAATGTCTCCAGACCAATTGTAATAAAGCTGTGATCCATGATTTTTTCTGTAAAAATCTAGGTTATTAACTTCGTAGTCATCTAAGCGATCGCTCATATCTGTTTTATTCATCTTCACATGCTTTGGAGCGTAACTGTTATTAGCGTAGCAATTAGCTTTACTTGCATTCAGGTTGCTACAAAAAGTAGAGGAGAGTAATTTGTAGCTGTCATTTAGATAAGTGATATTAATTTGTGCTAGTTTTGTAAATTACTGGGTTTATGCTAGCGAAAATACTGCGCTATTATCTGACATAAAAGTTACTACATCATAATGATATTACCAGTTGCCACCTTATCACTGCTGTCTGCGTTGACTGTCGCTCCTGTTCCTGAGATTCGCCAGCCATCTTCATCTCCGACTCTTGCTGTTGCAAATATTTTGCCAGCCAACACACCCATAGTCGGGTTAATTAATACAAAAGGAAAAACTTGGGCTGGCTTAAATCGCTTTTATTTGTTTCAAACGGCTTCTCAAGCTGTGTCGCAGTTTTTACCGTCTGTATTTGAGTTGGACTATGCAAAAGATATAGAGTCTTGGCTAGGAGAACAAGTGGTGTTTGCGTTCCTACCAAAGGTTGGCTCTACTCCTGCGAGCGTAGATTCTCAGTTTCTCATACTCGCGCCAGTGAAAGATGACACGCGTTTACAGCCGCTTTTAGAGAAACTCAAAGCAGACAGATCGCGAGTTAAAGAGCGCGAGTACAAAGGCATTACAATACTAGAACTGAATGCGCCCCAAGTAGCTCCACCTACAAACACACTACCTTCTTCTGTCCGCAGGCTCAAATCATCTTCTAATCCTAACTTGGTGAAACCCGATCGCTCGAAAAAGAAAAGTGGTATTGCGATCGCTACTTTCCCAGGATACGTTGTTACCAGCATCACGGCTGAAGCTATTGAGCAGTTAATTGATGCTTCAGAAGAAAAGGCAACTTTAGCGCAGAATTCTCAATTTCAAAAGACACTTCAGCAGTCCCAGTCCGATCGAGTGTTGTTTACAATTCACGAAAACTTAGCGACGTTAGTTCCTTTAATCAGCGACATTTCCAAAGATCCAAATTTGCCTTTTCCTGTCTTTGGTGCTGACACAATTAATTTAGACGAAGTAAAAGAATATGGCACTGTTAATGGCTTTGTAAGCATACAACCAGAAGGACTGCGCTTCCAAGTCAACGCTTACCGCGAAGCACTCAAATCTAAACAAAGTAAGAATGCTACAAAAAAAACTGGCACTATGCTAGACCAAATGCCTGGTGCTACTTACTCGGCTCTTACTGGTCGCAATCTTAACCAACAGTGGCAACAGCTAGCCAAAGGATTCAGTACTAAACCGCAATTCAAAGAGTATTTAGAAACGTTCCGTAAATTTGTCCGTACTAGCACAGGGCTTGATTGGGATAAAGATATTCTGGGTTGGATGGACGGCGAATATGGCTTTTTTCTATTCCCTACGAAGGGAGGATTATTCAACTTTATTGCCGGCTCTAACTTAAATATGGGCGTAGGCGTAGCTGTGCAAACAAGCAACCGAGCCGCAGCAGATGCAACTCTCAAAAAGTTAAATGAATTAATCCAATCCTCCCTGATGGGGGGAGTGGTGGTTAACACTCACAATATTCAAGGTCAACCTGTCACAAGTTGGGATATTGGAGGTAATTCTTCACAAAGCTTGCTTGCCTATAGTTGGGTAAACAACAACACTGTCATTGTGACAACTGGATTTGGAGCAATTGCAGACTTAGTGCCGCAGCCTTATGTTTTATTGCCTTCAACTTATAATTTCCAAACTGCTACCAATTCTTTGCCCTATCCTAATCAGGGATATTTCTACGTAAACACGGGATCTTTCTTATCATGGCTTTATAGTTTTTTGCCGTCAGTGTTTAACGACCAAAACTTACAGCCCTGGAAACCGGTTATTGGTTCGGTTTACAGCATTAGTGCGACCACTTCTACAACAGCAGAGCGAGAACAATTTGATATTTTGCTTGTCTTGGCTCCCAGTAGGAAGAAGTAGAGGGCGGAGGGGCAGAGGAGCAGGGGGCAGGGGAGCAGGG
>NZ_JAECZA010000107.1 GCF_016056275.1 Dendronalium phyllosphericum CENA369 | reverse complement strand
GAGTAGGGGGAGTAGGGGAGCAGGGGAGCAGGGGAGCAGAGGGAGCAGGGGAAGAAAATATTAATACCTTGTCCCCAATCCCCAATCCCCAATCCCCAGTACCCAATCCCCAGTACCCAATCCCCAGTACCCAGTAAAATGCATTACAGCCAAATTTAGGCTATAAAGGCTATAAAGTAGGAGCATTTTCGATATTAACGATACACGTACTATAGGAAAATTTGGGGCAACTGCCTTCCAATACCTCACCTGTGTGTACGCAACCAAGTTAAACAAGGTATGCTGTTTTACCAAAAAATACACCTTCTACTAAATATGGTGAGACAGCATAAACTGAAACAAAGTAAGTAACATTTTTATTGTCGATCGCCCGCTCAGTCCAGCAAGCAACACCCATGTCCAGGATAAAAAACCAATTTAGCGTACAATTTTGGGGCGTTCGTGGGAGCATCCCCAGTCCAGGGCCACACACCGTCCGTTATGGCGGTAATACCCCTTGCGTTGAGATGCAAGTGGGCGGTAAACGCTTAATTTTCGATGGTGGTACGGGACTGCATGTTTTGGGGCAATCTTTATTGCGCCAAATGCCGTTAGAAGCTCATATATTTTTTACCCATTCCCACTGGGATCATATGCAAGGGTTCCCCTTCTTTGTCCCAGGATTTGTCAAAGGTAATGACTTTGATATTTATGGGGCGATCGCTCCCGATGGTTCCACCATAGAACAGCGCCTAAATGACCAAATGCTTCACCCAAATTTTCCTGTGCCCTTACAAATCATGCAGGCAAATTTGAGTTTTCACAACATTAAACCAGGACAACCAATATATATCAATGACGTTACCATAGAAACGGCATCGCTAAACCATCCTGGTGAAGCTGTAGGCTACCGAGTCAACTGGCAGGATGGTGCTGCTGTTTACATTACTGATACAGAACATTTTCCCGATCGGCTAGATGAAAATGTCATGTGGCTAGCTCGCAATGCGGACATCCTCATCTACGATTCTACTTATACTGATGAAGAATATCACTCACCAAAATCTCCAAAAATTGGCTGGGGACATTCTACTTGGCAAGAAGCTGTGAAAGTAGCTAAAGCAGCTAATGTCAAGACTTTGGTAATTTTTCACCACGATCCCGCTCACAATGATGATTTTTTAGATTCTGTGGGAGAACAAGCGTCTGAAAAATTTCCTGGTGCAATTATGGCAAGGGAAGGAATGGTGCTTCAAGTTCCTACTTCACTCCCCTTATCAGAATCTTTTCCTGCTAGCAAGTTTTCTGTGTAAAGGTTGCAATCGAAGCGATTATCGATTTTAGATTAGATTGGTGATTGAGAGCTGTTAGCGCGACTGACCTCACAGTTGTGCCACCATCACAGGAGGCAGGAGGAGCAAGGGGATAAGGAAGATGAGGGGGATGAGGGGGATAAGGAAGATGAGGGAGAAATAACCACTGCCTCCTAACTCCTTACTCCTAACTCAGCAACGCCACTTGCTCCACTTGGGGAGCCACCCCGTTGGGCGGCTTCGCCGACTTGAAGGGAGTGGCGTGAAGCCCTAAGACCCTAAAGGGTTCAGCAGTTACTCTACTTGGGGAAACCCCAAGACCGTACTGCTTCACCGCAGTGGCTCCTCAGCACTCCTCTGGGCGGCTTACCGTCAGGTAGCTTGTAGCTGACAGCTAAATAAACCTAAAATCCCAGAATCCACGTGCTAAATTTGTCTCAAAATGGATGTTCTGTGTGGGTTGCTTCCTCGACCGAAGGGCTGCTAACACCAACTGCTGTTGCTCTTGGCAAATTTGATGGTGTGCATCTTGGCCATCACAGAGTCATTCAACCAGTTTTACACGCTGGCGATCGCTTATCAGTAGCAGGAGCGCAAGGTCTTGTACCCGTACAGGAGTCAAATGACAACCAACAACTGACAAATCAAGAACGTACATACTCAACAGTTGTCACCTTTGATCCCCATCCACAGGAGTTTTTTACCGGGCAACCTCGTGCTTTGTTAACACCATTGGATGAAAAAGTTCAACAATTGCGATCGCTTGGTGTCGAGCAACTAGTACTACTACCCTTTGACAAAGAATTATCTGCATTGTCTCCGGAAGATTTCGTAGAAAAGATTCTAGTACGACAACTGCAATGCCAACGAATTAGCGTTGGACATGATTTTTGTTTTGGTAAACAGCGCCGTGGCACTGCTAGGGATTTGCAATTGCTTGCTGCTAAGTACGATATTCCCGTTACTATCGTTCCCTTACAAACTTATACAGACACAGCCCCCACCCAGGAGATTCCCATTAGCACTTCATTGATTCGTCACTCTCTCGAAAGTGGGGACATCAAAAACGCCAACTTGCTCCTCGGTCGCCCCTACACTCTTACTGGTGTTGTCGTTTCAGGTCAACAACTGGGGAGAACTATTGGTTTTCCTACTGCCAATATTCAATTACCACAGGACAAGTTTTTGCCTGGTAAAGGTGTTTATGCTGTCCGTGTTTCTATTTTAAGTGAAACACCAGATGAGATACCTCAATCTCACAAGCTGGGTGTAATGAATATAGGCAATCGTCCTACTGTCAATGGTACTCGTTCTTCTGTGGAAGTACATTTGTTCGATTGGTCTGATGATTTGTATGGTAAAACACTGGCTGTAGAGCTAGTCGAATTTTTGCGACCCGAACAGAAATTTTCTTCACTAGAAGCCCTAAAAACACAAATTCAACTTGACTGTACCGTAGCTAGAAAAATTCTGAGTGCTAAATTTTGAGTGCTGAGTGCTGAGTGGGAATACTGTAAATGGGGTATCGGGAATTGGAGAAAGGGAAAAGGGAAAAACCATTTCCTTGCCCTTTAAACTTTTCCCCATTTTGCCCAATCCCTAGTCCTCAGTCCCCAGTACCCAGATTGCATGAGAGAAAAAATTGACGCTTTAACACAAAACCTTGCTCGTACTATCGTTGGCAAAACTGATGCCATACGCTTAGTATTAGTCGCGCTGCTAGGTGGTGGTCATGCCTTACTAGAAGATGTGCCAGGGGTTGGCAAAACTCTCCTCGCTAAATCTCTAGCTCGTTCGCTAGATGGTAAGTTTCAACGGCTACAATGTACACCCGATTTATTGCCAACTGACATTACCGGCACTAACATCTGGAACCCAAAAAGCGGCGAATTTAGTTTTCTCCCAGGCCCGATATTTGCGAATGTGCTGCTAGCTGACGAAATCAATCGCGCCACACCCCGCACTCAGTCAGCTTTGCTGGAAGTTATGGAAGAACATCAGGTGACAGTTGATGGCGTTTCTCGTGCAGTTCCCCTGCCTTTCTTTGTGATTGCTACCCAGAACCCCATTGAGTACCAAGGCACTTTTCCTTTGCCAGAGGCACAAATGGATCGGTTTATGTTGTCGTTGAGCTTAGGCTATCCTTCTGCTACAGAAGAATTAGAAATGCTGCAAAATCTCCAGCATGGTATTAATGTTGCTGATTTGCAGCCTTGTATTACCTTGGCAGAAGTGGCTCAATTGCGTCAACTTTGTTCCCAAGTTCGGGTGGATACTTCTTTACAACAGTACATACTGGAATTGGTACGGGCAACGCGGCAAGATGAGGAAATTACTTTAGGTGTTAGTCCTCGCGGAACTTTGGCATTACAACGGGCTACCCAAGCGTTAGCTTTTCTCTTAGGGCGTGACTATGCCATTCCCGATGATGTGAAATTTCTCGTACCCCATGTTCTTTGCCATCGCCTGATTCCCAGAGGAGGGCGCGGTGCTAGAACGATTGTTGAGCGATTATTGCGATCGCTTCCCATTCCTTAGAATAGTCAAAGAATCACGGACAGCCAAACAATATCTCCTAGCTTATTTTTGCTGCCTAATCTTGCCAATTTCTCCAACCCAACGCTGACGGTCTGGATGTTCTAAATTTAAAATATCTTCCAAACTCCAGTGAAAATGAAATGCAATACAGGCTACCTCCTCATTCAGCGTATCCGAGGGGTAGCCTACAATTCCCCCGCTAAAGCCAACTCCACTTGAAACTGACCGTTGCATTGAGGACACTGCACGGGAATATAAGCATCACCCTGTTGATTAATGCGATTGTAAAACTCTCGTAAATAAGCTAGATCCCGCGAAAAAAGATTCTCCAATAAATCGGTAGTTATCTCTGATAAATTGCCCAAGCGAACTATTACTCGTGATAACATCACAATCACTCCATAAGCTGAATTATCCAGAGCAGCACGATTTTTTTGGAGATAGATTTCATCTTTGGCAGTTGCCAAACGCATTACACCCTGACGATGTATATTCCCCTCTGCATCTACCAATCCTCTAGGTAGAATAAAGTCGAATTCTGTATTAATTGTATTTTTACTATCCATAAATATAATCTGAAAATATTGCTGGGGACTGGGGACTAGGTGAAAAGTCTTTTTGTGTCTAGAGTTGAGCGTCTGTTGATGTCCTAACACTACTCTTCTTTTATTTTTTATAGCCATAGTCACACCCTTTGAGACAGTAGTGATTGCTCAAAGCCTTGAAGTAACTGAGTTTATACTCAGCACTCAGCACTTTGCCATAATTTACTCTTGATTTTCTTTCTCTTCTAATTCGTTGATCTGTCGATAAAACTGTTGCAAATAACTCAAATCGCAAGCAAAAAAGTTTTCTACTACCGCAGGCGTTACCTCTTCTAACGCTCCCAAGCGAGTAATTACGCGAGATAAAATGATTACCGTTGCGTATGCTGGATTCGATTTCACGCGAGGGTCGCGCAACGGCACAATTTCATCCATTGCCCTAGATAAACGCATCACACCTTTGCGGTGCAAATTGCCATCCGCATCTAGATATCCTTTGGGTAAAGTAAACTCAAATTCAATTTGTAGCATTCGACGCTAATTTAGTCTGATCAATTCTTCAACTGCTAATTCCATTTCTTCAACTTCAAATTCATTAGCTGAAGCATTTAAATCAGTAATTTTGTAACTACTAGGCCAAGCACGCCGAAACTCAAATCTGGCGGTTTCTACAGCACCTTGATTATAAATTACTAAAGAGCCGTCCCGACGTTGTTTAGCCCAATTACCCTCTTCCACTGCTTTAAACCATTTCCACATAGTCATAGAAATAGTCATACCTCGGCGGAGGACAAGATTATTAGTTTTAACATTACCAGGAATTTTAGTACGGACTACCAGACCAGCCTTAGCTTGACCCCACTGCTGAGGTGTGACCTCAGCTACTTCAATGACATCTTGGGTACGTTTAAAACCTTGGCATTCCATAAAATAGCCATCTATTGGTTCCTGACTACCATCAAGTTTTAGTTCCAGGTAAAACCTGGAATTTGTGAGAATTTCGGGAATATCTGCCATGTGATTTTAACTTTAAAATATAAGGCAAAAGGCAATATATAAATATTGCTTTTACCTTTTAATGATTTATTATTTACAAATTATCAATTCAGCAAACTTTACTTGATCCGATGCATTGACTCGTAGGCAAACTCTACTGTTTCTGTACTCAGCCCTTCTTCACCTGCTGCCAATTTAGACGATTTATAAGTCTTAGGCATAATTCCTGTAATATTCCAACGAGCTGCTTCTTCGCCCCCTTGGTTGTAAAGAACTACGGAGCCAGTTTTACGCGCTCCTTTAGTTTTTGTGCCTCCGCCAGCTATGACTTCAGAGTGAGATTCAGTGTACCATTCCACCAGTCTTTTGTCGTCAGAAGTAGCGACAAACTCCACAGTTATTGCTGAGTTAGTTACTCCTGTTACTGTAGCTTGAATGGCACTTTTACCCCCCTTAGTCACTCCAAAAGATTTCATATCACCAGCAGTTTGAAGTGTATTACCTACCCCACTAACTTTTTTGACAATTAGATCCTCCAAGCCGTCTAATTGGAAATAAAATTTAGAACAAGCAAGAATTTCACCCTTAGCCATTAAACAACTCCTAGTTAATTAGGTAAATTTTATTTAATTTTTCAATCCAGGCATTTATTTTGCTCGATTGATTTGTTCGCACACTATTTCAAAAGTTTCTACAGCTAATTCATTACTTTCCGCAGAAAAATCAGACACTTTATAAGACTTGATCCAAGCGTTAGTTAAATTCCAACGCAGAACTTCTGTATCTTCACTGTTGTAAGCAACTATTGAACCGCTTTTGCGGTTGCCACTCCATTTACCATCTCCTCCCTCACTTTTGGGCATAGTAGCCTTCATCCAGTTATAAAAATCCATATCACCTTCACATACATATACTTCTATGGTGACGTTGGGATTTTCTTCAAATCCTGCGGAGGTAGTTTGCCAAAGGGTTTTGCCATTTTTAGTTGAGGCTAGAGGTTTTTCGTGACCAGAAGTTTGCCCTGTGAAAGATACTTCTGTCACACTTTTAATCAACTTGTCTGACAAACCATCAAATTCTACGTAATACCTACTAGTAGGAATCGGTTTTAGTTCGGGCATATTTTAAATCCTCTAAAGTTGCTAGTACATAAGGCAAGAGAAGGCAGAAGGAAATAAAGCTAGTAGTTTATCGCAAAAGTTTTGATAAGTTAATCAACTTTTCAATTTCTCTTCTTTCTCTCTTCCTTTGCGTTCTTTGCGCCCTTTGTGGTTCGTTTTTTTCCATCAAAATTAATGCGATGAATTACTAGTACAGTCAACTGAACCATGCAGACGCGAACAACACCGCGTCTGCACTTCAAACTGATTACTGGTTAGGGGCCCATTGACTAAAGCGGAAGATTACAAATTCTGCCGGTCTGACTGGACAAACACCAACTTCGATGTACAAGCGACCCAACATCATGGTTTCGTGAGTGTTGATGCTAGAGTCGCATTTGACATAAAACGCTTCAGCTGCCGAAGCACCGAATAAAGCACCTTCTCGCCAAAGTCTTTCTAGGAAGTTGCTGACGGTACGGGTGACACGCGCCCACAAATCTTGGTCGTTAGGCTCAAATACTACCCATTGAGTACCGAGTTCTACGGATTTCTCGATATAACTCATCAAGCGGCGAACGCTGATATAGCGCCATTGCACGTTATCTGGTTCTACCAAAGTTCGAGCGCCCCAAATGCGAATTCCTCGGTTGGGGAAGGTGCGGATACAGTTAATACCCAAGGGGTTTAATAGTTCTTGTTCGCGCAAGTTGGTTTCATAAGCTAAACCAATAACACCTCTGGGTGTGTCGTTCGCAGGTGCTTTATAGACACCTCGCGTTTCATCTGTACGACACCAGACTCCTAGCATGTGACCAGAAGGCGGAACCAGAATCGGTCTACCACCGTTGCGGGGGTTGGGTACTTTAATCCAAGGGTAATAGAGGGCGGCAAATTGCGATCGCCGATTAAATGCGCTCAACCACTGGGCGATATGCTGCGGTTTCACCTGGGTTGGAGATACTGCCGCACCACCACCCTTGCAAGGTGGCGGGTCTAGTACTACCATCCGGTTGGGGGCCGTATTTTCGCACAGGCTGACCATTGTCTCCATAATCCCATGCACTTGGTCGAGATCCAAGATGCCATTTTGATATGCCCGTAACAAGTCAGGGAAGGCAATCATGGTAACTTCGTCAATCTCAAAGATACCTTGCATACCGGTGCGATCGTCGCGTACCCCTTGTACGTCTCGCGGGAAACGGTCTGGAGTCGATATCACTGGTGGAGGACTCACCTCGTAGTTACCATTGGACGGACGACGGGATAGAGGTTGTCCGGGTGTTTCTAAGTCAACCGCATTAACAAACTCAGACTCTCGCAGAGCTGTTAAAACATAAGTACCTGCATCTGCTTGAACTTCTGGGTTCATCGACACATGGTCGTATTCTTCCAGAACTTCTCCATTCCGGCTAATTACAACTTTAAAGAATTCCCCAGTATTCAACGGTGGTTCTGCTTCTGGGTTTTCTGGCGGACGAGGCTGACTTTCAGTAATTGCAACATTCAATCGACCTTCTTCCCCAGTTTGTTCATTTTCACCTTCAGCAGGCTTCAGGGCAAACTGTAAAGAAGGACGATTACCCGTAGTACGAATCTTTAGAGCTGTTTCTTCTGCGGGTGGTGGCTGGGAACCTGGAAGTTTAGTACCAATGCTGGCTACCCAACAGCGTCCTCCGCCATTGAGAAACCAACCATTCACAGCAAAGGGTAAATAAGCATCGAAATCTGTATAACCATCAGAACCTTGTTTGGCATAGTATTCCAGATACTCATTCCACGATGTCACTAACATTGGTTTAAACAATTCGGCATCACCGCGCACATCTTCGGTAAAGCCGATAAATCCAGCGATATTAGTACTCACGCCCTCAATCGGGCGGCTACCTCGGTCTACTTCTTCGACGTATACACCAGGAGCAAAGTAATCTAATCTAGGCATAGTGGCTGATTTTCCTGTAAAAGACGAAGGATGAAGTAAAAAACTTCACACCTGATATTTCTCGGTTTGGCAACAATGACACTAAATAGAAGGCATAAAGTATTCGTATTTTTCAGCTTTTAGCCTTCATGCTTCATACCTTCTTGAGCAATATTTCCTTGTTAGTTTTGGTTAAGAGATTGCTTTGCAGATTAAAGGGAATTGTCAACGTCACATACAAAGCTGGACGTAATGGAACGCCCAAAGCACTCCACAAAGCAGCAGCATCGATGGGATGCACAGCAGAAACGGTCATTGACAATTCGCCATGACCGCGTAGTGCTGGGGCTAACACCTCCTCTTGGAGAGAGTGGTGATGTAAAAGTATTATCAAGACCTCTGACAGCAGACGTTGTTCTCCCAAACTGGTGAAATCCCAGGCACTCACCAGAAATGACACATCAAACCATCTAGTTGAGGACATTGATATTCCCCGCTCGACTGAATGACGACAAACCGATTGCTGTACGTACACATTTTCTCGAATGTTGTAACAGTACAAGTTCAGCCTGGGGTTTACATTCTGCTCCACGCTAGGGTGGTTAAAATCAATTTGCTCTGTACTGAGCAGGGAAATCCCGTCAGCTAAAATTTCTGCTAAAGTCTGGGTAGCAGCTGGGATCATAAAATACAACAGCAGGGTTCCTGAAATGCTCCGTCACTCATTTTGGTAGGTATATTTTATGCCACCGCAATTTATGTACGGAGGGTGAAGCTTCCTTGTCAGAGTTCCTGATGCAGGCAGCAGAGAGAACTTTATTTGCTGCCTACACTACGGGAAAGCGAAGGGCTTACAAAACGCAATAAACCTTTTCTGGGCGAGCTATCTATAGCTTAGATATCTAGCAGTCTAGTGGTTATTAGACTTTGGTCGATATTCTAAAATAATTGTTGCAATTACATAAATTGCGAGTTTGAGCATATAAGCTATATTAGTCCGTATTTATACAGTAATAAGCCTAGTTCCCTTATAGGGGAAATATTGGTTATTTAGTAGCATTTACAACGCTTTTTTCCTATTAGAGTCTGTCGGAGAATAAAAGATGAAGGCTGCTACTCAAAATTTGACTGCTCAGATACCTTTACCTTCATCTACGCGCAATTTACCAAGTAAATTGGCGGAGGTTGATGTTAATAAAATTTGCCAACTCATTGTTCAACAGTTAACAGCATTGATTCCAACTGTGGCTGTTTGGACTGTATATCACAATCTAGATACGGGAAAGCGCCAATTAGTGGCAGAATCGATGCAAGAGCAAATGGCTTGTGCTCAAACAATACCCTATTTGAAGACTGGCTACTTTGGCTCTGGGCATCACCTCAATTCATATCTGCAACAAGAAAAATGGTTGTTAGAAGATTTACCTGTTCTGGAAATCGTTGAATTCAAGGTGACACAAGAGTATTGCGTTTATGTTTGTTGTGTAGGTGATGAAAATGTCGGAACAGCAGAATATATACTCATATGTACTGCTGAGATGCTTTCACCCGAACAGCAACAATTACTACTTAGCAATGCTCAATTGCTGAGTCAGTATTTAATTATGTATAAAGAGCGATCGCATCACATTACAGAAATTGCATCTTTATCTCAAGCACTGGGACGAACAGAACACCAACTGCGAAATCCTTTGGCATTAATTAATCTGTATGCCGAAAATCTCCGCTTGGCTTTGCCATCAGGCTGTTTGCAAGAACAAGCAACACTCATTCGCCAAACAGTGGATGAACTCTGTGCTAAGTTGACTGATTTACTTTACTACGGTCAGCGAACAAGATTACAGATGAAGCAACATAATTTGCAAACAATTGTTGCTGAAAGTATTAAAGGTCTACAGCCCTGGTTAGAACAGAAAAAATTACAAATTCGCTATCCCGATAAACCCGTACATGTGACAGTCGATAGCTGGCAAATGAAACAGGTTTTTGACAATTTATTAGCTAACGCAGTTCATTTCAGTCCTGATGGTGGGACAGTGAATTGCAATTGGTATGTGTATAATCGTGAGGTTTTAGTGGAAATTTGCGATCGCGGTTCGGGAATTTCCCCAGAAGACTTAAAACAAATATTTAAACCTTATTATTCTCGGCGTGTAGGGGGTACTGGTTTAGGATTAGCGATCGCTCAAAAAATCATTCTCGATCATCAAGGTAACTTATGGGCAGACAATCTTCCCGAAGGTGGCGCTCAATTCTCCTTTACCTTACCAATTAAAAGGTAAAACTAAAAAAGCAAAATAGAAATATTTCTTCATCTCAAATTAAAACATAAATATTATTTATATAACAAGGTAAAGGATAAAAACCGCCTCTATCCAGCCTTGTTCTGTGTATTTTAATTACGAATTACGAATTACGAATTACGAATTACAAATTACGAATTACAAATTAGTATCACTCCCTTCAATAAACCAGGGGAACTACCATGAATGGTACAAAAGAGCTAGTTTCAATTCTGCTTGTAGATGATGAACCGCACTTTCGGCAAGGGATACGCACTTTATTAAACTTTTATAACAATAGCAGTGGTGTAGGTTTCAACATAGTTGGGGAAGCAGCTTCAGTTGAGCAAGCTCTTAAGTTAACCACAGAGCAACATCCTGCTTTAATTTTGCTGGATTTAGAATTACCTCCAGAAGATGGAATTACTGCTCTGCATCGCCTCACAGAATTATCTTACAAAGGGAAAGTGCTCATCTTGTCAGGACATCAGCAAGATGATTGGGTATTTCGAGCCATGCAAGCTGGTGCTTGGGGTTATGTTTTTAAAGACCAATTAGCAACCCAACTACACGAAGCTATCAGCACAGTAATTAACAATAAAGTATATTTACCCCCAGAGGTAGCAACTGGCTTTTTTCGTTTATTTCACTACTACACAGGACAGTCTCTAACTGCTGGTAACGGCATTCAGTTAACCGAACGAGAGCGAGAAGTATTAAACTGGTTAGTTCAAGGAGCTTCTAACGAACAAATTGCTAAACATCTTTACATTACAGTCGCTACCGTTAAAGCTCACTTAACAGCCATCTTTGAAAAATTAGGTGTTGCTAGTCGCACTCAGGCGATCGTCAAAGCTTTAAAGATGGGTTTGGTTTGCTCTTAGAGAAAGGGTGTAGGGGTGTAGGGGTGTAAGGGTGTAGGGGTGTAGGGGTGTAAGGGTGTAGGGGTGTATGGGTGTAGGGGTGTAAGGGTGTAGGGGTGTATGGGTGTATGGGTGTAAGGGTGAAAGGGTGTAGGGGTGTAGGGGTGTAGGGGTGTAAGTTTATTAATTAAGTAGTAAGTAATGACTATAAAACCAACGAAAGAACCATCATTACCCTTATTGTTCTTAAAAGTGGAGTAAAGAAAAAATTATAAATGATAAAAGAGTCATCAGTACAGTCGTATCGAGATTTGAAAGTTTGGCAAGAGTCGATGAATCTGGCTGAGTCTTGTTACAAATTAACCCAGGTATTTCCCAAAGAAGAAACTTATGGAATGATTACACAAATTCGGCGAGCAGGGGTATCGATTCCAGCTAATATTGCTGAAGGTTATGGAAGAAGGACGCGTGGCGAATATATACAATTTCTGTACATTGCTCAAGGTTCGCTCAAAGAACTGGAAACACATTTGTTATTATCCATTCGTGTCGAACTAACTTCATCACTAAATATTACTGCTGTTCTCAATCAATGTGAATCAACAGGTAAGCTTTTATTACTCCTGATTCGCGCCCTAGAAAACAAAGGTTAGAGGTGTTAATAATTCTTTATCCACTTACACCCCTACACCCCTACACCCTTATCTTTGTGCCATTCGACTAATGACCAA
>NZ_JAECZA010000106.1 GCF_016056275.1 Dendronalium phyllosphericum CENA369 | reverse complement strand
GGGGGAGCAGGGGAGCAGGGGAGGAAGAATTTTACAATCGTCTTCGCTCTCACAATTGAATAATTTAATTTCTGGAAGTCCCTAATTAATTTAATGAATAACTCTATTGGCAAGCGGCTGGAACAATACACCACCAAACGCCCACAAGAAGTTTTAGTTGTAACGCTGGAAATAGGCGACGAACAAGATAAAATTGCCATTTTTAAAGGTTTTTCTAGTTCTTTAATGCGCCCAACTGCTTTTGACCCTGATGTGCCAGTTATACCAGATGGGGCAACAATCATTATTATTGACCGCATAGGAAGTCCATACAATCCGGAAGCACCCCGTTATATTAAAAGAGGACTTTCTTGGGAAGAGATGCAAGCTTTGCTATTAGAAGTGGGAGTTTAACTAAATTTTGTTGCAAGTTACATGACCATCAGTCAGAGAGATATCAAGCTTCTTTGGGGTAGAGCTGCGAGCAGATGTGCTTTTCCAAGTTGCAGACTTCAATTAACTCAGGACAGTGAAACCACTTCAAGTAGTATTCTAATTGGTGAGCAGGCACATATTGTTGCGAAAGAATCAAATGGGCCTCGCGGTAATAGCCTTCTTACACCGGATGAAAGGGACTCTTACGATAACCTAATTCTTTTATGTCCTACTCACCATACGATTATTGACAAAAATGTAGAGGATTTTCCAATTGAGAAGCTACATGCTCTTAAGACTAATCATGAACTTTGGGTTCGGCAAACACTATCTCAAACATGGGATTTAAACCAGCAGGCCAGAGATATTATTTATACGAGTTTGATTGATTCAGCAGTTGAAAATTGTCATCTGTTGCTATGGAAACAATGGACATTAGATACGCTAAGACCGATTCCAAGATGGCCTTACGAATTGCCAGAACATTTTCTTGAGTTTCGACTAAAGGTGATCAGCACCGATTTTCCTGGTACTTTAACGGAGTTGGAAAGATCGGTTAAAACCTTAAGTATGTTACTTGATAAGGCTACTAGAGTTTTTCAGAAACACTGTAACATTGCAAAGGATAATGATGGAAATCTATTTTACGATGCCGATCAATTTTATCAAATTTCAGAAAGTCAAGAATTTAATGATTGGGTAGAAGAGTGCTATCAGCCGATTATTGATTCTACAAAAGCAGCAAATTGGTTTAGGGAAGTTGTTAGAAGAGATATAAACCCAATGTTTTTTGCTGCCGAAGGTAAATTTATTGCTACATATCCTTTTACCGGAGATATAGGGCTTTCACCGTCATATTTAGTGCCAGTATATACGCAAGAAGAAAAGGATAGCCTTCCTGACTCTTTGTCAGAATATGAATAGCCCGCGAAGTTATTAAGGGGTCTAAATTACCGTCTGAGACCGTCTTCAATTTTAAAGAATTCTTTTAACTTTTGAATTAACCAAATGTCCCGTTCTGGATACACACCGCCAGTATTTGCCTGTGCTTGGGCTGTTGCAGCTTTACATTGGTTGCGCGATCGCCAAACCCTAAAAGTTGCGTTGGTGAATTTGATTGAAAAGCATTAACTTACATGGGTTCCAAATAGTTGTTATCAGTTGGTGAGTTACACTGAACAAGTATGGAACCCAATAATAAGCAAACTCAGGGACTCTATAGACTTTGTTATAGGCTAACTAATGCAATCTACACTGGCTGGCAGTACAAAGCTGTTGAGCTTGTCAGGATGGATGAGCGCACTGGGAACTTATACATACTTGCTGGAGATAGTCTTGATTTTGAAATCAAGCCAACTGGAGGATATGAGCCATGACATCGGCAAACTACGAAACAATGAACCTTGATGAGTTACGCCAGTATGTCCTGACTCATCGAGAAGACCTACATGCTTTTCATGTTTATATCGATCGTTCAAAAGCCGTAGGGCGAATGATTACAATTAATCCAGACGATCTAGATTGGGAGGAAACTTTAGAGCAGAGGATTCAGCAATCAATCTCTGGTGAAGCAGAGTCAAGCTAGAGGCAGCAAGCGACAGCATAACAACCTAATTGCACTCGACCGTTGAAAGGTATCTGTTACGAGTTCTAGGTTATCTACAGCGGGTGAAGCAGAACGTTACCCTGAAGCAAGCTACAGTTCGGGTCTAAATTACCGTCTGAAACTATCTTCTATTTTGAAAAATTATTTTGACTTTTGAATTAACCAAATGTCCCGCTCTGGATACACACTCCCAGTATTTGCCTGTGCTTCAGCTATTGCAGCTTTACATTGGTTACGCCATTGTCAACCTCTAAAAGTTGTGTCAGTGGATTTGATTGAACCAGCGCAAATAGTAGAAATACCAATCGAACAGGTAGCGGGTCTATCTGAAAATATGGCTTTGGCAATTACCCACAGTGACCCTGGTGATAATCTCGACCTGACTAAGAATACACCAATTTGGGCAATGGTGGAATGGCGAGAAGAGGGTGAAGCTGTAATTATTCGGGGGGGAGAAGGGATTGGCAAACAGCTAAATGCTGATGACAAGCCTGCTATTTATGCTTATGCTCAACGCTTGCTTCAAGAAAACTTGCGTCGGATGCTAGCACCAGGAGAAAAAATTACTGTCACAATTATCCTACCGGAGGGGCGATCGCTGGCTGTTCGTACTTCTAATGCGGCGTTTGGCGTTGTCGAAGGACTTTCTCTGTTAGGAACAACGGGTATTTCTCAACCTTTAAGTACACCCGCCCAACTAGACGCTTTTCGCAGTGAATTGCAACGCAAAGCCGATTCTTTTGAGAGTTTAGTATTCTGTATTGGCGAGAACGGCTTAGATTTAGCGGCAACACTCGGTATTAATCCCGAACGATTAGTAAAAACTGCTAACTGGCTGGGGCCAATGTTAGTGGAAGCCGATGTTCTAAATGTTAAAGAAATCTTATTATTTGGCTATCATGGCAAGCTGTTAAAACTGGCTGGAGGAATTTTTCATACTCATCATCACCTTGCTGATGGTCGGCGGGAAATTCTAGCAGCACACTGTGCCCTAGCTGGTTTAAAGTCAGCAGATATACGAGCAGTATTTAACAGTGCTACCGCTGAAGCGGCACTAAAGTACTTACGTAACTTAAACGCTTCAACGGGTGGCGATTGGGTTGAGCGAGTTTATACGGCGATCGCCCAAGCTATCGATACTCGTTCCCAAGAATACATTCAAAGCCATAGTAGCAGGGGTGTAGCAGCTACAGTTTGTGGCTCGATTCTCTTTGACCGCGATCGCAAAATTATTGTTAAGAGCCAAACTGGCTGCATCTTGATGGGAAAATTATGTTAATTTATTATGAATAATCATAAATAATCCAAATAAATATCTTTTCAGTAGCCACCCTTAGATCGGTTATTCTTTTCAATACCATGCCATATCCATTATCTAAACAAACGCATTCTACCTCGCGTTTGTAAGGGATTTTCTTACCATTTCAGAGCCTAACTAGGCTCCTAAGTGGTATTTAGTTAAACCATAGAGCGACATCTACCTTACATTTACACCCCATCATGAATACAGCGGTGACTCTACTAACCGACCAAGCGCCTCAAACACTTGAACCTTTGGGGCGATTAGATCGTCAAATGATTGTTATTCTGGACTTTGGTTCTCAGTATTCCGAACTAATTGCCCGTCGCATCCGCGAGACTCAAGTATACTCCGAAGTTCTTTCTTATCGCACTACATCCGAACAATTGCGGCAGCTAAACCCTAAGGGGATTATTCTCTCTGGCGGCCCAAGTTCAGTTTATGGTGATAGCGCTCCCCATTGCGACCCAGAAATCTGGAATTTAGGAATTCCCATTTTGGGTGTCTGTTATGGTATGCAATTGATGGTCAGCCAACTCGGTGGAGAAGTAGCAAGAGCCGATCGCGGTGAGTACGGCAAAGCATCAATATATATAGATGACCCAACAGACTTGCTGACTAACGTCGAAGATGGCACGACAATGTGGATGAGTCATGGAGACTCAGTTACCCAAATGCCGCCAGGATTTGAATTACTAGCCCACACAGAAAATACTCCTTGCGCTGCCATTGCTGACCATGAAAGGAAACTTTACGGCGTACAGTTCCATCCCGAAGTAGTGCATTCAATTGGCGGCTTGGCATTAATTCGCAACTTTGTTTACCACATCTGCGATTGCGAACCCACTTGGACAACAGCGGCTTTTGTAGAAGAATCCATTCGAGAAATTCGTGCCAGAGTTGGTGATAAGCGGGTGCTATTGGCGCTGTCTGGGGGAGTAGATTCTTCTACCCTGGCTTTCTTATTGCATAAAGCAATCGGGGATCAATTGACCTGTGTATTTATCGACCAAGGCTTTATGCGAAAGTATGAGCCAGAACGCTTGGTAAAGCTGTTTCAAGAGCAGTTTCACATTCCAGTAGAGTATGTGAATGCCCGCGATCGCTTCTTAACTGCAATTGCTGATGTTACAGATCCCGAAGAAAAACGCCGTCGCATCGGACATGAATTTATTCGGGTATTTGAAGAAACATCTAAACGCCTCGGTCACTTTGACTATCTGGCTCAAGGTACTCTATACCCAGATGTAATCGAATCTGCTGATACCAACGTCGATCCCCAAACTGGCGAACGGGTAGCGGTGAAAATCAAGAGCCATCATAACGTTGGCGGGTTGCCCAAAGACCTGCGCTTTAAACTAGTGGAACCGCTACGGAAACTTTTTAAAGATGAAGTCCGCAAAGTTGGGCGTTCTATTGGTTTGCCAGAAGAAATTGTCCAACGTCAACCTTTCCCCGGCCCCGGTTTAGCAATTCGCATTTTGGGCGAAGTCACCGCTGAACGGTTGAATATCTTGCGCGATGCCGATTTAATTGTGCGGCAAGAAATTAACCAACGTGGCTTATATCATGAGTACTGGCAAGCATTTGCTGTATTGTTACCAGTTCGTAGTGTTGGCGTTATGGGCGACCAACGTACTTATGCTTTCCCGATTGTCTTGCGAATTGTCAAGAGCGAAGATGGCATGACTGCTGATTGGGCGCGAGTACCTTACGATGTCCTAGAAGTCATTTCTAACCGCATTGTCAATGAGGTAAAAGGCGTTAACCGCGTGGTTTATGATATTACCTCCAAGCCGCCTGGAACCATCGAGTGGGAGTAATTAAGTAAGTAGGGTGGGCATTGCCCACCTTATTTAGGTTTCTTTTGCGAACCGTTAAAGGCAGCAGATCCATGCCCCCAAGATGGGTATTTGCCAGTAATTGCTACAAACCCAGCAGGTAAACCCCAGACGCACAAACCAGCAATCGCTTTAGGTAAAGACGGCTTGCCTATTTCACTGATTACATAACAGATGTACATAGTCAAAACAGTAGCAGCAATCAGTCGGATGGCAATAGGACGCGCACGCTTAGAAAAGCAAGATACGGCTATCAGCAACAGAAAAACCACTAAACCCCAAAGTGCTGGTATATCGAAGGCACTGGGGATAACCATGAGTGTAAATAATATGGCAGCAATCCCTAGTATCCAGCGGGCAGTAGGACTCATGTATAATGTGTAATTTGTGAGCTTGATTAATTTTAACTACACAAAAAACTATTTATTAACCGAGTATTTACTTAAGCACTTCTGAAGAATAGTTAGTTGGTAGGCTAAATTTTGAGTGTTTAATTTTTAATTGCTACAACGGTAATTTAATGGCGAAGGTAGATCCTTGTCCTTCGCCAGGGCTACTAGCTTGAATAGTACCACCATGAAGTTCTACTAAATGACGAGCGATCGCTAAACCCAATCCTAAACCAACTTGTTTGTGAATGCGACCTGCCTGCCGATAGCGTTCAAAAACGTAGGGCAGAAACTCCGAACTAATGCCGATACCTGTGTCACTTACCTCTATCAGTGCTGAGTCAGAAGAATTTGGTTCGGGACACACGCAAAGACGCACATCCACTCTTCCCTGTGATGGGGTGAACTTAATAGCGTTCGAGAGTAGATTACCTAGAACTTGTAGCAAACGGTTAGTATCGCCCGTAATGGATGGAATTGACTCATCAAGTATAGATTCTAAATGAATGCCCTTAGCATTTGCGGATGGATAGGCAGTTTTAATCGCCATCTTCACAATATTAGCTAAATTGACTGGACTGACTTGTAGCTGTAACTTGCCTCGAAGGATGCGGGAGATATTTAGCAAGTCTTCTAGGAGTGTTGCCTGAGATTTAGCATTGCGTTCGATGGTTTCCAAAGCAGTGGCGAAAGTATCTGCATCTAGTTTGCGAGTTCGTAGCAGTTCCGCCCAGCCGATAATAGCATGTAGTGGCGATCGCAAATCGTGAGATACCATGGCCACAAATTCATCTTTAGCTTGATTGGCTGCCTCAGCTTCCGCACGGGCGACTTGTTCGAGTTGCAAAAGTCGGTCGCGTTCGGCTTCTAATTGTTTGCGATCGTTAATATCTGTACCTGTACCAAACCACATTACCACATGTCCTAGCTCATCCTTGATCGGTACAGCTCGTGCTAGATGCCAGCGATAATTGCCGTCACGACTTTTATAGCGGATTTCCTGTTCGTAAGATTTTTCTGTCTGCAAGGCTTGTGTCCATACCTGCATAACTACTGGCAGATCCTCTGGATGTATAACTTTTGTCCAGTCAAACTTCAACGCCTCGTCAATCGTTTGCCCAGTAAATTCACACCATCGTTGATTGACATGCTCGTATTCTCCCTTAGCATCGCAAATCCAAACAAGTTGGGGAATGGCATCCGATAAGTAACGGTAGCGTTCTTCGCTGCGACGCAGGGCAACTTCGGCAAGTTTGCGTTTAGTGATATCGATAACGAAGCAGACCGCATAACCCTCCTTCTCTGTACCTTCAGTGCAAGCAATTCCCAAAAGAACAGGAACGCGAGTTCCATCTTTGCGACAATACTCCTTCTCAAAAGGAGTGCAAACTCCAGAGACTTGCAGTTCTTGAACTTTTTGTCGGTCGAGGTCTTGGTATTCGGGTGGTGTCATCAAATCCCAGCGCATGACTCCGGCTTCTAGTTCCTCGCGGGTGTAATCAAACATTTCTAAAAAAGCATCGTTCGCTTCATAAATTTGACCGCTGAAGTCACCGAAATAAATACCAACTATATTAGATTCCACAATGCGTCTAAACTTGGCCTCGCTTTGGCGCAATGCTACTTCAGCATGTTTGCGAGCGCTAATATCCATCATACTGCCCACTGCCCGCACTGGTTCTCCACGAGCATCTCGCGCAATCACTCCTCGATCCAGTACATACAGATATTGGTTATTTTTATGACGCACTCTATATTCTGCGCTGTAGCGATTTTGATTAGCAGATATGTTCCGGAAGTAATTACCTAGGTGCTCTCTATCATCAGAATGGATCTGCTCTATCCACCATTTCTGGTTTGGTTCCGCCTCTTGTTGGGAATAGCCCAAAATTCGCGTTAGCCCCTCAGTTCTGTCAACCGTATTTTTTTGTATATCCCAGTCATATATGAGACTGTCAACCGCAGCCGCCGCCAATTGGAAACGCTCGTTGCTTAAGCGTAGCTGCTCCTCTGTATGTTTGCGATCGCTGATATCAATGGTTGTACCAATAATCTGCTGTGACGAACCGTCAGAATTTCTAGTAAATACAGTATCTCGACTACAAAACCAGCGCCATTCTCCATTGGCATGTCGCATTCGATACTCATTTTCTAAAACTTCACCCTCCTGGGCTGAGTTAACTCGTTGCTGATACATGGGGAATTGAGCTAAATCATCAGGATGCATTAATTTTGGCATGAACTCAGTGCCCATATCCTGAATTTGTTCGGGTGTATACCCAAGCAGTTGCGTAATCTGATGATTGATATAAATGCTGCGCTGTTCGACTAAGTCGTAAACGTACAAAATTCCTGGAGTTGTTTTTGCAATCCGTTCGATAAATTGCTGACTCGCGCGCAACCGTTCCTCAGCCTGTTTTTTTTGTGTCACATCTCGCCAAGAAGCAACAAAGCCATCTCCCATTTTGGTAATGCGAATATCAATGACTTTGAGCGATCGCTGTTTGCTAGCAAAGGAAGTATATACTAGTGATTCTTTCACTAAAGGTTGGCTCGTTTCTACAACTCGGCAGAACTCATCAAACAAGCCATCTTCACAAAAATGGGGTAGGATTTTGCCCAGTCCTTTGCTCTGCTGTTCTTCTTGAGTAATGCAAAAAAATTCACAAGCAGCAGCATTCACATAATCAACGCTAAAGTCTTCGATTTCACCCGCGCGATCGCGAATCGCTGAGTAAATGCCAAAGCAGTCTAGCATATTCTCAACCGAAGTCCGGAAACGCTCTTCACTTCGTTGCAGTTCTTGGCGTAGCCGTACATTTTGAATTGCTGAATGGATAGTAGAGCGCAAACGTTCGGCTGTCGTCTGTCCTTTAACTAAATAATCTTGGACACCACTTTTCATTGCCTGTACAGCCAAAGCTTCATTGCCATACCCTGTTAACATGATTGCAGCAGGCATTGCTTGCTTGGCCAGAAGTTGTAATTCTGCCAGAAATTCCAGACCATCCAAGTCTGGTAAGACAAAGTCTAATAAAATACAATCAGGCTGAAACTGCTGACATAAAGCTAACGCTCCTTCTCCTGATTCTTCTTCGAGAATTGTGTAACTGTGTTCCTCATCTTGCAGCAAATAGCGACGATAAACCTGACGGTCTTCCAGACAATCGTCAATAATTAAAACAGTTAGCGGTTGTGCCATGACTAATTGCTAACAGCATCGGGGAGAATGACAAGATCCAACCAATAAGTTATAAAGCTTTGAATTGTTTGTACCAATCTCTTGATATCGATTGGTTTCAAAATATAACTAGCAACACAATGTCGGTAACATATTTCGATATCTTTAGGGTTGGCAGATGTGGTAAATACAATCACAGGAATAGTTTTGAAGCTTCCATCCTGCTTGATTTGCTCTAAAACTTCTCGCCCATCGGTTCCCGGTAAATTCAGGTCGAGTAAAATAATCGAGGGGCGGGGAGCAGTTTGAGCATCGCTATACGAACCTGTGTGGTAAAGAAAATCGAGTGCTTCATCACCATCAGTACAACGAAAGATAGGATTGATAACAGCTTGTCGGTACATAACTCGGCACAAAGCTTCAAAGTCTTCATCGCTGTCTTCAATTACTAGCAAAGTTTGGGTGGCGTTACCAATCATCGGTTCAATCTACTCCCGCCAAGGTGAAATAGAAAGTACTACCTCGGCCATAAGTTGACTCCACCCAGATTTTACCTCTATGCCGTTCCACAATTTTTTTGGCAATGGTTAATCCTGCCCCAGTACCACCGCCATATTTGCTCGGCCCGTGCAGTCGTTTGAATATGCGGAAAATTGCTTCAAAGTGTTTTTCGCGAATGCCAATGCCGTTGTCTCGCACATAGAATGTGACTGGTGCGGCTGGATTATCAATATAGCCAATTTCAATCCATTTTTCGGCTTTATCGTTGTATTTAATGGCGTTGGCAATCAAATTATTAAAGACTTCGCCTACTTGGATGCGATCGCAATACACTGTTAGTAGCAATCTCGGAATGCGAATTTCTACATTCATCTCCTCAATTCGCGCACTTAACAAATCTAAACTTTGACTTATTACACTATTGAGGTCAGTCTCCTGCATCGAGAGATCCACCCTTCCCAAGCGGGAAAAGTGCAGTAGCGAATCAATTAAATCCTCCATCCGCTGAGTCAGACGCATCAAGGTAAGTAACTTGGCTTTACCTTCTGCATTGATAGTTTCGCCGTAGTCTTCAATTAAAAAATTAGAGTAATTGTGAATGCCGCGCAATGGTTCTTTCAAATCATGAGAAGCAATGTAGGCAAAAGCATCCAATTCATTATTACTGCGTTCTAATTCGATATTAATTTGTGCTAATTCATCTGCTTTTCGCAACACCACGCCAATAATTGCATTTCTCAACTCCAATGCTGCGCTGATTTCACAAGATTTCCAAGGAAGCGACTTTAACAGCACCGTTTCTTTCCATAACTCAAACGACTTGCGGGGTGATAAGCGGATGCTGCCGTTTGCTATCACCTCTACAGGTTTATTAGGGTTGCCTCCCCAATTTACAGTTCGCACCACCTCTGGACGAAACCATAAAACATAGTTTTTCTGAGTTTTAGAAATGGAAATTACCATCAAACCGCTGGCAACATCCCGAAATTTTTCCGCTTCTGGGTAAAATTGTGCTAGCGAATCAGTATAAAAAATCTCTTCCTGCCGATTTTGAGCAATCCATTCCACTAAATTGTGAATATCTTGTTGTTCGGGAGTATTGCCAATAGGAAAATAGTTGCCATTAAAACAAACTACAGTTCCTTGAGCATTTACAAGATGTAGTAGATTTGGATTCTTGTTAATTAACCCATCAATAAAGTTATTTTCTAATGACATGTACTCCATTAATTTTGTATTGATAGATTTCAACTGAATTTTGTATTCAGTATCTTCAATATCCTCTCTAGCACTCATTTCTAATGATGTCATCTGTGCCAAAAACTCACAATTGCTGCGAATTTCATAGGGAATATATTTAGGTTTTTGATGATGACAGGCAATTAGTCCCCACAGTTTTTGGTTTTTCATAATAGAAATTGACATTGATGCTGCTACGCCCATATTGTGCATGTATTCAGTGTGTAAGGGTGACACACTCCGCAATACTGACCTACTCAAATCTAAAGGCTGGTCATTCAAAGGGTTATTCGTTGGCACAATTGCTACTGGTTGATATTTAGCATCTGGTATTATTCTCAACCAGTTTTGGCTGTAGAGATTTCTAGCTTGTTGGGGAATATCAGAAGCAGGATAGTGCAAACCTAAATAAGCAGTGAGATACTCCGGCTTTTCTTCAGCAATAATTATGCCATTCCAGTTTTCATCAAATCGATAAACCATCACTCGATCAAAACCAGTTATTTTTTTTACTTCTTTAGCAAGTATCTGACTGAGTTCGGTTACAGTGGATGCTACCTGTAACTTTAACATTGCCTGTTTGACTAAGTGATAGAACTGAAAAAATGCATTAGTTTTTGCTGCTGCCAGAGGTTCTAGCTCAAGAATCAAAGTACTATTAGAACGATGAAGAATTCCATCAAAATGCAAAATATTGCCATTGTTTTTAATATTAAATTCGACAGGATTAACTATTGGTAAATCTTCTTGATATAAACAATCTCTTAATAAATTTACTTGGTCTGATTCCAGTAAGTTACTCAAATTTTGATTGAGTAATTCTTCGGGATGTACCCCAAAGATATTGAATGTATTCTCGCTGACTTGCAGGATAGTTAAATCTGCTTCTTTTAACGCTAAAAGGACTCCATGTGGCTGAATAAAGCCAGGAATATGAATTGGCTCTTTGTTGCAGTTGCTGAGGTCAACGGGGAAAGGTATAGTAACATCGTTAGTATTCACGTTCGAGTTCCCGTATTACAAATTAGCAATAGTCTGAGACTGTTTTCAAATGGGTAGTAGAGAAAAGATATTTTCATACCCTTGTTGTCTGATTCTTCTTCCACATCGGGTTTTCACTTCCAAGCTTTGAATTCAAAAATGCGTAAGCCCTTGCACCTCTTTGAATTTATCTTTATCTGAAAAACCTATATTTGCAATAGCAAATTAGGAAACGAATTTTTATGTTTTCGCAATAGAATATGATGTCTTAAAAGCTTTGAGCAGTGAAATTTGCTATCTTGATTTTTACTACCCTCTGTTAATATCTGCTGCTTTTTTGGCTGCTAGTCTACAATCCAAGCATAACTATATATAGTACAGGTTTAGTCAATCCGGTTTGTAATAATGACCCTTGGCTGCCCGAAGAGTAGTTCGCAATTACTTTAAAATTACTAGATTTTCGCGTAAATCTCTGTTTATATGACTGTGAATAAAAGTTTAAGTTTATTAAGTTAGATTAAAATATCCTGTATGATTATGATTTATAAAGTTTTTATGTATAAGGAGTTACAAAAAACAAATTTTTCGGAATTTCTAGTGAATAAGAACTACAAATGTTAGCGATCGCAGTTGAATAAGTTGAATTATTTAGTAATAACAATTGACGCGATCGCAGTAAAATTGCGATTGAGATGGTCAGTGAGGAAAAAAGAAATAGTCAGTTTAGTTGTAATTATCTGTTTTCCACCAGCAATGGAGATTTTATGGAACCTCCTCTTCCTCTAGCTGGCTTAAACATCCTCGTAGTTGATGATGATGATGATAGCCGCTTTTACATTACTACCGTACTAGAAGCAGATGGAGCCACTGTTACAGCAGTTGCATCGGCAGTAGCGGCGCTAGAAGTGTTAGCTGAGTGGCAACCTGATGTTTTTATCTGTGATATTGCTATGCCCGGAGAAGATGGCTACACCCTGATCCGTAAGGTACGCGCATTGAAAGCAGATAGAGGCGGAAAAGTCCCCGCAGTTGCTTTAACTGCCTATGCTGATAGTGAGGATCGTATCCGTGCCTTAGAAGCTGGCTTTCAGACTCATGTGCCTAAACCAGTAGACCCAGGAGAATTAGTAGCGATCGTAGCAAATGTAGTCAGTAGTCAGTAGTCAGTTGTTAGTTGTTAGTTGTTAGTTGTCAGGAGGCAGAAGTCGCAAGTCGCAAGTCGCAAGTTATTCTCCCCCAGCTCCCTCATCCCCCTCATCCCCCTCATC
>NZ_JAECZA010000105.1 GCF_016056275.1 Dendronalium phyllosphericum CENA369 | reverse complement strand
CCTCTACCCCTCTGCCCCTCTGCCCCTCTGCCCCTCCTCTCCACTACCTACTGTATTATGAAAAAGACAAAGCTGTTGCGATAATTGAGAGGTTATTTCGATTTTGGGAGATTTAATAAATAAGCGATCGCTGAAGACAGGCAGATAAAATATCCGGTAAGACTTTGTTGTTTGGAAGTCACTGAAGACTCAGGAATCAGTACTTATTTACTCACTCAGAACTCAGGACTCAGGACTTAAAACTCGCTATGTTAGCAGGCACAATTTTGCAGGGTGGAAAATATACCCTAATGCAGGAAATAGGGCGCGGTGGCTTTGGCATCACGTTTAAAGCTACTCATCACTACTTAGGTCAAGAGGTAGTGATGAAAACTATCAACGAACGGCTGCGCCAACATCCCGATTTTGGCAAGTTTGAGCGTCAGTTCCAAGATGAAGCCAGACGATTAGCTACTTGTATCCACCCGAATATTGTCCGAGTCAGCGACTTTTTTATTGAAGATGGGCTGCCTTACATGGTGATGGAATATATTCCTGGGGACACTTTAGGAAATGCCTTTGTTTTGCCAGCGATACCTTTACCAGAAGCAACAGCAATTCATTACATCCGGCAAATTGGGGCAGCATTGCAGGTAGTACACAACAATGGTTTGCTGCACCGCGATGTCAAACCAGATAATATTATCCTTCGCCAGGGCACTCAAGAAGTAGTACTGATTGATTTTGGTATTGCGAGAGAATTTAACAGCGGTGTGAGGCAAACTCACACAGGTCTAGTTTCTGAGGGCTATTCTCCAATCGAACAGTACTTGAAGCAAGCACCGCGCACGCCAGCCACCGATGTTTATGGTTTGGCAGCAACATTATATGCTTTATTGACAGCACAAGTTCCCTTGCCAGCATTGTTGCGCGATCGCGAAAAAATGCCTTCTCCCCGCGAACTGCAACCCCATTTAAGTGCAGCAGTCAACCAAGCGATAATGCGTGGTATGGCTGTAGAGTCGCGCTTTCGCCCCGCAACAGTCGCCGAGTGGCTGCAACTACTACCTGGAGGGGTGAATGCTACACCTCAAGCTGTAGCTACTCACATGGTTCCAACTATCGATTTATCTGCCCAGCAATACCAAGAAAAGTTATCTGAGGTAACTGTTCCAAACCCCACTCCTAAGCCATCACCGCTGAAGAATGTCACAGCAATTGGTAAGAAACTACGAACTTCTAAGATATTTGTCGGTACGGGTATCGCCTTTATTGCTGCCATAGCAGGTTTTGGCATCACTAACTTATTTTCCCATTCTCAACAACAGAAAACAGAGCCTGCTGGCAAAAACCCTACTGTCGATTTTACACCTATACCGCTGAGTCAAGAGACTAACGCTGCCAAAGACTCTCAAACCTCCTCGCCAAATGAATCGACATCTGCCTCAACCTCTAGGCGGCGCAGTAGGCGCAGTTATTCTAATAGAGAAGAATCTCCAAATACCAGTAGCAGCAATTCTACCGAAAAATCTTCGCCACCCAACTCAACAGAATCTTCACGCCGCAATATCGAACAACCCTCACCTTCGCCAAGTGTTTCCCCTTCGCCATCGCTAGTAGACAAGCTACGGGCTATCCGTTCATCTCGCCGCCCTTCTCCTGCACCATCACCAGCAAATACCTTGCCTTCTTCTAGAAAGGATTCTACCTTGCCCCTACCTGTGAAGAAATCCAATCCCGTGCTGATACCACCAGCCCCACTACCCGCGGAATCAAAACGGTCAGATCCTCCGGCTGTGATAGTACCAACTCTAGAAGATAAGCAAAACTCACCTGCTAATAGTCAATCTCAAAAAAATGACAAACCGCAGGAAACTCCACCAGCTAGTAGTAATTAAAAACGCGGCTCAAATAAAATTTCAAACCTGAATTTAGTAAGATTCGTCACAGAAAATCAACATATTAATACTCTGGAAACAGTGCTTTATCCAATTCTAAAAGCTTTCCTTGACTTCAAAAGTTTTTGTAACATCCACAATGTTTCAATCAGTCCCAAAAATTCTAACTATTGATGAATTCATCACCCACTACGGTGACAGCGAAATCTATGAGCTAATAGATGGGGAATTGATTGAGATGGAACCAACAGGCCCACACGAGCAAGTATCTGCTTTTATCGGACGAAAATTAAATGTAGAAATTGACCGTCAGGATCTATGTTATTTTATCCCCCATCGCTGTCTAATTAAACTGTTAGGAACAAATACAGCTTTTCGTCCCGATGTGATTGTACTGGATCGAACTCAACTAATAAATGAACCACTCTGGCAACAAGAACCTGTAATTACGTCAGCAAAATCAATTAAATTAATTGCTGAAGTCGTTAGTACAAACTGGCAAAACGACTATGCCCGTAAGTTTGAAGATTACGCTCTGTTAGGTGTGAGCGAGTATTGGATTGTCGATTACCTAGGCATTGGTGGCAGAGAATATATTGGCAAACCCAAACAGCCAACAATCACAATTTGCACGCTGATAGAAGACGAGTATCAAAAAAAATTATTTCAAAATAACGAGCAACTTGTTTCCTCAAGCTTTCCCAATTTACAACTAACGGCACAACAAGTTTTTGCAGCTGGAGGATATATTGCTATGTAGTTTTTTCACGAATAGCCACAAAAGAATTAGCATTTCAATCTCAAACTGTGTGGAGTAGGTTTTCAGAATTATCGGGATAAATGAGCAAAAAACTATCAATATGATTCTTACTACACAGAATAACTAAACTAAAAAGTCGAACAAAAATAATAATCCGCTACATTTAAAATGCGAACAATTGCGGAAATTAACGAAAAAATCAGCCGCCAACGTGCAGTCGTATTGACAGTTGAAGAATTAAAAGCACGAGTTGTAGAAGTCGGTGCTACCAAAGTTGCCAAAGAAGTTGACGTAATTACCACTGGCACTTTTGAGCCGATGGAATCAAGTGGTGCAATTATCAATCTCGGACACACTGACCCGCCGATTAAAATTCGCCGTTGCTGGATCGATGGCGTACCAGCGTATACTGGTTTTGGAGCTGTAGATTTATACTTAGGTGCTAGTTGTGCTGTAGAGGTAATAGATGGTGAAGAAGTCCGAGAACGTGGCGGCGGACATGTTATAGAAGATTTAATCGCAGGCAAGCCCGTACACATAAGAGCGCAAGGACAAGTAACAGACTGTTACCCACGGGCAACTTTTGAAACTACAGTTACCTGTGACACGATAAATCAGTTTTATTTATTCAATCCGCGCAATCTTTACCAAAATTTTATTGTAGGAGTGAATGGAGGCGATCGCCCACTTTTTACTTATCTCGGCCCTTTACAACCGCGTTTAGGAAATGCAGTTTACTCTAACCCCGGTGCTATTTCTCCGCTACTCAACGACCCCGATTTGCAACTCATTGGTATTGGTACGCGAATTTTCTTAGGCGGCGGTATTGGTTATGTGGCTTGGGAAGGTACTCAGCACTTCCCTTTACAAAAGCGATTAGCTAATCGCACACCAATTGGCCCGGCTGCTACTTTAGCTTTGATTGGTGATGCCAAGCAAATGGATGCTCGTTGGGTGCGGGGTTGTTATTTTAAAAGTTATGGGCCTTCGTTGATGTTAGGCGTGGGTGTCCCTTTTCCCGTATTAAACGAACAAGTAGTGGAACACTGTGCAGTCCAAGACAAAGATTTAGTAGCCCCGATAGTAGACTTTTCCATTCCTCGGCGCGTCCGTCCCACGTTTGGGTTAGTTAGTTATGCTCAATTAAAATCCGGGCGTGTGACTATTGAAGGCAAAACTGTACGGGCTGCACCCCTTGCAAGTATGTTTTTTTCTCGGCAAATCGCCATAGAGTTAAAACAGTGGATTGAAGCGGGTAAATTTAGCCTTACACAACCAGTTTCGCCACTTCCGGTAGAGCGATCTTTTCTACCCCAAGACCGTTGGGCGGATTTTTAAAAAGTTAAACAAGTTAAAATAAACCTTTTTTATGAATTTGCTAAAGGTTATCTGGGTCAATATTTAATTCTCGAAGTTTAGCTGCTAATCTTTGCGCTTTCTCTTCTACTGAAAGTCGTGCGGCTGCTTCCTCTTCATGGCTTAAGAGTGTTTGACCCGTCGCTGGGTCGTAAAAGCGTAATTTTCCCGCCTCTAGTCGCAACTCTAGCCCTAAAACTTCACTAAGTAAGGAAACTTTACTATCTGGTTGCGTACTGGTTCCAACTGGGAAATAATTGCCATCGACTAAGCGTAAACCTTGGAGTTGAGGATTAAGATAATCGCCTGTGGGGTCATATTGGAAATATTCTTGTACTCCTAGAAATGCGTAAATTCCTTTTTTTGCTCCTTGGTCTTTACTGCGGGTGGTTTTTGAAGTAATTTCTAGGACAAAATCTGGGGTTTTATTGTTTTCTTCCCAGGTTTTATAAGAACGTCGATCGCGGTTTTCTACTTCAAACACCACAAATACATCTGGTGCGACAACTGACTCCGGATTACCTTCTTCGTAATAGATAAATAAATTACCCGCCACATACACATCTGGGCAGTTTTGAAAATAAATTTCTAGCACAGTGGTAGCATATACCAGACACTTGCGCTGTAAATCACCTTCAGCCATTGGCTTCCCGTCCTCATCCGGATATTCAATTGGAGTAATGGGGATATATTCTACTGAGGCTGTCATGTGCAATACTTCAACTCAGGATAGGTTTAATTTAACATTTGAATTGTTCGGTTAATTTATTATGTAAAAATTTCTTGTCAATTAGATATAATGAACGAATAAACTTCATTATAATTATCTAATCCAAGAACTTGAAATCCTAATTGAATTGCATCATAAATAGTTTCATATTCTTCATCATCGTTCATTGAATTGATGGAAAATTTTTGTCCATCAATTAAAGGGTTTCCTTCTTCATTTAACAAAACCCAAATTTCATCATTTGCATCAAATGAATATATCGCTAATCCTTCCGCGAACATAATTGATGACCGATGTCCAATTCTAGAGTCATAACGCACTACAAGAACAGCAGTAATTTCTAATGATAATTTGCTAGCTAAGTACTCTATTTGCTGAGAGAAGATTAGTTTATGTCTGTTTTCTTCAATTCGATAAATAACGGAGAGAGTATCATTAATTTTTATAACTTCTAACTTTAGCTCGGAAGAACTTTTTGTAAGTAGATTTTCAGTTATGGTAAAATCAATCGGACATATAATAGCTTCAAAAACATTACTCATATCTCGCATTCTGCAAGCAATTCATCTATACTTTCTGGCAACTCCCCATTTTCTACTTTTTTTGTAAAAACTTGATAACAATCTTTTTTATCTCCTTCTTTGCGAGGATAGCCTAACCAAAGAATAATAATAATTTTTTGCTCTTTGAAGGCTCTAAAAAATAATCGATATCGCTCTGGTAGTCCCATTTTTTTTAGACGGCCATACTTGTGCAAAGGTTTTTGTAAAAAAAAGTAAGAAGCAAAAGGGTCTTGAGGAATTTTTTCTTTAATACCAATATTTAAAGCTTTTAGTAACTTCGCATCTGGGTGTTTAATAAATTCTTCTTTAGATAATTCATTTTTTAAATTACGAACTTTATGACGCAATTCTAACCATTGTTCGTTAAACAAAGGGTAGAAAAAAATTTGCCATCCATTACAGGTGAATGCAGTCACTAATCTATAACTACGTCAGCGAGTAAATCATCTATTTCATCACTCATTTCTTGAGTATAAGCAACAAGCTCAGATGGATTATGCATAGCATCCTTCATTAAAAAATCAAGAAATAAACTCATCATTATGCTCTCTACTTCATCAGCTTCATCAACATTCTCAGTTTCTAATCGAACTAAAAATGTGTTTTCAGATATTACTTCAATGTAACCTGAAGCATTTGCTAAATGAGGATAATCTTTAGAGAATGCACGTGGTAAGCGAAAACCATCTTGGTTTCCTACCTTTGCATGAGTTATGGGATAAATTTTGTCAGCCATTACAATATCTAAATGTTGAGTTATAACTATTGTTATAACATATCAACAACAAAAAAAAGACAGGCTAGATGCCTGTCCTACAATTCATTATTTAGCAGAGATTTTAAAAATTCATCTCAGCAGCTTGGACTTTCTCAACTTGCTTCTTCTTCAGCACTAGCATAACTTGAGCTAACATTACAAGACAGATGAATGCAATCAACCATCTGACTCGGCCAGCATCTTGCAATACGATTTCTGCATCTTTTTGACCGAATCCACCAACGTTGGGATTGTTGGTCAAAGCGTCACCAGATTTTACTTCTTGTCCTTCAGAAACAATTAATTCTGGCCCGGAAGGAATCGTATCGGAAACAACTTCACCAGAGTCGGTTTTAATGCTCACAACATATTTAACGTTACCGTCTCCATCTTCCTCTTTGGCAATCTTGCTAATCGTGCCAGTTGCGGAAGCGTTGTAAACTGAGTTGTTGCTCTTTTCACCTGTGGGATAGACTTGTCCGCGTCCCCGGTTTCCACCTACGTGAACTGAATATTTACCGAAGTGGATGTTTTTATCAGTTGCAGGGTTGGGAGAAAGAACTGGAAAGACAATTTCCTGATACTGTTCGCCAGGTAGAGGCCCGACGATGACGACGTTTTCTTTGTCTTCGCTGTAGGGTTGGAAGAAAGTATCGCCGACTTCTTCTTTTAGTTCTTCAGAAATGCGGTCTTCAGGTGCAATCTTGAAGCCTTCAGGCAACATCAGCACAGCACCCACGTTCAAGCCAGCTTTAGAACCATCAGCACCAACCTGCTGCAAGCTGGTATCGTAGGGAATTTTTACCACAGCTTTAAATACAGTGTCAGGCAGCACCGATTGAGGAACTTCTACTTCTGTAGGCTTGGCTGCAAGGTGGCAGTTGGCGCAAACAATCCGTCCGGTTGGTTCGCGGGGAGTTTCAGGGTAGGTTTGCTGTGCCCAAAAAGGATAGGCAGCAGCAGATTGGGGAAGGGCTATATCGCTGGTGAAGAAAAATGTCACGGTAGCGATCGCTACGAGCAATGTTTTTATCATCGCCCTAGCACTGCGAGTTAACCTCGCTGTTGTACAGGCATTACTCATCTCTATAAGGACAACAATTCTCTGATGAATTAGTTAGTAGTAGTTAGGAGGCAGGAGGCAGAAGGCAGGAGGTGAAGCAGTGCGGTCTTGGGGGTTTCCCCCATGAGCAACTGCTGAACCCGAAGGGCAGAAGTTTTGAAGAAAAATAACTTTCCTCACTCTGAACTCCCTTGTACAGACGCGTAGACGCTCGTAAGAGTATAATCGCGTCTCTACTCAGCACTCATTAAGCCCACCAAGGATTTTCGCCAGTGCGGAAGTCGGTTTCAGTCCAAGGAGTCAAAACGATTTTGTCCTCGTTGACATTGGCATGGGCTAAAGCCAAAGACAATGGTGCTGGGCCTCGAACAACCTTACCAGTGGCATCGTACTGGGAACCGTGACAAGGACATTTAAACTTGTTTTCAGCCACATTCCAAGGCACAACACAACCTAAATGGGTACAGATAGCATTGATGCCGTAATCAGCAATTGCCTCTTTGCTTTCCACCACAATATAGGTGGGGTCGCCCTTTAGTCCCTGAACTAGGGTGCGATCGCCTTGGTTACGGTTTTCTAAGAATTTACTGAGGCTAACATCGTTACCCAGCTCGTCTTTTGCCGTTATACCACCGCCAGCGCCACCGCTAGCTGGTGGAATAAAGTACTTGACAACGGGATACAATGCACCCAGAGCTACTCCAGTGACAGTCCCAAATGTGAGCAGATTCATGAACTGACGACGACCCATATCGGGCACGTCTGCTGATTCAGAAAATTGAGCCATAGTCTACGCGCTCTTTGTGTATTTTGTTAAGCATTCTGACAAGAGTACGAGTACTTGCTCGACCCCTGTCTGAGTCGAAATGCTAACGCCTGCAACGATGCCAAACTTCTCTGTCCAAGACACTTTTAGCATCCTGTTTGTTAGCATTACATTTCTTTATATCCCTATCATACTTGAGTTACGGAACTTAACATCATAACTAAATGTAAAATCTAATTGAGAAAAGCTATGACAGGACAGGAATTACGTCAACTGTTGCTTGAGAAGTGGGGACATTCTTATGATGTGCAGTTTCGGCGCACACAGGGCAAGATATTTTTACAAATCATGTGGAAGTACTTAGAGCAAGCTTCTTTTCCCTTGAGTGAAGAGGAGTACCAAGCACATCTTGATACCGTGGCTAATTATCTTCATGCCTTGGGTGGAGCAGTCCAAGTACAAACTTTTATTACACAAACACGCGATCGCCCCCGACTTGGTAAAGCTGTCAGTATACCTTTAGACTTGGGCGATCGCTCTTCAGAATGGATATTATAACCTAAATCTTGTCCAACTAGTAGCAATGACTGCTGACAAATAAATATTTTCAGTCAGTTTTTATATTTAAAAATAATATTTAAATAAATTTAAATACCGAATATTTTTAATCGCTTGTTCTATTAATTGACATAACGTTTTATTTCTCAACTCAAAATTTAATTTCGCAGCTTTTTCTAGAACCTCTAAAGCCTTGTGATTATTGCTAATACCCAAGGAATAATATTTGTAGAGTTCACCATTATTTGCATCATTTGCCTGTGAGCTTAACCAAACCAACACCACCGAAGTACAGTCCTAGCACTGCACCTGCTAAAAGACTTTGGGTGAGAGGGTCAGTAGAAGGTGTAAGAACAGCTCCTAAAACCACCGCTCCCATAATTACGAAACGCCAACCAGCCAGCATTTTTTCTGAAGAGACAATTCCTAAATTACCAAGCAGCAGTTGAATAATCGGAATTTGAAATGCTAGACCAGTACTGAATAACAACAACAGCACAAATTCAAAATATTTATCAATCGACCACAATTGTTCTACTACATCTGCTCCATAACTGATGAAAAATTTCAAAGCTGCGGGGATAAGGAGCAAGTAGGCAAATACTAACCCGACTGCAAACAACACGCTCGACCCCAAAACCACAGGCCCCAGCAAGCGACGTTCGCGGCGAGTCAGCCCAGGGAGAACAAACTGAATAATTTGATAAAGGATGAAGGGACTAGAAAGTACTAAGCCGCTGTAAGCTGCAACTTTCAGGGAGACAAAGAAATATTCTCCAGGAGCTAACTGGAGAAATTTTACTCCTTGAGCTGGGACTTCCAATAGCTGGACAATAGGCTTGACGGCAAAAAAACAGCCAATAACACCCACTGCTACAGCAATCAGCGAATAAAAAATCCGCTGTCGCAACTCTTCCAGGTGATCGAAAAGAGACATTTCCACCTCTCCTGGTAACTCATCGAGAGGATCGGTTTGTGAGTTACCATATCCTTCCACGTCTATATCAGGAGCGGTTACAGCGTCTACATCTTGTGGTGTCATGAGTCAGCTAGTAGGCAACATTTGTTAACTATTTTATCTGGGGAAGCAACTACAAAGGAAACTCCAACAATAAATTGTTAGGCGTTGTTCTCTGTACTCTCCTACCAAAATAGGTTTTGAACTGCTGGGAGATTTTTTCCTGATTTTTAGGAGCGCATCTGCATAAGTTAGTGAGAGACTATCTTGTGGGCAATGGCTACCTGAAAAACAGGTGGAACCGATACTTGGGAAATTACGTCTCTGCGATTAGTAGCATTGAATAAATTGACGCAACATCAACATACAATGCTCAGTTTTTAAACTCCGGTTCATCAAGGTAGCATCCATAACATAGCGCAATCGGAAATTTTTCGCTGAGGTTTGTATGAATAGGACAATTTGCATTGGCTTGATGGCATTGCCTGTTTATCTACACAATGCCAAGCTCGACTTTGCTTATAGCAACGTGCAAAGTTTCCTAAACCCACTTTCTATAGTTACTTACAGCACAAATGCTCAGTCGCGCATAGCGCCGTGGTATATATCGGCTAGAGACGACCAAACCGAAGATTGCCTGCGGGATGGGATGTGCAGAGATTGAGAAGTAATACTATTTTTAGACGTTGGAGTTAGCGCCAGCTTTTACACAACAGATTTATCTCTATGTCTTGTGGAGTTGATAAATAATTTATTTAATCACACGGCACAGGAAGTCATTTTGCGGACAATTTTTTCTACACGACATTGAGTTTGCGAACATAACCATAATTATTACTAAGGCTGGCGATCGCTTCAGATTTTAATTCTGACTGCCGAAGAAACTTGAGATTCCAGAATCCAACCCAATTGGACGCAAAAGTAGCTTTTGCTGTATGGGATAATTTTTAATATTCATAAAAGTACTTTGTTTTATATTTAGAAATTTGGCAATTTGTACTTGTAGTAGTATTTTTGCTGAATTAATAAATGCTAACATTGCCTTATGACAGATAAAATATATCTGAAAATTTATCCGGAATGCTGCTATTTAAATTAGTAATCTGATGGAGATGTACTGAAACTCCAGCAAAAATTCTCCAAGACAAAAATATTTTTCAGCAGATTTCGTCATTCCCATCTCTGAATAAATTCGACTAGTTATGATCCTAGATTTAGAAAGATTTTATCAGGCTTGTAATCCGAGCAGACCTCTAATGATGGGAAATCTGCGCGATCGCCGATACTATATCGATTTTGCGGCGGTGCGGGGTGGCAAAATTATTGAGGCTCTCCAGCGGACGATCGCCCGCATTTCTCCAGATGCACCCACCTGTCAATTATTTACAGGACATCTCGGCTGTGGCAAATCAACAGAATTATTACGATTGCAAGCCGAGTTAGAAGAGCAACAATTTCATGTAGTTTACTTCGAGTCTACTCATGTCCTAGAAATGGCAGATGTGGATGTGACTGATATTTTATTAGCGATCGCTGGACAAGTAAGCGAAAGCTTAGAAGCAATGAAAATCCGGCTCAAGCCCCGCTACTTCACTAAGTTATTTTCTGAGATTGTGGATTTTCTCCAAACCCCAATTGAACTTGGTGTAGAAGCAGAGTTGTCTGTTGGCATTGCCAAAATTACAGCCAAAACAAAAGAAAGTCCGCAATTACGGCGACGCTTAAGAGACTATTTAGAACCGCGCACCCAAAATATTTTGCAGTCAATTAATAAAGAACTGCTAGAACGTGCCAACAAGGAACTGAAAGCTTTAGGTAAAAAAGGATTAGTAGTAATTGTTGATAACTTAGATCGGGTGGCAATTCGACCTTTACCTTCAGGGCGATCGCTACCAGAATACTTATTTATCGAGCGGGGCGAACAGTTACGAAAACTCAATTGTCATCTAGTCTATACCATTCCCTTAGCTTTAACTTTCTCCAACGATAGCGCCGAACTGCAACATCGTTTGGGGGGCGGAGTAGCACCGAAAGTTTTACCGATGATACCCGTGCGCCTGCGTTCTGGCGAAGTTTGTACCCCAGGCTTAGAATTGATGCGACAAATGGTGCTAGCTAGAGCTTTCCCTGACGTTTTTGCTAGCGATCGGTTAGGCTTAATTACAGAAGTGTTTGATAATTTGGAAACACTAGACCGATTGTGCCTAATTAGTGGTGGTCACGTGCGGGATTTACTAGGGCTTTTGTTTGACTGTCTGCGGGAACAAGATCCACCCTTCGATCGGGAGTGTATTGAGTTGGTGATTCAAAGGCAGCGAGACTACCGAGCTAACGCCATCGACCCCCACGAATGGGAATTAATCTTTCAAGTGGTGCAGCAGCAAAGAGTCCGAGGTGATATAGAATACTATACCCTATTGCGGAGTTTATTTGTCTTTGAATACCGCGATCGCCAGGGAGCTTGGTTTGCCGTCAACCCCATTTTAGAAGAAACGCAAAAATTTCAATCATGGTTGAACGACACCCACAAGCAGATATAAAAGTAGCTAACGAGCGCGCTTTACGAAGTTTGGGGAGAGCAATTGCTCTCTCTAGCAGTCAATTCTCCGTAGTTTTGGTATGTTGCAATTATCGAGTCTTGCAAGAGCAAATGCTGCAAAGACTTGAAGAAATCATGGGAACGTACCACATTCAAAAAGTTGTTTTACCTTCTAATGCTAGAAGTCTTTACCTGAATATTCATTTACAACTACTGACCGAAAATCGACCGCCATCAGCATTGATGGTCTTAGGTTTAGAGGCAGTCGAAGGAATTGACGACCTACTGCGGTCAATTAATCATATTCGGGATGAATTTCGCAAACGCCATCCATTTCCTCTGGTTTTATGGGTAAATGACGAAGTATTGCAAAAATTAGTCCGTTTAGCACCAGATTTCGCCAGTTGGGCAGCGACACCGATTCGGTTTGAAATGACGACTCCCCATCTGCTGCAATTTTTGCAACAAGAAACTGATTCTTTATTTGCCACAGTCTTGCCCAGCAATAGGGCACAACAGCAAAAATCTGAAGTTCTGAAGAATTATTCCACTCTTGAGCAAGTCTGGGAACATAGCGATGAACTTCAGTTTGCCATCGGAGAATTGCAAGAGCGCGGTATTACTTTAGAGCCAGAATTACACGCTAGTTTAAAATTTGTTTTCGGTCTAGATGATTATGTTAGCAATCGAATCAATCTCGCTTTAAGTCATTTTCAGCAAAGTTTAAAAGTTTGGCAGCACTTGGTAAAGATCGGGGATAAGGAAGATGAGGGGGATAAGGAAGTATTTTCTTCCCCATCTCCCCCATCTCCCCCATCT
>NZ_JAECZA010000104.1 GCF_016056275.1 Dendronalium phyllosphericum CENA369 | reverse complement strand
GGATTGGGGATTGGGGATTGGGGATTGGTGGCAGCCCAGAAAGACGAGTCACCAATCTCGCCGCACCAGGGGCAGTACCATTCTGTTTCATCTTCTTCTAAACACCAGTTCGGCACTGCACCGCCGCAGCAATAGCAACGTACTTTTATTTTTGGATTAAGAAAATTGTTGATATTAGAAAAATAGCCATCATACATGAAGGTACAAAATTCTCTTTTTGTCTAATAAGTAATTGCTATCAAAACAAACGTGACCTATCTCCCCCCGGAAATAGGTCACGTTTTTTCACGTAAGAATGATGAAGCATGAGTGTAGATCGTTGTTTCCCCGCATAATGCTACTAGAATCGCCTTTCCTCCCCAGTTTCCAGAAATGTAATAGACTATTTTCCCTTCGTTCATAGCTATTAGAAAGTTAAGATAACGAACTTATTAGGTAGTTGTACTCGCTCTAGGCTTAATGAAAATTACTATCAACTTGTAAAGTCAGGAATGATAAGGCTTTTGGCGATTTTTGAGTAGCGATTGAGTAGCAATTTTGAAGTTTTAGCATTGTGCGCCTTGAAATCATTGTGCGGCGCTCGTTGCAGCCGCAGCGTAACGCAACTGCTTACAAATATTTCCAGCAATAATATAGCGATTCTAGCTTGAGTGCAATGCAGAATGAAGAATGTCATTGCCTTAAGTTCGCATAGCGGGACTTAAGACCATTCTAGTAAAGCCTCTAGCCTTTTGTTATCGGCTGCTTGCTACAACCTAATCAATCCTATTTTTTCTATACGTACGTATTATTTGGTATTTAATAGAATTTTAGTAATAAATTTTACTAAAATTTTATCCAGATTCTACCCCTGAAAGCTAAGAGCTTTATAGTAACTTGAGTAAGCTATTGACACGGAAACAACTCATTCTTACTCCTGGTAAATCAATGCGTATTAAAAGAGCTTTTCTTTACACAGCAGCCGTTACTCTTAGCCTGATGTCACTAGCTGGACAAAAAGCAAATGCCGGACAGCTCTATAACAATTGGAACTACGGTATTGACTCTTTTAGTGATGGCTCTGGCGGAGCCGTTTATGACATTAAAGGTATGGCTGTCAAACAGTCAGGTGATAAAGTTTATGTTGCGCTCACTGGTGGGATGCCCTTGGGTGGAACAACCGACCCGGATGATTATTGGCATCCCGGTAACTCTGTCCACATTGGCTGGAGTGACTTGTTCTTTAACTTCTCAGGCCAAGACTTTCAGACTGCTAGCAATAACGGACAGTTATTTGCAGTCAAGTTTGCCGACTACGGCAGTGGCTTGTCAACGGGAGTTTATCAAGGAGTGACAGCCAAGAGTACAACTACTGAGCATGGTGGCTACAGTAACTTGAAGTGGTATTATGACTGGGGTTGGGGTCAGAATAACACCCAAGGCACGGACTTTGCGACTGCACAAGATGTTTACAACTATTACTACCCAACTACAGCTGCTCAGAATCCAACTTGGAATAACACCCCTCTTCTCAACGCCATTGGTTCAGGTACGAAAGTAGGTAATATCTCCATGCTCAGTGCCAATGAGTTGAGTGCTGCTGGACTCGATTTCGGACATTTTTCTGCTACAGGAGACTACACCATTGGCTTTGCATTTGACAAAGCATTAATTGGCAGTGGCAACTATGTTAGTAATATTTTCCTAGAGTGCGGTAATGACGGAGATGCACTCAAAGGTAACTTCAAATCTACTCCCGAACCTTCTGCTGGGGCTGGCTTGTTCGTTCTCGGACTGGGCTTTGGGATGATTAAGATGCGTCAGCGTCGCAAAAGTTTATTAGTAAAGGGTTAAATACCACGCCTTCGTAATGTTAATAATCCCTGACAGCACTTGACTTGAAGGGATTCTATTTATTTACAGCATCTACCAATCTCATTATGGCGTTCCAGTAACAGCGTCAGCATCTTCTGAGTCAACTGCAAACAAAATTTAGACTGACAATAAATCGTTTTGCTAGTTTTCGTTGAGAGCCTTTTCGATTTTTGTCAAAAGACAGTCTGTAAAACATTTTTTTATTATGTTGATACAACGAAATAAGTAATGTTTGCGGTAAATTGCTGTTTAAAGTCGTAATGGATATTGCATATGCAGCTTCTTGAAGTTCCCGATGTTACAGTCATTGCAGGGGAAAATGCGCTTCTTGTTTCTCAACTGCCTCCTGTATGGCAAGACATTGCTAGGGGAACGGCAAATGTCGGATGCAATCGACAAAGTTATATTGAGATGGCTCAGTTGTTCCTATACAAATTACAACAAGGTGATGTTGATTTATTTAGCGACAACAAAGCGCTAGCTTCTCTAAAACCTTCATTTTCCCAGTTATTTGGACATCTAGGATGGGAAACTTTAGAATTCTACGGTTATGACTTGATGATTCACAACTATCCAAACTTTGAAGAAATTCTGAGTGAGTTTGAGTCAAAAGGAACTGAGTATGCTAATGAGGTAAAAGTAGCTCGCATTGGCATCGATCTTTTTTGTGAGTTTGGTTATGAATTGCCTGCGAGTTTCTATCACGTACATTTAGCTCCCATTTATCGAGATCATGTATTTGAAGAACGCGCTCTGAGATTTGACAAGCGCGACATAGAACATAAGCGTTCCTGGGATGCCATCTTACATGCTGGCAAGGTGTTTGCTATCCAAATGAAAGTACAAAGTATTGCCTCTAAGTACGGCTTTACTTATCAACACGGTTGCGGTTGCAATTCTCACTTATCTTCTATCGATTCATCTGAGGGCGCATTTGCCTATGAATTGAGCCAACAAAAGCGATCGCGGTGGATTCGCAGTTTTGTCTGGACTGCATGGTACGAGTATGCTTTCTTTCCAATTGTGCCAAATACCAGTTATTTAGTCTAAAAAAACAGAAATCATTCCGTCAGACTAAATGCAGCTACACAAACAAAGCTCCAAAGTTCTGAGCAGAGGAACCCTCCGCTCAGACTTACTTCTAAATTGCATCCTAGAGAGAGCCATAACGTTGCCGCTGTTTACGCATAATGAAATTATTAATTAGCAACGACAATTGGGGACTCAAGCGGTATATCCACCAAAACACATGCACATACCTGGGAAATGCTACGATTAATTGTCCCTTTTCTACCCCATGCAGTATATTTTTGACAGCAGTCGGCACATCAATAAATTTTAGGGGTATGCGACTTTTAATCTGTTCTGCATTGACACTTTTGCCGTAAGCACCGCTTTTGAAAAGATTGGTATCAATATAACCAGGACATACAACTGTCAGCTTGATTCCATGATTTTTGGCTTCTGATGCCACTGACTGAGTTAGACCAGTTAAGGCATGTTTAGTTGCTACGTAAGGCGAACATAAGACACCAGGCATTAAGCCATACATAGAAGCAATATTCACGATATGACCGCTACGCTGGTGGATCATTTGTTGATAGGCTGCGTACATTACATAGACAACACCAAGTAGATTGATATCTACAGTGCGCTGCCACGTCGCGGGATCGAGTTCCTGAAATTCTCCTCCCACTCCAACGCCAGCGTTATTAAACACATAGTCGAGCCGCCCATAGTCATTTATCACAGTACTAATGACTTGTGCAACGCGCTCTGGGCTTGTTACATCTAAACTTGCAGCTTCTACATCTCTCCCTGCTTGCTGCAAATGCTTCGCTAGCTTGAGCGCAGCTTCTGCATTGATATCAGTCAGTACGACTCTAGCACCGCGCCGCGAAAGCTCCTCACACAAACCTTGCCCCAAGCCAGAAGCACCACCCGTCACTAGGGCCACTTTGCCGGAAAAATTACTCATTTTACGACTTTTTAACAGTGGAGGACTTCAAAAGTCTAGCTATGAAAATATTTTGTGTCAACTATAAAATGAGTTTATTTCTAATTTAATGCCCAAAGATTGTAATAGTGATTAAAATAACATTAATTTTATTATTATCGCTCATGACAAACATTTTAATTTTGTTTAATTGTCATTAAAGTACTATTTTTGAATGCAGCAATTGCCGAATTTAATCTAGAATATCGGTGCGATCGCCCAATTTAACAATCGTTGTAATTCAGTACATTAATCAAATTTTCAATATGGTCTTCCGTCACTTCAAGAGTTGATATTTATGAAAATCAAACTATTACGATCAATATTTAGTTTTTAATATCTGATAATTTCAAAAGTTATTTATAGCATTTTTCTGGAAAATTACGCTTCATGATTACTTTTTATTATTATGCACTGGTAAAAGTCACCATACATTTAATGTAAAGTTTTTAATCACTATTAAGTCTATTATTGAAGTGAATTTGTATTATTTACTTAAATCAAAATAAATGTGTAAAAAAAATTTAAGAAAAGTCTGGTTCTACTTGACATATATGACAAATTTATAGTTGGTTAAGGTTAGAGAAACTAGTATTTTTGAGTATTGCTAAATTGAAATATGATTAAAATTAAAAAAACTAACATTCTTTAAATTACCCCAGCTTCCTTGAATATTTCTACTCCACACCAGTCACTACTCTGTGCTAAGGCGTTTTACCTACAACAATCAGGTAAAGTTTCACGCTATTAGTGAGTTACCCAATAAGCTAAATTATCTAACTCATAAAATCTTCACCTACTTAAAGTGCAATTCATTTCTTACAGTCAGACTGGCGGGAACACTAAAATAAATCGGGTTGAATAAGGCGGTTATCTATGAGCCAAAAGTGTGCTACCTCCAAGACTTGTGCTTGTCACAATACTGTGCGCTGCCGAACTGGGGAAGCAGGTAGGCTCTTTCTCTGGTTCCCCATTCCTCATACTTTGACAAAAGTCACCTCCTACCTACAGCAGTTCGCTCTTGAGTACGAACTGATGGACGAACGGCCGGGTCTGACTTTGAACTGTAGACCCGGACAGGCTCAAGAAATTGCCCGTACTTTAGCTCAAATCCTTGCACCGAGGGAATTAAAAGAAACGCAAGTTCTTTTTCTTCGAGGTGCTATCCAACCTCAACTCCAAGATTTTAGTGACATTGCTTCATTGCAGCGCTTTATTAAATTTAATCAGTCAGACTGGCTGGTTGAAATGCTGGCAAGAGAAAAATTCACCATTCATTTTCAACCCATCGTCTCAATTCAGGACACATCTCAGATTTATGGATATGAATTGCTCTTGCGAGGGCTGGACGAACAAGACAATCTAGTACCACCGGGATCGATCCTGGAATTAGCAACCGAAGCCGGACTGTTGCCACAACTCGACCGAGTTGCTCGCCTTAAAGCAATTACAGAAGCCAACCGCCATCAAGTCAGCGGGCATATTTTCATTAATTTTGCACCAACGGCTCTTTATGACCCCATTTCTTGCCTACACAGTACGGTAGAAGCAATCGATCGAGCAGGCATTGAGCACGAGCGAATTGTCTTTGAAGTCGTGGAGTCAGATAATCCTCAAGATTTAGCCCATCTCAAAGCCGTGCTGCAATACTATAGGGATACTGGGTTTTTGGTTGCCCTTGATGACCTTGGTTCTGGTTATTCCAGTTTGAACTTGCTGCATCAGTTACGTCCAGACTTTATCAAATTGGACATGGAGTTAATTCGGAATGTGCATCAAAACCTGTATAAAGCCTCGATTACCGAGAAGCTTCTAGAGATTACTCAAAAGTTAAATATTCAGACCGTCGCCGAAGGAATTGAGTGTATAGAGGAACTGAACTGGCTGCGAGAACGAGGCGCAACGTTTGCTCAAGGCTATTTGATTGCCAGACCTAGTGCTGTTCCCGCCACTACAACCCCTCACTTCGACCCGATCGCTTTAACTATAGCATCAGCAGATTCTCAGCTGCTTGAGCAGCGCGTTCAACACCAAAGCGAGTCAGAGCGAATTGTCGCAGCTGTAACCCAGCGGATTCGGCAATCGTTGGAATTAAACGAGATTCTGCAAACCACAGCAGATGAAGTGCGACAACTGTTTGAGGTAGACCGAGTAGTTATCTATCAGTTTCAGCCAGACTGGAGTGGCTTAGTAGCAGTAGAATCCTTGGCACAAGGGTGCATATCCATTTTGGGATTTAATGTTATGGACACGTGCTTTCAATCTACACATGCCAGTTATTATCAACAAGGTAATAGTAGAGCGATTGAAAATATTGAAACAGCGGGACTATCGCCGTGTCATGTTGACCTCCTCCTCAGTCTGGAAATCCGGGCAAACCTTGTTGTGCCGATTTTGCAGCAAGAGCGTTTGTGGGGGCTATTAATTGCTCATCAATGCAGTCACACTAGAAGGTGGCAGCAATCGGAGATTAACTTGTTTAACCAGTTAGCAAGTCAAGCTGCGATCGCTATTCAACAATCCGAACTTTACCATCAATTACAACTAGCAAACCAAGAATTACAGCGCCTTGCCTCTTCGGATGGTCTGACCCAAGTAGCAAATCGACGCTGCTTCGATGATACGCTGAATGCAGAGTGGCAAAGGTTAGCACGAGAGCAAGCTTCGCTATCCTTAATTTTGTGCGATGTCGATTTCTTTAAGCTTTACAACGATACCTACGGACATCTAGCAGGAGACGATGCACTCAGACATGTTGCCTGGGCAATCTCTCAGATAGTAAAACGCCCTGCTGATTTAGTTGCTCGGTATGGTGGAGAAGAGTTTGCTGTCATTTTACCCAATACTGATGTTGAAGGAGCGATCGCAGTAGCAACAGAGATCCAGACCAATATTAGAGAATTGCAACTGCCTCATCCAAATTCTCAAGTCTATGAATTTATCACCCTTAGTCTTGGTGTGGCAACCATTATTCCTCATAACCAATCATCTCCCGCAACCTTAATTGCTGCTGCTGACCAAGGACTCTATCAAGCAAAAGCACAAGGGAGAAATTGTACGGTGCAAATCGACTGTAAAAATTAGGACTTATACTAATTCGTATAAATTGTTGAGTTTAATTTTTAATTTCGCCTTGCGGTACTAAGGTGATTTATAACTAGAAACGCGTAGAGTTAACTTACCTTGGCGGGGATTTTTACTAAATATAAATGCACCTTCTTCCTTTTCGCCACGAGATAAAAAATCTATTTGTTGTTCTCCTGTTTCTGCTACTTTGCCATCAATCTGTAACTCAGCCATAATCTGAACTGACTCGGCTGTTTCTCCTCCAGTATTTACGACTTCAAAGGGAACATAAAATTGTCCCTTTATTTCCCTAACAGTTTTGTTAGTCACAGAAAGGACAGGAGGTTCGTGCTTGTCTTCAATCCAAGTGTAGACTACTAATCCGACAATTACTGCTAGGATAAATGAGGCAGCACTAAATGTTACCCACTCCGCGGGCGATTTTTGAGGTTTTTGTTCTTCTGTATTAGTCATATTGCTAATCTACCAGCCGCACCACCAATAGTTGCAGGTAAACCTAGCACCAAAGCATGTTCTAACCACATCGTCCACGGATCGTCTAAAGTTATTTTTTGAAAGAACCACAGCATAAAAGCGCCTGCAAATAAGGATAATAAGTAAGACATAATTGTTTCGCTTGATGGTCGTTGGAAGATTCCTTGCTGCTGTCTGCGTTTTTTTTGGTCTGAAAAGCCTGCTTGAAATACAATCCCATAAGAGATTGCCAAAGATGCAACGATAATTGCTAAAAGCCAGGGTGGTGATACCGCAGCTGCTAGCATGGGAATTTCATCTGTTGGGGCGATGTTAAATGCAATTACTGTTGCACCAATTAAAGTTGCACCCATGTCAGAGAGAGTGGCTTGTAACTCGTCTCCATCGTGTTTGGTGGGGCTGTTTGGATGGCTTTTTTCTTCTGTATTAGCAGCATTGCTACCACTGCTATCTCCTAAGAATTGGTTGGCTAATGCTACACCAAGGGTAAATGGTACGCTTTCAAAAATGATTTTACCTAAGATTTCTCTTAGAGAAGTTTCAAATGTTAATTCTCGCAATAACAGTAGCACCAAAGTAGAACAAACTAGACCGATCGCAATTGCTTCTACTGTATCTATTACTGTTTCATAAACTCGCAAATTACGTCTGCGTTTACGAAAGCCTTCTGTCTGATTGAGTAAGAAAACAGCAATAAACATTAATGCGATCGCCAGCATTACTTGTTTGGGTTCGACAAGCGAGCCAATCCACCAAACTTCCATAGTATACAGTAACGGTATCCCAAATAAAAAACCTCCACAAGCACCGCGAATGATGTCATTTATCTCTTTCGCCCACAGATTTTTCTGATGCTTTGTTGCCACTCTAATGTTTTTCCTTGTAAATCAAACTTGCTTTTTGTTAATTTAGACGCACAGCGACTTGCCGCAGGCTACCATCAAGGATGCATAGATGCGTACTCTCAGCAAAACCTGAAGATAACCATTGATAAGTATAAAATTTGCTTAATTAAATATTTGCTTGTTAAGACATCTTACCATTTCATAACGCATCTATCTGAAGTTATTAAATAGTTAAAATTTAAATCTATCTAATTAGAGATATAAAAAATGTACATTCGTGATATTTTTACTTTTAGTCAGCAGTTCAAGTAACTAAAGGTAAAACAAAACACTATGAGTATCGAAAAAAGAGTAGAAGCTACCGCAAAAAACATTGAAGGTAAATTACAAGAAATAGTTGGAGAAGTGACAGGCAATCCAGCAGACAAGGCAGAAGGACAAAACAAACAAGCTGAAGCTCAGGTTATTCACACTACAGAAAACATCAAAGATGAAGTGAAGAAGATTATAGAATAATTTAGATTCTCCCTTCTAATCTTCATCAGCTTTCATCAATTACAGATTTTTAAGATAATTTAGAATTAGCAATAAACGATAAATCACTCCTATTTTGAAACGATAGGAGTGATTTTATTTATTATTAACGAAAAAAAGTTAGCTTCTAATAGATCGCCTCTAACTATAGTTGCTATTGATAATGTACTAATAACTGCTATGCCGAGTTAACAAACTCCAGATAAAAATCGCAACTATTGCGCCAATAATAGCAACTATGATGCCAGAAATACTGAGACTTGCGGCAGTGAGTTGTAATTTTCCTGTGTCTAAAAGTGTAACTAAAGTTCCTCCAATCACAGCACCGATGATACCTAAAATCATGGTTGCAAAGATGCCACCACCCTGACGACCGGGGTAAATAGCTTTAGCTATAGCTCCAGCGATCAAACCTAGAATTATCCAAGCAATAATGTTCATAATTTAATGCATTAAAATACTTATCGATAGCTTATTAATTGAAATATAGCTTTCCTTCTATCGAAAGAGATAACTATAAAATATGTAGAATAATTTACGTTTTCATAAAAAATATATGTATAATTTCACATCAGCTAAGATAATAAATGTCTGAAAATATTTTTTATACTTGGCAAAAAAGATGAATGCAAAACTTATATTAATAAATCGATAACTCAGGCTGATGTTTTGTCTGTATCGATAAGGTAATATTTTTAATTGCAGATATAGCAATCTGATTTAATTTCTGAATAACTTCTAGAGACAGAAAATAGGGACGAGGCATAACCCACCATCTCAAGATTTTGGTACTTACGCTACGCGGTAACACATCCTACTGACGTGGCAAGATTCCAACTCAGTGGCAAAAACCACTCGTAAAATAACAATAAATTTTCGGCAATTTCTCTGAGAAAAACTAAATAATTGACTACTGGCAGCATTTTTGTCTGCGTCAATATTGCTGTGGCTGTTTATTTTTTCAAGTCTATGTTTGTTTTAAAGCGCTTTCCATCTTATTTTACTCGTTGCAGTATAACTGTATTACTTAGTGTAGTTTTGCTTGCTGATGCGGTAGGGGCTACAGCGAGAAGCACGCAATTGCAGATAGCACAACAGTCAACAACGCCAGAAAATAGCAAACGTGCGTGGGGACAACAATTGTTGATACAAGGACAGAAACTTTACGGACAAGGTACAGCAGAATCTAAGCGAGAAGCGATCGCTAAATACCAACAAGCACTGAAAATCTGGCAAGAAATCGGCGATCGCAATTTACAAGCAAATACGCTGATTGGTATTGGTAAAGTTTACTTGGAGTTAGGCGACACAAAAAAGTCACTTGACTTCTACAATCAAGGGCTGACAATTCAAATTGCCCAGAAGGATTTGCCCGGACAAGCCGACACACTCTATACTATCGGCAAAATCTACACAGGCTTGGGCGAACCTCAAAAGGCATTGAATTCTTTAAATCAAGCCTTGGCAATTCAACGTACAAGAAAGGAAGTCGCCGAACAAGCCGACATCTTAACCATTATCGGTGCAGTCTACATCTCTGTAGGTGAAAATCAAAAGGCACTAGACTCTTTAAACCAAGCGCTGCAATTGCAACAATCTCAAAAGAATCTGTCTGGCCCAGCTTTGACCTTGAACCTCGCTCAACAAGCCTCGACTCTCTCGGCGATCGCTGGTACTTATCATGCCTTGGGTCAATCTCAAAAGGCAATAGACTACTATAATCAAACGCGATCGCTTTTTCAAAAGGTGGGTTTAAGTAATGGTGAAGCTGAAATTCTCAACCAAATGAGTATTGTCTACGACTCCTTGGGTGACAAGCAAAAAGCCCTCGATGCATTAAACCAAGCATTAGCGATTCAGCATAGCGATCGCAATCGTAGCAGAGAAGCTTTTACCCTTAACAACATTGCCGCAATTTATCAGTCATTCGGCGATTATCAGCAAGCACTCAACTCATACAACCAAGCATTAGAACTCAGCCGTCAGGTTGGCGATCGCAGTGCTGAAGCTGATACGCTCAAGGGTATCGCTTTAGTATATAGTTTGTTGGGCGACTATACCTTAAGTGTGGAAACTTACAACCAAGCACTAGAGATATTTAAGCAGATAGGCGATCGCAGTTCGCAAGCGCAAATTCTCGATAATATTGGTAGCGTTTATCGATTAGCAGAAGATTATCCCAAAGCATTGGATTATTACAACCAAGCACTAGTATTGTGGCGCGAACAAAAAGCTGTTTTTCAGGAATTTGGCACACTCACAGGTGTTATCAGAGTTTATGAATCATTAAAAGATTATCCCAAAGCGCTCTCAGTTGCCAATCAGCTGCTTTCAACGTCACGTCAACAAAAAAGCGGCTTTGTAGAAGCTTCTGCATTGGCTTTGTTGGGTAGGATATACCAAGCATCAGGCGATTATCAAAAAGCTTTGGATTTCTCTACCCAAGCTGTATCTCAGTGGCGAAAGTTACAGTATCGGGATGCAGAGGCTAAGGTTTTAGGTAACATCGGCGACTCTTACAATTCATTGAAGCAGCCGCAACAAGCGATCGCCACTTACAATCAACAATTAACACTGTTGCGAACCTTGGGCGATCGCACGAGTGAAGCTGACGCACTTTATCATATTGCTCTTACAGAACGCGATCGAGGCAATCTCAAAGCCGCTCGAACTCAAATTGAATCCACAATCAAAATCGTTGAGGATACGCGCAGCAAAGTTTCCAGCCAAGAACTGCGTACTTCTTACTTTGCCACCGTGCAGAAGTATTATGAGTTTTACATCGATTTACTAATGCAGTTGCACAAGCAAAATTCATCGCAAGGATACGACGCATTGGCACTGCAAGCCAGCGAACGCTCCCGCGCCAGAACTTTAGTAGAACTGTTAAGCGAAGCGAATGTAGATGTCAAAAAAGGCGTTGACCCAAAACTTTTAACCCAAGAAAGTAATTTACAATGGCAAATTGATGCCACAGAGAAAAAACTTTCACAGCTATCCAATCAAAATAATACTCCGCAACAACTTACAGCCCTAACAGTACAACTGACAAATCTTCTCGACCAACAGCAACAGCTAAAAGCAAAAATCCGCGCTCAAAGTCCTGAATATGCTGCACTGAAATATCCCGACGCGATCGCCTTGCCGCAAATTCAGCAACAATTAGATAAAAATACTCTGCTGTTAGAGTATTCTTTGGGTGAAGGGCGCAGCTATCTCTGGCTAGTCACATCTAATTCTCTCAACAGTTATCAACTCCCCGGACGCGCCCAAATAGAAAAAGTAGCAAAAAACTTTTACAACAATTACTTAAAAAACTCTGGAATTAAAGGATTTTCCCCAGAAGAAACCGCTCAAGCTGCTGACGAACTTAGTAAACTAATCCTCGCACCCGTGGCGGATAAGTTGGGGCAAAAACGCTTAGTAGTTGTTGGTGATGATGCTTTGCAATACATTCCTTTTGCCGCATTAACATCAGGAAAATCGGCAAATGCGTCAAATTATCAACCATTGGTAGTCAACCATGAAATTATCAGTCTGCCTTCCGCTTCTACCATTGCCATTTTGCGAAAAGAACTCAAAGGGCGTACCAAAGCGCCGAAAAATCTAGCCGTCCTTGCCGACCCGGTATTCAGTGCTACAGATGAGCGCGTAGCTGCCAAACCCGCAAATAAGACTAACGACCCCAATCTTCAACTACAAGCATCTGCTCTCAAGCGGTCTGCTGATGAAATCAACCGTAGCAGCGTTGAAAGACTCAAAGGCACTCGTACTGAGGCCCAAGAGATTTTGAAACTCGTACCGCCTTCAGAGGGATTGGAAGCTTTGGATTTTGATGCTAACTACAATTGGGCAACTAGCAAACAACTCAGCCAATACCGCATAATTCATTTTGCTACCCACGGTTTCGTTAATAGCACCGAGCCAGAATTATCGGGAATAGTACTGTCTCTGATAGATAAACAAGGTCAGCCCCAAAGAGGCTTTTTGCGACTAGATGATATCTTCAATCTCAATTTTCCAGCAGAGTTAGTGGTGCTGAGTGCTTGTAAAACAGGGTTGGGTAAAGAAGTTAAAGGAGAAGGATTAGTAGGGTTGACAAGAGGATTGATGTATGCAGGTGCAGCTAGAGTTGTAGTGTCTTTGTGGAACGTAGACGATGAAGCGACATCTGCGTTAATGCGAGAATTCTACAGCCAAATGTTGCAACAGGGAAAATCTCCCGCTGCTGCCCTCAGAGCTGCACAAATTCAACTTTGGCAACAAGAGCAGTGGCGTAATCCTTATTTCTGGGCAAGTTTTACCTTGCTTGGGGAATGGCGGGAGTAGTTGGGGGAGATGAGGGAGATGGGGGAGATGAGGGAGACAAGAAATAATAATTA
>NZ_JAECZA010000103.1 GCF_016056275.1 Dendronalium phyllosphericum CENA369 | reverse complement strand
ATACAGAATTATCCGAAAAATAGAAGATACGCTGATTTAGTCAGCGTATCTTCTATTTTTCGGATAATTCTGTATGCCGTAGACTCATTTACTCCCCAAGATTGACCTATATGGAAGTATGTTCGGTATTCTCTCCAATATTCTAATGTCATCAACAATTGGTCTTCTAAGCTTAATTTACCCGGTCGCCCTGTTTTCTGTTTTGTTCGATGAAGCGATCGCACTACCTCTAACATCTCGTTAAAAGTATCTGGACGTACACCACACAAGCGTTTAAAGTCTTCTGATTTCAGGCTCTTTACCTGTTCGTAGGTCATCTATGCTACCCAACTCTCACCTACTTGTCCCATGCATCTAGGACTTTTGCAAGAGGTCTAATATGAATGGTCGCATTATTGATAATGCCAATTTTTTCCATGTAGATGATTTAATAAAAATTACAGATGAGCAATTGTATGAAAGATTACTAAACGAATTTCCTGCTTGGATTAGAGAGGCAAGGGCTAAAGGTATATTGAGTGCTTCGTAATGGCAGTCATTGTATGAGTCTATTTTCTAGCCCCGCAATTTGGAAAAAGAAAAAAAAGAGACGGGAATAACCACGTCTCCAGGTGATGGAAAATTTATTTGTCAAAGCTTTTACGCTGCATCTGCGACTAGCAAGCCATTAACAGCTATGATGATCAACTGCGCTTGCGAAGACGTATCGCAACAAGGTCTGTCATCACTATTACAAGGCTGCGCTATCCATTTACCCTCCAGATTTTGATAAAAAGTGCCTAGCAATTGCCAACCGTGCCAAACTCGATAAAGTTCTCCAAAATCATCGGTCACGGAATCAATCTCTATTTCTGGTGGTGCTGGGTCAGTTAATTGGTCAACGTATTCTTCAAACTCTGATTTAGTCAAAGTTTGGTCGTCAAATACCTGTTGTGTAATCATGTGAATAACCTCACTGATGGGGTTTTACAAAAGGCGATCGCATGGTTTGGCGACTGGGCGATCGCTTTTGTTTAGTTACTATATTGTAATTACTTGTTACTACTAAAACAAGGGCGTTACTACAAAATTTCGCAAACCCTGCAAAATTGAGGTAAATAGAGTTATTACAGATTTAGGGTTTGCAGCGATAAATAACATGGCAAAACGTCAGACAACAAAGCTGAACAATCAAATCATCGTCAGAATGGATGATGAGACAAAGGAAGCTTTTATGAATAAAGTTCAGTCTGAAGGGAAGACAGCTTCGGAATTAATTATGGGATGGATTCGTTCTTACCTTGCAGAGGAGCGTCACGAAGCACCGGATTTAAGCACAATGCACAGGGACTTAGAGAACCTAAAGCAACAAGTTGCAGTAATTCAAAACGAACTCTTGGGAAAAATCGCAGCCTGAGAGATGAAAATGATTCTCTCAGGCGATGGATAGACGAAATTATTAATTCTGCACCCAGGATTTCAAAAGACCCGTCAGACACATGACGGGTTTGGTTTTCTTAAAGCTAAATATCGTTATTACTAGTATATATAAGTAGTAACTAAAGCCTAGGGGGTGTTTTAAAACTCGATAAAATAATATTGAATACTAAAAATTAACGAATTTAGCATTGACTTATGATCCTTCCACCGCAAAGTCGGGGTGACTTGAACGAGCGACAATGGAAGCGCCTGATGCCACTGCTTCCAGATCAAAAACCAAAAACAGGCCGTCCAAACAAAGATCACCGGACAATGATTAACGGGATGTTGTGGATTTTACGAACCGGAGCGCCGTGGCGTGACTTACCAGAACGTTATGGAGAATGGGAGACTGTAGCAGGCAGATTTTACCGTTGGCGTAAAAGTGGAATCTGGCAAAAGATTTTACCATCCTTGCAGCAACAAGCTGATGCTTCGGGACAATTGGATTGGAAAGTGCATTATGTAGATGGCAGTGTTATTCGCGCCCACCAACATTCGGCCGGAGCAAAAAGGGGGAGCTAAACCCTCAAAGTGAGTTGTCAGAAATTGAGCAGGTACAGCAAAGAGAGGCTTTGGGACGTTCTAAAGGTGACTTTAGCACCAAAATCCATTTGCGTTGTGATGGTAATGGCAAACCGATTACATTCTTGCTGACTGTTGGTGAACGACATGAAGCAGTTGTGTTTGAGCAATTAATGGAGCAAGGAGCAGTAAAACGCTTCAAAGTTGGTCGTCCACGCCTCCGTCCTGCTCGAGTAGTCGGCGATAAAGGTTATAGCAGCTTCAATATTCGTCACTATTTACAGCGGCGTGGCATTCGCTTCACCATTCCACGTCGGTCGAACGAACGCAGACGCGGTAAGTTTGATAAATCCATTTATCGTCAAAGAAATCACGTTGAGCGATGTTTTAACCGTCTAAAGCAATTTCGTCGGATTGCTACACGCTATGAGAAGAAAGCTGATAACTACCTTGCAATGTTGACTCTCGCTTCTATCATTCTTTGGCTATAGTTTTAGTTTTAAAACACGCCCTAATGTCTCATAATACATTAGAGCTAATGTATGTATCTGACGACGAATGTACCTTTTCTTTGGACAAAAATTCTTTAAAACTGGTTTCAACTCTGGACAAGAATTTTTTAAAATTGGATTAATCGCTGAAAGTAAGGAAAATAGGTAATTTATGTCCATTACATTGGTCAAGTTGGACAAAAAGTCTTTAAAACTGACAATAAATATTTAATGTACAAATGGAGCTAAGCGGGTTCGAACCGCTGACCTCTGCAATGCCATTGCAGCGCTCTACCAACTGAGCTATAACCCCTTATAGTGCTTATCTATAATGACCTAAAATTCTGTATTTGTCAAGTTCATTTTGCGGAATGTAAAGAATTTCATCGAGAACTCAGCATTTGCTAAGAAACTTGCAACAAGTAACTCATACAGTGCCCCATGAGAAAGTACACTACTAACATGGCGGCAGCAGCTAAAGCAACTAATGTACCAGCCAGCATCAGAGAAAACTCTTTATTAGCGTAGGCTTTTTCCATCAGGTGCAGCGACCATGCCACCAACGCCACATCAAATAGTAAAATAGGAATCAACATAATTCTTAATATTTATTAATACTTGTACATTAATGTTAACACTATTTTTTACAACTGTGTCTAACCTAGGATAGATGTGGTTATTTGTTGAGCATGATACCAAGTCAATATTATAACCGCACTGGAATGTGGCGATCGCGCAAGTAATTCTTAATCTGTGCCACGCTTAATTGCCCATAATGCAGTAGTGATGCTAGTAATGCAGCTTCAGCCTTGCCTTTCGTGAGTGCTGTGTAGATGTGTTCGCAGTTACCCGCACCGCCAGAGGCAATAACTGGAATTTCTACAGATTCAGCGATCGCACTTGTCAACCCTAAGTCATAGCCAGCTTGAGTGCCGTCAGCATCCATACTTGTGACTAGTAGTTCTCCTGCGCCTCGTTTTTCGACTTCTTTTGCCCAAAGTAAAGCATCTAAGCCAGTATTTTCTCTACCACCCCTCACATACACATCCCAGCCGGGATTATTGGGGTCAACTCTGCGCCTAGCATCAATAGCAACAACTATGCACTGATTGCCAAAGCGATCGCTTGCCCGATTAACCAAGTCTGGGTCGCGTACTGCCGCAGAATTAATACTAACCTTGTCTGCTCCAGCTCGTAACAAAGCTTTAACATTTTCTAAGGATTGGATACCACCACCCACAGTTAGGGGAATAAAGACCTGTTCGGCAGTGCGGTACACCACATCGATAATAGTATCCCGGTCTTCATGAGTGGCTGTAATATCCAGAAATACTAACTCATCTGCACCAGCTTCGTTATAAACCTTTGCCAGTTCTACCGGATCGCCTGCATCCTTAAGGTCAACAAAGTTAACTCCTTTAACAACTCGTCCCGCCTTCACATCTAAGCACGGTAAAATTCTTTTAGATAACATAACAACTTTTTTACTTTTGGGTAATTAGCCGGAATTTAAATTTTAAATTGGCGTGTGTATTCCCAAACGAAAATTTTTGCACCCGTGCTTATTCCCATTATTGCGGTGTAGACGGCGCTCGAACAGTCCTTAAGTCAAAGTTGATAGCTGAATTATGGCGATAATCTCCTCGAAAAAACAGCCTCCAGAACCCAACGGACAGCCAAAGCAGCGCCGAGAATCGGCGAAAGCACCGTCCAAGGAAAACATTTTGCAACCTGAAGCTGCTGTTGATGAAGGTAAGCAAGAAGAGAGTATCCGACCACAACGATTTGCCGATTACATTGGGCAAAAAGATTTAAAAGATGTGCTGGACATTGCCATTAAAGCAGCCAAGTCTCGCGGTGAGGTGCTGGATCACTTGTTATTGTATGGGCCGCCAGGACTGGGTAAAACCACAATGGCGATGATTTTAGCATCCGAGATGGGGGTAAATTACAAAATTACCAGTGCGCCAGCGCTAGAACGTCCTAGAGATATTGCCGGGCTACTGGTGAACCTCAAACCCGGAGACATCCTGTTTGTGGATGAAATTCATCGCCTCTCGCGGATGACAGAAGAAATTCTCTATCCAGCAATGGAGGATTATCGCTTAGATATTACCATCGGTAAAGGTTCGAGTACTCGCATTAGAAGTGTACCACTGGCAAAATTTACCTTAGTGGGAGCCACAACTCGCGTGGGTGCTTTGACTTCACCACTACGCGATCGCTTTGGCTTAGTACAAAAATTGCGCTTTTACGAAGTTGACGAACTGAGCAAGATTGTATTGCGGAGCGCTCAATTACTGCAAACTCCCGTCACAGAAGACGGTGCTACAGAAATTGCCCGTCGTTCTAGAGGTACGCCGCGTATTGCCAATAGGTTACTCAAGCGGGTACGCGATTATGCGGAAGTCAAATTATCTGGGGAGATTACAGAAAGCGTTGCATCTGAGGCATTACAACTATTTCAAGTAGACCCCTGCGGCTTAGATTGGACAGACCGCCGTATGTTGAGTGTAATCATTGAACAATTTAACGGTGGCCCTGTGGGATTGGAGACAATTGCCGCCGCGACTGGTGAAGATACCCAAACTATTGAAGAAGTGTACGAACCTTACTTGATGCAGATTGGGTATTTAAGCCGGACTCCTCGTGGAAGAGTAGCCACAAAGGCAGCATACAAGCATTTAGGCTTTAAGCCCCCCAACGAACAGTTATCCTTGCTGTAGTTGAAGGATAACGTTACGCAAAGGCAAGGCAGCAACGTGCTGCCTGTCTTAACATAAGTGCAATTTTTTGAGAGTAGCTGAATTTTAGTTTTTATCCTCGACCGCTGCTATAAACTCCGAAACAGCCTTGATAAACTTTTCATGCTCTTCTAAATGAGGTAAATGCGAACTCTCTTGAAATATGAGCCATTTGGAGCCAGCAATTTTCTGATGCAATGGCTCGACACAGGCTGGAGTCACCTGGTCGTAACGACCACTAATTAACAATGTCGGTATTTGAATTGTTGCGAGTTTTGGGGTAACATCCCAATCCATAATCTTACCAGCACCTCGAAAGTCTCGACCAACTTTTTGATAAGCTCGTTGCACAGAATCTGGTAAGGGGTTTAAAAGACAAAAGTGACGTTGTTTAAAAACTTCCATTGCAGCCTGATAGGCTGGAGAATCAGTTTTTCCCTCAGCTTCACTCTCTTTAATAACCTGATACACATCAGGAGGTAATTCTGACATGAGGCGATAAGCTTCACTGACAAATTGTCGAACATTACTAGGAGTGTTTGACAAAATTAAACTCTCAATTCCTGATGCTCCTACTAAAGTATGTTCTAATGCTAAACATCCTCCCCAAGATTGACCTAACAAATGAATTATTTCTAAACCTAAAACTTTTCTGACATGAGCCAGTTCTTCTTGAAAATAAGCAATTGAATAGATAGAGGGATCGGTAGCTTGTTCCGAATTACCGCAACCTAGTTGATCGTAGAAAATTACCGAACGTCCTGTAGCAGTTAAATCTGACAAAGATTCAAGATAATCGTGGGGAACGCCAGGGCCGCCATGTAAACAAAGAATAGGAATTCGCCGATCGCTAGTATTAGTCGTTGGGTCAAAACGACCGTACCAAATTTTATGATTTTGAAAATGAAGAAAATCTTCGGTAAATAGATGTTTCACGAAAGTAATCCTTATAAAAAGGCAACAAGTAAAAGCCTCAATAGCAGCGGCTTCCTTGATTAGCATTTTACGTGTAATGATATCTACTTACTAGTTTGAAAAATGACACTTCAAAATTATGATTAGGAATTTTTGAATTAAGACTTGCTGATTGGACAGACTTTCGCCATGATAAATTGTGTTCGCACCGCAGATGGACACAGGTAAATCCAGATGATTAAGTTGATTGGTATTGTTCTTGGTCTGTTACTTGTGTTTGGCTGGGGTACACCAGTTATGGCACAATCCCAAAAGCCCAACTTTACTCAAGAGCAATTACAACAAGGAGACGAGTGGGCAAATCAGGCTTTTGCCGCCACAAATAAAGGTGATTTTGCCACAGCTGAACAGTATTGGACAAAGATTATCGAGCAATTTCCCACTAATGCTGGAGCATGGAGTAATCGGGGAAATTCGCGGGTGAGTCAGAATAAGTTACAAGAGGCACTCACAGATTACAACAAAGCCGTAGAACTAGCACCGAATGTCACCGACCCGTATTTGAATCGGGGTACAGCATTAGAAGGGTTAGGAAAATGGTCAGACGCGATCGCTGATTACAATTATGTCCTAGAACTCGATCCTAAAGATGCGATGGCGTACAACAATCGAGGTAATGCCAAAGCAGGTTTAGGAAAATGGTCAGATGCGATCGCTGATTACAAAAAATCAACCGAAATCGCCCCGAATTTTGCCTTTGCCCGTGCTAATTACGCTCTCGCTCTTTATGAAACTGGTGAAATCGACCCAGCAATTCGGGAAATGCGAAATATCGTCCGTAAATATCCGAAGTTTGCCGATATGCGCGCCGCCCTGACAGCAGCTTACTGGGTAACTGGACAAAAAGGCGAAGCCGAGAGTAACTGGGTGGCTGCTTACGGACTTGATACGCGCTACAAAGATATTAATTGGGTGAAAAATATCCGCCGTTGGCCGCCAAGTATGGTAACAGCTTTGGATAAATTCTTAAAACTTCAGTAAAAGTAGGAAATAAAGAAAAAGATAAACAGCTTTTACCTTTTTCTTTTCTTCCCAATCGAAACTACTTTTGCAACCAAACTGAGACTGAACCGCCAGGACAGGAAAAATCTCCCCATCCATCATTATTGGTATAAACGATATCCTTGATATGCCCAGTAGCATCGTAAAAAGCTGCGTTGGGTCGGAACATATTCATCCACTTGTTCCCTGGTTCGCTATTAGTCAGCACCACAGCCATTGCTCCTGGATGTTCCCTGTTACCCAAGCGCGTCCAACCGATAGTATTAGGATGGTCAAAGTAATCGTGTTGGTCGCCAAAACTGTATTCTTGACGCGCTTTGATAAACTTGTCAATCAAAAAACGGTGAGAGTAAAGGGTAGCATCGCGTCCTTTGTCGTGATACTGCGCTCCGTAATAGTCTGCATAAAAAACGCAAGGATAACCTTCGCGGCGCAGCAAGATTAAGGCATACGCCAGAGGTTTAAACCAAGGTTCTACAGGAGACTCTAGCGATTGACAAGGTTGGGTATCGTGATTTTCAACAAAGGTGACAGCTAGGGCTGGTTGTTCTTTTACTAGGGTTCTGTCAAAAATTGAACGCATATCAAAACTATTGCCCTGGCGACTGGCTTGGTGAAACTTGTAGTGAAGTGGCACATCAAACAACGCTAACCGCCCTTCACTAGCAGTAATGTAGCCATGTAAAGCATCGATATCTTGCGACCAGTACTCGCCGACACTAAACAATTCCCGCCCACCAAAATGAACTCGCAGGTGGTTCAACCAATCGCGGAAAAAGGTGGAACGGATATGTTTAACAGCATCAATGCGAAAGCCATCTACGCCTGTAGTATCAACAAACCAACGCCCCCAATACATTAACTCGCCGCGCACAAAATCGTTACTTGTATCCAAGTCGTTAGCCATCAAATAGTCAAAATTGCCGTGTTCGTGGCTAACTTCTGTCTCAAAGTGCTTATCCTTAATGCGGTAGAGCTTGTCTGCTCGTTGCGTATCTGCGTTGTAGGATAATGAATCAAAGCACCACCAATACCACTTCATGCTGGAGTATTTATCTCCACGACTAGAAAAATTGAACTTTGTATATGCTCCAATTTCATACCAGTCGCTAACTGGACGGTTGCGGTCATTCCAATCCATTTCCTGCGCCAAGATGCGTTCTATTTCATCACCACCATCTTTATGGTTGAAAACCACATCGGCGTAGATTTGAATGCCAGCATGTTGGGCTGTTTTAATAGCTGCTAAGTATTGTTCGCGCGTTCCGTATTTTGTCCGAACAGTACCTTTTTGATCGAACTCACCCAAATCAAACAAATCGTAGACTGCGTAGCCAACATCCCATGTTCCACCACTGCCCTTGTAAGCTGGCGGTAACCATAAGGCTGTGAAGCCTGCATCGGCTAGCTCATTGGCTGTTTTATCCAGCTTGTCCCATAAAGTACCATCATTTGGACAATACCAATGGAAATACTGCATTATTACGCCGTTGGTCATGCGATCGCCTTGATAAATTGTTTCATTTTCTAGATTTCAGCAAGAAATCTTAGGTGATAGGGTAAGCCTTTTCTATCAAGTAATAGGTTATTTACCTAAATTATTTTAGGTTTCATTGATGACTTAATAGCGTAGGTAAATACTAATTCAACCAAATCATGAGTGTGACTTATATTTCAAGGCAATATTTCTTGTATTTTAGCTGGATTTAGTTTTTCGACATTGGTTAAAACTACTACTGCTCCTGCTGCTAATAGCGTTTCTCCATAAGCATCGCGACGCGCTGGTGTTTCTTGGACGTGAGGCGGTAAAACACCAACACCAATCCAAGTGCGGTGAGGATCTAGCTCTCGCGCTTTGACTACAGTGTACATATCAGCTACGGTATCTCCAACGTAGATGATTGCTGGCGTTTCATCCAATCCCTTTTCTAGCTGCTCAACAGTGGCAAAAAGTCCTGTGGGGTCTGGTTTTCCTGGCGCATCCTCCATCGCAATCAATACTGGGGACTGCAAACCGAGACGTTTTTCTAATATATAGTTAGCAGAACCACGGGTAGCACCGCTGAAAAATCCCCAAGCAATGCTAGCTCGTGTTAATTCTTCTAAGTAATGAGGTTGTAATAATAAGGGTTCATCACAGATATATCCTGTCCAATGGTCAGGATCTGTACCTCGGTAACGCGACTGAAAGAATGCAACAATGGCGTTGTAGTCCAGTTGTAGTTGCTCGCGGGGCTGTCCTTGAGCGCCAAAGTAGCGATAAATTAGTTCTTGAGACGCTTCCCAATCGTTATTCCAAATGCCTTCAGATTTCAGTTGGTCAATATCTAGTGGTGTCGGACGATACGCTTGCTTGGTAAAATGCTCTACAGTATCGGCGATCGCTCGGCGATAAGAACCACTAACATCGCGTACAACGCCATCAATATCGAAAACAACAATCGCTTTTGTTGATAATTTTTCAGTCATAGGATGGTGGATTTGAGCATTTAATATAAAAAGATACAATCTTTAAGTATATTTACTTTAATCAACCCAGATATGTAAAGTTTGTCAGAGAAAAGGGGAAGGATCTTAAACAGCACACTTTCCGTCTTCTTTTTGCTTCCAGAAAAATCCTATTTTCAAGGTAAATCTCTGGCAAAAAACGATTTTCCTCAAAAAGGGGTATGACAAATAATTGTTAGTAAGCTAAACCTTAGATAGACTAACAATAAGTTAATCTAAATAACCTATTGCATTAAATTGCGAAAACTGCGATCGCTCTCCCTTTCTCCTAGATTTTTGATATGCGCTGTTTAGTCTCTGTTCGGGTAACAAAGCCTTCTTTCTTAATTGCTCAAATCGTACCTCGCTTTCATGGTCTAACACAAGGAGGACGGTTCTGGCTGCTAATCCTGGGTCTACCTTATTTGTGTGCTGCTTGTAATGCTTCCGAAGCCCAATCGAGTAAACAAGCAGCAGCAAAAAATCGACCTGTGCCTGTGGTAGTTGCCACGGTGACACAAAAAACAATCCCTATCTTGCTCAAGGCTACAGGAACAGTGGAAGCATATTCTACGGTATCAGTCAAGTCCCAAGTCGGGGGACAACTTACTAATGTCTATTTTCAGCAGGGACAGAACGTAAAAAAAGGAGACTTGTTATTTCAAATCGATTCCCGCGCCTTACAAGCAGCCTTAATGCAAGCTAATGCTGCCAAAGCAAAAGATTTGGCGCTAGTGAAACAGGCACAAGCAAACGTTGTAAAAGCGATTACTCAAGTGAGCCAGTCTAAAGCTAATGTAGCCAAAGATGTAGCTCAGGCAACAAATGCAGATGTGCAGGCTCAACGCTACACCACTTTGCTCAAGCAAGGGGCAATTAGCAAAGAACAGGCGGATCAGTTCCAAACCACTGCTGATGCTCAACGGGCGACAGTCAAGGCAGATCGAGATGGAGTAGCTAATGCTCAAGCAGCAGTAGCGGCAGCCCAAGCAGACGTACAAAATGCTCAAGCAGCAGTAGCAGCAGATGAAGCAGCAATTGACAATGCCAAAGTTCAGCTTTCCTACAGTTCCATTTACTCACCAATTGCGGGACGCACAGGTAGCCTGCAACTCAATCGAGGCAACTTAGTGCAGGCGAATGCCACCGATCCGCTAATTACAATCAGCCAAGTCCAACCGATTTACGTCAACTTTTCAATTCCCCAACGACTACTACCAGACCTCAAAAAGTACAGTACTAACGGCAAACTAGAAGTTGATGCCTTACCTCCAAAAGACCCAGGGCATCCAGAACGAGGTGAACTGACATTTGTCGATAGTGGAGTCAACACCCAAACAGGCACAATTCAACTCAAGGGAACATTTGCCAACAATGACGAGCGACTCGTTCCAGGACAGTTTGTCAATGTAGTACTCAAGCTTACCGAAGAGCCAAATGCCATTACCGTACCTACCCCAGCAGTCCAGAGCGGACAGCAAGGATCGTTTGTATTTGTAGTCACCAATAATAAAGCAGAAGTGCGTCCAGTGACCGTAGGTGATGCTGTTAATAGCGAAACAGTAATCAAGCAAGGTCTCAAATCAGGAGAGCAAGTAGTCACTGATGGACAATTTAACTTGGTAGCTGGTTCTACAGTGCAGGTGAAACCAGCAGTAGGAAGTAATACTAATTCTTCAAAATAAAGCTACAAATGCAAGCTTAGAAACCCAAATAAAATCTAACTTTCTGAATTACGAATTACGAATTGGTACAAGAGGCAGGAAGCAAATCAATGAATATTTCCGAGCTATTTATCCGTCGCCCAATTATGACGACCTTAGTTATGGTCGGTATTTTGATATTCGGGGTGATGAGTTACCAATTATTGCCTGTTAGCGACCTGCCTAATGTAGATTATCCCACACTCCAAGTATCAGCTAGTCTACCCGGAGCCAGTCCAGAGACGATGGCTTCTTCGGTAGCAACTCCTCTAGAGCAGCAGTTTTCTAGCATCGCGGGTGTGAGTTCAATGACCTCCACTAGCTCTTTGGGTAGCACACAGATTACGCTGCAATTTGACTTAAATCGAGATATAGATGGGGCGGCACAGGACGTGCAAGCAGGCATTTCCAAGGCAGCAAAGCAGTTGCCTACGAATATGCCCACCCCTCCATCCTACCGAAAGGTAAATCCAGCAGATCAGCCAATTCTTTATATCTCCCTCAATTCCTCAATTATGCCGCTATCGACCGTAGACAAGTACGCTGAGACACAGCTGGCACAACGTCTATCGATGGTGGATGGGGTGGCGCAAGTGCAGGTGTACGGTTCCCAAAAATACGCGGTACGGATTCAGCTTGACCCGGAATCGTTGAGTGCCAAAGGGATAGGAATCGATGAAGTAGCAACTGCCGTTTCTAACGGCAATGTCAACCTCCCTACTGGCACACTTTATGGTAAGGAGCAAAATTATACAATCCAGGCAAACGGTCAACTTACTGATGCTGCAAGCTATCGCTCTTTGACTGTCGCTTATCAAAATGGTGCACCAGTACAGCTAGGTGAACTAGGTGAAGTGCTGGATAGTGTGGAAAATGACAAGGTGGCAAGTTGGTATTTTGCGAGTGGAGGAAAGAAGGAAGGCAGGAGAGCAGGGGAGCAGAGGAGCAAGGGGGCAGAGAAGAAATCTCAAATCCAAAATTCTGGTGTGCGGGCGATCGTTTTGGCAGTTCAGCGACAACCGGGAACCAATACGGTGAAAGTGGTAGATGCAATCAAGAAACTGCTACCCACCTTTCGCAAACAAGTTCCAGCTGCTGTCAATATCAATATTCTTTACGATCGCTCCCAGTCAATTCGGGAATCTGTAGACGATGTGCAGTTCACGCTGTTATTAACGATCGCCCTCGTAGTACTGGTAATATTTTTGTTTCTCCGCAATCTTTCGGCTACAGTTATTCCCAGTTTGGCAGTACCGCTTTCTATTGTGGCGACCTTCGGTGTGATGGTGCTGTTAGGTTTCTCCTTGGATAACTTATCGCTGATGGCGTTAACTCTCTCAGTGGGCTTTGTGGTAGATGATGCTGTGGTGATGCTAGAGAATATTGTCCGCCACATGGAAATGGGCGAGAGCCGCATGGAAGCAGCGCTAAATGGCTCTAGAGAGATTGGCTTCACGATTTTGTCTATGACCATCTCCTTAGTAGCAGTATTTATTCCCATACTGTTTATGGAAGGTATTTTAGGGCGACTGTTCCGCGAGTTTGCTATTACTATCAGCGTTGCGATTCTGGTTTCTGGCGTGATTTCTCTGAGTTTGACACCAATGCTTTGTTCGAGATTCCTGCGTCCACCGCATCACGAGCAGGGGAGCAGGGGAGCAGGGGAGCAGGGGAAGCAGAGGGGAGAATAATTCTTAAATCTTGTACTAGACGCGATTAATCGCGTCTCTACAGCACTAAATTTATGCTCACAACTAACGAATTGCGCTGGTTTTATCCTGGTAGAATACCAGAAGACATTGAATTTTGGTTTTGGCAAATTTGTCCGAGCGACCAAATGCGATCGCCCCAAGAGCGAGAAGACAAATATCTCTATACTCCTGAGTGTGATTACCTGGGAATCAAACTACGGCAAGGACGGCTGGAAGTGAAATGGCGCAAAGCCGAATTAGGTGTATTCAGTTTTGGGGAATTCGTACAGGGCAAGGCAGAAAAATGGGGCAAGTGGCTGTGCGACGATCCCACAAAAGAAAGTTTTCATCTTGCCCAAATTTCGAGCAGTTCGTCTTGGATAAAAGGGAGTAGGGAGTAGGGATTGGGGAGTAGGGAAACTAAGCCGCCCCCTTCGGGGCGGGGTTTCAACCTATCTTGTGCAATACAAGGATTTTTCGCGCCACTTGCGGGCGAGGCTTTAACCTTTTTCGGGGCTAATTTCTTCCCCTACTCCCTACTCCCTACTCCCCACTCC
>NZ_JAECZA010000102.1 GCF_016056275.1 Dendronalium phyllosphericum CENA369 | reverse complement strand
GGGGCAAGGGGGAAAGTTAGAACTTGAAGTAAGCTAATCTGCCTTTAAGTTGCACTTCAGCATTTATTTGACTTGAATCAGCTTTACTGTACGAAGAAAGACTAGTTTGCTCAACAAACTTCTTTGCTGCCTCCAGTAGATACTCATAATAAGTACGAGCGACGATAGATAGCTGTTTGCCAGCTGGGTAGACCATGTACCAAGTTCGCTGAATGGGAAAGTATTGTACATCTAGAATGCTGAACTCTGCTGCATCTGTCAATAAGGTATGGCGAGATAAAACAGAAATTCCTAAACCTCCGGCGATCGCTTGTTTAATTGCCTCGTTACTACCTAATTCCAGCTTCACTTTTACTGTTAGCCCATGTTCGTCTAAAAGGCTTTGGATAGCACGGCGGGTTCCCGAACCTGGTTCCCGCATAATAAAAGGTTCGTTAGCCAAACGTTGTATGGGAATATTTTTCTCTTTCGCTAGTGGATGATTCACAGGTGCAAACACTACCAAAGGATTATCTAAAAATGGCTGGCAATTTACATCCAAATGTTCTGGAACTTGACTCATCACGTACAAGTCATCGAGATTATTCACCATCCGTTCTAAAATGCGTTCGTGGTTCGTTACTTGTAGCGAAATATCAATTCCTGGGTAAAGTTCGCAAAACGGGCCTAACAAACGCGGCACAAAATATTTTGCTGTTGTAATTACTGCCAACCGTAATTGACCTTGTTTTAGCCCTTTTAAATCTGCTACCTTCATTTCAAATTGGGCTATGGTTTCAAAAATCTGTCGGCAAGTAGCAAATAATTCCCGTCCAGCTTCCGTCAGATATAAGCGTTTACCCACCTGCTCAAATAATGGCAACCCCACAGATTTCGTGAGTTGTTTGATTTGCATAGAAACAGTGGGTTGGGTGAGAAATAATTCCTCGGCAGCACGAGTAAAGCTACCGTGCCGTGCTGCCGCCTCGAACACCTTCAACTGGTGTAGCGTCGCCTGGTTCAAGGGTGACTCTCCTCATAATAGCGATAGATATAAAACTACTATCACTGAACGCTTACTATGATGCTGTATCGCTCATACAAATTTATGAGCATATATATAGAGTTTAGTCTATCCTTGTTATTCAAATAAAGTTCTTTTATTTATGATATTAACCAGTTATTATCAAACAATAAACAAAGCGTAAGATGCCTTCCAGCTTAAAGATGAATGATGAATCCATTCACGATTCATCATTCATCATTCCATACCTCTTCTGTAACTTTTGCAGGTAGCTTGGCTAAATCCGGCAATCTCATTGGTTCTATTTCTGTAACAGGCTGTTTAATATTCATTGGCAACTTTAACGGTTGACGTTCTTCAATCCAGCAACTTGCTACAGGCAAGGTTTCTTCTAATTCATCCAGCGGTCGAGGAATTACCATCACCGCGTTCAACTCTCCAATCCGTTCTGCCTCAAACATTCCAGCTTCTACTGCTACTGCCACATTTGCCACAGAACCTCGAATGATAGCCGTACACAAACCCGCACCAATTTTTTCATAAGATGATAATTGTACGTCAGCAGCTTTGAGCATGGCATCACAAGCTCCGACCATTGCCGGAAATCCGCGTGTTTCTACTAAACCAATTGCTAAATTACTTAGGCGACTGTAATTCCCTTCATCAAGGAATCTACTGAGGCGATTAGTAATTGGCAGTACCACATCGAGATTAGGATAAGGTCGAGGAATCACCAAGCTAGAAATCAATTGACCAAACTGTTCGGCAGTTTGGACACCAGATTCTACCGCCAGACGTACATCGGCAATGCCACCCCGGACAATTGCAGTACAGTGACCACTGCCAATTTTTTCATAACCGACAAGATGAACTCCGGCCGATTTCAGCATCATATCGGCTGTACCAACTATGGCGGGAAAGCTGGCAGTGGATACTAAACCCAAGGCTGTGTCTCTGAGGTCGTCTCGACGACGCGATGACTGAACTGTGTTAATGTCCTGTTGATTATATTTTTCCATGTGAAATTTCCAAAGATACTCACAGAAAGGACGAAGCATAAAGAATGAAGATGGAAATTTGCCACTTCACACTTCATACTTCACAATTAACACTTATTCAGAGCGATCGTCAGAGATTGGCTCATTCAAAGATTGTCTATGGGGAAACAATGTGCCTAATAGCCTTTGTATGCTACTTTGCCCATAAATTTGCGTCCCGAAACTATTGGATGATTCTGTATCGGGCAGATTGGATTGTGATTCATTGACTTCAGTAGATGGTGGGGCTTCACTCAAGTTAGTAGAACCAGTACCATTATTGTCTTCTTCTACAGTAGAAGACTGGTGTTTCACTTCCAAAAAACCAGCCGAGAGGCTAGTTGAGGAAATCACTGGAGAACTTGCAGAAGCAGCAGCGCGCTCTTTGGATGGTTCTAGTTGTTTTTGGTCGGTAATTTGCCGACTATTGTCTCCTAATATCGATCCTGGTGGAACTACGACTCCAGGTTCAACCGAACAGTTGAAAACTGTTGTTGCTGAACCGATACAAGCATTTGCACCAATTTTGCCTTTGCCAACCATCAAAAAACCGGCTCCTAAGTTGGCTCCTGCTTGTATCTCTAGAGTTCCTTCAGAAACTTGGAGAATTGACCCCATACCAATACAGACACCTGGGCCGATAATTATCTTACTATTTGCAGCCGCTTGGAGTATCACGCCAGGTGCTAGTACCGCACTCGGATGAATAGTCACCTCGCCACTAATATAAGGATCGAAGTTGTTGTTGAGGCGCAGTGGCGGCACAGACATGAAATTTTCCTCGGAAGCCAGATGTAGTTCTGAGTGCTGAGTTACCAGTTGCTTGGTGACTCAGCACTTTTAACTCAGCACTACTAGGGACGTTGAATAATTGTTTCTAAAACTCGGCGCTTGGCTTTCGGGTCAATACCAATTAATCGCACGTATTCGCCTTGGTATTCAGCAAGGTATCCTTCTACGGCTGCGATCGCTTCTCTTTCAGAGTTAACCTGAATTTGACCGGTACTATTCCAAGAACCTGTACGGAACCGTCGTTGGTCTACGTGTTCGATACTGATTTTATAGCCAGCACCCAGTAATTGCCGCACTTGGTCTACTACTTCAGAACTCAAGCGGGTACTGGTAGCTGTTGCAGAGTAAGCACTAGAGGTACTACTATATGACGATTTTTGGCTACTAGATGACGATGATGATTTTTGGCTACTAGATGTAGATGGTGCTACTTGACCGTTGGGGCGTTGAATAATGCTTTCCAATACACGACGTTTAGCTTTGGGGTCAATGCCAATTAAACGTACATATTCGCCTTGATGATTGCTGATACAGTCTTCCAAGGCTGCAATTACTTCATTTGTGGAACTAGAGTCAATAGGGGCACAACTTTGCCAGGAACCTGTACGGAAGCGACGCTCGTCTACGTGTTCTGTGCCAATTTTATAACCACCTGCCAACAATTGGCGGATTTGCTCTACGGTTTCACCATTGATTTGGCCGTTGCCGGAGCCGTTACCGTTACTGCTGTTATAACTCTTGTAATAACTGCCATTGCTATTACTAGCGGGTGCTTTAAAGTTAGCATTTGGTTGTTGAACTGTACCATCTGGGCGTTGAATAATGGTTTCTAACACGCGCCGTTTCCCATTGGGGTCAATACCAAACAGACGGACATACTCACCGCTATGGTCTCTCAAACAGGTTTCTAAAGCTGCAACTGCATCATTTACCGATCTCGATTCAATCGGCTTACAACTAGTCCAAGAACCTGTACGAAACCTTCTTTGATCTACGTGTTCTGTGCCAATTTTATATCCTTGTTCTAACAGATAGCGTATCTGTTCGATAGTTTCTGCACCCAAACCATTACTCGCCACTTCACTACTCCTTTCTAACTCTAAAACAGTCAGACCATTACTTGTATAAGATTTAGCATTTTCATCGCGAATGGGTGCAATACACTTGCTATCCGCAGCACACTGATAACCAGCTCGCAGTGCCTGATTAATCCCAACCACATGATGAGCAAATTGCCGATCCTGAGCTTGCACATCTGGCAAGCGATCGGCTTGTTGCTGGCTAGTAATTATCGCTCCCGAAGGTACATATTTACCTGGGGGAACTTCTACGTCTTGGATCAAAGCGTGCATCATCACGATGCAACCTGCACCCACTCTGGCATTAAATACCGTAGAGCGAAAGCCGATGAAGGAATTTTCCCCAACATAAGCCGGGCCATGAATCAAAGCCATATGAGTGATGGAGGCATTTTTGCCAATCCATACCGAGTAACTGTCGCCATCATCACCAACTACTCGACCTTGCTCTAACCCATGAATGACAACACCATCTTGAATATTAGTACTTTCACCAATATAAAAAGGTGTGCCTTCATCCGCTCTAATCGAAGTTCCGGGAGCAACGATTACATTTGCACCTATCCGCACGTCCCCAATAATATTGGAAAACGAATGTACAAATGTGCTTTCATGGATTTTTGGTTCAGCTAAATTCCTCGACCACGGGGTTGGGGGAGCCGCCGTGCTGCGGACTGCCATTGCGAGATTCCTCCTGTATTGTTAGTTGTCAGTTGTTAGCTGTTTAGTTGTTTTGCCATTGACTACTGACCACTAACCACTGACTATCGATATTGATCTTTTTTGCTGTAAATCAGGCGATCTTCCAAATGAATGGTATCAATTATCGCCACCACTGCCGCATCCAAGGGACGCTGTTCGTTACCAAGTATTTGACGAGCGGCACTGCCACGAGTGACAAGCACCCACTCATCTACTCCCGCTCCCACACTATCTGCTGCTACCTCGTATTTTTGCAAGAAGTTTCCTTCTTCATCTACTAATTGCAACAAAAGTAGTTTCACACCTCTTAGACTTGGCTCTTTTTGCGTGCTAACTACTGTGCCACGAACTTTGGCAATTTGCATTTAATTACGGTCTTCTACCAAAGGGACGAATTGCATTGACATTTTCCCGGAACTGCTCGACATCTTCTGTATAACGAATTGGCAGCACGTATTCCAGGTTCTCGTGAGGACGAGCAATAATGTGAGTAGATAGCACTTGTCCGCCATTTACTCGCTTGACTGATTCAACTCCTGCTGCAACTGAAGCTTGTACTTCGGAAACATCACCCCGCACGATGACTGTAACCCGACCGCTACCAATTTTCTCGTAACCTACTAAGGTAACGCGAGCAGCTTTTACCATTGCATCAGCCGCTTCCACTACTGCTGGAAAGCCTAGCGTTTCAACCATTCCTACTGCAATCGACATTAGTTCTAACCTTTAATAACGTTTCTAGACTTGGACGAAAGTGGAGCTTCAAGAAGGCAAACCCGTTAATTACTTTGTTTATCAGCTTTTAGGTGCGGAACTGTTCCACAGCTTCTGTGTAACGAATCGGCAAGACGTACTCTAAATTTTCATGTGGACGGGCAATGATATGAGTAGATACCACTTCACCACCATTTACTCTTCTAGCGGCTTCAATGCCAGCTGCAACTGAAGCTTGCACCTCAGACACATCTCCCCGGACAATTACGGTTACCCGAGCGCTACCAATTTTTTCATATCCTACCAAAGTTACACGCGCGGCTTTCACCATCGCATCAGCAGCTTCTACTACTGCCGGAAAGCCCTTAGTTTCAATCATCCCAACTGCAATTGGCATCGCAGAACTCCTAAAAAATTAATCCAATCAGTACTGTGGTTTGAAAAATTTGACGGGTAAGCTCATCTTGAGCTACAAAAACACTTCCAAATTAAGCATAGGAAAGCTTGGCCTTCCTGGCAATATAAATTTCTATAATAGTTTATAATAAAATAGTTTTAAAAAACTTAACAAAAATTTATACCAGCGTTCTACTCAATCAAAGTTCGTTGATTCCTAGAGAAGTCCTTTATGCTTTATAATTTCTTTATTACATTTACAAATCGATATTCATAACCAAGGGTAATTTTGTCTATGGAGGGGCGATCGCAGGCTGTAGATCCTTCTATACCTATCTTTCCTAAATTTTGCTATTCCTAAAAAAACTGCGTGAAATATACATAATATTTTCAAATATATCGTATAAAGTCCGCTGTTAAAATGTGAAATAGAAATTTACAAATAGCCAGGATGTAAACGAAGTAAATGCTTTTAAATATGTAAAGTTATATTTAATTAAAGATTAATAGACTAAATTAAAGTAAAAATGCTCATTCAAGTTTAATCGTAAAATGTTTAAGAAATAATGGATTATTAGGAAGTTTTTTTTAAGTTAAAAAAATTGTTATGAAGCTGTTTAACAAAATCAAGGCTGAGTCGTTAAGGGAAATTTAGATGAATCAGTTTCTATTTGTAACAAGTTGGTGGGTGCCTTTTTATAGCTTAATGGGCGCACTTTTAACCTTACCGTGGGGAATAGGAATAATTCAGCGCACAGGGCCCAAACCTGCGGCATATTTAAACTTGTTGACAACCCTTTTGGCTTTTGTCCATAGCTTATTTGCATTTAACGAGATATGGGATAGAGAACCAGCAAAGTTACTGATTACTTGGTTTAAAGCTGCGGATTTAGATTTATCCATTAGCTTGGAACTATCGCCAGTCAGTATTGGAGCAACAGTTTTGATTACGGGCTTAAGTCTGCTGGCACAAATTTATGCCTTGGGTTACATGGAAAAGGACTGGTCGTTAGCGCGTTTCTTTGCGCTGTTTGGGTTTTTTGAAGCAGCCCTAACTGGTCTAGCCATTAGTGACTCTTTATTTCTCAGCTATGCTCTTTTGGAAGTACTGACGCTTTCGACTTACTTACTGGTAGGATTTTGGTATGCTCAACCGCTAGTAGTGACGGCAGCGCGTGATGCCTTTTTAACCAAGCGGGTTGGAGACTTGTTGTTGCTAATGGGTGTAGTAACACTCTCCACCTTTGCTGGTAGTTTGAACTTTTCTGATTTATATGAATGGGCGCAAACAGCTAATTTAAGCCCAGTGACATCGACATTTTTGGGGTTAGCCTTGATTGCAGGGCCAGCAGGTAAATGTGCCCAATTTCCCCTACACCTGTGGTTAGATGAAGCAATGGAAGGGCCAAACCCCGCCTCAGTTTTGCGAAACTCATTGGTAGTAGCGGGTGGTGCTTATGTAATATATAAACTTCAACCAATTTTAGCACTGTCGCCAGTTGCATTGAATGCTCTAGTAATTATGGGTACAGTGACAGCAGTTGGCGCAACATTAGTGTCCATAGCTCAAATTGATATTAAGCGATCGCTATCTCATTCCACCAGCGCATATATGGGATTAGTATTTCTGGCAGCGGGATTGCAGCAAGGCGGCGTAGCTTTGATGCTATTGTTAACCCATGCGATCGCTAAAGCACTGCTATTTATGAGTTCTGGTTCAGTAATCTATACTACCAGCACGCAAGACCTCACAGAAATGGGTGGATTGTGGTCGCGGATGCCAGCCACCACCACCGCCTTTGTTGTTGGTTCGGCTGGGATGGTGACACTGCTACCACTAGGCAGCTTTTGGGCAATGCTGTCATGGGCTGACGGCTTTGTAAATATTAGCCCTTGGGTAATTGGAGTTTTAGTATTAGTCAACGGCTTAACAGCATTGAACTTGACTAGGGTATTTAGATTAGTTTTTTGGGGAACACCGCAACAAAAGACCCGCCGCACCCCAGAAGTTGGATGGCAGATGGCATTCCCAATGGTATCACTGACTGTACTAACTCTGTTATTACCTCTGATGTTACAGCAATGGTATCTACTACCCGATTGGAGCAGTATTAATTGGTACGTAGCGTTATTATTGCTTGCTTCTACCGTAACCGGGTTAACCATAGGCTCTACAGTTTATTTGCACAAAGCTTGGTCGAGATCCAGAATCCTGGCGTGGAGGTTTATACAGGATTTGCTAGGTTACGATTTTTACATAGACCGAATTTATAGCCTGACCATAGTGAATGCAGTAGCGCTGCTATCTAAAATATCAGCTTGGAGCGATCGCTATTTAGTTGATGGTCTAGTGAACTTGGTTGGATTTGCCACGATCCTCGGTGGGCAAAGTTTGAAGTACAGCATTTCCGGTCAATCCCAAGGATACATGTTGACTATCCTCGCGGTAGTCAGCATTCTGGGTTTTTTCATTAGTTGGTCATTAGGCCTACTAGATAAATTACCTTTCTAACAGTGTGGCTGCAATTAAAAATTAAAAGTGCAAAATTAAAAAATTATATTCTTCATTTTTAATTTTTAATTTTTAATTTTTTACCTAGATTCTATCTATGCTTAGTGCTTTGATTTTAGTACCGTTGTTCGGTGCAGCTTTAATCGGTTTCTGGCCTTCTAACATCAGTGGTAAATTTGCCCGTACAGTAGCTTTAGTCATTGCTACTATCGCTTTCTTATGGTCAGTTTTCATAGCAATTCAGTTCGATCCAGGAGAAGCTAATCAACAGTTTGCTGAGTCTTTATCTTGGATTGATGCTTTGGGCTTAAACTATAACTTAGGGGTAGATGGTTTATCTTTGCCCTTACTAGTTTTGAATGGACTGTTAACTGGTATCGCCATCTACAGTAGCGAAGAATCTCTCAATCGTCCGAAATTTTATTACTCTTTGATACTACTGTTAAATGCTGGGGTGACTGGAGCTTTTCTAGCACAGGATTTACTACTATTTTTCCTGTTTTACGAACTAGAATTGATTCCTCTATATCTATTAATTGCCATTTGGGGCGGTACAAGACGGGGTTATGCTGCTACAAAATTTCTAATTTATACAGCCGTTTCCGGAATCTCAATATTAGCAAGTTTCCTCGGAATAGTTTGGCTGAGTGGCGGTTCTAACTTTGCACTAGAAAGCTTGAATACCACAACTTTACCTTTAGCGACACAACTTTTACTACTAGCAGGGATTTTAGTAGGTTTTGGAATTAAGATTCCCTTGGTTCCTTTCCATACTTGGTTGCCCGATGCTCACGTAGAAGCTTCAACACCAATTTCTGTACTATTAGCTGGGGTGTTGTTGAAGTTGGGAACTTACGGCTTACTGCGGTTCGGCATGAACTTGTTGCCAGAAGCTTGGCATTATGTGGCTCCTTGGTTAGCAATTTGGGCCGCGATCAGCGTATTGTATGGTGCATCCTGCGCGATCGCTCAAACCGATATGAAAAAAATGGTGGCATACAGTTCCATTGGACACATGGGCTACGTGCTGCTAGCTGCGGCAGCTGCTACACCTTTAAGCATATTGGGTGCTGTCCTGCAAATGATTAGCCACGGCTTGATTTCAGCAATGCTGTTTTTACTGGTCGGGGTTGTGTATCAAAAAGCTGGCAGCCGAGATTTAGAAGTCCTTCAAGGACTACTAAACCCAGAACGAGGTTTGCCAGTGATTGGTAGCTTAATGGTTGTAGGAGTCATGGCTAGCGCTGGTATACCGGGAATGGTGGGTTTTGTTTCCGAATTTATTGTTTATCGGGGCAGTTTCCCAATTTTTCCAGTGCAAACTCTACTGTGCATGATTGGAACGGGTTTGACTGCTGTTTACTTCTTAATTCTGATGAATCGCGCCTTCTTTGGCCGCTTGTCTGCACAAGTCACCAACTTACCGCGCGTGTATTGGAGCGATCGCCTGCCATCTGTAGTACTAGCCGTGCTAATTGTGATTTTTGGCATCCAACCTGCTTGGTTAATACGCTGGACTGAACCCACTATTACAGCAATGGCAAGCGTGCAAAACGTAGTAGCAACGGTGTCCTTAGACAAGGCAAAGGGCACTGGGGATTAGGAACTGGGGACTGGGGACTAGGAAAGACTGGAAAAAGATGAAAGGGTAAATAGCAAAGCAATAGTTCTTCCCATTTTCCAATCCCTAATTCCCAATCCCTAATCACCAATACCCAATCCCAAATCCCCACTTTTGGAGAACTGACAATGGTAACTCTTAAAAAGAAGCAAAAAAAGAACCCTTTATCTGAGTATATTGAACGCTTACAAACAGGAGGAACGTTATTACCGGATACTCCAGAAAATGTGCTGGAAGTAGTGGGGATTCTGAAAAGTTATGGTGTAGTTTTAGATGCCTACTCAAAGAACCTGATTTATATAGCCGATCATCAGTTCTTAGTATTTTTTCCCTTTTTTAAATATTTTAATGGAGAAGTTTCTTTTGCAAAATTACTCCGCCATTGGTGGCACGACCGAATTAATTTTGAATACGCCGAGTATTGCATGAAAGCTATGCTTTGGCATGGTGGTGGTGGATTAGATGCTTATTTGGATACAAAAGAATTTCAAGAAAGAGCGCAAGCAGTTATTAAAGCAAAATTTCAAACAAATCCGCTCGTATTGGGAGTTAATGAACTATTCCCAGACTTCTTAACCGAACAATTGCGAGTTTCTGCTTATTACAGCGGTTTAGGTCAGTTTTGGCGAGTAATGGCTGATATATTTCTCACCTTATCAGACCTCTACGACGAAGGCGAAATCAAATCAATTCCTCAAGTTGTAGACCATATCAAAGCTGGGTTAGTCGCAGATGCAACAAAGCCAATTACCTATGCTGTGAAAATTCGGGATAAAGTCTATGACCTCATTCCTAAAAACGTTGGTTTAACCTTTTTAGCAGATACAGCAATACCTTATGTAGAAGCAGTATTTTTTAGGGGAACACCTTTCCACGGCACAGTTTCATACAATGCCCAAGCATATCAAATTTCCCCAGATCAAAGTCGATTTCAGTATGGGGCACTTTATGCAGATCCTTTGCCTATTGGTGGTGCTGGTATTCCTCCCACATTGCTGATGCAAGACATGCGTCATTATCTGCCAGAGTATTTGCACGAAGTTTATCGTCGCAGTTTGCGGGGTGAAGATGATTTGCGAGTGCAAATTTGTATCACTTTCCAAAAATCGATGTTTTGTGTGACAACAGCAGCCATTTTAGGATTGATGCCTCATCCTGTAGATACCCAAGATTCATCAGAGCAAGAGGCGAATCGAGTTTATTTAGAAAAGTGGATGGATCGGTTACAAACTTCGCGGTTGTTAGATGTGAATCAATAAGCGATCGCAGTTTCTCTGTAAGTCAGAGCGATCGCTCTCTAAATATTCTCTACATAGTAAACCAAAGACTTAGGCTTCTGGTTCAACGCCGAGCGATCGCAATTGAGAAGTCAAGCGATCGGCTCTTTCCTCACCAGTCAACAACAAATTACCTTGCAAATTCCACCAGCGCAGCCAAGGTAATTCCATATTCTGATATTCTCCCTGCCATATACCTAACTCAACACCTAAAGGATGTATGGGATAATGTCCCTGTTCGTTGGCTGGTAATAGCTGATACTGTCCTTCAATCAGGTGGTAAACTTCCACGCTGGCTTTACTCACTTCATAAATGCCGTAAAAAGTTGGATGAATCACCTGCTCGTAAATCCAAAATTTACCTTTCCAAGGAGTTTTATCTCGTTCCTCACTCCCATCGCCAGAAACAAATTCTAAGGCAATCAAGGGGGCAATAAACTCTCGCCACAATACATAAGAGCGTCGCGTTTGTCCATTGAGCGTAAGCGGTACATTCGGTACAAAAAACCAATCCGGTGCTTCTGCTCCTTTTTCTGGAGGATCGGTTAAGCGCCAGTATATGCCTAAGTCCTGGCCAATACAATATTGCCCATCAGGATGACGTTTTTGCAATATCGGTTTAATAGAGTCGGTTAGTAGAATGCTTTGCGGATGTTCTTGCCAATTTTTCACAAAAGTACCATCAGACTCTGGTAGCTGCGTATGGTCTGGGAATGGGGTAAGTTCTTCAGTGGATGGGTTAGTTGCAGAGGTCATAAGATTACCTTTGCAGAGGTAAGGGTTGTTTTTTAGTTTAGCAATCAAAAGGCGAAAGGGCTTACCATAAGACATCACACTTCACTGCTACGCTAAACTGATAGCAACGAGATAGTTGCAGTCATGTCTGTTGTCCAAGATTTAGAAACCCCAGAAGATGTTATATTTCCCCCAGGAGATTTATATAGTGACGAACCGCCTTTGGAAAGCGACTTACATCGGTTACAAATGACACTGTTGATTCAGTGTTTGGAGTTGTGGTGGAGTAGCCGCAATGATTTTTATGTGTCTGGTAATATTACAATTTACTACAGCCCTCGTCAGCTCAAGTCAGAAAATTTTCGCGGTCCAGATTTTTTGGTAGTGTTGGGGACAGAGCGCCAACCGCGTAAAAGTTGGGTTGTTTGGCAAGAAGATGGTAAGTATCCCAACGTTATTATCGAACTGCTATCAGATTCTACAGCCGCAACAGACAGAGGCTTAAAAAAAGAAATTTACCAGAACACCTTTCGCACTCCTGAATACTTCTGGTTTGACCCCAATAATTTAGAATTTGCTGGGTTTGTCTTGGTAGCTGGTAAGTATCAACCATTGGAACTCAATGCTCAAGGTTGGTTATGGAGTCAGCAGCTAGAGTTGTATTTAGGAATTCATCAAGATAAATTACGCTTTTTTTCGGCGGAAGGTGAATTAGTTCCCACACCAGAAGAAGTAGCATATCAACAGACGCAACGCGCCGAACAAGAAAAACAACGTGCCGAACAAGAAAAACAACGTAGCGATCGCTTGGCTGCAAAACTGCAAGAATTAGGCATAGATCCCGATTCTATTTAGTGTATTAAACTTCTGGTTCAACACCGAGCGATCGCTTTTAATATCCGACACTAGATGCTAAAGAATATACAACTAAAAAACCTCCAGCCATATTGCATAGCTGGAGGTTTTTGACTTTGGTTATTGCGTTAAAATCTGACGGATTAAAATACTCATTACCTCATCGGGGTTTTCGGTTGGTAGTAGTTGACTCCAATCCCCGACACTTGCATAGCCAATCACCTGCAAAAAGTGAATTGTACCAGTGACGGCTTTCGGAGAACCAATCAATATATGTTTAATTGGTTCTCTTTTTGGCAATGGCTTTTGAGGAGATTGCTTGAGGGTGGGTACATCGAAGTCTTCACTAGGCAAAAACTGTTGTGACTGTACTTGAGGGAACTCTTGATTATCGTCGAAGTTTTGTACTTGTGTCATGATGATAGTTGACTCCTAATACGGGGTTGAAAGAAAGGCGATCGCGGACTTTGCTAGAGGGGCGATCGCCTTTCTCATAATTAAAATACTAAAGTATAATTTTATACTTGTCAACTATTAATTAAAAAAATAATTAGGAAAAAGCTTTGCCCATAGGGACTTCCAAATAAATAAATATCCCATCGCTATTGAAGCTGGGGGAGCTGGGGAGGCT
>NZ_JAECZA010000101.1 GCF_016056275.1 Dendronalium phyllosphericum CENA369 | reverse complement strand
CCCCTCATCCCCCTCATCCCCTCGATCTCGCCTACTCCCCTTCTACCTGTGCGCGATACTCATCAGCAGTCAAGGCATCCTCAAGTTCGTCGGGATCGTTGACACGTACTTTTAAGAACCAACCCTCACCGTAGGGATCTTCTGACACTTCTTCAGGAGAATCTATTAAGGCATCATTGCGTTCTACCACTGTACCGGTTATTGGTGATTTCAGGTCTTCAACTGCTTTAACTGATTCAATTGAGCCAAATGTCTCTCCCTTGCTAAGGGCTTCGCCAATTTCTGGCAATTCTAAAAATACAACATCACCTAATTGGTCTACGGCAAACTCAGTGATGCCAATTGTGCCAATTTCCCCATCTAGCCGCACGTATTCATGACTATCCAGGTATCTTAAATCCTGAGGATATTCAAAAGACATATCAATTCCCCTTCCAATCAAACAAATTATTGCCCCAACAGTAATCTAAATCATGTTTGGTAATTAACCATAACTGTAGATTAAGTAACTCACAACACATTATTCCTTAAAAATCTAGCAGTTATCAGTTAATCACACGATTTTTTGAGCGATAAAAAGGGCGTTTAACTACAACTGCTGGATAAGCTTTGCCGCGAATTTCTACTTCTAGCTGCTGACCAATAGTTGCTAGTTTGGTAGGAACATAAGCTAAGGCAACGGGATAACCAAGTGTCGGAGATAGAGTCCCGCTAGTAATTTCTCCAACTATTTCACCTGCTGATAAAATTTGGTAGCCATGACGGGCGATATTGCGTCCTGGCATTTGTAAACCTACTAGTCGGCGCTGTACCCCAGAAGCTTTTTGCTGTTCCAAAACTGCCCGACCAATAAAATCATCTTTGCTATCGAGGTGAACCAGCCATGCCAAACCTGCTTCTAAGGGAGTGGTGGTATCGTCGATATCTTGTCCGTAAAGTGCCATTGCAGCTTCTAAACGCAGGGTGTCTCTCGCACCGAGTCCACAAGGAATGACACCAGCTTTATAGAGATTTTGCCACAATTCTACTCCCACATCCGGATCTACCATCACCTCAAAACCATCTTCTCCGGTGTAACCCGTGCGGGCAATAAAGCCTGTTTTACCTAGTATATTTGCTTGTAGATGACCGAATGCTTTGATTGGTTGTAAGTTTTCTCGCACAAAGGGCTGGAGATAGTTGATGGCTTTTGGCCCCTGCACGGCAATTAAAACTTTTTCTGGTGAAAAGTCTTGGAATTTTACCGCATCTAAATCAAGGTGCTGTAATAACCATGCTTTGTCTTTACCAGTGGTTGCGGCATTGACAATAATTAACACCTGCTGCGTACCAGTAGTATCTTCACCTTGGTAGTAGACAATGATATCGTCAATGATTCCCCCTTGGGGATTTAACAATACTGTGTATTGTGCTTGACCGGGTTGTAACCTATTCAAGTCTGAAGGAACTAAACTTTGGAGTTGAGAAATGACATTTTTACCTTGGAAGGTAAATTTACCCATGTGGGAAATATCGAACATGCCAACTGTATTTCTCACAGCCTCGTGTTCGCGGCTAATGCCACTAAACTGCACGGGCATTTCCCAACCGCCAAAACTGGTTAGCCGTGCTTTGAGTTCTACACCTAGCTGATATAAAGGAGTTCGTGCCAAAGATTGGGCGATTTCTTCTTGATTAGTCACAGGTATTTTTGCTTTGCGATCGCACCTCAACATCTATATCCTACGGCCGGATTCTTATTCCTCAGTGCTTTCTCAATAAGTAAGACTCTTCCTAGTGAAACTAACTAAATAATTAATGCCTGGGAAAAGTTTGCAGCGATCGTGACAGGCGGTTTAATAATTAAATGGTGAAAAAATTGAGATTTGTTAAGAAAAGATTATGAAGTATTGGCAACTACTAGCTAGCTTTGTTTTAGCTATGGTTCTTTTTTTGTTTCCCCTATCGGCGCAAGCTGCTAGTTCTTCAAGTATTACTCGTTCTGCTGGAGACGAGTTCAAAAGCAAGGATTATTCCGGTCAAAATTTAATTGGTACTGAGTTTACCAATGTAAGTTTAGAGAATGCTAACTTTAGCAATGCTGATTTACGTGGTGGCGTGTTTAACGGTACTGTCTTGGAAGGAGTAAATTTGCATGGTGCAGATTTTAGTAATGGCATAGCTTATCTGGCAAGGTTCAAAGGCGCTGATTTAAGTGATGCAGTGTTCACAGATGCCATGATGCTGCGATCGACTTTTGATAATGTTGACATCACAGGTGCTGATTTCACGAATGCAGTCTTAGATGGGCCGCAGGTAAAAAAACTCTGTGCGAAAGCTAGTGGAGTCAATTCTAAAACTGGTGTGGCTACTCGTGAATCTTTAGGATGTAAGTAAAAGGGACTGGGGATTGGGGATTGGGGATTGGGTTACAAAACGAAAAATTATGGTGGGGGCTTTGACCCACCACCAAATTTTGAAAAATTTTTCTCAGTACCCAGTACCCAGACAGGCGAGCGCCCATTCATGAGGCCGTGCAGTCTTGGGGAGCCACCCTCTTCAGGTTCGTGAGTTCGCAATCGACGCAGAGCGCCAAGACTGCGACTCACTCACCAAGTGGAGCGAGTGCCATCCTACACCAACGTAGACGTATGGTCTGGGCATTCTGGGCGCGACCAGGTAAAACATCATGCCCTCTTCTTCATAGACGAAGAAGAAGAATAGGGGAAGGCTTCGCTGGGGAAAAGGGTAAGGGGCAAAGGAGAAGATACGTCCTTTTTCCTTAACTCTTAATTCCTAAGCTAATAATCATTCAAATTGCATCCCCGCGTCTCCCCTTCTCCGCATCCCCGCGTCTTTCTAAGGCAAAGGATTGTGCAACTTAAAGGCAGATTAGCTTACTTGCCTAAAAGCTTGTGAGTGAAATCACAGTAACCACATAATTACTGAAATAAACTCAAGTTTAAGCATAAAATCATACTGAAAATTATGTCTTTAGTTGAGCTAATTTTAGTACTCGCTACAGCGCTCGGTGTAGTAGATGGTAAAACGATTCGCATTAAAGATAATACAGGAAATACTGCTACGGTCAGACTTGCCTGTATTGATATACCTCAGACATCTCAACAACAGTATAGTTTAGCAGCCAAACAGAAACTCGAAAAAATGCTCCCGTCCGGAACTCCTGTAGTCATCAGGACTGTATGGGCGGATAAACTTAACCGTACATTTGGCGAAGTGTATGTGGATAATCGCTCAGTAAATCTCCGTATGGTTGAAGAAGGCTATGCTGTAGTCGATCGCCAGTCTCTTAACTTCTGTGATGAAACAAAAACCCAATTTTTAATAGCCCAAGCCAATGCTGAAAATAAACGACTAGGATTATGGCAGCAATTAAATCCTGCAATGACTAATACCAATTCTCCAAAATAAAGCAACGAATAATGACGCGGGGACGCGGAGACTACGAGACACGGAGATTTTATGTGTTGTCCAATTTTAGAGAAAGGGTATAAAAAGGCTCTTAGATAATAAATAGAGAAACAGATTCGCGATCGCTCCCGCCGTGCGATCGAAACGCTTACGGTGTCAAAATAGCAATTTCCGCATAGCGATACTACCCTTTCTCTTTGAATGCTTGTGCTGTCAGCAATGCTAATAAAGCAGCAGTAGCGATCGCTCCCCACTGAAACAACGGATTTTTCTCCACGACATCGGAAATGCTTGGTATGACTAAATTGTTATAATCTCCGTCTACTCTGTCGTGTTCTAAAACTGGCTGGTAAAGATTATTTGGTTCTTCAGACTTCGGTTCGTTACTATGCTGTAACTGAAATCCGACGAGTAATAACAGCGAATCTACTAAAGATGGCGATATTCGCTGTAGTAAATCTAATACTTTAGCTACATCCCCAACTAAATAATCACGAGTCGGGTGTTCGGCTGCATAGACAATCGCATCAGCTACAAGCCTAGGATCGTAGTAAGGTGGTATTCCTGATGGCTTTACACCTAACCTAGTTAGACCATTATTCCAAAACGGGGTATTGATGACTGCTGGCTTGATACTTGTGACGCTGATAGGCCATTTTTCGTGTAGCAGTTCCAGGCGCATAGCTTCGATAAAGCCCTCCACGCCGTGCTTGGATGAGGAGTAAGCACTTTGATATGGAAGCGATCGCCTACCTTCCATTGAAGATATATGAATTAATGCTCCTCGCCCTTCACGCTTGAGATGGGGTAATGCCACCATTGCACCATATACCTGTCCCATGAGGTTGACATCGATGATACGCTTAAACTCCTCTGGTTTTGTGCGATCGAAAGTAGCAAAAACACCAACAGCAGGGAGATGTACCCACGTATCCAATCGCCCGTAAACCTCAACTGTTTTGTCAGCGATCGCTTTTACTTGCTCGAATTCACTTACATCAGCAACGACAAAAGTTGCTTCACCGCCAAAGTCATGAATCTCTTTAACTAAAGATTCTAATCCTGACTGACTGCGAGCCGAGACAACTACCTTTGCTCCCCCTTTAGCAAATTTAATAGCTGTTGCACGTCCGATACCGCTAGCAGCGCCAACGACTGAAACGACTTGCTGATTAATTGGCTTCAGTTCCATAGATAGTACTCCTTCGAGTCTTAATCAAATACAGCTAATAACAAAATGTAGATAAATCTGCTTTCAAACAATCAGGAAAAATTCGCTTCCATAATATCTACAATCGTTAGTTAATTTCAATTTTTCGAGGAATATTTATTGATTCAAAAAAAATAATCACATATATGAAAATTATAGAATTAAATATTTACTAAATAAATCAACCTAGAGAATTATAAATATTTTAAAAAAGATTGCTCTATTAGGCTATCGATAAACAAAATATTAAGTATAGGGATAGGGGGCAAAAAGTGAAGATACTGCATTGCAGCGACGATCGCATCTGTCGTGTAACGCACTGCCTGACTCCTATCGGCTTTTAGGCATCCTTCACACAGTTAGCCTACTCTTTAAGAACGAGAACGCCTTGGGGCAACCCCTGAGAGGAAGATTTTGCGATCGCTTGTTACTCTCTCAGTGTTATTATTATCTAGAATCTAATTTCTAATATTTTTAGAAAAATTGAACGAGCAAAATTAGTTGTCCACAATATTATGTTTTTAACTATCAAAGAAAAATTATTTATCCTAGTAAAAATTCTCTCTACAGTTTTGATAGCTAGTGCAATTTGCTTAGAATTATGGAATTTTTCTACATTAATAACAAGCACTTCAATCCCAAGTAGTCTAAATATAGTTTTTTGGATAGAACGATTTGCGATCGCATCTCATTTCTTGGAAGCAGTAATAGCTACAATTTATGCGAATTCTAGAAATAAAATGCCATTGCAATATGGCATTATATACTTTTTTTGTCGGTACAATTGGTTTATTAGAACTATTTACCCAGGAAGATAAATAGCTTTTTCGCATTGCCCATAATTACTAGTATTCTGACATCATAAGTATTGTAATATGCTTGTACGGTCAACACCAGCCGAACAAAGAACAGTGCTACATAACATTAGCTGGGAAACCTTTGAGGCTTTGCTAAGAGATACAGGTGAAGACAGAGGTTCTCGGTTTGCTTATGACTGTGGCACTTTAGAAATTATGACCCCACTGTTTGAACATGAAAACCCCAAAATTCAATTTGACCGTTTGATAGTAGTTTTAGCTGAAGAATTGGCAATAGAAATTATCAGTGCTGGTTCTACCACTTTGAAGCGGCGATTAACTAATTGTGGAATAGAACCAGACAATTGCTACTATATACAAACTGAACCAAGAATCAGAGGTAGGGAAACTCTAGATTTAGAAACCGATCCGCCGCCTGATTTAGCAATAGAAATTGACATTACTAGTAGTTCAGTTAATAAATTTGGAATTTATTCAGCGCTGGGTATTGCTGAACTGTGGAGATATAACGGTGAAGATTTGAAATTTTACCAGTTGGTAGAAGGAGAATATGTTGAATGTGAGTTTAGTATTGCTTTTCCCTTATTTTCGGTGAGTGAGATGAGTAGATTTATTCAACAGAGTAAAACTACGGGAGAAATTGCTTTGCTGAAATCATTTCGTGCTTGGGTGAGGAACAAAATATAGTTCTAGTTAATCTAGAACGCAACTATATATTACAGTTATTTTTAAAATTATACAATTCAAACTATAACCGTATTTATACCGGAAAAAAATATATTTTTTTATCAATTAAATATTAATTACTGAAATTTACTGATTCTAAAATTGAGATATTTATTAAAATTGTATATGTAAATATATAGCTATTCTCTTCTAGTTAGAATAACCATTTGATTCAAAAAACATAAATATAGAATTTGACAAATTATTCTAAATTCTATATGTAGGTTTTATTTATAATTGTTAAATCATTTGTTTTTATTATGCAAAGGCAATAATATGGAAATAGTGTTGGTCTTTTTTGGATGTATATTTTTTGCAATTATATATGTAGTATTAGTACAATTTACACAAGGTAAAGAAATAAATAAAATTGAAAATGAACAATTGAAACCAGTTCTTGAAAATCTATACAATAATCCCAAATGTGTGTCACAGCATAAAGAATTTTTAGTAAAATTGAAAGGAATTGATCTAAAATTAGATAAATTTAAAGAAAGTAAGCTTGTATATTCGCCAAGTGAAAATATCTTAAAATTACTTATCAAGCATTTAGATAAGTATCCTATAGACACATTGGCACATGAGCGCTTTATGAATCTTGTAGATAGAGCAAATCAGATAAATGAACCTGGATTCAAATTACTAATTCAACATCTAGAAAGAAACTTTGATCATCCTTCTGCGAATGAGAGATTTGCACAATGTATTAATAATTCGCAATTTTTAACAGTTGTGATTTTTGAACCACTTCTTAAATATTTAGATAAATATCCTACAGATCCACTGGTACATAAAGTATTTATACAAGGAGTGAATAAAATAATACTGTCAGGTAATAATTTAAGTGGAAGAGCTTACACCAAGTCTTTAGAAATATTAGAAAAGAATTCAAATAATATAAATGCCAAAAAATTTGTTTTAGATGTTGGTAGATGGCATTTTGGAAAATTAAGGTCTGGTAAAGTAACTATTTATGATGAACAGGCTATCCAAAATGATATCGCTGTACGGTCAAGTCAGTAGTAAATTTAATTGATTAATCTCCAGTAGTCTTTCAAGATACCGATCGCATCGATCAAGCACAATACTAAATAATACGAAACTATATAACCTACTTAACTCAAAGTATCAGGATTTATCCCTAATTTTTGCAATTCTTCTGCCAACCTTTGAGCGCGTTGTTCGGCAGTTGTAGCGCGTTGCTCGGCAGCTATTGCCCATTCTTCTGGCGATAAATATCTAACTCCTTGCTCGTCATACCAATACAACCAATCTCGCGTAATTCCTTGATGAGTTCCCCGTTCGTAACCAACTGCTAAACCTATCTCTGGCAACCAAACAGGATTTCCCGATCGCAATACATATTCACCATTATCAAACCGATAAACTTCTAAAGGTGGTTTTCTGGGGCGTTGAGGATTGTACACAACATAATATAAAATTTCCGGCGTTGCTGAATAAGGGGGATGATTGAGGCTGACACGGGGACACTAGGACACGGAGACACAGAGACACGGAGACACGGGGATTATGGTTGATGCAAATTACAAAATCATCCCGCAATTATGCAACGCCCAACGCCTAAATTCCCATATCAACCCGGAAAAACCAATCCATCCGGCTTGCCCATAACCAAGCTAAGATAGCTTCGAGCAAACCAGGAATTAAATGCTGTAACTGATTATCCACGGGTTCATCGTCAGAGTCGGGCAAATCCTCAGCGGCGGGTAGGCAGTGCAATGGGTTGTAATTTAACATCACAGGGGCGATCGCAGATTCATAATATCGATCGTAATCTATCCACCTCTTGCTTTTTCTTGCGATAATTCCCAAGGGGGATGCGCTCTCCACTGGTTCGTCAAAGGGGGATAGATGGCAATTAAGCGTTTGATTTTATTTTTTGTGTTAACGCCAATAGCTGCTCTGTTGGCAATTTCTTCTTTATTTGGTAGTTGGCAAGAACCCCAGTTCCAAAGTCGCCTGGAACTGTACCAAACAAATATTGCTTTGCAAGCCCAAGCTTGGCAACCAGGAGAGAGTAAAGATAATAATTTCTCAGCAATTCGGGAGGCGATACTTGGCGAGCAACCTCTGGAAAACGCCACAAAGGAGTATCAAGAAGCGCGTCAATCAGTTCAAACGAATTTGGACAAAGCTCAAAAACAACTCGCACAACTGCGTTCTCAATCTCAGACAACTCCCACACCTCCTAAACCTCTACCAGAAGCCACTTCCACTACTAACTCTGGTGGGGAGCAACAGCAAAAGGCGCAGCTGTCAATCAAGCAACTAGAAAAATTGCTGGCTGAATTAGATTTGCGACTGGGAATTTTACAAGCACAGCAAGGACAGACAGATACAGCTCTCAAAACTTGGAGCGAATTACAAAAGCGATTAGATAAAAACAACCCAGCCACAGATTCAAAACTCCTAACACCCAAACCCTCACTCAGCAATCAGCCGTCCAAACTCAGCACTGAAATTGGTGGAACGGCTGCTGTGTTAAGCGGACTTTGGAGTAATCCTCCTCGCATACTTCCCAACACTCAACAGTTTATTCAAAAAAATTTAGAAGGTTGGTTTCGCTCTACTGCTTTGATTCAGCTGTACCAAATCCAGCAACGACAAGAAGCTTTATCAGCTGTTCAAGCTGCACAACAAGAAGCTGCTGCTCAAGCTGTGCTGAAATTAGTTCTGATTGGTACTATTCCCACATTAGCCGCATTAATCGGCACGATATTACTGATTTTCTTAATTGTTCAACGCTTACTGAAGGGAAAAGCAGCCTTATTAGCTCAAAATGGGGATGTACCTTGGTCAACACCTTGGGATGGAGAAACAATTTTACAGGTTTTTGTCCTAGGCTTTTTCTTCATGGGACAAGTTTTTGTACCCCTAGTCTTATCGCTGCTCCCCATTCCGCGTCCTGTTGGTAACGTGCGAACTCAAGCTGTCTTTGTCTTAATTAGTTACTTACTAGTCGCCTCAGGTGCGCTATCGGTGTTGTATTTCTCAATTAAACGCTCCCTTCCACTGCCAGAGTCGTGGTTTCGCTTTAAACTGCAAGATAAATGGTTTTTATGGGGATTGGGTGGCTATTGTGCTGCTTTACCCATAGTTGTGGTGGTGTCGTTGATTAATCAACAACTATGGCAAGGACAAGGTGGTAGTAATCCGCTGTTACAACTGGCGCTAGAAAGCCAAGACGCTGTCGCACTTGGCATCTTTTTCTCGACAGCTGCGATCGCAGCGCCATTTTTTGAAGAACTTCTGTTTCGCGGCTTTTTGTTGCCTTCCCTAACTCGTTACTTGCCTGTTTGGGGAGCGATTATTGCCAGTGCTGTGTTATTTGCGATCGCTCACCTGAGTTTATCCGAAATTCTGCCACTTACCGCGCTGGGGATCGTCTTGGGTTTTGTCTACACGCGATCGCGTAACCTCCTTGCCCCTATGCTCCTCCATAGCCTCTGGAATAGTGGTACACTACTTAGCCTCTTTGTTTTAGGCAATGGTAGCTAATATTACTAAATAAGTACGGTTGCACTATATCAGAATATTTGCTTTTATCTGCTGTAGTAGTAATACATTACTGGAAATAGCCTAGCAACAGATGTAGTTGTAGCAATACTGCTAAATAGATTACAAAATGTTTAAGTTAACATTTAGTAGTATCTAGAAAACTTGAGCGATTGTAAAGCTGTTTGTGATAGGAATAATTGGATTTAAAATCCTAGTTTTATCTATTCACGTGAAAAGTAGCAATTAACTGAGCTTCTAAGCTATTTCTATCCAATTCATTAGCGATCGGATTGTCTCCTACTAGCAGAGAATATGCTCTTGATGCCGAATGCAGGTATTCCCACTTAAAGCGTATCCTCCATCATTACAGCCATTGAAAAAAAGTCCGGAGGTAACACTGATGGACTTGTATAAAGTGGTGTAGTATGAACATTTTTGCTCGTTATTAGAATTATTTCTGCTGAAGAGACTCTTACCTAAGAATTGGCAAAACTACAGGGCTATGTTTCATAGTCAGAGTTACTCAAGGTTATCAAAAAACCTAGTAGCTGCTGAATAGTTATTTATGCCACACTATATTAGTGTTCCCCCTATAAGATTTGCATCTTACTTTTTCGCCAATTTATATTGGGATGTACTGCTACTAACAAAAACACTAAAAATTTCTTCTTAGTGTTTTTATGACAATAAATAATTAAAGTTTTTACTCAATTAAATCAGGAGGAATGCTCACATGTCAAATCTCAATCCCAGTCACCCTACCAAACAACTTCTAGCTGGATACTGTGGGATTATTTTTGGAGGTTTTGGAGTTCATAAGTTTATTCTTGGGTACGCTCCAGAAGGTTTCATCATGTTAGTTATTTCAGTAGTAGCTGGTTCCTTCACTTACGGCGTTACTTTGTTGATTATGCAACTTGTTGGATTAATTGAAGGCATGATTTATCTGAACAAATCTCCTGAAGAATTCGTAAATACCTACTTTGCTAACAAACAAGGTTGGTTCTAGTAGCAGGAAGTATAAAAGCAGAAAAGAGATAAAACTCATAACTCATAACTGCGATTTAATTTGCCATGCTGCACTAGAAACTCGATTTTCATAATTTAACTTCTATTTGTGTCTATAAATCCTAGCTGCATACTTACAGAATTATTCGTACTAAAATGCTAGCCATTAAACGTAAACATCTTACCTGGATGGTATTTATGCTGTTCGGTGTGGGATACTTTAGCACTATGTCTAATTTAGACACCAATTATTTCTGGAAAAGCCTCATTATCATGATGCCAATACAAATTGCAGCTATCATCTACATGACTTATCTAAACTGGAGCCGTAATTGAGACTCTGCCGAGGTTTAGGAACTGGGAGAGGGAAAAAGGGAAAAGGGATTTTTTCCCTTTGCCTCTAACTCCTTAACCCTTTTCCTAACCGAACGGTTTTAACTCCTAATTCTTAACTTCGGCCTTGTGCTTACCATAATTTAATAAAATTAATATTATTGACGTTCTGTCAAAGTTGTAGATTTCGCCTACGCTCAAATTAGAGACGCTTCGTGAGGCGTTGAATCTTTGTAGCGAATTAAACACTTGCCATGCCACTTGTCCCAAAAACTAACCTTGCCCCAGAACTAGCCCTGACTTCAGAAAAAATTATTCTGGATGTAGGAGGTATGAAGTGTGCCGGGTGCGTCAAGGCTGTAGAGCGACAGCTAACCCAACATCCAGGAGTCAAGAATGCCTGTGTGAATCTAGCTACAGAGGTAGCAGTCGTAGAATCAGAAACTGGTGTGGTAGATGCAGATGCATTGGCAAAGCGATTGACAGCAGCTGGATTCCCTACCCAACCTCGGAAAGCTAGCGAAATAGCAGGCGTGACTTTAGAAGACCCAGCAGAAAAACAGCGCCAACAAATGCGTTCTGCCATCAAGCAATTGATTGTTGCTGGAGTGTTGCTGGTGTTGTCGGGAATTGGACACCTGAGTAGCATTGCTGGCTCAATATTGCCAGTGTTGAGTAACATTTGGTTTCACTGCGGACTAGCAACGGTGGCGCTACTAGTTCCTGGTCGCCCAATATTAGTAGATGGCTGGCTGGGCTGGCGGCGCAATGCTCCTAACATGAATACTTTAGTAGGATTGGGAACGCTGACTGCTTACATTGCTAGTTTGGTAGCACTGCTGTTTCCCCAAATGGGTTGGGAGTGCTTTTTTGACGAACCAGTAATGATGCTGGGCTTTATCCTCTTGGGAAGAACATTAGAGCAACAAGCTAGAGGAAGGGCCGCCGCCGCATTTAGACAATTGCTAGCACTCCAACCACAAGTAGCACGATTGATTGCCAATCCAAATCCGGAAAACTTAGGAGTGGGAGCGAATAGTGTAGAAATTCCTGCCGAACAAGTGCGCGTTGGTGAATGGTTGCAAGTACTGCCAGGCGATAAAATCCCCGTTGATGGTGAGGTTCGTTTTGGAAATACAACGGTGGATGAGTCGATGTTGACAGGGGAAGCAGTACCAGTAATCAAGCAACCAGGAGATACACTAGCAGCTGGAACGCTCAACCAGTCGGGAGCGATCGCAATTCAGGCAACGCGTACTGGCAATGACACCACTCTAGCTCAAATTGTCGCTTTAGTAGAAGCCGCTCAAACTCGCAAAGCTCCAGTCCAGAAACTAGCAGATACAGTCGCAGGTTATTTTACCTATGGTGTTTTGACCGCCTCTGTATTGACATTTGGATTTTGGTACTTTTTCGGCAGTCACATCTGGCCAGATGTCACCATCTCAGGTGGCATGGAAATGATGAGCCATGCCACACATAACGCCCACCACTCAGCACTCCCTACTCACTACTCGCCATTATTAACTAGCTTAAAGCTGGCGATCGCAGTTATGGTAGTCGCTTGTCCTTGTGCTTTAGGACTTGCTACGCCTACAGCCATTCTTGTCGGAACTGGCATCGGCGCAGAAAGAGGTTTATTAATCAAAGGTGGTGATGTGCTAGAAAGAGTCCACCAACTCGACACAGTGGTGTTTGATAAAACTGGTACTCTAACCACAGGTAATCCCACAGTCACAGATTGTTTGACTGTTGAGGAATTAGAGATTGGGGACTGGGGACTGGTGACTAGGGATAAGGAAGAACTACCCAATCTCCAATCCCTACTGCAACTAGCAGCAGCAGTCGAAAGCGGTACTCACCATCCTTTAGCAAAAGCGATTCAACAACAAGCACAACGACAACAATTATCTATTCCAGACGCTATAGATTTCCATACCGAACCCGGACTTGGGGTATCTGCGGTAGTAGAAGGTGCAACTGTGCTGTTGGGAAATTCGGACTGGTTGAGTTGGCATGGAATTTCCATAGGCGACACCGGACAACAAGTAGCTCAGAAGTTGGCAGCCGAAGGCAAAACAGTTGTTTACGCGGCAGTTGGGGGAACTTTCGCCGGACTAATTGCTGTTCGAGATACCCTCAGACCCGATGCCCAAACTACAGTAGACAAGTTGCGTCAGATGGGTTTACGGGTAATATTGCTCAGTGGCGATAGATTAGAAGCAGCTAGTGCCATAGCTAAACAATTAAGGCTAGATAGTGATGAAGTGATGGCTGGAGTGCCTCCCAGCAAAAAAGCTGCTGTCATCCAAGAATTACAAGCAAATGCCCGTACAATCGCCATGGTTGGAGATGGAATTAACGATGCTCCAGCTTTATCACAAGCAGATGTAGGGATTGCTTTACACTCCGGCACAGATGTAGCAATGGAAACAGCCGAAATTGTTTTAATGCGCGATCGCTTATACGACGTTGTTGAATCAATTCGCCTCAGTCGTGCCACCTTCAACAAAATCCGTCAGAATTTATTCTGGGCTTTTGCATACAATACAATCGGCATTCCTTTAGCAGCAGGTGTATTGTTACCAAATTGGGGTTTTGTCCTGACCCCATCTGGTGCTGCTGCATTAATGGCTTTTAGCTCAGTTAGTGTTGTTACTAATTCACTGTTATTACGACGATTGACTTAACTAAAGATGAGGGAGATGAGGGAGATGAGGGAGATGAGGGAGATGAGGGAGATGAGGAGGACAAGGTAGAATTTGTGTTCTTATCTCCCCCTGCTCCCCCTACTCCCCCTACTT
>NZ_JAECZA010000100.1 GCF_016056275.1 Dendronalium phyllosphericum CENA369 | reverse complement strand
GCTGTGACTAATGCGGCTAATCTTGCCTTCTTCATGGTTAATTTATCCCATCATCTTTTGGCTGATTTCCGTAAACATAATCCTGATTCTGGCATTATTGACCTGAAAGCTTACTACCGTGGTTTTCGATATGTCCGTGAAATGTTAAAAATACTTCCTCAAAAGCCTGAGCCTATTTTATTAGCCCAAATTTTTGCCAAGCTCACTTCTTTGGGACGTATTCATCCCCTTTCCACAGGCGTTGAAGCCTCGTAAATTGGCTAAGGTATTGACGATACAAAGTAATTTATGAGCGTTGTGCTTATCAACTACTTCGACTCAAATTCTCGATTGTTCCAGAAGTAGGGAATCTGATTGTTAACGAATTATTTAATATCGCTATATTAGCTTAATTTTATCTTTATTTGTAAATTAATTAAATACTTTTTTAATAGATTTCAAATTATTCTGCTTAACTTTTCTGTGGATGCCGCAGCCTTTTGTATTTTTTAAATCAAGTATTTCCCGTAGCAACATATATGCTTTAATTTATCGTATTTTTGCGACAATTTATATTGTAAATTTCTCTTTGAGTTTTTTGTCTGAGTATTAACTACACTAGCTGAATTAGCTAATTTAACTAGCTTTGCTAAACACGCAGATTAGTAACTACAAAAATATAATAGTAGCCAATTAAATAGCATTTTAGCCAAGCAAGTACACCCATATTTTAGAGATTGATTATTATAGAATTATTGATTTTCAGAGTAAACAAACACTGAAAATCAATATATTAACCTTAGCAAACAGGTTATTTTAACATGCTTTCCCGCAAAATCCTAGTTGTTGAGGATGAAAAATTCCTAGCGTTAAATATTAGAAATACTTTACAGGAATTAGGATACAATGTTCCGGAAATTACAGTTTCTGGTGAGGAGGCAATAAAAAAAGTAGCGGAAATTAATCCTAATTTAGTATTAATTAATATCTGTTTAGCTGGGGAGATTAATGGGATACAAGTAACTGATACTATCCAGAATGATTTTCAGATACCAGTGTTACACATAACCGAGTATTCACAATATATAAAATTATCTCAAAATCAACTAAATAAAGCTTTTAGTTACATTCTAAAACCGTTTGCAGAAACAGATTTACATCTTGCTGTGGAAATGGCTATTTATAAGCACCAAATCAACACAAGATTGCGTGAAGGAACACAGAGAATGGTGTCAATTTTTGACAGTATGAACTGTGCAGTAGTTGTTACAGATACTAATGGTTACATCCAAATGATGAATTCTATCGCGGAGGTGCTTACTGGTTGGAGAGAAGATGAAGTTTTTGGCAGAGATTTATCAGAAGTTGTATATTTAGTCGATGGAGATATGGACGAAAAAATTGAGAATTTAGCCATACAGGCAATAGCAGCAGACAAAGTTTTGAATTTACCAGAAAACTGTAAGCTGATTACTAGAGATGAGAGAGAAATACCAATTGGGGATCGTGTTGCACCTATCCGGGATAGCTATGGTAATGTAACTGGCGCAGTCTTAGTGTTCCAAGATATTACTCAGCGCAAGCAAATGGAAGCGCAATTGCTGCGGAATGCTTTTTATGATGGGTTGACAGCACTACCAAATCGCGTTTTATTTCTAGACAGGCTCAAGCAAGCAATAGAGCGAAGAAAACGCCGCAGTGATTATAATTTTGCGGTTTTGTTTTTAGATTTAGATGGTTTCCAAGGGATTAACGATCGCTTGGGGCACGGAATGGGAGATGATTTTTTAGTAACGATCGCTCGTAGGTTAGAATCATGCGTACGCAGCGGCGATACAGTAGGCAGATTTGGTGGTGATAATTTTGCTGTACTGTTAGAAGAAATTAAAGATGCTACTGACACTACCAATGTTGCCAAACGAATTCAAGATACTTTAGGGTTGCCACTTAACCTTAACGGACATCAGATATATACTACAGCCAGCATTGGTATTGCTTTAAACTGTGATGGTTATAACGAGCCGGAAAATCTGCTCAGAGATGCGGATATTGCTATGTATCGTGCTAAACAACAAGGTAAAGCTCATTATAGCATATTTGATGAAGCCAATAATACTAATTCGTAATTCGTAATTTGTGAGGCGCTACACTTCCCACCTTGGGAGAATTTGTATAATTAAGAGACTTTTTGATTATTGATTGGTGCGTAAAAATTTATGTAAAGCAGCTTGTATTTGTGGCTGTTTAATATAAACTTCTGTCGCTTCAATTAAATTGCTAATATTTTCTTGACTGACATCATCAATATCATCACTCAAGCGTTTGCCAGTTAATTCTCTATCAAGCTTGAATTGCAAACGTAAAGCTCGATCGCGGATTATTTGGTTTGTAATATACTCATGAACATTTGATGAGGCATCAAACAATACGCCAATTAGTGGCTGTGCCCATTGTATCAGACCCCAGCTTTGAGCTTGTTCAAATGATATGACTCGCGTGCGATCGCCAGTTCCGATGGAGAGGACAGTAATTTCCTCAACCTGATGTCCTAGTCTTAAAGCTTCAGCAACAGCACAGCTGGAAGGGTTATTGGCAGCAACACCACCATCAATGGCAGAGTATATATATTTAATTGAGTAGGTAGAAGTAGTATCTGGTATTTTTTCCCAAGGCGAATCCAAAAAAGCTAGTTGAGTTGTTCCTACATACTTATTAATAATACGAGTTTGACCCTTTCCCGTACCGCTGGTAATTCTAATTTGCCTATCATTAAATATATTCTCTACTGAGGGTGCATCATCGCCCAACGTAATGGTATACGCAGTACTATTTTGGACTCTGCCATTAACTCTTTTTTTTAGTTTATGTGCTGGGAAATAAGTTGGAGCAGATGCCGAACAGACGCAAGTTTCCCACAAAGGTACATTGCTATAGCCTTTGTCGTGCCGCCAGCTTTTAAATATAATTGGTTCTCGGTAAATAGTATCATAGGAAATGATTAATAATAGTGGTGCAGTAATATCCAAGAGTTTTGTATCACCCAAAGTTTCTTTGAGAACTTGAATTAAGCCACTATCTGAAAACTTGGGAGCAGATAAACCATACTTGAGTAATAAAGGAATTCGTTTTAGAGAAAAAAGGCTTTTGTAAGGAAATATGATTGAGCCTTTTTGTTTGTATAAATCGATGATTTCTTGGATACTAATTCCAGTAGCGATCGCTGCTGCTAAAATTGACCCTGTGGAAGTTCCTGCAATTAAGTTAAAGTACTCATTTAAAGGTTGATTAATCTGCCTTTCAATTTCTTGGAGAATAGTTGCTGCAACCACTCCCCGAACCCCTCCCCCATCCAAGCTTAAAATCCGAAAAGGCATATTCCTCCGAATTTCTTGGTAGACATTTTAGATATTTTTATAAATTGCAGTTTTGAGTATATATAAGTTAAATTAATTTATCGAAAAATCTCGATTTTATTACCTTACTGAATATAGCTTGTATTGAATCTTTTAGTAAAAATATTAATCTTCTTTACTTTAATATAAATTTTATTCAATTAAACTAAAAAAACTGTAATGGAACGAACAGAAAAACAAAAGATGCTCGGAAACGAGTTATATCTTGCAGAAGATCCCGAACTAGTTTCTGAGAGAAAAAGAGCCAGTCATCTCCTACGAATGTACAATGCTACAACAGAAGAACAGCAGGAACAAAGAAGGAAAATACTGCAAGAATTGTTTCAAAAAGTAGGCGATAAAATATACATTTTGCCACCATTTCACTGTGACTATGGCAGTAATATTTATACTGGCAATAACTTGTTTATGAACTATGGTTGTGTGATTTTAGACTGTAATACAGTTGAAATTGGCGATAATGTTTTGTGCGCTCCTTACGTACAGATTTATACTGCTTATCATCCAGTAGAGCCAGAAATTCGACTTTCTGGTAGAGAACTTGCTGCTCCAATTAAAATTGGGAATAATGTCTGGATTGGTGGTAGTGCAATTATTTGTCCGGGGGTAACAATTGGTGACAATACTACTATTGGTGCTGGTAGTGTAGTTGTCAAAAATATCCCGGCAAATGTGGTAGCTGCTGGCAATCCTTGCCAGATTATTAGGCATTTATCCTAGAATTTAATGCAGTTTGGGGAGATGAAGGGGAAAAGAGTAAAGGGTAAAGGGGGAGAAAGAAACTTTTAATTTCTGCCCTTCGGCTTGGTGCAGTTGCTCATGGAGGAAACCCCCAAGACCGCACTGCTTCACCTCTTACCCTCGGCCTCCTTTTAAAACTTGTATCCTCTAGCAAGCCAATAATGCCAATCTGCGATCGCTTCTTGAGTTTCACTATCTGCATCAATAGCTTCTATGTCTGATAGCTTGGCAGAAAATACGTCTTCGTCCTTGCCCTCAGGATAAACTACTTCCACGTACATATCCTTTAAGCACTCATCGTCTGGGGCCATTCCTAGCACCTCGACTTTTTTCTCCTCGACGGTAGATGTTTTGCGTGACTTCTTCTTCCACGTAGCCATAAAAGGTACGTTCAGAGTATCGTCGAGGTAGTAGTACCAACCCATCGCCCGTTCTTCTTTATCATCATCAGCATCAACAATTATCTCTGTTTCGATGCGATGCTCTCGGTTTTCGTCGCGTTCAACACTAGGCATAGGAAAGAGATTTGGGTATCATGCACCTTGATATGGTATATCCTTTTAGCGTTTTCTGTCGATAAATCTCTGTTCTAAAACAAAACCTTCTCACAACACTAAACTTGTCTAGACTTGTCCAATTCTTATTTGCTGTCTTACCCAATCGCGAAATGAGCGAATCATTAGTATTTCCCCAATTTTGAGGCTTTCTGCTAAAAAGCGGGGAACTTCAGCCGTCAGTGGCAAATCTGCAAAAGTTGGCGAATTATTACAAGGCACATACACACCTTCGCGCAATTGATAGATTTGCATTACAGGTTCGTCATAACGCCAAACTTCCAAAATACCCAAGGCAAGATAAATTGGCATTCGGTCAACAGAAGCGCTGGTGTAGTCTACTTCGATTACTAAATCAGGTGGTGGATCTTGCGTCAAGTCAAGATTCTGCTTGTGTCGCATTACGGGTTCATTTTGGATGTAAAAACTAGAATCTGGTTCTACACCCCGCAGTAAGTCTGGACGCTTACAAGTAACCGAACCTGTGCTTTTGAGGTTGAGATTTAGTTCCTCTGCTAGATTATCAATCAACTTCTCTATTAATCTTTTGTTATGCTCATGCGGCATTAAAGGTGTCATAATTTCCAGCGTTCCGCAGTCATAAGCCAGTCGCGTAGCACGATTATTCCCCATTTCTGCCAGGATGGTTTCAAAAGTCTGCCAACTGATATTTGGCAGTATGACTCGTTGGGAACTAGCCGCCGATGTTGTCACCATAGGACTTAACCTTGGGTTTTCTACCAAGATATCAAGAAATCTGCTGGAGTTGAGGGAGCGATCGCTTCTTAGTTTTCTGACTCTTGACTTTATCTATTTTTACCTAGACAACAAGCAATTATGATTGTGGCAATATTAGGCGATCGCCGCAATCTAAAATTTAGTTGATAAATGGTCTATTCAGGTGAGCAAAATTCCTCTATTTATCAAAATGTTTGTACCTATTTGTTTAACTTCACTTGGCATTATCATTTTGGTTAACTTTCAATCACTAGATAATAAACGAGCTAACTTGTGTCGCACTGCCAAACCTCTGACTCAAATCAAAGTCGATCGTTATGATGTGAATGGAGTTAAATTGCGTGGTGGCACGTTTACTAGAAAAGTTTTTTTAATAGTACTAAAGAACTGAAAGCAATTATTTGTCCGGAAGCGCTTTCTTTGCAAATTTGGTTGAAAGTTTCCCCATCATCAATTCAATATATTGGTAAGGGAGGTGATGATAGCTGGCAAGAATGGTTGCGTCCCGATTATTTTTATTTACTCCAAGTTCTGCCACAAGTAACAGCCTTAGCTTTTAGCAGACTTTGTTATCGCAATGGAGATGTTAAAGTTGAATCTCTTAAAAAGCTGAAACAAATTTCTTCCAGAAAAGTAATCATCAATGACAAAATTTATCTTTCTGTTTCGTCGCCACTACCAAAGATTAATCCAGATAGTGTCATTGTGAATACTGGAAGTAATCGTCTAGATACACTTGGCACTCAAACTGAGGTGTATTTCACCAGAGAAAACCTCAAGCTTGATTAAAATTTAACATCGATGCCAATGATTTAGCGTTTAGATGCTTATTATTGCTTGTTTTTATGTAATATTAAGCTTAAGCGAGTACTAAAATTTTTCAGTCAATCTAACTAGATTGAGATTTTAGAAGTCAGGCGATCGCAATCAAAACAAATTTGTACAATCTTGACTATCAAAAGCACAAGCGATCGCTAAAGTATAAACAAACTTGATTTTTGCTTCACCTTTCATGTAAAAAGTAAGAAAAGTAATTATCTTAGATAAAGAATTTCCGACAAAATTTTTAAGTTTGATATTTGAGCATAAAACATGACTAATTTTTAGTCTTGTCAATAATTTTTCTATTTAAATTTCGCTAAGAACTTTACTCAATTAAAATAGAAACTTTAAATAAATAAATTAGCCAATTTTATATGATAAACGACATAGAATAAAGAGTATCTATGCGTTTTTCTCAGCTTGCACTAATTCTTGGTTGTACGGCGGTAGCTTTTGGCTCAATTGTACCTCTACGCGCAGAAGCTACTAATTATCAGATTAAGTCTGGAGTTACAAGCGTCTATCATGACCTTAGCTATCTTAGTAGTATTGGGTTAAATCTGACAGGTAGTGATAACACAGTCGAACCAATTAACAGTGATTTTATAGTTGGCTTCGGCATTGACCCAACTACTAACTTTACCTTTAGTGACACGGGCGGTTTTATTCCGCTCTCAGGTACAATCAAACATACTGGTACTGTTACATTTAATAATCAAACGACTGTTGGTAACTTTTCTATTAGTTTTGATTCGACACGTGCCATTAATAATGCCAGTGGTCTTTATTTAAAAGACACATATTCTCTCAATACAATTTTGTTTGATTTGAGTGCACCGGAAAACGTAACATTAAATAATAACAATTTAACCATCAATAAAGTTAATTTACTGTTTTCTCCTGAGTTTGCCAAGATAATTGGCAACTCTAGCTTAGCAGGTAATTTAGCTGGAATTGCCCGAATTGATGCGAAAGTCGTTCCAGTTAATGCCGTACCCGAACCAACAAGTACACTAGCATTTTTGACAGTAGGTCTAGGTCTGTTATTAGTTAAGATAAAGAAACAAATTTAATCACTAATTTAAAACAAAATATTGCTGTGTAAGTTTAATAAATTTTGAGGCAATCATTCTATGAGTAGCAACTACTGATAAATGACTTCTGGCAAATATTGAATTTTCACAGCATTTTATTCTAATAGCATAATGCCACTAGTTGTATATTATAGCGAGTAAATGAAGTACACGAATGGGGGCACTGTTACGTTCGCACTTACAATTATTAGTAGCTTTTAAGATCAACAAAAATTAGAATATGAGCGTTATCGTCTTCGGTAGCATCAATATAGATTTAGTCGCAACAGTACCCCGATTGCCAATAGCGGGAGAAACATTGTTAGGGTATAACTTTGTTCGAGTTCCAGGAGGAAAAGGTGCAAATCAAGCAGTAGCACTGGCACGTTTAGAGATTCCAACTCAAATGGTTGGGCGTGTAGGTACAGACAGTTTTGCGTCAGAATTACTGTACAATTTGGAAAACTCCGGTGTGGATAGTAGCAATGTTTCTATCGATGAAGATGAAACTGTTAGTTCAGGAGTTGCCGTCATCACTGTGGATGACAAAGGTGAAAATCAAATTATTGTCATTCCTGGCGCGAATGGGCGTGTCAACGAAGAAGATATAGAGCGATTATCTGATTTATTACCAACAGCTACAGCATTGCTTTTACAACTAGAAATTCCGATTGCTGCTGTGGTAGCTGGTGCGAAAGCGGCGCATCAAGCAGGCGTAAAAGTGATTCTCGACCCTGCACCTGCACAATCTAATTTACCAGACGAACTTTATCCGTTGGTAGATATTATTACACCGAACGAAGTGGAAGCAGGGCAATTGGTGGGTTTTGCTGTAGACACAGAGGAATCAGCAGCAAAGGCAGCCGAAATTTTATTGCAACGGGGTGTAAAATCTGCGATCGTCAAACTGGGTGCTAAAGGTGTTGTTTGTGCCACCGCCGAAGAAACTTTTTTTGTACCAGCCTTTCCAGTTCATGCAGTTGACACCGTTGCTGCTGGCGATGCTTTTAATGGCGGCTTGGCAGCAGGAATTTTTACAGGACTTTCTTTACATCAGGCAGTTATTTGGGGTGCAGCCGCAGGTGCTTTAGCAGCAACAAAACTAGGCGCACAAACTTCTTTACCTGATAAGTTGACTTTTGATACTTTTCTTAAAGAAAAAGGCATTATGAAGGATGAAGTGTGAAGGATCGAGAATAAAAGAAGATTTAATTACTTGACCTTTTTTCTTCAGAACTCCATCATTCGTCTTCAGAACTCAATCGTTCGTCTTCAGAACTCCATCATTCGCCTTCAAAACTCCATTGTTCGCCTTCAGAACTTTCAGAACTCAATCGTTCGTCTTCAGAACTGCATTGTTCGCCTTCAGAACTCCATCATTCGCCCTCAAAACTCAATCGTTCGCCTTCAGAACTCCATCATTCGCCTTCATCCTTTATTTCCCAATATCCTCATTCCAAAGTTCGGGGTTAGTTTCAATAAACTCACTCATCATCTGTTCGCATTCGTCAATATTAAGGTCAATTACTTCCACGCCGTGAGATACCATAAATTCTTTAGCACCAGGAAAAGTTCTGGATTCTCCGGCGATGACTTTTTTAATGCCAAATTGCACCACTGCCCCAGCGCACAAGTAACACGGCATTAAAGTTGAATATAATGTTGTACCTCTGTAATTGCCAACTCTGCCAGCGTTGCGGAGACAATCGATTTCGGCGTGAGTGACAGGATCGCCATCTTGGACGCGCTTATTGTGTCCTTTGCCGAGAATTTTGCCATTCTTGACGAGAACGGAACCGATGGGAATTCCACCTTCTTGTCTACCTTGTTTTGCTTGTGCGATCGCAGCTTCCATAAATTCATCCATTTATTAATTCTCCTGTATATGTCTAAACAACTTGTATTAATGGATCACGATGGTGGTGTAGATGATTATCTAGCAACTATGCTGCTGTTGACGATGGATAATGTAGAACTTCTCGGCGTTGTCGTCACTCCCGCTGATTGCTATATCCAACCAGCCGCTAGCGCTACACGTAAAATTTTAGATTTGATGGGATTTTCTCATATCCCGGTCGCAGAAAGCACGGTGCGCGGTATTAATCCCTTCCCTTATCTTTATCGCCGCGATTCGTTTGTGATTGACCATCTGCCAATTCTTAATCAAAAAGAAATTGTCAATACACCTCTGGTTGCAGAAACAGGTCAAGATTTCATGGTCAAGGTGTTGCGCGAAGCATCAGAACCAGTAACGCTGATGGTGACAGGGCCGTTGACGACGGTAGCAACGGCTTTAGACAAAGCACCAGATATTGAAGCGAAGATTCAAAAGATTGTTTGGATGGGTGGTGCATTGAACGTCCCTGGCAATGTGGAGAAAAATTGGGAACCAGGACAAGACGGTTCCGCCGAATGGAATGTTTATTGGGACGCAGTTTCCGCAGCGCGGGTATGGGAAACACAAATTGAAATTATTATGTGTCCTTTAGATTTAACTAACAATGTGCCCGTGACATCGGAATTAGTATACAAAATGGGACGACAACGCCACTATCCTATCTCCGATCTAGCAGGGCAATGTTATGCATTGGTTATCCCTCAAGATTATTATTTTTGGGATGTGTTGGCGACAGCTTATCTAGGACATCCAGAATATTATCAACTACAAGAATGGGAAACAGAAATTATAACTACTGGTCTTAGCCAAGGGCGTACTAAAGTAGTATCTGGCGGTCGCAAGATTTATGCAATGGATAAAGTAGATAAAGAAGCTTTTTACGCTTACATTTTGCAGCAATGGGCTAGGTAAGGGATTTTCAAAAAAATATCCTATCGCTGTTGAAGCTGGGGAGGCAGGGGGAGAAAAATTTAGATAAGAATACTGTACGTACAAATTGAATATTTTACAGCAGATTGCAACAATTGTGAGGGTGAACGTAAGAGCGCCCCTACCTGTGTACTTCATTTACTCTTAACTTGCACATTTTAGAACCGTATATCATGATAGATGAAAGATTTTCCGAGCAATCCTTTGTTAAATGTGGCTTAGATACAGATGAAGCTAGGGAATTGTCCAATTTATTAGCTGAAGAAATATTAAAGGAACTTAAACTTCTAATTAACTCTCAACTTTTAGAGATTATTCATTGTCTTAATCAATTAGGACATAATATAGCTTTATATGAGGAAAAAAAAGATTATATTGGTTTTTGCGATAATTGTTTAAATATAGATAATTACTATAAGTTAAAAATTGACTTTGATATAATTATAGCCACTGGTTATGCTCATCTTAAATTAGCTATGGACTATGTTTCTAAATGATTATTTATATTTTATATCTAAATCAATAATAAATAGCAACTATACTTTAGCTAAAGTCACTCTTTCAGGCTGATTTTGATATTTACCCCCTCGATCTGCATAGGTAGTTTGACAGGGTTCTCCTTCTAAAAACAATAGTTGGACAACTCCTTCATTGGCATAAATTCTACAATCGGCGCTTGATGAATTACTAAATTCGAGAGTAAGTGCTCCATTCCACGATGGCTCTTATTTTTAGTCTAAAACGTCAAATGACGTTCTAACAAGCATTTTGCTTTATTTACATGTAAACTAAAGTGCGTTTTGAAGCAGCCAGCTAGTTTACTTAGCTATGTTTTAGATTGGTTACTCAGCATTATTTGGTTTTTTACTTAATTAACGGATGAATTCTCCGTAAGGTGCAAATAAACAGAACTATGTAACGAAAAGTAAAGTGGCTTGAAAAACTCTTCCCCCTGCCTTGTCATAAAGACAATTTTTAACACTGACCTACTTACTCTATATAAAATCTTAACCGTAAGAAAGAGCCTCATCGTGGTAAACATTGCAATGCGATCGCCAATTTATACAAATTTGAAACGCTGATACAACGGCTAAGACTAAATTAAACAACAATCTATTATCATGTATGTAAATTGCATTGGTTTTTGCTCCATTGAGCTTACAGTGCTTTAAAGTTATCAATTGAATTCTACATTTTTGCAACCTACCAATTAACCTTTTCACCAAAATAAATTTTGGTAAAGCTATTATTCGCTAGTAAATTTTAACTACAATGTTATAGTAATATAAATAATATTTTGCATTTTAACAAATTACAAAAAACTGAGTGAGTATTTGTAATAATGGTAAGATTTGATTTAGAAGATAGTTTGATTAACTCTAATTTAATAAGAAACTCAATCTATTATGCTTTATATGATAGGTTAAATTATGATCATTTCTCTAATCTTTTTGAAATTAATTTAAGATTCAAAAGCAGAAAAAATGTCGATGAGCTTGTAGATTATATTAGAAAAATTTTTTCTCTTAAAGAACCCTTAAATCAAGACGTAGCATTTTCTTATTCTTTTCCTAAAAGTACATTTTTTCAAAGAAGATGTGTATATCTTCCCTTCAAAGAGCTAGTTTTGAGATATCATCTCATAAATTCGCTGTCGCTAGAAATAGAAAGCGCATTTATTAAAACAAGTTTTGCAAACAGAAGTCAACATACAAAAAAAGGATTTATTAACCTATTCCCTGATTATTATAGCCAGTATTTAAACTTTGTAATTTGGACAAAAAATGTAGTAAATAAAGTAAGTAGTTCTCATTCTAAATGTTATGTGCTAAAAGCCGATATTACTGCCTTTTATGACACGGTATCTCATGATTACTTAGTAAGATCTATTTATTCTATAACCTGTGGAATTTTACCTCAAAAATATGAGCCTTTGCTTTTTGATATACTTCAGCCAATTGCTGAATATTATTCATATGCAAATGGAGCATTAGGTTCTGAAAAAGTCAGCCAAGGATTATTGGTCGGCAATAGAACGGAGGGGTATTTTGCAAATATCTTACTTAGTAAAATAGATGAGTTGATGATTTCTAAAGGGTTTAAATATACTCGTTATGTGGATGATATTAGAGTGGTTTCTCCATCAAAAGCAGATTTGATAGAAGCAGTCCACATATTACAAGATGAACTTTTAAGGCTAGGATTAAATCTTAATTCTGCAAAGACTGAAATAGTTAGTGAGCCAAAGTTAATAGAAGAACTCTTACGTCCAGACAATGAAGCCGGAGATTATTTTGTAGATGAAATATATTCAGAAAAATTATTTAATGAAGAAATGGAATATTCAAAAGATTATTTAAATAAAATTGATTTTAGTGGTAATTTTAATACAGATGATGAAATCAATGATATCAAAAAAATTATTTCTTATCTATCAGAGTTAGGCCCAAATGATGATTACGATAGCGATATTGTTGTCAAGGCAATTTCTTGCTTGCCTAAAATAATAAAATTGAATCCAAGATATATTAAGAGAGCCACTTGGTACATAGTGAAGTTTGCAGTTTTTGGATTTCCTAACCAAGTTATGCTAGCGGCATATAGGGCTATGAACACCATATTTATAGATCAAGATATCATGAACTATAGTCGAACAAGGCTTATTCATCACTTAATTAAGCCTAGAAAAAAAGATCCACCATATCTTGCAATGATTACTAAAGGTAGTAATTCAAAATCCCAAATACTTCAGGAAATATTTGAGCGTTGCCTTTCTGAGAAATCAATAGATCTTCAGTTAAATGCACTGTATGCAATATGGGGGTTGTCTTCCTTAAATAATGGCTCTGATATTGATCAGATAGAATTTCAAGACCGCATATCTGATTATTTGCCAAGACCTATTTCTTACACATTAACTAGAGCTTTAGCTCTCATCGTTAAGCCATCTATTGACATTGACTTTTTTCCAGATTTTAATATCGATGATTTCGTAATATCTGGAGAAGGAATTGGTGCAGAGGAGATTGGTTGAATCAATATGAGAATATGTATTCTTGATGTTGAGACATCTGGTTTATCTTCAGAAAAATCTGAGGTAATTGAAGTGGCTGCATTGGTGTTCTCTACCTCAGATAATACTATACTTCAATCAATTTCAACATTAATTCCTGCAAAGACTAATGAAGCTGAAAAAATTAATAAAATACCTACTTCAGCTTTATTAAATGTAGTAAATCATGAAAATTATCTAAGCCTTATTAGGCAAACTATTCTTACTAATGATTTAATTATTAGCCATAACCGTACTTTTGATGAAGTATGGATACGAAAGCTATACCCTTTTGATGAGATTCCACAGTGGATCTGCTCAGCAACTGAGATTAAGTGGTCTGTGAATGAAACTTATAGAGGTAGGTATTCTTTAATGCAACTATGTATAGACAACGAAATACCTGTGTGGAAGCCCCATAGAGCTTATTCAGATTGCTTAAGTTTATATCATGTTCTTCAACGAAGATCAGATTTTATGAGCCTTTTACAGCAAACCATAAAACATCCTAGAAGACTATATTTAGCTAATATTGATTTCGAGAGTAAGGATCTGGTCAAGTCATACGGATTCATATGGAATAGGCTTATACCCCAGAAGTGGGCAGGTTATTGCACAGAGAATGAATTAGTTAGTTTTCCTTTCACAGTTACACCAGCTAGCTGAATGCAGCAATAAAATCATCATCTGTAAAGGCTGATTGCCTTATCAAAATCCAAAGCAAGCCACATGCTCTTGAGCGTGATAAGTATCTAGTCCTACGTAACTTAATTGTTTCAGTAATTGCTTCTTCATCCAACTCAATAGAAATGATAATTTGGTTCTCAAGTCCATGAAAATAAAATGAAGTTGACCATGTAATCGTATTTATCTTAATAGGTTTATTAAAGGTATATTCTTCAATTTTTACATTCAATTGACTTACAGCTATAAGCTTGTTTAGCTCGTTGATACAGCGTATTGCAGGTTTATGAGGTACAGTAACAACAGTTTGTAAACCAGTTTTTTAAATGCTCTGGATTAATCAAATTAAGTGCAGTTGCGATGAGAACATCAACCATTTTTGAAGAGGTTGGAGAAAAGGAGCGTAAAAAAGCTTTTAATTGTGACCACCAATGTTCGATGGGATTAAAGTCAGGAGAATAAGGTGACTGATAAAGAACATTTGCACCCTTTGATTGAATTAAAGACTCGATTCCTTCCACTTTATGTGCAGGGACATTATCCATAACAACTACAGCACCCGTCCAGAGTTGGGGAAGTAAACACTTTTCAATAAAGACTTTAAATGCATTTCCATCCATTGAACTATTCAACGTCATCACAGCCAAAACTTGTTTCATGCTTACTGCCCCGATTACTGTTACCTTCGCTCCCCG
>NZ_JAECZA010000010.1 GCF_016056275.1 Dendronalium phyllosphericum CENA369 | reverse complement strand
TCCCTCATCTCCCCCTGCTCCCCCAGCTCTCTTATCCCCAGTCCCCGGTTCTAAGTATTAGTCAATACCGGAGACCAAGCAATTAAGTTTGTTTTAAATAAAGTCGAAATATCAATAACACGAGGTATATCTATTATTCCTTGACCATCCCAGGAAGGATAAATGTAATTCTGTAACCAGCAAGTAAGCTCCCAAGAATACTTGCTAGATATCTCATTTAATAGAGCGATCGCACTATTACGCGATAAAAAACTGATTTCTTCTCCATATAAATCTAAGGGAAAAGCCAAAGTCTGTAAAAGACTTTCATATTTAACGCTATTTTGATTCTTATCTTCACCAAAACAATAGTTAATCAGAGAAAAACCAGCAATATTTAAATCTAAACCGTTAGAAGCAAATATAAAAGTCTCACCATCTTTCTCAGATTCATAACCACTAGGAAGCCAGAAATCTCTACAAAAAAACTGGTAGTCGTTAGACATAATCATCCTATATATTTTCAAAATATTTAAGAATTAAAAAGCTCTCATAATGGTAGACTGCATCAGAAATATTTCCCAACGAACAGCATTACGAGTAAATTTTATTTCTGAAAATATCCAAAGTAGTCATGCTGTTAATAGCATGACTCAGTACTTGGAAAAGTCAAGTATTATGTTAATAACATTACTTCATAGTTTGAGAAGTTGTGATTTGTATGGTTCAATACAGCTAGAACTTGTGTATTAATAATAGTCCTAACCTATGCATTCACTATTATTTGTATCGGAAGCTACTTCTTAATAGTGAGTTCGGCGATCGCCCAGATTATGGAAGATCGCATTTATCTTTTACTTTAACTTTTTAGCTAGGCAACTTCGGAAATTAGTGATAAATCAACAATTAATAGACATACTATTATAAATAGCATAATTGTTACATTCAAATTTTAAATTTTTTTCAAAGTGATGAAAAATTAGTCTTTGTATAAATTGCTTACATTATTGAAGCTCAGTCATTTCAAAGTGTTACATTATTGTGAATTTTTCCGGTATTCTTGTAACTCACCAACAGACTAGGTTTTATTGCACAACTGCTAAATTTTTATCAATCATTAGTAGTGTTCTACGCATCTGGCACAATAATTAAGGTGTATAGAGATTTACACATCTATCTTTAAGAGGAGTACGATTCGAGTTTACAAGTCGTGTAAAATTCTCTCGTGCAGAATCCCAAGAGACGCGTCGGAATAGTCTTATTGATAATAGTCAGGTATTATTTAGATAAGCCAGGCAATCCCTGGCATAAAAACCGGATCGAATTGCTAGAGCAGATAATAACAGATGCAAACTGCAACAACCAATAGACCTGCAACAATCCTTAGGTGGTGATGTTGCAATGCAGTTATTTACCGTGAGATATTTTTTTGAGCAGTTACTAAACAGCAACAAAACAGCCAGGAAATTGCTCCTGGCTGGTAATAACCAATGAAACTTGTGGTGATTTCTAATAAATATTATCAAACAAAGTCAGGAACAACTAATAAATATGAAACAGATATGAAACAGTATTTTTTTCAAATTCGTAATTATTATCCGCACTCTGCGATCGCAAATTACGCCTTATTTGTTATGCAGTAGATCGGCTGCGTTCTACAAAGAAATAAAATGCTAGTCAATAAATATCAAAAGACGGCGATCGCCCCTAATATACTAATTGTCCATTTTATGCTGTCGATGTCTCTCAAAGAGAATCAAAATTACAACAAGTCTTCATCAAGACTATTCTCTTGTGGAGCAGCGCCTGGCAGTATCGAGCGGTCATCATCTGGAATTCTTGTAGGAACATTTAAATGTTTACGAGCCAGATCCTCTGCTTGTGCTCGGTCTTTATCATCGTTAAACTGACTTGCATCTAACAGATATTTCTTACGTGCGGCTTCATCACGAGAAGGCATCTGGCCATTCTTCCACTTGTACTTAAAGTCCATGAGTAAGCAATAACTAAACTACATGCTCAAATTTAATTTTTTTACTGTGTTTCTCGCCTCTAGCGCTAGGCAGGTAGGTAAAAATTAATTGTTGTATTTTTTCGTCAATCCGACTATTTATTTCCCATACCATAGGTAGAGTTAGCGTTTGAGTTGGGGAAAGCCATAAGTAGCCGTCATGAACTGCGTATACCAGAACACATAAAAATTTTCTTCCCTAGCTTCCCCCACCTCCCCCAGCTTTTTTAAGTCAGGTAAACAGAATTAAATGTAAAACGCTAATCTGTGAAATTTGCTAGGTATTCAGCTTTCTACTTACCACTAACGAATTTCATGGCTGGGATTGCAATCCGCTGGAAAAATAAAAAGTTGTTTTCCTAGTTGTACTGCTTTACGATGAAGCGCGATCGCTTCTTCCAAGGTATGAAACATAATTGGAATCCACCTGCCGCTATAAAAGTACACAACAACACGGTTCGTTTTGTACTCCTCTACCGGGAATGGATTTCGCCAGATTGAAACCATGCGATACTACTCCTGAGGTAAAAGATTTTTTGATAAAAAGTTTCTTAAAGCTTTATATTCAAATCTTTACCTTCTTTAACACTTCCTGCTTCTTGCCCAAGACGGATAAGCAAATATACTTAATGTTTCCTTAAGATTTTTAGTTTTTTAGTTTGTTTTAAAAATAATCAACAGCCTGACTATTCATCGGAAGTGCTAAAACCCCCTTTCAGGCTGGGGAGTGGCTGAGTGAGAACTGGAGAGAGTCTGACTACACCCTACACCTTCTGACTTTTCCACATGCTGCGAACAGAACTAACCCTTAACTCCTAACTCCACAGTCATCTCTCGATTAACATATTTGTCTAATTAACTGTTAATTTTTAAGTTGTTGGGGTTTATAACTAAAGACTACTAACAACTTTATTTAAGATGCTGGCTCTTTTAACAACAATCCGAGAAGCGATCGCTAATTGGTGGTCGGAGTTCACCCTCCAGACCAAGCTTTTGGCTGTCGCCACTTTAGTGGTTTCGTTGGTGATGAGTGGTTTGACCTTCTGGGCTGTGAATACGATTCAGCAGGATGCGCGGATGAACGACACCCGCTTCGGTCGCGATTTAGGACTGCTGCTAGCTGCCAACGTCGCCCCTCTCGTTGCTGACCAAAATCTCACTGAAGTTGCCCAATTTTCCCAACGCTTCTACAGCAGCACCTCTAGCGTGCGTTATATGCTCTACGCTGATGAAACTGGGAAAATCTTTTTTGGAATTCCTTTTTGGGAACCGGAGGTAGAAAACTCTCTTACCATTGAACGGCGAATACAATTGCCAGAAGATTACCCAGGCGATGGGGAAAAACCAATGGTGCGGCAACACATGACCCCAGATGGGGCAGTCACCGATGTATTTATTCCCCTAATTGTTAATAAAAAATACCTGGGTGTATTAGCGATCGGCATTAACCCCAACCAAACCGCAGTCATCTCTACAAATTTTACCCGTGATGTCACAATCGCTGTTTTTATCACAATTTGGGTAATGGTGATTTTGGCAGGAGTGATTAACGCTTTAACCATCACCAAGCCAATTAAAGAACTGTTGGTTGGGGTAAAACAAATTGCTGCTGGTAACTTCAAACAGCGGATTGACTTACCCCTAGGCGGCGAACTAGGAGAGTTAATTCTCAACTTTAACGAAATGGCAGAACGCCTAGAGAGTTATGAAGAGCAAAACATTGAGGAATTGACAGCAGAAAAAGCCAAGCTCGAAACATTGGTTTCAACCATCGCTGATGGTGCTGTCTTAATTGATAATAGTATGCAGGTGATTTTAGTCAACCCAACAGCGCGGCGAATTTTTGGCTGGGAAAACGACGAAGTGGTAGGCAGCAATGTTTTGCATCACTTGCCCTCAGCAGTACAAATGGAGATCGCCCGTCCCTTGTACGAAATGGCAGCAGGCGAATGCGAAAGTGCAGAGTTTCGCATTCATCTCAACCAATCAATCAAGCGTACTATCCGTATTCTCTTAACTACAGTACTCAACCTACAGCGTGAGAGTATTAAAGGCATTGCTATAACCGTACAAGATATTACCCGTGAAGTAGAACTGAACGAGGCCAAAAGCCAATTTATCAGTAATGTTTCTCACGAACTGCGAACGCCTTTATTTAATATCAAATCCTTTATTGAAACTTTGCACGACTACGGCGAAGACTTGAGTCTAGAACAGCGACAAGATTTTTTGCAAACAGTCAATCATGAAACCGATCGCTTGACCCGCTTAGTTAACGATGTTTTAGATTTGTCCAAGCTGGAATCTGGTCGCAATTATAACTTCGATAGAGTGGATCTGGCGCAAGCGATCGAGCAAACTCTGCGTACTTACCAACTTAATGCTAGAGATAAAGGCATTGAACTAATTCAGGAAGTCGCTCCCAGCTTACCGTTTGTCGTGGGTAATTATGATTTGTTGTTGCAGGTCTTAGCTAATTTAGTTGGTAATGCCCTCAAATTTACTCAAGCAGGTGGTCAAGTAGCAATTCGCGCCTACCAATTAGATCCCAAGCCTAAGTCTCACAATCAATCTTCTCAAGTGCGAGTAGAAATTTCGGATACTGGTATTGGCATTGCCCAAGAAGACCAACAGGCAATTTTTGACCGCTTCTTCAGAGTAGAAAATCGCGTTCACACCCTAGAAGGCACTGGCTTGGGTTTATCAATTGTGAGAAATATCATGGAAAGGCATCGGAGTAAAGTGCATCTGGTAAGTGAAGTCGGGGTAGGTACTACTTTTTGGTTTGACCTAACTCTGTTTGATGAAGAACCATCAATAAAAGTTGTAGAACCGACGGCTGAAAACCCTAAAATTCCAACAGTCTGAAGGCAGTCATGATGAACTTCGTACACCGTCAGCATTGAGACAGCGGTGGGGCGGAGGAGAGGGTTTGCAGGTTTCACCTAAAAGATTGTGAGGCAACTTGTAGAGGCGATCGCTTCGTATTTTTACTCAGCACTCAGAACTCAGCACTCAGCACTCAGCACTCAGCACTCAGCACTCAGCACTCAGCACTTTTTCAAGACAATGACATTGCTATCAGAAAACAGACGAATAATAAACCTAGTAATAGTAGCCAAGTTTGATTGCGGTTTACCCAGCTTTTGACATTTATGCCAAAATTGCTACTGTAAGGCTGCTTTTCTCGCTCTAACTTGCTTTGTTCCAAATTTTCATACAGCGTACAGTCTTTGGCGTAAGGACGTTGGGGAAAGTTACAGCTGTTGTCGGCATGATAGGTGCAGCTATCGCATAAATACTCTTTTCCCTTAGCACGATGCAATGGAATACCAGGATGACCGTAAGCTTTAAGAGTTGTACGGCAAAAAGGACAGCTAATAGCTTGACTATCAACGGGTTGCTGACAGCGAGGACAAGATGTAGTAGCCACAACCTAAGCATGAATAGGTAAACATTTTGATTTTAGCTCTTGTGAATAAGGGAGTAAGGAGTCGAGAAGAATAGACCTCTTGCAAAAGTTCTTTTTGCAAGAGGTGGGAAAAGGTTAAAGGTTAAAGGGAAAATACCAAACCTTTCCCCCGCCCCTTATCCCCAGAGGGAACCCCACCTTCCCCTTTTCCCAACTTCTGCAAGAGGTCTACACTATCGGGGATTCCGCCATATTTAACCCGAACTTCTTTGTGCGATCAAAAATAGGGTGCGTTTGCAAAAACAACGCACCCCATGAAAGTCGGTTTTCTGAAATCCGCGTTCTGAAGTAATTACTGCTTCATACGGGGTATGTGTAGTTCTACCTGGGCACTTCTAGCGGTTGGAGTGGCTGGAGAACTCAAGTTCAAGAAATCGATGAGTTTGAGGGTACGATTATTAATTTTCCAGCGCCCATTTCTGTTGAGAATCACATCATCTTCATAAGTGCCATTGGCAACATCAATGCTGGTTTCGGAACGCTTGTGAGTTGCATGGAGGTAAGAGGACATCTTTGCGCGATCGCCTCTAACTGAGACATTGAGCGAACCCATCAGGTGTTGAGTTGCCACATATCCATTTCCTTGGAATACTGAATAGACAAAATCTGCCCAAGAATCTGTACCATACCGTGTTTCACTAGCACCATCCGGGAAAATAGCTGTAATTTGTGCATCTTGAGTAAAACAATCCCGATAAATCTGTTTTCCTTCTTGGAGATTTCCCCTACCGATAGCATCAGTTCCAAGTGCATAACAGGTTGCTAATTTTTGAATTTCCAATTCTGCATTAGGTTGAGCTACGCTTGCGGCCTCAAAGTTAGGTTGAATTGCGTTTGCTAGCTCAAACCTACTGCCAAATAATAAGACAAGAGTAGCTGCAAGTAAAATTAAAGTTATATGATGTGACAAAAACGAGATAATCTTTGAAATTATTCCCTTATTTTCTTTTCTTCTTTCCATAAAACGAATCCTTTTTTTAACAGTTTTATCTCTTGCACGTTACAGTTAGCTAAAGTTAGACATGAATATTTGAACCTAGTTCAATAGGCTAGAATCATTGCATGTTAAGCTAAAGCAGAATTCTTATATCACCCAGAATTTGTTTTGACTGGTCAATGATATAACTATGATTTGTACAAAATTTGAGTTCTCAGTCAGTTATAGCAAGTAGAAAATAGATTGGTAACTGTTGTTTTCTAGTAATTCATATTAATTAATTAACACAATGAAATTAGCAATTTAATAGTTATTTTGCTAGCGAAATAATACTTATAGATAAATAGAAAAATCCAGAAAAGTTTTTCAGTAACATGTGCAAGAAATTACTTGCTATCTATAAATATTTTATGAAGTGAATAATGGTGTAAATTTCAAAATTTCGTAATTAATAAATTCAGATATATAGCGGTTCTCGTTTGTATGCCATACAAACGAGAACCGCTATCATCTTGGCATCAGCCTTTCTATTCCCAAAAAATTGGTGAAGAGCGATCGCCCTTCACCCCATAAATTCACAAATGATTACATGTTGCGTAATAAATTATACGATTAATCACTTTACCTTTCTATGACTCTCGTCCCGATGCCCAAGTATCGCGCCATTTTACAGTGCCTTCTTTAGCAATTACCCAACGGCGAGGTACTGTATTTTCACGCAGAGGTGATTGTCCTTCGCGCCACATGGCGTATTTGTAAGCTATGAGATTACCAGCACTCTCATTAAAAGGAATCTCAGCGAACCAAGTATTGGTATTGATGTACTCTAAGGGATACGCTTTGCTGATATCCCAGTTGCCCAACTCTGGACAATTTCCAGTCACCACGATGATTTCGCCGGGTTGAGTTTGCACGCCGTTAAGTTGTACCCGCACAATGGTCTGAGCTTTTATCCTTTCTCCAACATGGCTCAAAACAATCACTCCGCGTTCTTCGAGTTGCAAATCATAAATCTTGCCGTCTTTTACCTCATACTTGTTGCGAGTCACTATACAAGTATGTTCCCCATCGGGAAATTCTGTGTCTACTTCTGGTAAAGTGACTTCTACACCCCGGTTGAGTGCCACAAAACACAGAGAATCACGATAGCGGCGCACGTAACAGTAAACATCTTCTGTTAAGTATTTTTGCCAGTGGCTACCCATCGATACAGCGGGATTTAATCGTCGCAAGCCAGATAATAGCCTGACATAACGATAAATCTCAGTATCGGTATCCCACTTTTCCATCATGGGACGGTTATATGGGTCGTTACCACCATCAGTATCATCATGCAGATACTGTTCTGTGCCGTAATAAATGCAGGGAATACCGCGACAAGTCATAATCAGAGCGATCGCTACCCTCAGCATCGCGGGATCGGGGTTCAGCGATTGGAAGCGGGACATATCATGGTTATCGATGAAGGTGATTAACTCTGTTGCCCCACTGTAGCGATGGTCTTGGTCGAAGATGTATTGAATTGTCTGGAATCCTTTTTCTGAGCCTTGTGCCAGTGCTGCTCGAATTGCCACACACAGCCCAAAGTCTAGAAGTGTCATGCCTGAGTGGTTAGCAAATTCCACGGAGCGATCGTCGCTAGGATTGCTATAAATCCATTCACCAAAAATAAATACATCTGGCTTGTGATTAGTAATATCACCAGTGAATTCTTGCCAAAACCAAATGGGCATGTGCTTGACAGTATCCACTCGCAATGCATCCACACCCCGGTCTAACCATTGTTTAATTGCTGACTTGATATACTCACGATATTCACTATTATTTTCATTAAAAGTTGCTAGACCGGCTAGTTCGCAGTTCTGTACTTGCCAATCGTCTTCCCAGTCTTGTACTTCGCCATAGTGGTGATACCAGTGGTTAACATCATCGTTGAAGTCGGCAATTTTAACGCCATCATCATACAATTCACCTTTACTACCACTGGTATCAGGGGTGCTATGGTTACAGACAATATCCAGCACCAGCTTCATATTGCGCTTGTGTAGTTCTGTAATTAAGCGATCGAAGGTCGTATTTTTTGCTTCTTGAGTATTGTTTAAAGAAGGGTCTTCGTCCTTAGCTATATACCGAGGATTTATCCGTTTAAAATCTTTTGTCCAATAGCCATGTATTGCCGCATTCCCAACAAATAACTCTTCAACCTGTTCAAATAAGGGAGTTAACCAAAGCGCAGTTACTCCCATGTTTTTGAGATAGTCTAATTTATCGATAACACCTTGTAAGTCGCCACCCCAGTACTTACCCCAATCTTGTCCGGTGGGATCGTACAGTTCTGAGTTAGCACCTTCACTATTATCGGGGTCGCCGTCATAAAAGCGATCGACCACGAGAAAGTAAATCGTTTCTTGACGAAATTCAATATCTCTAGTGTAAAGAAACTCTAAGTTAATTTCAGTATCGGACTGGGGTGCTTGTATTAGAGCATCTACTTCTGCTTTTGCAGGATCTACTTTGTATTGCTCTGGTGAAAACTGAGAATGAGGGGTTTTTACCATAAAGAACTCAAAATTTCATGTAATTCAGGTTTGCAGAGTTACAAGTGCAGCTGTGTTAAGTACCAAGTGCCACTACAAACAACGGTATTATGCCATCCTTCCCTTGGTATAAATATCTATCGCTAGCAAGTTTATAGTTATACCGTTAGACATATAGCTGGGGACTGGTGACTGGTGACTGGGAGAAAAGTCTTTTTATGTCTAGGTTTGATCGTCTGTTGATGTCTTAACACTACTAGCGACGGTTATACTTCATTTGCTAAAGGATAAAAACCAGTAGCTATAGCAATCCTGATTTACAATAATCAGTTCTCTAAATGAGTTTAAGTTGTCAAGATTACAACATTTCACTATTTCCAAGTTCTCTGTGCCCTGACATGGCTTGTCGGAAGATAACGGGAGTTCAACATTCCACTTTTTGCTACACTCTAGACTAGCTGGTTGAATATGTATGTTTATGTAAAAATGTCAAGTTTTTTGACAAAAAGATGCTGGTAGATCGAGCATACATAAAGCAAGAATTTATAAATAAAGTTTTTATGGTATTCAGTAATTTATCTTCAAAGTATTGAAAGTATAATTTGCATCTGTCATTTTCACAAAAGCTATTAAAAACAGGAATTAGCAGCGGATGGATTGTCAGAGTTAACTATTAAAACCAAATTATTTTCTATCTAACCGATCATTATGAGTCATCAAAATATTAACCCAAGATTTCCCAAGGGTCGCACAGCATTTTTTCTGATTCATGGAGTGGGGGAACAAAATCCTTTTGAAACTATGGATTATTTCGCCCGAAACTTGCTCCAATACTTTGATAAACAAAGCTTACCTTTCAAGCTAGAACATTTAATTGCTAAACGTAGGCTAGCAAATGGCTCCTTTTGGACAGAAAGCTTCGTGAGAGTAAGTCCAAGTGATAGCGAACAAAATTGGATTATTGATATTCACGAGTACTACTGGGCACCTAATACAGAAAATAAAATCAGTGTACCTGAGTTATTGCAATGGGCAGAGCAGGCACTTGATGGCACAATTAAGTTTTACAATCGCCAGGAAAATAAAGATTTATTGCAGAGGCTTTTGGTCAATAACAAAAGAAAAGGCTTATTTCAATTTCGGCTGCGATCGCTTACTATATTCCTTCGCCTATTTAACCTTGTATATCCAGTATTGCGCTTGGGAATTTGGTTAATTCTATTGTTTGCAGGCCCGTTTCTCAGAGGTCGTTTTCTGCAATCAGCTTGGAAGCTAAGTAAACAAATTGTTACTCCTGTGTTGGTTAATTTCGTGGGTGATGTGGCTATTTATAGCATTACCGATCCCAAATCACCTTACCAAAAGATTCGCCAGCAAATACTGGCAGAATCCCTAACCTTGCTAAAAGCAATTCTCAAGGATAAGGAAGCAAATTACGACCAAGTAATACTGGCTGGACATTCTCTTGGTAGCTGTATTGCCTACGACACATTAAATCTTCTCTGTATTGAATCCACTCTAGGTCAAAATAAAAGTAAAAATTTGTTGTTAGATAAAATCAAAGGGCTAATTACCTTTGGTTCGCCACTTGATAAAATTGCCTTTTTTCTACGGGAGACAGCTCAACAAGACCAGTATATTCGACAGCGGATGTTAGAACATCTTAACTCTTTCCGCGTCAAACCAGAATTTGCGCTACAAAGTCCATACATGACTAAAAATCCAGTTATCTGCCAACTAGAGCAAATCAATTGGGTCAATTACTATCATCTGAAAGACCCCATTAGCGGACATCTAGATTACTATGAAAACCTAGATAATGTTGAAATGAAATATCATGCATCCTGGGGACTCGAAGGACATATGGGTTACTGGACAGATCCCAGCTTTTATGAAAACATTACTGAACGATTTCTGTATACCTCAAATCAAGATAAAGACAATCAGAAGTTTACACAAAAAGTATCTTACAACCAGTCTTAATTAATGCTAAAAATATCATCAATGATACTGAATTAGCTATGTGTTAGTAACTTTCCCTAGAGGAAGTTTACTACATTGCTAAACTGAACTATTGTCAGTTTAAATCTGTTACTAGCAAGCAAAGGAGGTAATAATTATGATCGATTATGACAAGATTTTTAACTCATCAGAGGTTTCAGAAGAATCGCTGAGTCCAGAAGAAGGAGTAGCAGCAGTTGCTGTTGTTACCGCTATTGCTGATTCTGCTGTTGAAGAGGTGGATGCAGAAATTTTAGCTAGTATTCTTTGGGAATTCGAGGTCTTTGAAGAATATTCAGAAGATGAAATTACAGAAATAGTTGATAGACTTATTGGCATTGCAGAAGACGAAGGACTTTGTTGCTTATTTAATTCTGCAAGTGAAGCTCTCTCTGACGAACTGGTGCTAGATGGTTTTGCCGCAGGGGTAATTGTACTGATAGACGAAGAAGAACTAATTATTCCCAAAGAAAAACAACCTTACCTCAAAAAGCTACAGGAAGCTTTAAAAATTGAGGATGAAGAGGCGGAAGAAATTATACAGGAGGTAATTGCCGCCTTTCAAGAAGCAGAAAACGAAGAGTATTTTGAAGACGAGGATGAGGAAGTGTATGAGTCACCTTCAGATAATTTTACAGTTCCAATTCCAGTAGACTCGCAACAGGGGGGTAAAGTCCAAAGTCAAGAAGGTACAGTTGGCTTTTCTGATGATTTCGGCACTTTGTTTAGAATTGATTATTATCCTATACCTCTAGAACAGCTGGAAGAATTAGAGTATGCAGATCGGGAAGAATACTTCCAATCAATTCTAGTAGACAAGTATGTACCACAAGCGATTGTAGCTAATGTGCCAAATGCTCAGGTAAAGTACAGTGAATATCTAGAAGACATAATGATGGGATCTTACTTCGTATTAGTCGATATGCCTCATGGTTCAACAATTTCCCAGCAAGAAAATAACGGAACTGCCAGTAGATTAAATGCTTACCGAGGTCTTCTCGGCTTTATCAATGCTGATTTTTTGTATATAGTTAGTAGTCAGCGTAGCTTTTTGAAAGATGAAAATCCTGGTTCTCTTGAAGAAGAAGTCGAGGACATGAAAGAAAGAATTTTAGAGTTTGTTGAGACTATAGAGTTTACTTAGTTCCAAACTTCAAGGTAACTTCGATAATATAGCAAAGTGCTGAGTGCTGAGTAAAAACCAGTTGCTTTAAGGCTTTGAGCAATCACCGAAGAAGGCAGAGGGCAGGAGGCAGGATGCAGCTATGTATGTCTCCTGCCCTGTACCTCATTTGCCTTAGAAAGGCTGTAATTTATTTTTGATTAGCTAGAGTATTTTTTACAGCTTGAGGAGAATTACCACCAAGACTCCGCAAATATAGTCCTCCGACGGTAATTAAAAATACTACATATCCAACTGCTTGGACAACATAAAGATTGTCTCTGTAACCAAACAATGCTTTGAGAATAACGCCGGGGAACTTTTCGTCAGGCAAGATATTGGAAGTATTCCAAACCATTGGCCCCAAAATGCAAGAGTGGACTTTGGTAAAGTGTTCGTAATAAAAACACAGGCTTTGTGAGGCGCGGCTGCTGAGGGCAATACTGGCAATAGCTTCGTCAAAACGTTGCAGTGCTGTCACTACTAATCCAGCAACAATCAACACTAGTAACACGCCCATCGCTTGGAAAAACACGCGGATGTTGATTTTGATACCCCATCTAAATAAAAGCACACCTATTGCTGCTGCTACTAGCAAACCACCAAGAGCGCCAATACTGGGAAATAACCCCTGTTGAAAACTACCAGCAATAAATAGAACAGTTTCAAATCCTTCACGCAAGACAGCTACAAAAATTAAACTAAAAATACCCCATCCAGCATTACCATTTTCTGTCAAGGCACTGCTAACGGCTCCTTCTACTTGCGCTTTCATAAATCTGGCTTGGATAGTCATCCAGATTAGCATCCAGCTGAGCATAGCGATCGCTAATACACTAAACAAACCTTCTAGTCCTGGCTCTATGACTCCCGCATATTGCGGATAAGCTTTTTCTAGCGCTTGAGTCACTGCACTAAATAGCACACCTACCAACGCACTCGCAGCAATGCCAACGCCGATACCAGCATATACCCAAGTATTGAGTCGTGATTGTTTGGCTTTTTTTAACAAAGCCAGGACAATTCCTACAACAAGTGCTGCTTCCACTCCTTCTCGAAGTGTAATCACAAAAGTAGGTAAAGCAATACTAAAATCCATTATCTCTAGTCCCAAAGTCAACAAACCCAAGTCAATAGTCCGAAATCGATAGTACAAAGTCAACAGTCTTAAGTTGAATTTATTGCCTATTGACTGTTGACTATTGACTCTTAATTTTTAGCTAAAATCGCGTAGCATCTTTTTCAGTTCGAGATTATGCATCTCTTCTTGACCAATCATGCCACGGGCGAATTCTTCGAGATAAATGCTGGCATCGCTGACAGTTTCTAGCAGCTTTTTATATAGATCCAGCGCTTTTTTTTCATGAGATAAGCTTTCTGCCAAAATATCCTTGACTGTGTGCTTGTAGGTTTCTTCCATTGGAGCGATTTTCAGAGAAGGATGCCCATCTAAGCCTGTGAGAATTTCTCCTACTTGTTGGGCATGAAGTAGAGACTCACTCGCTTGCGCTTTGAAAAAATCTACAATTGGAATGCGATTAGGGCCAGTCACCATCAAGGAGTAATGTGTATAGCGCACTACTCCTGCTAATTCAAATTCCATGATGGCGTTTAGTAGGTCGATGGTTTTTTGATGGTCAAGCTCTTGCATCAGTTATCTACTCAAGTTACAAATAAAGCGCAACGAAAAAGAGTTAGGAGTTGGAAGTTAAAAAATCCAACTTCTAACTATTTCCTCACTCATTTTAAACTTATGACTCTTTATTTCCCATTAAATTAAAACTACTAACGTTGGGCTTGAGTGCTAGATTTATCAATAACTTTTTGAGAGTTTTCTTCAATATTTTTTACCAGCTTGGTAACTTCGGTAGGAGTTTTCACTGGTGTACTTGGTGGAATAACACTAGGCCAAACTTTAAGTAATTCTGCAAAACTAGTTTCAATTGTTTTATTCGCTTCGGGATCTTGTTTAGATATTTGGCTGGAAATCCCTTTGTATAGATCGTTGGCGTAGGTGACAAAGCCACGAGAGTCTTGATATTCAATTGCTGCGGATATTTTACCATTGGCGATCGCTGCGCCATATTCGGAGTTGGCAGCATCCAATAATCCATTAATTACTTGTAGCCCGAATTCCGGTTTTGAGCGTTGAGCTTCTGGTAATGCTGCGATCGCTCCATCAACTGATTCCATTGAAGAGGTAAAATCAGTTTTGACTTTAGCATCTTTGGGTTGGGATTTTACTAAATCTTGCAAACTTACCAAAGTTGTCTTAAATTCTTTAACTTTGCGCTCGTTAAGTTGGTCTTCTACATCAACATAAATCTCCTCAACTGGATGCCCAATGTGAGGTTCTGCCTGTTTTGGCTGATTTTTATCTAGCAATTCTTTTGCTACTAAAAGATGACCTTTCATTAAGCCCAATTTAGTCATGTAATCAACATCTTTTACTTCACCCGTCAGTACTACTTCTTGAGTAGTAACTTGGTCTTTAATTTGGTCGAACTGTTCTTGAGAAATTACTTTTTTGTTAACTAAGTCTTCTGGTTGGGCGTAGGGACGATTCGCCTGAATTTTGTTCGATAAAGCCGGGACACCTAGTTTGGCTTCAAATTTATCCAACTCTGACAAAATAGCACTATTAATGTTAATTTTCGCTTTGCTACCGTGACCGCTGTGGCTGCTGTTACTTACTGCCTCTGTAGCCTGAGGGTTGGAGTTAGCGGCTGGTGCGGAAGGATTTTCTGCCGTTGGCGTACTGTTACAAGCACTCAGAGACACTATTGCCGCAGTTGCAACAGTTAAACAGATATAGCGAAACTTTATCATTTTTCTTCCTAGGTATACTGAAAAAGGTGGTAATTGAAACATTTCAAACTACTGTCTGCGGTTGGCTTTGACGCTGTGTCATAGATTTTACTGTTGCATATAATGACACTATTTATCAACTAGTCTGCATGTGTTAAGCAGAATTTAATATTTTTTGATGAAATAAGGTCGCTGAAAAGCTTATGCGATCGTACTTACAGCCAGTATCAGAATATGTCATGTATTGTTAACTTCAGTCGCGATCGCTAGAGTTATCAATCAGAATTGGCATAATCGTACTGCTGGTGAATAAACTGATAATGCACATCTTGCACTCAGAAAGTTTGATGTATTTTAATCACTCAGTATAAAAGTTGATATCTTTATTTCAAAATAAAAACTAAATCAGAATAAAGTAGCTTTTTGAATAGCGATCGTTACAGATTAGACCTAGATGTTTAGCTACAAATAGGTGTTTTACGTCACTAGATACTTGAGTTTTATCACTATATATTATTTAACTAGCTTTCTAGTTTTTATAAATAGAAATTGACCTATCATTGGATTAGATGATAGGTCGGCAGAGGAGACTATAAAAATAAATATTCTTAATTTTTAAATGTGAATAAAAATCTGAGCAAAGGCTTCCTTTGCTCAGAAATCAAGGAGCAACTTCCCAATTAATCTTTTCACAGCATATAGAAAAATCTGTCAGAGTTTAACTAAAACCCTATCCGCTTCATGGAATTCAAACAGTAAATTCTACACCATTAGAATCTTACACTCTGTCTAAAACAAAGCGCATAGAAATTGTGAAAAGCATATTTACCATGGGATAGCAGTATTAAGCTGTGCTGTCAGAACGTTACCAAACCACTAGTTGCGCTGCCAGAACTTGCCAAACTACTATAATTTGAACAGTGAAATTACTTCAGTTACCTAAACAATAATTGGACAAAAGTTCATCAGCCACTCTAAACAATTAGTAGACACCGGCTTTGAAGTACACTATATTGTTTAAGAACGACTACTAAACTAATGTTCTGATATTTTCGTTTGGGTATTTACAATTCACTATGTTTATTACAATACAGCTTTTTTCGAGTTGTTTATATTAAGAATTAGTAAAAATAAAAATTAATCGAAACAGACATTTTAGCGATTAGCTAAAAGTAAGAAAAGTAGGAAAAGTGGGAAAAGAAAGTTTTTAATATAAACTATTAATTTTCTTGGGGAGACCCCCTCACGGCAATGTGCTGCTTTACCAACTGGAAATCCTCTGTATGTAGGAGGACTACGAAGAATTAATTCAGGAAATCTCTTCTTAATATCCAGTGAATGTAACTGTTGCACCAAGAGTTGTGTAAATAGCCTTGGTTTATTTGCTAGTTCGGTGAAACACCGTGCTGTGCGATCGCCTGTAGTACAGTGTTTAGATGCGATCGTTTCCACTACTTTACCTTGTTCTCAATGAATACATACTTTCCACTTCTGGTATTATTCAGCACCAAAGAGGTATCTTATTAAAAAAAATATACTTCTTCAGAAATTTGCTGTTTTGAAATTGACGATCTAAATTAGTGCTGAGTTTTCTAGGATAAATCATCAATGACGACAACACAGACAAGTTCAAATACACACGACAAAAAATCCGCCAAGAAGAGACAACAATCTTTTCCTACCATGAATATTGGTATTCCTAAAGCACCACTTTGCAAACCCAAGAAGACAAAACAAGAGCATGAGTTACTCAGTGATTGGGATCATGCGAGTTAATTTATACTTTTCTGACTTCCACTGACACAGTTGAGATGTAGATATCATCCGAGGGCGATGAAATCGCTCGAATCCTTATATAATCCCCTTAACAGCATCCTCGCCATGATTGGCAGTGCTAATGAGATATCCTTGTTGGTTAATTGAACTGCAACCAAGACTTCTGTGTTAGAAGCAATGAGATTTTACCTTGAACTTGGCTCTCATTAGCGAACCGCTAGAAGAGTAGCAAAAATTACACCCAAGTACAATAGATTGCTTTTACCTGCATAATCTTACCTCCAACTCTTTGGGAAGCTAGGGTTCCTGGGACATTCGAGATGAGAGTTGGCTAAATTCTACACGGCTGGGGCCGCAGAAATTGTCAAAAGTACTAGCATCATCAAAAAAAGCAGAGTAATTTTAACGATTAGGTAGGTAGTAGGATCGAATAAGGAAAAATCGAAAGTCATAGTACACCTCTACTTGCAAATCTCATAGAATCGTTTGAGGCGTTGAGTAAGATATGGAACCAGAGGTAGTATCTTCGTCCAAGCTCTGTTTCCCTATATCTTTATTTTCTATCAAAAATGGATACGCGAGATGTTCAATCAAATAAGAAACGGGGGATTGGGTACTAGAAATTTATTTCATCTCTCTCATCCCCCTTGTCTGTTTGAAATTCTGCTCAAAGGAAGCCTCCATCGTGGGAGTATGTCACTAACAGGGTGTGGGGTGTAGGGAGTAGGGTGTAGGGGAAAACGACGTTGGACGGAGCTTGAACTCCGAAGGCGCAAGCGCCTTGACTCATACGGGGCTTGTGTCCCACTGGTTGTTGGGGCTATTTCTTCCCCACACCCGACACCCTACCCCCTGCACCCCGCCCCAACGGGGCTTGGTCAAAATCGGTATGTTTAATGTGATTGGCGCTCTTTGAAAAATATGAATAAAGTGAAAATTGTTGCTGTAACTTTCTTCAGGGCGTAACGTAGAACTTTAATATGAATAGACCTCAAAAATAAAGGACAGATGATTACACCGATGCGTGTTTTTGTATTAATTTTTAATGCTCGCACAGAAAATGAGGGGATTCACACGGTTCGAGTGGGCGATCGCAATAAAATTCTGATGTTCGAGTCAGAAGATGACGCTTTGCGCTTTGCTTTGCTGTTGGAAGCTCAAGATTTCCCCGTACCGACAGTAGAAGCACTCGATGCTGAGGAAATCAAGGAATTTTGTGAAAGCGCTGATTACGATTGGGAAATTGTCCCGGAAAACAGCGATCTAGTCATTCCCCCAGAAATTAACTTGGAGGAAACCGACTGGCAACTAGATGACCGAGAAGATGTTGATAAGGATACCTTCCACTCTAATCAAGCGCCACAAGCACAACCAGAGTTATCCGATTCTGAACTAGACAGTATTCGTCGCAAATTAGAAGGATTGTTGTGATTAGTCATTAGTCATTAGTCATTGGTCATTGGTCGTGTATAATTCGCAACTGACCCTAACGGCTAGCCTTCTCCTAAGTTGCCGCGCTAGCTCCGCACGGGTACGTTAACGCTAAGGACGAATACCGAAGGGTGATGCTTCTTTATCGGTAACGTTAGTTGCTTATGGAGAGCCACTCTACGAGCGACTGGGGAACCCAAAAGGTAGAATAGGGCTTCCCCAAGACCCTTACAGGTGACGCTTGATGACTCGCGCAACGCTTGCGCTAACGACGCAAAGCGCCAGTGCAGTGACTCACCAAGACGGCAAGTGACTCACCGCACTGGCTGACAACTGACAACTGACAACTGACAGAGGAATAAAAGACAAATGACAAATTTGCAGGAACGCGGGCATCTTTTGACCGAGCAAGTAAATCCTAACAGTCTTAACTTAGACCAGCTCAGTGCTTTGGAATTGGTAGAGCTATTCAATAACGAAGACCAAAAAGCAGTTGAGGCAGTAGCTGCGACTAAAAGTCAGTTGGCTGAAGCGATTGAGCGAACTGCGGAGCGTTTGAGCCAAGGAGGACGCTTGTTTTATGTTGGTGCAGGGACAAGTGGCAGGTTAGGAGTGTTAGACGCGGCTGAATGTCCGCCTACTTTTTGTACGCCTCCAGAATTGGTGCAAGGAATTATTGCTGGTGGTGCTGGTGCATTGGTTCGCAGTTCGGAAGATTTAGAAGACCGTGCTGAAGATGGAGAAGCCGCGATCGCTCAAAGACAGGTTACACAATTAGATGTAGTAGTCGGCATTACTGCTGGCGGAACTACACCTTTTGTCTACGGTGCGCTCAATGCTGCCCGTCAACGGGGAGCCATAACTATTTTTATCGCCTGTGTTCCTGCGGCACAAGTTAGCTTTGAAGCAGATATTGATATTCGCCTGTTGACCGGGCCAGAGGTGCTAGCTGGTTCAACTCGCCTGAAAGCTGGTACGGCAACAAAGTTAACCTTGAATATCCTTTCTACGGGAGTAATGGTCAAGTTGGGCAAAGTTTATGGCAATCGCATGGTGGATGTAGCAGTCACAAATCAAAAGTTACGCGATCGCGCTTTGCGAATTTTGCAAGACCTGACTGGTTTGAGTCGAGAAGCCGCAGGTTTAATTTTAGAACGTAGTGGCAAGTGGGTTAAGCTTGCACTGTTGATGCACTGGACTGGTTTGGATAAAGACGCAGGCGATCGGTTACTGTCAGAACATCAGGGTAATCTCCGTGCCGCTGTTGAGAGCTACAAAAACAACAAGTAACTCTGAAGCATTTTTAATTACTAGTAAGGAGTAATTGGCTGCTAACCAATTACTCCTTGCTATGAGAACAAACCACTAGAAGGTAGAAACTCAAAATGCAGTTAGCTCCTTTGTTTCCGATTTTTTACCGCATTCTCCAACCGACTTTTCCCAATTGTCTTTGGAGTGGCGATCGCAATTCTCAAGCGATCGCGCTGACATTTGATGACGGGCCGCATCCTCGATACACACCCGAAATGTTGAAAGTATTAGATTATTACAACATTAAAGCGAGTTTTTTTTGGTTGGGTGCTTGCGTTAATCGTTCGCCAGACATTGCTAAGGCAATATGCGATCGCGGACACTGGATAGGATTGCATGGCTACGATCATCGCTCTTTTCCCATGCTTTCCTCAAAAGACCTCAAAGACAGTTTAGAAAAAACCCAAATTGCTATCTACAATGCCTGTAATCTGCTACCCGAACAAGTGCGCGATGTTCGACCACCCAACGGCTTATTTACTCCCAAAACATTAAAGTTATTTCTTGAGTGGAATTACCGTCCAGTTATGTGGAGTGTTGTACCTGAAGATTGGGTGCTACCAGGAGTTACTACTGTAGTCGAGCGAGTTCTCAACCAAGTACAAAATGGTTCGCTGATTGTCTTGCATGATGGCGCTTGCGGCGGACAAGATGTTGCTGCAACAATCAAAATTCTGATTCCGCAATTACTCCAACAAGGCTATCAATTCGTAACTGTTGATACTCTTTGGCAGCAGGCACAAATCAACTAACACCAATTCGTAATTCGTAATTCGTAATTAAGAAAGTCAGATATAGCATAGCTTTGGGGGTTTGAATGTGTTGCCTCATTTTAGATAATTGGTATAAAGCATGTTTGAAAGCTTTATTAATGATGAAACTAATAAACAAGGAGTCAGAATTCAGAATTGGTGAATACTCTACCCATAAAGGGATAGAGTTTTGATAAGGAATAACGTTTAAAGATTGTTTTGCCCACTATTCCACTCGCTTTTAAACCGATATTCATCACCTACTCGCACAGAATTCATGTGTTCCTTCTGAATTCTGAGTCCTGAGTTTTGAATTCTTTTAAGAAATTAAATTTAAACTATTACTTTTTAAGTATATTCACTCATGAATCTACGGTAAATCTATATATTTTTAGGTGTTTTTACCTGTAAAAAGCCCAGTAAAACCATCGTTTTGTCGGGCATTAAATAATAAAAAAGTTGCCAAAATTTAAGTCTTCATTTAAGCTAAATTATCCATTCGATAGAGTTAGAAAAATAGATAATTGTTATACTAAAAAACACTAGAAGAACTTAAAAATATAGTCGTAGATTTGATTGCAGTAGCCGATTAGCGCAACTGCAACCATTGATTTGTCGATTTTTTCTACGCGAATTTCAATAAAAACTCAACCTGTTTGAAGCAAAAAATCATCAAGGTGTCAATAAAATTATGAAGTACATTAGTGGGTTATTAAGCACAGTAATTGTTGTCAGTGGAGGAATATTGTCGCTACCTCAGTTGGCAGCCAATGCAGTTACTTTGGGTAATGGTGCGATCGCCTTTGCCCAACCACCACGTTTGGTCAGTGCTAGCACTCCATACAATGACACAAGCGTTTCAGATACAACATATTATTTCACGCTGCAAGTACCAGCTACTGCTGGGGAACCGCTGCAACAAGTTACCTTTAAGCAGATTCAAGGAACGGAAGATATTGACTTGAATCAGAACAATACTTTTGCTTTTGAAGGAACACGCGATCGCCAAGGATCGAAGTTAGCACTTAAAGCTGTGAAAAGCAATGACAAACAACAGACTTTAGTAGTAAACTTTGACTCTCCCATACCGCCAGGAAAAACAGTCACTATTGGTCTGCGGTCTTATCGTAATCCCTTTGCTGATGGCGTATATCTAATTGGCGTGACAGCATTTCCCTCTGGAGGGCAAACCGTCGGTCAATTTATTGGCATTGGCCGCCTGCAATTTTACAAAGACACATACACAGAGAGTTAATTTAATCTGCCCGCCTGACTTGTTCGATAGATAATTTATTACCCTAACCATTAAGGACAAGAACTATAACTTGTCCTTAATTTATGGGGCGAAAAACTTTAGTACTAAAGTATTATTTTCATTAAGTATTATTACTAAATATTCATAAATTTTTGTTTTTAGTGAATTATATGCAACTATTACAAATTAATACTACGATAAATCGATTGATTTTTAGTATTTAAATTCCTAAAATTAGGAGGTGAGTCACTATTGCAACTTTAATAACTTATCTTTTCTCTCTACGTACCCTGCGGTTAATTAAATCAATTTCATCACAGAAAAGTTTGCTAACGAACATTTAACCCAGTTAGTGTGGGGAAAAGAATATCTGAAGATATTTTAAAGTTTGTAAATAATCTGCTGATATTTTAGGAAATATTAGAAATTAAATTTGTTACTTTTGACGTTCGCATAGAGCCATATACTACTTGAAAAGAGAAAATAACTCATGCAATTTTTTGTCAAAATCAGTATATCATCATGTAAAAATTTTACAATTATTTCCAGATACAAAATTTATTGTTACCTCTACTCAAACAGGTGCTTTTTAAGAATTAAAGCGCAATCTATGGCATAGGAAGTAGTCAGATATCCAAAATATATTCTGTGTTTAGTTACAGTAAGTACATATGAAAATTGACCTAGAATTTAGAAGCCAAACAATTTGTTATACCAACTATACTTGAAAAGTTTTATTAATAAGGAATATGCATAAAGAGTATTACTTGTATTTTAAATACTGCGAAAGTTCAAAAGATAAAATCTCGCTCTTTTTATTATTTATAGACAGTAGTTATTAAACTGAAATTATGGCAGGATTGGAGAGTAAACCAATGTTTTTTGAACGAGTTGAGAGAGAATCTTTATTTGAAGAATTTTGGTCGCTATGGCAGGAAAATAAATTACCAGAGCGGATACAGCTATTAGTAGATCGAGAACAGCAAGAACAAGGAAAACGAGACATCTGGGAATGGCAAAGCCAAGAGCCAAGTAATAAATTTATCCCGCGAAGTTCTGAGAATAACTTTAGTCATTCAAAAAAAATTTAGGTTACGTCTCTACATCTAGAAACATGACAATGAATTTTCAAGAGCCATATTGTGACTACTGGCAATAAAGCATTGTCACAACATAGCGTTTGTGATTCTCAATTATTTGTGTTGGTTATAGCGTTTATCGATTGTTTCAGTATACGTAAGAGAAAATCTATAACCGTTGAATGTCACTGTTAGTTCAGCTAGTAAATCCCTTCCCAATTTCTTTGAGTTAGCAACAATCAAGAATCAATACTAATGGCACACCTATTTGAACCATTCAAAATGCGTGATGTTTCGTTTCGCAACCGCATCGCTGTTTCACCCATGTGTCAATATTCCAGTACGAATGGATTTGCTAACGACTGGCACTTAGTTCATCTAGCTTCTCGTGCGGTTGGCGGTGCAGGGTTAGTGCTAACAGAAGCTGCTGCTGTTGAGCCTCGCGGACGTATTACTCCACAAGATTTAGGAATTTGGTCAGATGCACATATAGAAGGTTTAGCAAAGACTGTAGCATTAATTCATAACTTCGGTGCTGTTGCAGGTATCCAGCTTGCCCATGCAGGTAGAAAGGCTAGCACTGCAAAACCAAGTAAAGGAGGAAAAGTACTCGACGAATCTCAAGATGGCTGGCGGTCTTTGATTTCGAGTAGTGCGATCGCTTTTAGTAAAGAAAGTCCCATACCTGAAGCCCTGAGTCTTGAGGGGATTCAGCAAATTATTCAAGCCTTTGTCGAAGCTGCCAAACGTTCTTTGCAAGCTGGTTTCAAGGTCATTGAGATTCATGCTGCTCATGGTTACTTGCTGCACCAATTCCTCTCACCCCTTGTTAACCATCGCCAAGATGATTATGGTGGTAGCTTAGAAAACCGTACTCGTTTGTTGAGAGAAATCGTTGAGGGAGTGCGAAAGGTATGGCCTGAAACATATCCACTCTTAGTACGCATCTCTGCGACTGATTGGGTAGATAAAGGCTGGGACATCGAACAAAGTATTGATTTGAGCGACAAACTAAAGTCTTTGGGTGTAGATATGATTGATAGCTCGTCAGGGGGAATCATACCAGGCATTAACGTACCAATAAAACCTGGTTATCAGACCCAGTTTGCCGAACGCATCCGCCGTGAAGCAAATATTTATACAGGAGCAGTAGGTTTAATTACATCCCCAGAACAAGCTGACCAGCTCATTCGCACAGAAGCAACCGATATAGTTCTGTTAGGACGCGAACTACTTCGCAATCCTTATTGGCCTCACCTAGCAGCTAAACAGCTAGGACACGAAAAACTTTGGCCAGTTCAGTATGACCGAGCTTGGCTGTAATACTCCCCTTAAAGAGACTAAGACTTATATCATGTCCGAATGGCGCTAAGATAAGCCGACGCGGCGACGCAAAGACGGGGGGACGCTCTTAAAATTCATTCAAAAATATCTTTGCGTCAGTCTCAACATTTAACTTAGTGCCATTCTATCAATTTGCCTATGCCGCAGCGATGGTTGATTTAACCCCGAACCGGGAGTGAGATGTAAAACTCAGAGCCTTTTCCCAATTGGGACTGAACTTCCAGCCGACCATCATGTTTCTCGACGACAATCTGATGGGCGATCGCTAAACCTAACCCCGTTCCTTTGCCAACCTCTTTAGTGGTAAACAAACGCTCAAAAATCTTAGATTTAACTGATTCATTCATGCCTTTACCGTTGTCAGAAATACGAATTTCAACCGCATTTTGTTCGGATAATAATGCAGTGGAAATCGCGATTTGTTGGGGATGATTTTCTAACTCTTCAAAGCTTGTTTGCTGTGCTATTTCATCGAACATATCAATCGCATTAGCCAGAATGTTCATAAACACCTGGTTAAGCTGACCGGGAAAGCAATCAATTTCAGGGATATTACCGTAGTTGCGGATAACTTTAATGGCAGGCCGATTTTCATTGGCTTTGAGCCGATACTTGAGAATCAACAGCGTACTATCTAACCCTTCGTGCAAGTTGGCTTTAACTTTGTGTTCCGTATCGGCACGAGAGAAGGTACGTAGGCTGGTACTGATGCCTTTGATGCGATCGCTTGCGCCTTTCATCGAGTCAATTAACTTAGGTAAATCCTCCAACATAAACTCCAAATCAAGTTCTTGGGCTAATTCGGCCACTGCACCCGTAGGTGGCTGATGCTGGTGATAGGTATCTAAATACTCACACAGGTCTCGTACATAATCTTTGGCATTGTTAATACTGCCGTTGAGGAAGCCGACTGGGTTATTAATTTCGTGAGCCACCCCTGCCACCAAGTTACCCAAAGCCGCCATTTTTTCGCTTTGCACAATCTGAAGCTGAGATTCTTGGAGCTGTTGAGTATATGCTTGGGCTTGCTGATAGAGACGAGCATTCTCCAGTGAAATCGCAGCTTGGGCGCAAAGCAGATTCAGTACCTCAACGCGATCGTGGGTAAAGGCTCCCGTTGCCAGGTTATTTTCTAGATAGACTATGCCCAGCAACTTGCCCTGTTGCAGAATCGGGCTGCACAGCAGACTCTTGGGCTGTTGGTTTTGGATATACGCATCGCCGAGCAATAGCGGCTCTTGCGCGGCATTACTAATCACAGCAGGCTGCAAGCTGCGTTTGACTTTTGTTACCAGAGCGATCGGCACTATACCACTATCGGCAAGTGACTGGGTTGGATGCAGAATCCGCGTTTCGATTTGACCCGATGCCGTAAGTTCTGCCCTCGCCTGAACTGTGAGATTTTGCCCCTCACTCAACATCAAAGCGCACTGCGTCGCCCCAGAGGTTTGCATTACCGTTAGCAAGAGAGTAGCAATTAACGGCTCAAGCTCGATTTCACCCGAAAGAGTTTGCGATGCTTTGAGGATGGCAACCAGATCCAGAGAATCAGAAAGACTGGTGGAGGAAGTACTAGTCGAGGTGACAGTTGCAGTGGAAAATAAGGTTTCGTCAATAGAAAGTGGTGTCTGCGCCCCTAGGAAGATGGGAGCTAGCAGTTGGGGATAGCGAGTTTCCAAGTCAGCGAGTTTGGCTTTCGCCCCCCAGCGAGCATAGCCATAGTAAGCGTCAATGATATAAGCTTGGGCGATGCGCTCTTTGTTCCAATCCAGATAGAATTTTGCCGCCAGTTCATTGCCAAGGGCTGCTTCCTGAGAATAGCCATTGGCTTTAGCCCCCGCGATCGCCAGATCGTAAAATTCTATAGCTTCGGTTTTGCGATCGAGAACGCGATATTTTTCCGCTTCAACTAAATGATATTTGTGCAAGTAATTCATGGGGCCATAATCTGCCCAATCTTTTAGCTTGGCTTGATTTTCTTGTATTTGCTGCCATTGCGGTTCTGAAAGGGACATTGACTCACTAGGATTAGCCAGCACGGTCAGAGAATCATAGAAATAGAAGATTGGTTCAACGATACTTCCCATCCCGCCAGCTAAATACTGTCGCGTTTGAGCGGCATCGTGTTCAGCTTTGGCAAAGTCTTGCAGCCAGTAATTTAAGGTGAAGCGATAAAGGTAAAAGAACGATAATCGGTAAAAATCGACTTTGGCCTCATCCAGAACTTTCTGTTCGTAGGCATCCTGGCGTAAGGGAATCTCTTGTTCTGACTGACCTAAGAGAATTTGCGCCGCTTGCCAGTAAGCCAATACACAGTTTGCCGCCGTGACTTGGTGGAGGTCGGACAACTGCTGGTAATAGGCGCGAATTTGGGGTTCGAGTTCAGCCAGCGCTTGACCGTACCAATACGCATTGAAGCAGTACAACTGGGCATCGTAACCCATAAATTCTAGATTGCCAGTTTCCAACCCGGCTTGATATCCATCTAGTAGAATAGGCAACGTGTCTTGCAGATGGATTGTCCAAGAACCCACATAAGCCCCCATTAACATGGCAGTTGCGGCTCGGATGTTTTTGGCATCGGGTTCTAAGGCGAGTTGGTATCCTAATTGCCCAAACTGAGGCACTTTTGACATATCGCTCCACAGCATCCTCAGTTGGAAGGCGTAACCTACGTAGCAAAACGCCGAAACTGGACTGTTGCCAAATTGAATCGATAATTTGACCTGGAGTGCCACAACTAGAAAATAAAGCTTTGTGCCGGACATATAACAAACTGGTGTCAGCCGCGCCGCATTTTGCATAATTGCTAATTGCTGCGGATCGGTCATTTTCGGCAGATGAATGAATGACTCGATGGAGCGACCCTCAATTAAAGCATCAATTTCTTGCTTCAGGAGGCGAATATCATCTAGGGTTGGTTCGTCTGGCAGGTTCACGCCCAACATCCGGAAGACTGATTGACCGATCGCGATCGCCTCGACAAATTGATTGCGGGCGACCAATGCCTGAATTCTGACTTGATAAACTGGCACTCGTTCTAGAGGCGTTTTTGCACGATGAATTACCGCTTCAATCCACTCCTCCATCTGCTCAAAAGCACCAGCCAAAAAAGCGACCTCGGCAGCTAAGTCATGCAGAGATAGAGTTATTTCGTACTCCCGTTGCCAAGCATCTCCTCCCAGCAGTTGCAGCCCGACTGTGGCATATTCACGGGCGGCATGATAGGCGGTTGCGGCTCTGGCTTTGCGGCAAGCCGTGAGGTTGAGTTGGGCGAGTTCGTCCCGTTGCTGTTGTTTTCCAATCAGCGTGGTTCCATAGTTCAACTGATTGACGATTTCAAAAATGCGCTCTTCTCTAGCGGCTGGGGAAACTTGTTGCAGCAGAAGTTGTCCGATTTGGTAATGAGTCGTCTGTTTTTGCTCGTCAGGGATGAGGGAATAGGCGGCTTGCTGGACGCGATCGTGGAGAAAGCGATAAGAACAGTTAAAGGTTAATGGCTGCTGGACTTCTGCCACGTGAAGTTCTGATAGCTGGTAGAACTTATAGACATCGCTGATGGGCAAAATCACGCCTTCTTGCAAGGCTTTCCAGAGGTCGAGCGCCATATCTTCGGGCGATCGCTGATTAACAATCGCCAGGGTAGACAAATCAAACTGAGCGCCAATGCAAGCTGCCAGTTTCAAAGCAGTCTGGGTGGCAGTCGGCAATTTTTGTAACTGAAGTGCCATGAACTCGACGACATCATCCGTGAGCGCGAGTAACTTCACCGTTGCCAAGTCACATTGCCAATGTCCTGTCTGAAAGTCAAACCAAATATAGCCGTCTTCATGCAGTGCTTTGAGAAATTGGGTGAGGAAGAAGGGATTCCCTTTGGTTTTTTGATAGATTAACTCCGAAAGCGGTTGAGCCAGTTCCACAGAACAACTTAGTGTATCTGCGGTTAACTGATTCACATGGGCTTGGCTCAGGGGTTCTAGGGTGAGGGTATGGATAAAGGTTTGGGCTTTTTTAACCTCATCGAGCATCAGCATCAAGGGATGAGTCGGGAACACTTCGTTATCCCGATAGGCTCCGATGACGAACAGATAACCGCGCTCGCGTTCTGTCAGCAGTAGCTTCAGCAAGTTGAGCGAAGCGGAATCAGCCCATTGCAAGTCATCCAAGAAAATCACCAGTGGATGCTCTGGCGTGGTGAACACCGTGATGAACTTCTGGAACAGCAGATTGAAACGATTCTGAGCAGCACTACCGGAGAGTTCTGGTACTGGGGGTTGTGAGCCAATTACCTGTTCGAGTTCAGGAATCACCTCGATGAGTACCTGCCCATTGTCACCCACTGCCGTCAGGATTTTCGCTTTCCAATCAGCTAACTGCGCGTCATCACTGCTTAGAAGTTGACCCATCAGGTCGCGGAAGGCTTGGATAAAGGCACTAAACGGCAGATTGCGGTTGAACTGGTCGTATTTTCCTTTAATGAAATAGCCATGCCAACGTACAATCGGCTTATGCACTTCATTGACGACGGCAGTTTTGCCAATACCGGAAAAACCTGCCACCAGCATCAGTTCGGAGGCTCCGTTGGCAACTCGGCCAAAAGCATCGAGCAAGCTTTGAACTTCTTGTTCTCGTCCGTAGAGTTTTTCGGGAATCAAAAAGCGATCGCTAATATCCCTTTGCCCTAAATCAAACCAGGCGAGTTTGCCCGCAACATGATATTCTTCCTGGCATCGCAACAGATCGTGCTTGAGACCGAGAGCGCTTTGATAGCGGTCTTCCGCATTCTTGGCCATCAGCTTGCGAATGATTTCACCGAGCATGATGGGCAAATCGGGGTTGAGATCGCAGATAGACGGTGGTTGTTTAGCTATATGGGCATGAACCATTTCCATTGGCTCGTCTACTGGAAATGGTAACTGTCCCGCGAGCAGTTCAAAAAAGGTAACTCCCAAAGAATAGAAATCGCTGCGATAGTCAATCCCCCGGTTCATCCGCCCGGTTTGTTCTGGTGAGATATAGGCGAGTGTGCCTTCGAGAATGTTAGGGTTTTGAATTTCTTGGGTTTCGCGGGGTAACAGGGAGGCAATGCTAAAGTCAATCAGCTTAATCTCCCCCGTTTCTGGTTGAATCAGAATATTAGCTGGTTTAATGTCTTTGTGAATAATCCGTTGCTGATAGAGCTGGTGGAGGATATCTACGATTTGTAGGGCAATGGGCCAGAATTGTTCGACACTCAAAGGGGCAGCCTGGATGCGATCGCGTAGGGAAATGCCACCGATGTCTTTCATTACCAAAGCATAGCCATTTTGGTATGGTTCTAGACTCAGCGGTTGGACAATGCCAGGGATGTCGAGATTTTTTGCGATCGCATACTGATTGCGAAACTGCACCAATTCGCTGAAGCTGGGATAGTCGTGCCGCAGTAGTTTAATAATGACTGGTTTTCGATCTAATTCCCTAAGAGCGCGATGTACTAGGGTATTGGAACTCGAATAAATTAGCTCGTTTATGCAATAACCAGTTATTGTCAACATAAATCTTATTTTGATTTACAAATCTTTTTTATGTATATAAAATTCCCGGTTTAAGATTATCTTTAACTTTTAGAGACAAAAATTAATAATTATGGTCAAATTTACAATTGCTTGCTCTAAAATTACTGGCTCAAAATGTCATTAATTAACTATAAAAAACTAAAACAACTTATATGTTTGAAACGCCGTGTTTGTGGCAATAGTTTGATTATTTGATTTTCACATAATTGATGATACCCCTCTTCTGTCAATTGGGGAGAGAAAGCGGTCGCCAACCGCTTTCTCTCCCCAATAAAATGATTATTATTTTTATTGTTTGTATATTTTATTCTCTGGAAATCCCCAAAATTATCAAAAGTAAAAAATTTAAGATATAGAGATCACAAAGTAAAAGATTTGCTTACTAAGGTTGAATCACTATTTCCAAATCCTGTAGGCATCATATAATTTGGTCTTTGACGAAAAAACTTATTTGGTATTTCAGGAAGGTCATCAGATTGATCGACTACTTTGAGTTTTAAAGACTGGGATTTTTTCACTGTTAAGGTAAGCTCGATACCCTCTTGAGGAAGTCCAAAATAATTCAAGCCCCAAGTTCCATCATTATTTGAATTATTGATTTGATCATCAATTTTTTTACTGTTAACAGTAGCCTCTAAAACTTCTATTTTTGGATCTAGATATACACGTACAATACGTCCTTGCCTTGATGAGATAATCTGCAAACGTAGCGTTCTAGTATCGTTATCTGTATTATCACCAAGTAATATAATCTTCGGTGCGGCTAGTGAAAGTGCAGGAGCCTGGTTTTTAAGAAATTGTCTCGAAGCAAAAGGTAAATATTCAGTTAAAGAAGCTTTTTCTGGATTTTGAGAAAGAAACTGAGATGTCCATTCATCTGGTTGTTCGTCAAAACTAGCCCAGATAGCTTTTCCTGTATCCGCATTTAAAGCATAAAAAATACTATTTGGTTTAGGATGGTTAGCATCGAAACCTGCTGTAAAGCTACCAGCAATCATCAAACTCAAACTTATCAGTAGGGCTGTAGCAGGCAACAACCATTTGTGAGGAGTTATAAATAAATAAAAATGGGGAATGAGCAGTCCTAGTAGTAATACCACCATCACCATTACTACTCCAGCCATACTTATGGTAAGGGCAACAAACATCAAATATATTGTAGGAGCAAATAGAATAATTACTGGAATGGAGCATACAGATAAAATAATAAACGTTAGTCCCAAATGGTAATTCTTAGAAGTAGCGAAGATAAATCCCCATCCTCCAAGATTTAATAACAATGGCAATGTAAATAAATAACTAGCCCCTGGTAGATATATACTAGTTAATACCATGAATATCAGCCACCAAAGCAATGTACCAAAAGTTAAGTTTTGGATGTTTGTCTTTTGGTAAAAATAAATATAAACACCAGATGTAATAGCTATAGCGAGAGTTACAAAGGCGATCGCGTACAAATTACTGTTATATGTATCGCCTTGAATAATCACTCTATATTCACTATGTAAATTATTAATCAACCACCAAATAACTGTGACAACTGTTGCAACACTGATAATACTTATAAATAAAGCTAAAAATCCTAAATTTATTCCAGAGAATGAAAGATGTGTTTTTTGAAACCCAAGTATTGTCACCCCAAAAAATAATCCAACTACTAAAACTGTCAAAGGTATTACCCATGCTTCTGGATAGCTAACGATGAATGAAGCAAAAATATCGAAGTAGACAGCATCACTTTGCTTAATATTTGTTAAATCTAAGTTTCCAAAATGACGCGTCAATGCTAAGGCATATTCACCGTGATGTTGAAGGCTATTACGGTCAATTTTTTGTAAATTATCATAGGCTGTATGATAATAAATGACACCATTAATAAAAGCAAAATTTAGTCCAGGAAAATTTGCTGATTTGAAGATAGTAAAATCCGTATCATTAGGTAATTTTTTATAAATGCTATTAAAAAGCGAACTGGTAACTGGATGAACCGATGCTTTGGCAAATTCCTGAATGAGCCATCCATTTTCACTGTTGGTTTCAAACATGAGTGAGGGGCCACTATTTCCCCTAGCTTCAAAATTTACTGCTAAACCAACATCTTTTTTCCACGGATGTTCTTCAACAAAAGCGATCGCTCCTAGCAAACCAGGTTCTTCCCCATCAGTAAACAAGAAAATTACATCATTTTTTAACGATGAACCTACCTTTAAAGCCCTAACTGTTTCTAGCATTGCCGCAACAGCAGCACCATCATCACTAGCGCCGGGACTATTGGCAACTGAATCATAATGAGCAGCTAGTAAAATTGCTTTAGTGCTATTACTTCCTGGAAGTTTGATAAGAACATTATGTACAGTTCCAGCAGCAAAGGGAGCGCCATTTTTATTGTTAACAACTGTGGTTTTCTGAACTTCTGGTTGAAGACCCATTGCTGTCAACTCTTTTAAAATATAGTCGCGCACCTTTACATGTTCTGGTGAATTAATGGGGTGAGGTTTTTGGGCAATAACTTCAAGGTGTTTCATTGCCCTACCAGCAGAAAACTCTACAAGAGGTGCATTGATGCCCACTGCACGGGGAGGATTTAGCTGATAAATGCCCAAAAATACCAGAGATAAAATGAACAAAAAGGTAATAAATTTAAAATATTTCATCAGTCAGCTAATATTTTTATTTGCTATTTTTAGTTAGATAAACCACGCTGTAAAGACATTAAGTGCAACATCTTTACAGAGGTTATATCTAAAATGCTTGCTGCATTTTTTGGCGAAGACTAAGGGGTCTCATGTCAGTCCAGACTTGTTTAATGTATAATAAACATTCTTCTTTAGATCCAGTTTTCCCTGCGTCCTGCCAGCCGGGAGCATTTTCTTGGTTAGCAAGCCATATTGAATACTGTTCTTCGTGATTTACTACGACTTTGTAAAGTGCGGTACTTTCTTTTTCGGATATATTCATTGTGATTTATTGCCTATTTCAGATAAATAATTAATCAACTTAGTTATTGATGATTTCAGATTTCTGCTAGTAGATAAGTAGATTAATTTTAGTTAAGTTTGGCCCCGCTCCCGTCTACTGAGCATCTGGTAGTTCTTCTTCTACAAACCGTAAACGTGGATAAAAATAGCCAGCGATCGCAGCAAATACAGTCAGCGTTCCCATAACCACAAATAACAGAGCAATACCATACCCCGGCCCGACACCGATAATCCGTCCGATACTTGCAGCCAGCGGCCCGTTCGCAACTAGCAGTGGGTTAAACACGCGATCGGCTAGCGGCCCGGCTAGCAAATAAGCAAATGGTAAAGCACCCCAAGCAATCATTCGCCGCACAGCAAACACCCGTCCTTGAATATCAGGTGCAACTTTTTTCTGCCAGATTACCTGGCCGGAGGCGTTGATGATTGGCAAACCAAAGAAGTAGAGGAACGCTGTCACAAAAAACACAGGAATAGAGGGGCACAGTCCAGCAAAGATAATGCTTAACCCTCCCAAGAGCGTAAAGCTGAGTACGGCATATATAGGGCGCTTGACCCCACCCCAGATGCTCATCAGCAAACTGCCAATAAGCATACCGCTACCGCCAACGGACATAACACTACCAAGCACGGTGACTGGTGCAAAAGCGAGTACTAATGGTGTCACTAATACGTTGACCACTCCTGTGAGGAAATTGACGACAGCAATAAACACTAGTAACGCTAGTAGCCCCGATCGCCCAGTAATATAAGTCCAGCCAAAGGCAGCCTCTTGCAGCAAAGACTCTTTGTTTGCTTTACCCTCACTAATAGTCCTGACTTCCGGAAAATGGATGCACAACAGAGTGATGACGGAGAAAATAAACGTGGCAAAGTCAATAAAAATGATGCCTTGTATCTTGATAGTTGCAATCAGCACGCCAGCGATCGCAGGTGAAAGAATCTCAGCAGCTGCCTCTGCTGCCTCCACCATGCCATTGGCGCGCCCCAAAAGTTGCTTGGGAACCAGGAGGGTAGTAGCAGCAGCATAGGCAGGCCATTGGAAAGCATTGAAGGCAGAACTGACCGCACTTGCCAAGTAAATATGCCAGATTTCTAGTTTGCCAGTAAACAGTAACAAAGCAATGACGAGAGTACTCAAAGCCGCGCCACTGTCGCTCAAAATCATACAAAAACGCCTGGGCCAGCGGTCGATGAGTGCCCCTGCGACTGGGGAAAGGAGAATACCTGGCAACGTAGTGAACAGTAAAATCAGTCCAAACTGAGTTACCGAACCAGTGCGTTGATATACCCAAATACCCAAGGCAAAACGAGTCAAACCGGAACCGATTAAGGAGACAAGTTGTCCAAACCAGATGAGAACAAAAACTGAGAATTTACTGCTGGAAGTTAAGGTTGCCATTTTCTGCCATTCGCTTTGCTTATGTCCAATGTGGTAGTTCGATAATCCGTTGGTTAGGATTCGCCACCAAGCTTGCTAGTAATGTCTGCAAATAGTTGAGTATGCGGGCGATCGCCTCAGCATCAAAATAGCGGTAATCGTAGGTCATCTCGACAAACATTTCCACACCAGGGGTAACAGCAATACAGAGTGGGTAAGACCAGAAGTCAGTAGCGCGGAAACCTTCGATTTTCAAACTTGACAAACGCTCTCCCAAGGAATCATCAATTGGGTAATTCTGGAACCGCAAGATACTTTCAAACAAAGGTTGGTTTTCCGGTACTTCGCTCCACTGATGTACCAGCGTCAAGGGACTGTATTCATACTGGCGTAACTCGACTTGTTTGGTTTGGAAATGTTTTAACCAAGGCAGGACATGAGTATCCGGTGATATTTGCATACGCGTTGGTAGCAGATTGGTAAATAGTCCAATCATGGAATCAGCGCCTTTTAAATCCGTGGGACGACCAGAAACGCTAATCCCAAAAGCTACATCATTGTTGCCGCTAAACTTATTCAAAAATATGCCCCAAGCTCCTTCTATGAGAGTGTTGAGGGTAATCTGAGACTGGCGTGCTAAGGACTGGAGGGCAGCAGTGAGTTCTGCTGACAAGCGCAATGTTTGCAATCCGTACTCTTCTTGAAGTTGAAGCCAGTCATTAGCAGGTCGATTTGTACCCAGAAGATTTTGGCTTTTAAAACCCTGTAATGCTTGTCGCCAGAAAGATTCCGCTTTGGACATATCCTGTTGCTGTAACCAAGCAATATAGTTGCGGTAGGGACGAATGCTTTCTAGTTCTAGTTTTTGATTTTGTCGGAATGCCTCATAAAGAGCAAAGACTTCTTGTAATATCAACGTGAAACACCAGCCATCCATCAATACATGGTGGATGCTCCAAACAAATTGATGCACATCATCAGCCATCTGAATTAACGCCAATCGCATTAAAGGAGCTTGGGTATGGTCAAAACCCCGTTCCCGATCTGCGTTTAAAAAGGCTTCTAGTTGCTGTTGCTGCTGGGTTGGCGACAGTTGCCGCCAGTCGTGTCTGTCCCAAGATAAGTTTACATGGGTGCGGACAATTTGCACCTTTTCGGCTAAACCTTCCCATTTAAAGGAGGTACGCAATACTGCATGTCTATCTACTAGCTGCTGCCAAGCTTGTGTAAATGCTTGATAATCGATTTCCCCCCGGAAAGTGCTGTCAAATTGCAGGAAATACAAACCTGCTGTTTGGGCGCGTTGAGACTGGATTAGCATCTCCTGTTGCATGGGTGTCAATGGATACACATCCTGCACATCTGACTCACTTTCCAGCAAATGCTCTAAACTTTGTTTATCCAACAAAGGTGTGAGTGACACTGGTTCAATTGCTGTTTGTTGAAGTTCAGCAGAACTGCCAATGACTTCTGCAAGGGAGGCGATCGTTTGATGTTGAAATAGTTGTGGTGGTGAGAGTTGCAATCCTGCTTCGTTAGCTTTGGCGATGATTCTGATAGCTAGAACTGAGTCTCCGCCTAACTCAAAGAAGTTATCGTGAATTCCCATTGGTTCAATGCCAATCACCGCTTGCCAAATTTCTGCCAAGGTTCTTTCTAGCTCAGTCCTGGGCGCAACATAGGGAGTTTGTAATTTTGGTCTGGGATGTTTTGTCGTTCCCTGAATTTTTTCGATTTCCTCACCGATATTTGATTGCATCAACAGAGCAACTTGCTCGATTGAGGCTTGCAAATCGGTGGTAGAAACGAGAATTTGGGGTAGCATATTCCGGCTCAACACCCTTGTAAACACTTCAACTCCTTCATGGGATAAGATGCCTTCTCCCAAAACGTTTTCTTCTGGTAGTTGCTGAGAATCATCGCTGTTAGCTGCAAAATCAAACACGCCTAAATCGGTTACTTTCTTCAATGTAAAACCTTCAATTTCGACGAGTTCAATTCCAGATTCATCCATAATCGCGACATCAAAACTTATAGTTTCCTTAGAGGAATCGCGATCGCCTTTGTGTTTAACGTAGCTATAAATCTTGCTGGGTAAGGATGCTTTAATCCGAATACGGTTGTACCAGAAAGGAAAATAATCAGCACCTCCTTCTTCCTGAGCCAATGTCACGGCAACATCTAATAATGCCGGATGTAAAGCGAACTGTTCTACTTCTGCCGCATACTCTTGTGGCAGTTCGAGCATTGCTACAGCTTCGTTTTTGCCAAAATGTACCTGTTTTAAACTCTGCCATCTGGGGCCAAATTGCATCGATTGTTGATTATCAACATCATGCTTTTCGGGAGCATTTACAATATCCCGGATTTGAGGACACCTGTTAAAAATCTCTTGAATATTGTATTGTTTGGGCGGTTCAGGCGCTACACAAACTATTTTGCCTGTGGCGTGTTCTTGCTGTTGCCCATCACCGCTGGCAACGGTAAATTCAAAAATGTCTTGGGATTTGTTTAAGATTGTATAGACTTCTTGGTTGCCGTTTTCAGGGATAATTAAGGGTTGCAAGAAAGATGTTTCGCGGATTTCCACGATACCGCGATCGGCGTGTTTGGCAAAAGCAGCTCTAGCTATTTCTAAATAAGCTGTACCAGGAAGAATGGCATATTCTACTAGCTTATGCTCGTTTAAAACCCAATGCTTACTAATGCTAAAGTCAGTTAAAAATACTTCTCGTTCGGGTGATTCTTCCACACATCTATCTAATAGTGGATGAGCAATTTCAAAACCAACAGTACCTTGTCGCAGCTTTTGCATCCACATCGGTATTGCTGTATTGACTTTAATGCCAACATCCTCCCATAAATCCCAGTTAATTGCTGTGGTGAATACGTTATGTTTTGCAGTGTAATATTGAGCAAAAGCGTCCAAAAAGGCATTAGCAGCACAATAATCAACCTGTCCAAACTCACCCATAATTGATTGCAAAGATGAGCAGAGGATCAAGAAATCTAACTGCACATCCTGCAAGACTTCACCCAGTACTAAGGTTCCAGTTACTTTTGGTGACAGCACCTTGTTTGCCATCTCTGGAGTTTTCAGTTGAATCATCCCTCCACCAGCAATACCAGCCGCATGGATGACACCGTGCAGTTCGCCAAATTGCTCGTAGGTTTGTTGCAGCACTTTCTGCATTTGTTCTTGGTTAACAACGTCAGCGCTAACAACTAAAACCTCTGCTCCCAGGTCTTGCAATGCTTGTATTTTGCGGATTTTGTAACTTGTATCATCATTAAGATCGTGAGTCGCTAGCCAGCTTTCCCAATCTTGTACTTGGGGAAATGCCGAACGTTGAGTTAAAACTAACCGTGCTTGTACCGTTTTTGCCAGATGTTCTGCCAGTACAAGCCCAATACCGCCCATGCCGCCAGTAATTAGATAAACTCCGCCTTGTCGTAACCGCGAAACAGCCTTACCTTGACTGGCTAATGGTACTGTTTCAAAGGTTTGTACCCAGCGTTGATTTCCTCGATAAGCAACTACATTCTCAGTTGATTCTTGCAGCAATTCTGCTAAGATTTGGTCGCTCAGTTTCTCTTTGTGAGCTTGGGGCAAAGTGATATCAAGACTGCGACAATTAATATTAGGAAACTCGCGAGGAATTACCCGACAAGGGCCAAGCACAACCGCTTTTTCTAGAGCTGGTACTTCTAAGTCGGTAACATTTTGCAAGTTATTGGACACTACCGCCAGTTGTAACTTATCGCTGAGATTCTGCTGTCCTAGTGCTTGGGCTAAAAATAGCAACTGATAAAAGAATGTGTCAGCTTGCTTTGCTACCTGAGTTGCTTGGGTTGGCTCTAAAGGTGCGGTCACACTCCACAGATGTACAATTTGTTGTGGTAGCATTTCTATTGTCTGCAACTCTTTCAACAAGCTGTCATAGTCTGCCCGTTGCGTGGGATTGAGGGTGTAGTGTCCTGGGGTAACTTTGCTAAAGGAGTTACCTATATGCACGCAAATCACTTGCTGTCCGCCAGCTTGCAGTCGTTGTGCTAGCAATTCGCCAACACCGCATTCGTCAACGAACAATAGCCATCGCTGTGGTGTTAACTCTGTTAAAGCCACAGGCAAAGGCGGCATTGTTCGCTTCCAAGAGGGAATGTAGAACCAGTCGCTAATATCTGGCTTTTTGCTTAGGGAAACAACTTCTGGCTGAGTTTGTTGTGGGGTTTGGAGTTGAAAGTCTACCCAATAGCGTTGGCGTTCAAAAGGATAAGTTGGTAGTGGTACGCGATACCGGGTTTCTGCTGCCCTCATCTGCTCCCAGTCCACCGATGCGCCGCTTAACCATAGTCTGCCAGCTGTTGTCAGCAAAAATGGCAAATCTGCGATCGCTTCTTTGGGATGGCGCAGTGAGGTCAGTACTACCTGTTCTCCAGCAACGATTTGTTGTCTTGCCAAGGTAGCCAGCGTATTTCCCGGGCCAATTTCTAATAATATGCGTTTGCTGTCTTGCAGCAATGTTTGCACGCCGTCAGCAAACTGCACCGTTTGACGCAAGTGTTGTACCCAGTAGCGGGGGTTTGTGGCTTCTGCTGCGGTTATCCATTTTCCTGTAACGTTGGATACATAAGGAAGTTTGGGAGCTTTCAGCGCGACTTTTTCAACCTGCGCCTGAAACTCATCTAGAATGGATTCCATCATTAGCGAATGAAAGGCGTGGGAAGTGTGAAGTTCGCGACACTTCACTCCTTGATGTTCGAACTTTGTTTGCAACTCTACTAAGTGTTCTTTAGCTCCAGCAACTACGCACTGATTGGTAGTGTTAACTACTGCTAAAGATAATTCTTGACCGAGTAATGGCAGCACGTCTGCGGACGGTAGCGCCACTGCCAGCATCGCACCTGGTGGTACACTCTGCATCAGCCGACCGCGAGTTGCCACGAGCTTCAAGGCATCTTCTAAGGACAAAACCCCCGCCAAGCAAGCCGCCACATATTCGCCAACGCTATGACCGATCGCGGCTGCTGGCTGAACACCCCAAGACATCCACAGTTTCGCCAAAGCGTACTCAATCACAAATAGCGCTGGTTGAGTAATTGATGTTTGCGTAAGTTGCTGCTGCGCTAGTTGTTCTGCTTCGGGATTGGTAGGATAAATTACCTGACGCAAATCCAAGGGCAAATGCGATTTCAGCAAAGTGCAGCATCTATCAACTTCCTTACGGAAAGTTGGCAAGTTTTGGTATAAATCGCCAGCCATCTGTACGTACTGAGCGCCCTGTCCGCTGAACATAAACGCCACTGGGCGATCGCTTGTTTCTGGCACATCATCAAAGACGCGATCGGGTTGTGGGGACTCTAATAAGGAGATAGCTTCTTCGATGTCGCGACAAACTACCATGCGGCGGTATTGCCAAGGGTGGCGACCGACTTGTAGGGTATAGGCAACATCAGCAAGGTTAAGTGTAGGATTTTGCTTGAGATGCTTTGCCAAATTAGCAGTAGTCGTTTCTAAAGCAGCAGCAGTTTTTGCAGATAACAGCAACACTTGCCAAGGTTGAGTATCGCTGGATGGTTCGAGAACGGGCGCTTCTTCCATCACCACATGCACATTAGTGCTACCAACACCAAAGGAACTCACACCTGCACGCCGGGGTGTATTTTTCGCCGACCATTCGCTTAACTGGGTGTTGACGTAGAAGGGACTGTTAACAAAATCAATTTTGGGATTAGGTTGCCGAAAGTGCAGCGTGGGGGGTATTTGTTGATGTTTGAGCGCCAATGCCGTTTTGATTAAGCCAGAAATACCAGCAGCAGCATCAAGATGACCAATATTAGATTTCACCGAACCGATCGCACAGTATTGTTTTACTTGGGTGCTAGTACGAAAAGCTTTGGTTAGCGCTCTAATTTCAATCGGATCGCCTATTTGCGTGCCTGTGCCATGTGCTTCTAAATAGCTGATAGATTCAGGTTCAACCTGAGCGTTCGCTAGCGCTTCTAAAATAACTTTAGTTTGACCATCGACATTAGGAGCGGTAAAACTGGCTTTTAGAGAACCATCATTATTAATTGCCGAACCTTTAATGACAGCATAGATACTATCGCCATCTGCGATCGCATCCTCTAATCGCTTTAAAACAATAGCACCCAAACCACTACCAAAAACTGTTCCCTGTGCTTGAGCATCAAAAGTCCGCACATATCCATCGGGTGACTCAACGCTTCCAGGTTCGTAAAGGTAACCCGTTCTGTGGGGAACATTAATCGCCACACCGCCAGCCAAAGCCATCTGACACTCATCAAGCAGTAAACTTTGACATGCCAAATGTACTGCCACCAAAGAAGTCGAGCAAGCCGTTTGCACGTTAACACTCGGCCCTTTCAAATTGAATTTGTAAGAAACGCGTGTTGAAAGACAGGATAAATCATTTCCCAATCCTACTTGGAAAGGGTCAGTGTACTGAGGATTACCTTGATGAGAAAATAAATTAAACATATAGGTGCTGGTTTTAGCACCTGCAAACACACCAATATTACGCTTATAAGTTTTTGGATCGTAACCAGCGTTTTCAAACGCTTCCCAAGCGCATTCTAAAAATAAGCGTTGTTGGGGATCCATAATTTCGGCTTCAGTCGGAGAGTAGCCGAAAAATCCAGCATCAAATGACTCTACGTCATCTAAAATCGGTTCTGCTTTGACATAATTGGGATTTTTTAATAAATCTGGGTTTACTCCCGCAGTTTGCAAAGTCTCGTCATTTAAAGCAGAAATGGAATGTACGCCATCCCGTAAGTTTTGCCAAAAATCATCAGCATTATTCGCTCCAGGAAAGCGGCAAGCGATACCAATAATAGCAATTTCTGAACCAGTAAGATTGTCTAAATTTTCTGAATTATTCACAGTTACCCTTGATTTTTAAATACTACTTAATTGCTAATTTTTAAGTATTGTAATTATCGAGCCAATATTGATAGTTGAGGAGTTAGCGATCGCACTCAACAATATTCCACAAGTCCTTCATCATCAATTCCGAATTTTTCTCACTTTTTGAAACGTTATAACGCGTTAAATCGCAATGTTTAGTACAGCAAGGCGTAAATCAAGCACCAATTCCAAATCCATGAACCCCTTGCATTAGGGTAATTACTAATTACACACAGCGGTACTAGTAATATTAAGTTTGCATAGTTACTGATAATTTTCATTTAACCTCACCCTTCTCCTTAATAAAAAGAGGGGATGGAAGTAAAGTTTTTCATACAAGTAAGTAACAAAACTTGATATTACACATCTACTAAACTAATCTCACGCTTTTCTTTATTGAGTCTTTGGCGTTTTTGATATTGTTGTCGCCGATTTATTCTCTCTTGTTGTTCCTCGATCTCAATGGTTATTTCTTCAGGATTCTCATTTTCATTGCTGTTTAGGAATTCTGCAAGCGAGCGGATTGTTAGACCTTCGTAAAGACTAACTACTGGGATTTCTTTATTGAGTAACTTTTTCAAGTCAGCAGTAACTTGAACTGCCAACAGAGAGTCACCACCCAAATCAAAGAAATTGTCATCAATTCCTATTTTTTCAAAACCAAAAACTTTTTGCCAAACATTAGCTATTTGTTGTTCTAGTTCGTTACTAGGAGCAATATAAGGAGTTGCAAGGTTTGGTCTAGGATAGGATGAATTTACTTTATCAACTACTTGAGAATTGATTTGATTTTCTCTAAGTGCAATTTGCTGTAACTGCTCTAGTCGCAAGTTTAACAGGCTGGAAAAATCCAGCTTTTGCATATTTGCAAACAACTGCATATTTACACTTGGTGTCAAACTCCACAACTGCATAACTGCTTGGGGAATTGTCTCTAATGTTTGCAATTCTTGCAACAAGCTGTCATAGTCTTGACTCAAAGCCGGATTAATTGTGTACGAGCGTTCTCCGACTTTGCTAAATTGTTCGCCAACTCTGACAGTAATTACTTCTTGGTTTGTCACCTGCAAAAATTGTATGATTTGATTGCTTGCGCTACTTTCATCGACAAACAATAACCAGTTGAGTTTCTGTTGTGTCAATGCGATATTTACTGCTAAAGCTGTATCTTGCTTGACTGGTGCTAATTTTGATGTTTGCGGTTCAATCCAATACCTTTGGCGTTCAAAAGGATAAGTTGGCAAAGACAGCCGTTGGCGATGTTCGTCAGTGTATAAACCAGACCAATCTATCTGCACACCTGCTAACCAAAGCTGTCCCAAGGTGTTCTGCAAGAAAGCTGCATCTGATTGTTGGTCTTGGGGATGGCGTAAGGAAGCCAGTGTTATTTGCTCTGGTTTTTTACTAGGATGGCGGAGAACAAAGGTGCTTAATGTGCGACCAGGGCCAACCTCTAAGAATAAGCGATCGCTTTCTTGCAATAATTCCTCTATACCCTGAGCAAATCGTACTGTTTGCCTTAAATGTTTGGCCCAGTAATTGGGGTCTGTAGCTTCGATGTCAGTAATCCAAGTACCACTGACATTAGAAATGTAGGGAATTTGTGGCGGGTTCAAACGACAACCTTTGACTAACTCTGTGAAAGTCAACAGAATTGGTTCCATCATTGCCGAATGAAAAGCATGGGAGGTATGCAGAGGACGGCATTCTATACCTTGGCTCGTCAGATGGTTGTGCAAGCTTGCTACAGCGTCTATTGTCCCTGCAACTACACACATAGATGGTGTGTTGATAGTAGCTAATGAAAGTTCTGAGTTTAAAAAGGGTTTGATTTCTTTTTCTGGTAAAGGTACAGCCAGCATTGACCCTGGCGGTAGTTGCTGCATTAGCCGACCGCGTGCTGCAACCAAAGCTAGAGCATCTTCTAAAGAAAACACTCCTGCCAAGCAAGCGGCTACATATTCGCCAATGCTATGACCAATCATAGCTTCTGGCTGAATACCCCAAGACATCCACAGTTTTGCCAAAGCATATTCGATAACGAATAGGGCTGGTTGGGTGAGATAAGTTTGATTAAGTTGTTGGGTGGCGACTGCTAAATCTTCAGTTGGGTACAGTACAGTTCGCAAATCCAATCCCAAGTGAGGTTCGAGCAATTGAGCGCATCGGTCTACTTCCTGCTGAAATGTCGGCTCTACTTGGTAAAGTTCCTGCGCCATATTCACATACTGAGAGCCTTGACCGGGGAACAGAAAAGTCACTGGTCGTGTTAGTTCTTGAGAGTGAGTCAGAACTTGTTTTGGTTCCAGGGTTTGCAATGCAACTACTGCTTCTGCTTGGTCATGACAGACTAACATCCGGTGGTGCTTATGGGTTCTGCGACCGACTTGCAAGGTATATGCGACATCAGCAAGATTCAGATTGGGGTGCTGCTGCAAATATTCTGCTAGGTTAGCCGTCATGGTTTCCAATGCAGAATTAGTTTTGGCTGACAGGAGTAACAATTGCGAAGGACGGTTAGTTTCTGAAGTTGCGATATCTGGTGCTTGTTCTAAAATTACGTGGGCGTTAGTACCGCCAATGCCGAAGGAACTAACTCCGGCTCGTCGGGGTGTACCAGATGTTTTCCACTCAGTTAATTGAGTGTTGACGTAGAAGGGACTGTTAACAAAGTCAATTTTCGGATGAGGCTGCTCAAAGTTTAAACTAGGCGGCAGCATTTGGTGTTTGAGTGCTAAAGCAGTTTTGATTAAACCGGTGATACCGGCGGCTGTATCTAAATGTCCGATGTTGGTTTTAACTGAACCAATGGCGCAGAACTGTTTTTGGTCGGTACTTGTCCGAAAAGCCTGGGTGAGAGCTGCAATTTCAATGGGGTCGCCCAAAGCTGTGGCAGTACCGTGGGCTTCAATATAAGTAATTGTCTCGGCTGCTACCTCAGCCATGACTTGGGCTGCTTGAATTACCTTGGCTTGTCCTTCCACACTCGGAGCTGTATAGCCAACCTTTAACGAACCATCATTATTGATTGCCGAACCTTTGATGACAGCATAAATGCGATCGCCATCTGCTAAAGCATTTTCTAGTCGCTTGAGAACAACAATCCCCGCACCAGCACCAACAACCATTCCCTGTGCTTTAGCATCAAAGGCGCGACAATGTCCATCGGGAGATAAAATCCCGCCTTGTTGATAGAGATAACCTGTCTTTTGAGGCAAGGGTATGGAAACACCACCAGCTAAAGCCATCTCGCAATCTCCACTCAGCAAGCTTTGGCAAGCGAGGTGAACGGCAACTAACGATGAGGAGCAAGTCGTTTGCACGGTAATACTCGGCCCAGTCAAGTTGAGTTTATAAGAAACCAAAGTGCTGAGATGGTCTTTATCATTGGCAGCAATTGCTGATGTTTCTAGCAACTCCCGATTGCCATAAAGATTATTTAGCAAGTAATTATTCATGCCCGAACTAGCAAAAACACCAATGGGACTTTCATAAGTTTGGGAGTTATAGCCAGCATTTTCTAACGCTTGCCAAGCACATTCTAAAAACAGGCGGTGTTGAGGATCGATAATTTCGGCTTCTCTAGGGGTGTAGCCGAAGAAAGCAGCGTCAAACTTCTCTACATCTGTCAACACAGATCCCGCTTTCACATAGTCGGGATTATCTAGTGAAGCTTGGTCTATACCCTCAGATAATAATTCCTCATCCGAGAACGATGAGATTGACTCAACACCATTAATGAGATTGTGCCAAAACTCATCAGTATCTTTCGCTCCGGGAAAACGCCCAGATAAACCGATAATAGCAACTTCTAAACCAGTGTATTGGGTGGATGTACTGAGATCCATGTTCTACCTTCTTAACTTCTTATTGCTGGGATGAACGCGCTAAACGTTGCTTAAGACGGTTTCTACCCGCTTTCATGTCTTCTAAGTTGTTTTGTTGTAAAGCAGGTGTGGTGTCGCCCTTATTTAGACTGAGATGTTTTGTTAAAAGGCTGACAGTGGAATATTTAAACATCTCTATTATGGATACATCTCGATTCAGGGTTTTCCGCAAGCGATCGTGAACTTGAATGACTAACAATGAGTGACCGCCAAGGTCAAAAAAGTTGTCATGCAAACCCACCTTTTCAACTTGCAGTACTTCTTGCCAAATATTGGCTATGGTGCGCTCTAACTCTGTTCGTGGAGCGATATATGAGGCGGATAATTCCGTTTGCCGATCTGGGGCTGGCAAAGAACGACGATTCAGTTTGCCATTTGGTAAAACGGGCAGTGCCTCTAGCAGCACAAATGCCGACGGCAGCATAAAGTTAGGCAAGCGTTCTTGCAGAAAGCTTCGCAGGTCGCTAATACTTGGCTTTTGATCGGGTTGGGGAACCACATAAGCTACCAATCGGCGATCGCCTGGAACATCTTCCCGTGCCTGTAACACCACTTCTTTCACAGCGGGATGTTGTAGTAGTGCTAGTTCAATCTCGCTTAATTCTATGCGGAAACCGCGAATCTTTACTTGGTCGTCAATCCGACCGAGAAATTCAATCGTTTTGTTGGCACGATAACGCACCAAATCCCCAGTTTTATACAAGCGTGCGCCAGGTTCAGTACTGAAAGGATTGGGAATAAATTTCTCTGCTGTTAAATCCGGTCGATTGAGATAGCCTCTAGCTAAACCAGCACCACCAATATACAGTTCTCCCCTGACTCCAAGGGGAACGGGTTGTAAAGACTCATCCAAAACATAAGTCTGGACATTGGCGATCGCTCGTCCAATAGTAACTTCTGATGCCTCTTTTAATTCGCCCATTGTGGCGACAATAGTTGATTCTGTCGGGCCGTAGGTGTTAATTAGGGATACAACCTGTCCCACAGAATCGTGCCACTTCGCCAAGCGTTCTGGTATAGCTCGTTCGCCACCGATAATTACTAATCGTACCGAACTGGGAAAACTGGCAGTGCTTGTTTCCAAGTTAGCTGCTAGCTCGTGCCAATATGACGTTGGCAGGTTGAGGATATTAATCTGCCAATTCTGGCAAGTTTCTAAAAATGTTGACACAGAAGCCAACATTCTATCAGTTCGCAGTACAAGGGTTGCACCTCTTGTCAGACAAGGATAGATTTCTTCCGCGCTGGTATCGAAACTGATAGAGGCAAATTGTAGAAGTCGGTCATTCGCCTTTATTTTGTAAGCTTGACTAGCTGTATTGGTGTAACTCACCAAAGACCTGTGTTGTATGGCTACACCTTTGGGACGACCTGTAGAGCCGGAAGTGTAAATGATATAAGCAAGATTGTCTGCTGTGACTGAGGTATGGGGGTTTTCTTCGCCATATTCAGCGATCGCCTGCCAATCTGCATCTAGACAAACAACTTTAGTTTGGCATTCTGGCAAACTTGTCAGTAGCCGTTCTTGGGTAAGCAACACAGGTACTTGAGCGTCTGACAGCATTAAAGCCAGGCGATCGCTGGGATAAGTTGGGTCTAGAGGTACATACGCCCCACCAGCCTTGAGAATACCCAACATTCCCACCAACAAATCTAAAGAACGTTCCAGACAAATGCCCACCCGTGTTTCTGGTTGGATACCCTGAGCTAAAAGATAATGAGCTAATTGGTTAGCGCGACGGTTTAACTCTTGATAACTCAAGGATTCATCTTCTAAACAAACAGCGATCGCATTGGGAGTTAGTTCTACCTGCTGCTCAAATAACTGATGGATACATCTATCTTCCCCAACAGAGGTTTTGCTATTGTTCCCATCGAGTAATAACTGCTGACGTTCGCTTACCTTTAATAGCGGTAAATTGATAATCTGCTGGTTACTATTGGCAACGATACTTTCTAGTAAAGTTTGGAAATGCCCTGCCAGGCGATCGATAGTTGTGGCATCAAATAAATCAGTGTTGTATTCCCAAAAGCCAGCGATGCCGTTAGGAGTTTCCTCTAAACTGAGGGTTAAATCAAACATTGACGTTTCACGATCTATCGGCATTGATTGCAACGTCAGCCCCTTCAGTTCCAAGGCGGGTATTGAGACATTCTGAAGCACAAACATGACTTGGAAAAGCGGGTTACGGCTAGTATCGCGTTCCGATTGCACCACTTCCACCAGTTTTTCAAAGGGCAAATCTTGGTGGGCGTAAGCTCCTAAAGTCACCTCGCGCACTTTTTGCAACAACTCACTAAAGCTGGGATTTCCTCCCAAATCGGTACGCAGCACCAAGGTATTGACAAACATCCCGATTAATGGTTCAGTTTCTTTGCGGTTGCGGTTAGCGATGGGAGAACCCACAATAATGTCATCTTGTTGAGTGTAACGGTATAGCAACACCTTAAATGCTGCCAATAATGTCATAAACAAAGTGACACCTTCGCGCCCAGAAAGTACTTTTAACTCGTCAAGTAAAGCTTTGGGCAGTTCTATGGCTTGCTTATTGCCAACGAATGTCTGTACTGCTGGTCGCGGACGGTCTGTGGGTAAATCTAATAAGGAACTACCAGTAAGTTGCTCCTTCCAATAAGTTAGTTGTCGGTCTAGTACTTCTCTCTGCAACCACTGACGTTGCCACACTGCAAAGTCTGCATACTGAACAGACAACTCAGGCAAAGGTGAGGGTTTATCTGTGGAATAAGCTTCATACAGTGCCGCCATTTCCCGAATCATGACACCCATCGACCAGCCGTCAGAGATAATATGGTGCATACTCAACAGTAGTAAATGCTCTGTTTGAGCTAACTGCAAGAGTTTCACCCGTAAAAGCGGCCCTTGGAGCAAGTCAAAGGGTTCTTCAATCTCTTGTTTGACTAATTGTTGAATTTCTTGTTGTTGATTTGTTAACCGACTCAAATCGACTATGGGTAAAGATAAAGTCAAATTGGGGCAAATTACTTGTGATGGTTGTCCTTCTATGGTGGTGAAGGTCGTTCGCAAAGATTCATGACGTTGTACTACTTCATTCAAGCTTTGATGTAGTGCTGCCACATTCAGCGAACCCGTCATTTGTACAGCTTCGGTAATGTTATAAGCAGTGGTGAAAGTATCTAGTTGATTTAAGAACCACAACCGCCCTTGGGCAAAGGAAAGGGGTAAATTGCGCTCGCGCGAAATCGGCAGGATGGGTAAAGCTTTGACATCTGTTGCTTCGCGATGAATTTTGGCAATTTCCTCGGCAAGTTCGGCGACAGTAGGCGCTGCAAACAAGCTACGTAAGGGCAATTCCACTTGGAAAGCTTCCCGCAGTCGTGAAATGACTTGTGTTGCCAGTAAGGAATGTCCTCCCAAGGCAAAGAAGTTATCTTTGATACCTACTTTCTCCAGCCCCAGAATTTCCGACCATATAGCCGCCAGTAATTCCTCAACTACAGTTCTCGGCACTATATACTCGCTTTCTGATTCCCAGATGGTAACTTCTGGGATGGGCAGCGATCGCCGATCTACTTTCCCATTGGGAGTCAGTGGCAAAGTATCAAGGATGACAAAGGCAGCAGGTATCATAAATTCTGGCAGTTTTTCACCCAGGAAAGACCGCAGGGTTTTCACGGGTATTTCTTCTGCTGCTAGATAGGCAACTAAGCGCTTTTCACTCGGTCGGTCTTCTCTAGCAACAACCACAACATCCCGCACACCTGGATATTGGCGTAAAAGTGCCTCAATTTCACCTAATTCAATGCGGAAGCCGCGAATTTTTACTTGATGGTCGAGTCTTCCTAAATATTCGAGATTGCTATCGGGTAGATAGCGTACTAAATCACCAGTTTTATAAAGGCGTGATGGCTGATTGTTAAATGGATTGTGAATAAATTTTTGTGCGGTTAATTCCGGTCGATTCAAATAGCCACGAGCCAAACCGCAACCACCGATATACAATTCGCCAGGAACCCCAACTGGCACAGGTTGGAGGTAAGCATCTAAAACATAAACTTGGGTGTTGGCAATGGGACGACCAATAGTTACACGGTCTTCCGGCTGCACTAGCGTAAATGTGGAATAAGTCGTGTCTTCTGAAGGCCCGTAAAGGTTAAAGACTTGTTGGACGTTTGTTTGCTGATACAGTTGCTTGACCAGCTTTTGCGGTAGAGGTTCGCCTGCAAGGTTGATGGTGCGTATAGAAGCAGGTATGCCGTTAACTCTGAGTAATTCAGCGATCGCAGAGGGAACGGTATTAATCAGAGTTACACCATGAGATGCTGTTAAACTGGGCAATGCCAAGGCATTTTCGACTAAAATTACCTTGCCACCACAACTTAATGGGGCAAACAATTCAAAAACTGACAAATCAAAGCAAACTGAGGTTGCTGCTAGTACTCCAGCAAAATCCTCAGCGGTAAATACTTTTGTTGACCAATCTAAAAAGGCAACTGCGCTGCGGTGTTCGATAACAACGGCTTTTGGTTGGCCTGTAGAACCACTGGTGTAGAGGACGTAGGCGTTATTTTCTGGTGAAACTCGAACGTGGAGATTTTCATTACTTTCTTGGCTAATTGTTTCCCAGTCGGTGTCCAGACAAACTAATTGCGCCGCCGATCGTGTCAATTGGTCGCGCAGTTGGTTTTGGCTGAGTAACACTGGTGCTTGGGCATCTTGCAACATAAAAGCCAAGCGTTCTTGGGGATATTTCGGGTCGAGAGGAATGTAAGCGCCACCTGCTTTAAGAATGGCTAAAAGTCCCACCACTAATTCCCTGGAACGTTCTACACAAATACCCACTCGAACTTCAGGTTTAACACCCAACTTTTGCAAATAACGTGCTAATTGATTGGCACGTTGATTTAATTGTCGGTAAGTAAGTTGTTGGTCTTGAAAAACCAGCGCGATCGCATCGGGAGTTTTTTCTACTTGCGCTTCAAATAATTGATGGATGCATTTATCCTGCGGATAATCAGTCTGAGTATTATTCCACTCCTCCAAGATTTGATGTTTTTCCGGTTCAGTCAGCAAAGGCAAGTCAGCTAACTGCTGTGCTGGGTTAGCAATTATCCCTGCTAACAATGTTTGAAAATGCCCTGCCATTCTTTGAATGGTTTCAGCATCAAACAAGTCTGTGTTGTACTCTAACCAACCTTTGATTCCATCTGGTGTTTCTTCTAAATCGAGTGTCAAATCAAACTTCGCCGTGCCATTATCAATTTCTAATGGAGTTAATTGCAAACCAGAAAATTCCAGTGCTGGCATCGGAGCGTTTTGCAGAGCAAACATCACCTGAAACAGCGGTGTGTGGCTCATATCACGTTCTGGTTGCAAAGTTTCTACCAATTTTTCAAAAGGCAATTCCTGGTGGTTATACGCTTCTAAAACCACATCCCGCACGGTTGAAAGTAATTCTTTAAAGGTAGGATTTACTTCTAAATTAGTACGTAATACTACGGTATTAATGAAAAACCCGATTAAATCTTCAGTTTCTGCGCGATCGCGATTAGCAACCGGAGAACCAACAATTATATCTGCTTGCCCTGTGTAACGGTAGAGTAGGATTTTAAAAGCGGTTAGTAAAGTGATAAACGGGGTAACTCCTGTTTGCTGACTCAAGTTTGCAATTGCCTGCGATAGCGATTTAGACAACTGCAACTTTTGCCTTGCTCCGCAAAAGGTTTGCACAGGAGGGCGCGGTCGGTCGGTGGGTAATTGCAATACAGGTAAGCTACCAGCAAGTTGCTGTTTCCAGTAATTGAGTTGAGTTTCTAGCAAATCGCCTTGCAGTCTTTGTCGTTGCCAAACAGCGTAGTCTCCATACTGAATCGCAAGCGGCGATAAAGGTACTGGTTGATGATTTGAGAAAGCATCGTAAAAATTTGCCAACTCCCGCACCAACACCCCAAGAGACCAGCCATCAGAGATAATATGATGCATTGTCAAAAGTAAGATATGCTCCTCGTCTGACAAGCGTAAAACTTTAGCACGTAAAAGTGGCAACTGCGACAAATCAAAAGGCTGTTTGGCTTCTTGGGCAGCTAATTGCAGATATTGAGTCTGGCGATCGCTTTTTGAATACTCTTCTAGGTTGATTATCGGTACTGTCAGAGTTTGGTTCGAGTGAATTATCTGTACTGGCTGGCGATCGACTGTAGTAAATGTAGTTCGCAAAGCTTCATGACGCTGTACAATTTCATTTAAGCTTTGTTGTAACGCAGATATGTTTAAGCGTCCGGCAATGCGTACTACTGCTGGGATGTTGTAGACATCGCTTCCAGGTTGCAACTGGTCGAGGAACCACAGTCTAGCTTGTGGAAAAGAAACAGGTGCGGTAGCAGGGTTTTCTCTGGGAGAAATCTTTGATGTTTGTTCTAGTTCTATACCTTCTTCAGCTAGCAAGTATGCGAGAAGTTCGCGCTGTTCTGCGGAAAGTCCGGTTTGGTTTGTTAATTGATTTTCTATCATCTTTACTTTTAAACAAATAGAAATAATTAGATTTGATTCCCAAAAAAATCCTCAAAGCTTTCAACCCCTTTGCATCTATTTCTGTTGACCCAGTTTTCTAAATGTCCTCAGAAAATTGGGCTTACTCGATTAATTAGTTCTGGAACTAGAGATTTATGCAAAACGAAGAAATAAAGCACCCTAATATGACCAAGCCATCAATGAGAGCTGGTGTCAGAGTATAAGAGGAATGGCACTAAGTACAAGATTTCACAAGTTCGTAACGAATTAACTTCAGAAAGACTTTGCGTTACTCCCTTCGGATTCACCAGTCGCCTGATGCCACTTTCCTTAACGGGGGAAACCCCCGCACGGAAGTGGCTCCGGAGGGAAACCCTCCCGCAGCGCTGGTTCACTGCGCTGACTCCGCGTCCCTCTGCGTTTTTAAACGTTACGAAGCACTTTTTTTACTTACCTTTTTTTTGCTGAAGTGTTGCTTGCAGTTGTTGGGTTGACATCGCTGCGATTTTTTGGAACACCTGAGCAATCTTTTCTATCTGACCTAGTTTTGTTTCACGAGCAATCAAAAGTTGTGAAAGCTTCGCTATAGTAGTAGCCTCAAACAAATTATGTACAGGTAGTTCTACATTAAAGATATCCCTGATTCTGGAAATCACTTGGATAGCAAGTAAAGAATGTCCCCCCAACTCAAAGAAATTGTCGTGAATGCCAACGCGCTCAACTTGCAAAATTTCACGCCAGATCCCTGCTAAAACTTCTTCCAACGCTGTGCTGGGGGGAACATAAGTAACATGATGCTCTAAGCTAGCAGCGTCGAATGCTGGTAATGCTCGGTAGTCTAACTTGCCATTTGGTGTCCGTGGCATTTGTGGAATAGTGACAAAAACACTGGGAATCATGTAGTCGGGTAAATGACGAGATAGATAAGAACGTAAGTTTTTGGCGGATAGTTGCTGATTATCCTCGTGGAGATTATCTTCACCTTGAGAGGAGAGTATTCCGTATAAGGAGTCTTCGCCGACGGAGGCAGAAAATTCAAGTAACTGTTGATGCTCTTTGGGTACAAGGTAAGCGATTAAGCGTTTCTGGGATGCTTCGTTATCTGTGTTATTTTGCACCACTACAGCAACTTCTTCTACTCCTGGATATTGGCGCAAAACCGCTTCAATTTCGCCTAATTCCAAGCGGAAGCCGCGAATTTTCACTTGCTCGTCAAGCCGACCGAGGAATTCGATGTTACCATCGGGCTGGTAACGGGCTAAGTCACCAGTTTTATACAGTCGTGCGCCTGGTTCATCGCTAAATGGGTGGGGGATAAATTTTTCGGCGGTCGTGTCGGGGCGATTTAAGTAACCACGGGATAAGCCCGCACCACCAACATACAGTTCTCCAGGTACGCCAATGGGTACGGGTTGTAAATAAGTATCGAGGATGTAAATTTGTTGGTTAGCGATAGGACGACCGATGGAAATAACTTCTGAGTGCGGCTGGCATACCCAGGATGTCGCATCAATGGATACTTCTGTGGGGCCGTAGCAGTTGTGAAGTTCCACCCCTCTAAGACGGCTAAAGAAGCGATCGCTCAGTTTTTTTGGTAAAGCCTCGCCACCACAGGTAATATAGCGTAGGGACTGACAAGCTTCTAAACCTGGTTGTTCCAAAATCAATTGCAACATAGCAGGCACAAAGTCTGCGATCGAAATTTGCTGCTGTGCCATCACTTGGACAAGATAACTGGGGTCTTGATGACCGTTTGGTTTAGCCATCACCAGACTTGCCCCTGACAGCAACGGTGCGAAAAATTCCCAAACACAGACATCGAAACTAAAGGAGGTTTTCTGCAATACTCGGTCTTTGGATGTTAATTGGTAACGTTCTATACCCCAAACTATACGATTGACAATACCAGCGTGGGCGATCGCAACTCCTTTTGGTTGTCCGGTAGAACCAGATGTATAGATAATGTAAGCAAGGTTGGCAGGGGTAACTGCAACAGTTAATTTCTCTGTGCTTTTTTGGTTAATGATTTCCCAATCTGTATCCAGGCAAATCATAGAGGCAGAATATTCTGGCAAGCTGGTAAGTAGGAAATTTTGGGTCAGCAGTACCCGAACTTCGGCATCTGCCAGCATGAAAGCAATACGTTCTTTTGGATACGTGGGGTCAATAGGTACGTAAGTACCGCCAGCCTTGAGTACGCCTAGCACCCCAACTGCCATTTCCAAAGAGCGATCGAGGTAGATACCCACCCTGACTTCTGATTTTACGCCACTAGCTTGTAGATAATGTGCTAGTTGATTGGCTTGCTGGTTCAGTTCCCGATAGGTAAGTTGTTTGTCTTGGAAAATTACCGCAATAGCATCGGGAGTTTTCTCTACCTGAGCCTCAAATAGTTCGTGAAGACACACATCTTTGGGATAATCAGTCTGAGTAGCATTCCATACGAGCAGTTGTTGCTTTTCGACTGCTGTTAATAAGGGCAAAGTCGAGAGGGGCTGTTGGGAATTAGCAACGATATTTTCTAGTAAAGTTTGGAAATGACCCGCCATGCGAGTAATTGTGTCTGGATTAAACAAGTCGGCGTTGTACTCAAATGATGCTGCTAGAGAGCCATTAACTTCCGCCATTGTCAGAGTTAAATCAAACTGAGCGACTTTTTGTTCCAGCGCTAGAGATTCCATCTGCAATTCACCCAGATCTATCTCTACCCCAGTTTCATTTAAGGTGAAGGCTGTTAAATCTTGGTGCAACAGATGCGCTTTTTGCAAAACGAACATGGTTTGGAATAAAGGCGAACGACTTGAGTCGCGTACCGTTTGCAACCGCTCGACTAAAAGTGCAAAGGGATAATCTTGATGTGTAAAAGCATCTAGTACTGTTTGACGTACTTGGACTAAAAATTTCTCAAAGCTTAAATTTCCCGAAACATTTGACCGGATCGCTACAGGGTTAACAAAGTAACCCAGGACTCCAGCTAACTCAGCTTCACTTCTACCAGCTGTTGGAGAACCGACTATAATATCTTCTTGACCTGTATAGCGATGGAGCAGCAGTTGATAAGCTGCAAGTAAAGTCATGTAGAGAGTAGTGCCAAAAGTGCGACTTTTAGTCTTAAGTTTTTCCGTCAGTTCCGCATTTAACTTGAAAGGAACAGAAGCACCTCGATAAGTTTGTACGGGGGGTCGCGGGCGGTCAGTAGGTAAATTTAATACTGGTAACTCCCCGGCTAGTTGCTGCTGCCAATATGTCCAAAGCTGTTCTGCTTTTGGACTTGCTAGCATTTGAGCTTGTTTGTAAGAATAGTCAATGTACTGTAGTCCCAAGGGAGGCAGAGATAGGTCAGAATTTTTCTTTTCTGCTTGGTATAGCGTTCCCAACTCCTGCGCCATGACTGCTAAAGACCAAAAGTCGGTAATGATGTGATGGACAACCAGAAGCAGAATGTGTCCCCCTAGCGAGTTAGTAAAGAGATTCACCCGCATCAGGGATTGCTCTAAATTGAAAGGACGGTAAGCTTCTTGAGTGAGACGTTCTTCCAGCAAGGTTTTACTCCAGCTAGAAACATCTTCCTGTTGAAAGCAAACATCCATCTGTTGATGAATTAGTTGCAGTGGTTCGCCTTGTTTAGCAGTGAAGGTAGTTCGTAAAGCAGGATAGCGATCGACCAATTTCTGAAAAGCACGTTGCAGCGCTGCAATATCTACATCTCCTTTCAGTAGCACTGCACTAGCAATGTTGTAAGCTGGACTTGCTGGCGCTAGCTGATGCATAAACCAAAGCGATCGCTGTCCATAAGACAGAATTTGCTCGCCATCATTATACTGGACTGGTGCGATCGCACTCTCTTGGCTGGAGGCATTAGCTGTCAACCCATCTAGTACTTGGTTAGCAATCTGGGCAATACTATCACCTTGCAAAAAACTGGTCATAGACAAGACAACGCCCAAATCAGTTTCAATACTGTTTTTTAGTTCAACAGCCATCAAAGAGTCTAAACCTAGCGTGCTTAAGGGCTGTTGGATATCTAATTGGGAAATCCCTAGCCGCAGCGTCCGAGCGACGAGTTGCTGAAGATAAATTTCTAGCTGTCGCTTTTGGTCTGGCGATGTCATTTCCAGAAGATTTTCTCGTTTGAGGCTATCAAACTGAACTACCACAGAAGATTCTTCTGAGATGCTGCTACCTACTACATCTAGATTGCGATCGCGAAAGCCTATGCGACAGGCATGACGTTGAATCTTACCACTAGAAGTCTTAGGAATATTTCCTGGTTTGAGCAATTGGATAGCATAAACTTGCAGTTCGTGTTGTTCTGCTACCGCCTGACGAATAGCTTTCACTACCTCTTCGACATCAAAATTCCGCAAGTGGCTTCGCTTGACTTCCACAACAACTGCTAGCCGTTCTTCACCTGCAACATGAATGGCAAATGCCCCACTACAGCTTGCTTGCAGTGCCGGATGGCTCTGTTCTACTGTCAATTCTATGTCTTGGGGATAATGGTTACGACCTCGGATGATAATCATATCCTTGAGGCGACCGGTAACATACAATTCGCCTGAGTGTAAAAATCCTAAGTCGCCAGTACGCAGAAATGGCCCTTCGCCAGTATCTTTGAGGTAGGCTCGAAAAGTGCTTTGGGTCTGTTCGGTTCTTTGCCAATAACCCTGAGTCACACTTGCACCAGCAACCCAAATTTCACCAACTTCACCAGCTAAACAGCTAGTTAATGTTTCAGGATGGGCAATAACTACCCGCAAATCCTCTAAAGGTTGACCGGAGCTAACTAAGGTCTGAGCGGTATCATCTTTTACGGTGGTTGCAACGATCTGATTTTTTTCGAGGGCTGCTTTCTCGACGGTTTGGAATACTGGCGGTGTTTCCTTGCGATCGCCAGAAACAATCAGCGTTGTTTCTGCCATACCGTAACATGGATAAAAAGCCTCCCGACGAAAGCCACAAGCTGCAAATGTTTGTGCAAAGCGTTCTATAGTTTCGGCGCGGACGGGTTCTGCACCATTGAAAGCAACTTCCCAGCTACTTAAATCAAGAGTCGCTCGTTGTTCGGGAGTAATCTTGCGAATGCATAAATCGTAAGCAAAATTAGGCCCGCCACTGGTGGTAGCTTTGTATTGAGAAATTGCTTGCAACCAGCGGTAAGGATTTTGCAGAAAAGCGATCGGCGGCACCAGTATACATTGTGTCCCTAAATACAGAGGCTGAAGCACATTCCCAATCAAACCCATGTCATGGAACAAAGGCAACCAGCCGACAATAATACTTTGTTCGTTATGCCCAAAACCTGATTCAATCAGTTTTTCGTTGTGTAAAATGTTTCCATGACTGACCATTACACCTTTTGGTGTAGAAGTAGAACCTGAAGTATATTGCAGAAAAGCCAATGTATCTTCAGTAATACTAATTTCCTGCCAATTGTTTTCTAGATTGCCTACAAAACTGTCAGTAGCAAACCATTGTAGAGGCTTCAGTTCTGGATTGTTTTCTAATAAGCGAGAACTGTTAGATAATATCTGTGCGGTAGTAAGTACAATCTTTGCTTGGGCATCCGTCACAATAGCTTGCAGCCGAGGTGTGGGTTTATTTAAATGCGGAGGATAGGCTGGAACAGCAACAATTCCTGCATACAGACAGCCAAAAAACGCTGGAATAAATTCTAAACCAGATGGATACAGAAGTAAGGCGCGTTCTCCCTTGGTGATACCTGTAGACTGCAATTGAGAAGCAATCACCTGAGCCTGTAAATTCAATTCTTGATAAGTCAATGTAGCTATTTCTGTTTCACCATCCTGCAAAAATCGGAAAGCTATTTTGTTTGGTTGGTGTAATGCTTTGTAACGTAGTAAGTCTACTAATGTAGAAAATTTCAATTTATTGAATAATAAGTCGTTCATTTTACTTAAGCCTATTGGATAAATATTTAAAATTGATTAAAACTGACAATATCTGTGACTAATCTGCTAATATTGTTAATTTAAAAAAGCATTTTTATAAATTAAGTATATCAACATTTATTATTTTGTAATTTGAACGTTATGCTAATCTTTTTTTGATTAAAGTATAAAGCATTTAAAGTTAATCAAAAATTTTATTTTCTAGTTAAATACTTAAAGTATTGATACGCTTAACTAGTCATTTTTTTTTAATTTCTTGCTCAAATTCACACTGAATATTATATTTAATTTGCTGTTTTTGCAGTTTAGTTAATATTTACCCATATTCAGCTAAAGCTGCTATATCATATTGTAAATTCTTCAAATCAACTATTTGATGATTATCTAAAGATTCCGGAATTTTGATTGATGTTATATCAGATTTTTGACTCATTGGTTAAACAGCTGCTACTATATAAAAATCAGCCCTTTTAATAGTGCTGTCCTACAGCTGATATAAATATTCATCAATCGTAGTTCTACTGTTTTCTGACAGCAAGTGTTATTTGTTACATTTATTTATAAAATTACAATTACCAAGTCATACCGATTAGAGGTCATGACGAAATACAGTATCCGGTATCCGTATCCCAGCTGTAAGCTAAAAATCATTCAAATTGCATCCCCCTACCCTACTCTTCGAGAACGCCTAACGGCGAACGGGAACGACTTCATCGAACGGGTTCGGAAGTTTGCCCCTTTTCAAGTAAGAGGTTTAATCGAGCGAGAGGGTCTAGTTGATGCGCTTCCTCTGATGCGATCGCTAATTCTCTGCCATAAAGTCCACTTGGTATTGAGACGAGATCCTTGTAAAAATTTGGGATGCTCCCAATAAACCTGTCCAATTCTTATTGCCCTAAATTGCTCCGCAGCTTGGCGATGTCACGATGCGGGGGAATACCAAATAGTTTTTTATATTCCCGGCTGAAATAAGACGGGTCATCGTAACCGACGCGAAAGCTAGCGATCGCCACATCCATGTTTTCGCCAAGCATCAGACGGCGCGCTTCCTGAAGCCGTATTTGTTTCTGGAACTGCAAAGGACTCATCGCCGTGACGGACTTAAAATGTTGGTGAAAGCCTGACACGCTCATACCGATCTCGCGGGCTGTATCTTCGATTTTCAGAGGCTGATCGATGTTCTCGCGGATTTGCTTGACCACCCTGGAGATGCGCTGCGCGTCGCCTTCGGTAGTGATAAGCTGGCCCAGGCGTGCGCTCTGTTTTCCCTTTAAAAGCCGGTAGATGATCTCGCGGATGATGAGCGGCGCGAGAAACTTGATTTCGTCCGGCGTATCAAATAGTTTCACCAATTTGACGACAGCATCCAGCAAATCGGCATCAACTGGGCTGACATCCATCGCCTTGACTCCAGTGCGGCTTTTTTTAGTTTCGATGCCAGATTCAATCATCACCGCAGCCACAAGTGCCGGATCGAGGTCTATGCGAAGATTCAAATAAGGTTTTTCAAGGGACGCTTCGACGACATTACTCATAATCGGCAAATCAAGCGTCGAGATTAAGTAATGACCAGAATCATAGTGAAATAATTCATCGTTCAAAAGCACATTCTTGCTGCCCTGCGCGATGACGCAGAAGGCGGGCTTTAATACGGATACCTGGCTCTCGGTCGGTTTCGACGATTGATATATGAAAATGCCTGGAAACACTTCCAAAAGGCTGTTTTCGGCAGCGAGACGAATCATTCTTTCGATCAGCTCTTCCCGATTGATCTGCATCTTTCGCTTTTCAAATTCTGCTTCTTTTTGGTTCATAAATTTATATTAAACATTTTGTTTCTGTTCAGCACCTTGCACGGCGATTTTTTGGAGAATTGTCCGGTTTTTTTCGATGAATGTCCTCACGCTATCCGTTTTCACACCCGCATAATTGAACTTATACAGCAAACAGTAGAAACGCTGCTGATAAAACCAGATTGATATTTGGAGAAATTTAAGATTAATAGAGCAACAATTTCGGTGTGTAAATCTCACAATGAAAAGGGGAGAAATTAGATGAAATATATATTAATTTTAGCAATGATGGCTCCTATGATAAGTGGGCAAGCTTACACACAAACAGAACAAAAAGGACAATTAGAAAAAACAAAAGAAATGGAACAAATAACACCAAAAGGATATACAACTTTTAAGTTAAGCGACAACGTTACGATGTATAAGGTTACTTTTAAAAACCAATACAAAATGAATGTTGCGGGACATCTATTTATTCCCAAGAATTTAGATCGGAGTAAAAAACATTCGGCGATCATTGTTGGGCATCCTATGGGAGCTGTAAAAGAACAAAGTGCCAACGTGTATGCTGCAAATATGGCTGAACGAGGGTTTGTGACTTTATCTCTTGACTTGTCTTTTTGGGGAGAGAGTGAGGGCGAACCACGCAACGCTGTTGCGCCTGATATTTATTCTGAAGATTTCAGTGCAGCAGTTGACTTTCTTGGGACGCGTCCATTTGTTGACAAAAACCGAATCGGAATAATTGGAGTTTGCGGCAGCGGCAGCTTTGTTATCAGTGCCGCTAAGATTGATCCGCGAATGAAAGCTGTTGCCACAGTCAGTATGTACGATATGGGAGCAGCGACCCGCAATGCGCTTAATCTTTCGCAAACCCTAGAGCAGAGAAAGAAACTTATAGCTGAGGCTGCGGAGCAGCGTTACGCAGAGTTTACCGGCGGCGAAACCAAATATACGGGCGGGACTGTTCATAAGTTGGATGAAAACACTCATCCTATTCAGCGTGAATTTTATGAATTCTACCGCACTTTGCGAGGTGAATACACTCCAAAAGGAGGGTCGCCGGAACTGACGACGCATCCGACATTGAGCAGTAACACTAAGTTTATGAACTTTTATCCGTTCAATGACATTGAAACGATTTCCCCTCGTCCGATGCTTTTCATTACGGGTGATAAGGCTCACTCTAGAGAGTTTAGTGAGGATGCCTACAAACGTGCAGCCGAACCGAAAGAACTGGTTATTGTTCCAAATGCCGGACACGTTGATTTATACGACAAAACCGATCTGATTCCTTTTGACAAGCTGGAAGGCTTTTTCAAAACGAATCTAAAGTAATCAGGAAGCAGAAACCAAGAAGTCGTTTCACTTTCAAAAAAGACGAATGAGCAATATGAAATTCTTAATCGTAATGATGTTTTCAGCAACATTGATTTTCGGCAGCTCCGTCGGTTGCAGTCAAGACCAATCGGGATTTGCTGGTAATACGAATATTAATAATCAAAGCAGTAATGCTGCCAACGAGACTAAAGGCAATAAGATGAAGATTAAAATCGGGTCAAAGACTTTCAATGCCACACTCTTTGACAATCCGACGGCAAACGCTTTCAAAGCGATGCTGCCGTTGAAGCTGAAGATGGATGAACTGAACGGCAACGAGAAAAAATATGATTTCTCGAACAATTTGCCGACCGACTCTTCCAATCCCAAAACAATCAACAAAGGCGATCTGATGGTTTGGGGAAGCAATACCTTAGTGCTTTTCTATAAAACATTTCCGACGCAATACAGTTATACAAAACTCGGACGGATGGACGATCCTTCAGGGCTTGAAGCCGCAGTAGGATCAAAAAACGTAACGGTGACGTTTGAATTAGAGTAATCACCAGGAGAATAAAATTATGAAAAATATAACAATCGGATTGATATTATGCGTGGCACTTTTTTTAGCCGTTGGATGCAGCAATCAGCAATCGGCTAATACGGAGCAAACAAAAATGGAAAAGGCGGAAAATAAAACTGAAAACACGATTTTTCCGAAGGGCGAAAAAGCCCCGGCGGAAACTTTTACAGGAACGGTTTATGTGCAGCCACTCGCTCCAAAAACCGAAAACAATAATTTTTCAATCGCCAGTGTGACCTTCGAGCCGGGCGCACGGGCAAACTGGCACAACCATCCGGCAGGACAAACTATACTCGTGACGATGGGCAAAGGGCTTTATCAAGAAAAAGGCAAACCCATCAAAACGATTAACAAAGGCGATGTAATTCTTTGCAATCCCGACATTGAACACTGGCACGGCGCATCACCCGAAAGCAGGATGACGCACGTTGTAATTACCAACTACAAAGGCGACAGTCAGGTGAATTGGCTCAAGCCTGTGACGGACGAGGAATATAAAGCTGACGCGAAATGACGGCTTTCAGAAATCTTGATTGGAATAAAAGTTAGGAGTTAAAAAATGACAACGAACGAGAATGGAAACTATATGGGAAAGGTTGCTTTTGTAACCGGAGCAGCGAACGGCATCGGTCGAGCTACGGCGCTGGCGTTTGCCCGTAAAGGCACTCATGTGGTGGTCGCCGACATTTCGGAACAGGGCAATCAAGAAACGGCGCGCACGATCGAAGACCTCGGCGGACGAGCGATCGCCGTCAAGTGTGATGTGACGCGAAGCGAGGACGTGAAGGCGGCTCTTTCCAAGACCATCGAAACCTTCGGGCGGCTGGACTTTGCCTTTAACAACGCCGGTGTGGAGCAGAAGAATGCAGCAACAGCCCAAATCGAAGAGTCAGAGTGGGATCGGATCGTCAACATTAACCTGCGCGGCGTTTTTCTGTGCATGAAGTATGAAATTCCTCTGCTACTCAAGCAAGGCGGCGGCGCGATCGTGAACACATCATCGGGCGCTGGGGTCATCGGCATCAAGGGTGGAGCCGCATACACCGCCGCAAAACACGGCTTGATCGGACTCACCAAGTCGGCGGCTCTCGACTACGCCTCGCAGAACATCCGCATCAACGCCGTCTGTCCTGGCTATATCGACACCTCGATGATGGATCGCTTCACCGGCGGCACTCCTGAAGGACGAGAACGGGCGCATCTAATCGTTAGGGGAGTACAAGGTTAGTGTTAATGGTTCGTCAGAAAACAAAGTATCAAACCGTTGATTAACCCAAGCTAAACGCAAATGTAGAAGGTGATTGAATCCATCCTCACTCCAACGCATTCCCACACCTTTGAAACGTTGTTGAATTAACCATTTACAAGCGCTTTCAACCATACCGGAGCCAATAGGCAAACCTAGTTTCTTAAAAGTGCGATACTGAATGTGTTTGAAGTGAGTGTTTAAGTAGTCTCGCACTTGACGCAAAATGGTTTGAGTCGCTTTTGAGGTGTTTTGAGACTTGCTTAACCAATTCAATTCTTGGATGATATTCTTTCCCCGGCCATGTCGTAATTGATGACACATCCTTTTGAACCACATTTGAGGTGTTCGGGCAGGATTACCGTCTGAGTAAGCACTTGCAGCTTTCCATAAGTGTTGTGCTGCATGATAGAAATCTAAAATGCCAATGGCACAGCGAGCAAAGGATTGCTCAAAGAGTCGCCAAAAGCCTCGTGCGCCATCACTAATCCAAACAACCGTTTCGGCAGTAGTCATGCCTTGTTTAAAAGCTTCAAGTCGAAGACGCGGTTGCAAGTCATCGATATCACCCAAGACAGCGACTAGCCGTCGCTGGTGTAAACGAGTAACCATTTCACCAGACTGCTTTTTATATTTACCTAAGCGAGCTACTAAGGCAATCTTCACCTCGCGCCAGACAATCTTGCCTTTAGGTGTTTGTGATTGAGAACGGAAAGGAACTGTTACGCCGTCCGC
>NZ_JAECZA010000001.1:206902-241070 GCF_016056275.1 Dendronalium phyllosphericum CENA369 | reverse complement strand
GGGGGAGATGGGGGAGATGGGGAGGCTGGGGAGAGGTAAAAATAGCACCCGTCAAACTCACGTAAATTTACTTTCTTTGCTCCTCTGCTCCTGTGCCCCTCTGCCCCTCTGCCCCTCTGCCCCTCCGCCAATAGGGAAGTTGGGACAGAGGTTTATCTCACATTAACCTAAGTCAAAAAGTAAGATTTCCGCGCCGATGTTGGTGCTGATTTCCAGTTGCTCTTCACCAGTGATTTGCACGCCATCGCCTGCTCTGAGTTCTTCACCATTCAAGGTTGCAATGCCTTGAGCTATTTGTAACCAAGCATAACGATTTGGCTGAACGTGGTAATTAACAACATCACCGTCTTCTAAAATAGAAGTGTATAAATTAACATCTTGGTGAATTGTCACAGCACCATCGCGCCCATCTTTGGCAGCAATTAAACGCAGTTTGCCACGCTTTTCTTCTAAGGAGAAAGCTTTCTGTTCGTATCTGGGTGTTAGCCCTTGTTTGTCGGGTATAATCCAGATTTGCAGCAAGTGAAGGGCTTCAGTTGGTGAGGGATTAAATTCGCTGTGGGCAATGCCAGTACCAGCACTCATAATCTGTGCGTCACCAGGACGAATCACTGACCCTGTACCCAAGCTGTCTTTATGCTCTACTGCACCTTCTAGGACATAGGTAAGAATTTCCATGTCACGATGACCGTGGGTAGGGAATCCAGCACCAGGGGCGATGCGATCGTCGTTAATCACCCGCAGCGAGCGAAATCCCATACGATTAGGATCGTAAAAACTACCAAAGGAAAATGTGTGGTAACTATCGAGCCAGCCCATCTGAGCATGACCGCGAGCATTTCGATCGTGAATTAGGTAGTTAATCGTATTTTGAGACATAAGTTTACCTCGCTAACTATCAAGTCTTTTTGTTGGCAACTAAAAAACAAAATATGGCAGTTCCCGATTGAACATCGCCTGTTCAAAGACTTCAGCAGTAATTAACAATTGCTGGTGTAACTTATTTCATGTCTTAGATAACAGGAAAGACTTTTTGAAATAAATCACTTCAATGACCTTCTTTATCTGACTAAGCTTTTTTGCTTTGCTACTTCAAAATCACAAGCTTTTTTTTAATTTCTTAGCCCTTGTCTTCAACTATTTAAATAGTAAAGTATATACATATAAAATGAAAAGTACGCACTTAAAAGTGGCGTACTTACCAAAAAGATACTAATAGGTTTGAAAAATGCGTATTGCTCAAAAGTGCTTATCTTACAGCAACTGCCTTTTGAGTTTTAGTAGCACCTGCTGCACCATTTTCTCCCTTGATTTCTGCTACTTGGAGATGAGCTTCTAAGAACCAGAGTCGTTTGTCAATGGTGCGAGAAATTTCGGTATAAAGGTCAGCAGTATCAAGATCGCCTAATTCATCGGTTTTGTCGATCGCTTCTCTGATGTGTTTGGCATAAGGTGCAAAGCGATCTGCCAAAGCTGTCACATGTTCTTTACCATCTAAAATATCAAAAGGATATTCTGGCAAAATTGAATTGCTAGCTGCGGCGCGGGCTGTCCCGACAGCGTATCCACCCAAAGCGGTAACGCGTTCGGCAACCATATCGACGTACTCTTCTAATTCAGCAGCGATTTCATCAAATAACTCGTGCAGTTGATAGAAATCAGTTCCTTTCACATTCCAATGAGCTTGCTTTGTTTGGGTTTTCAAATCCAAAGTAGCTGCCAAGGTTTGATTAAGAAGTACCACGATTTGCACTCGCGCTTGAGCGGGAATGTCAATACGGGTAGGGTAAAGACGTGATGCAAGTGTGTTATCGCTCATGATTCTACCGTGTTGGCTCGATATAAACAGTCTACAGATAGTAGTTAAGATTTTGGAACTCTCTCTAGATAGAGGGAATTAACGGGTTATTGAACTATTATCTATTTTATGCTTGAGAAAGCTTGAATTTATTCTCTCAGACGCGATGATTGTCTATGGTGCTATATGTGCCACCAAAAAGGCGATCGCGAATCATATCACTCTGCAAGAAATCATGAGGGAAACCCAGTTCAATTTGACTGACTTCATTCAGGCGTTGTAAATGCTCTGGTGATAGAGTGACATCCAAGCTAGCTAAGTTATCTTGAAACTGTGTCAACTTGCGCGCGCCAATAATCGGGATAATTATGCCACTTTGAGCGTGTAGCCAAGCTAATGCCACCTGTGAGGCTGTACGTCCCGTTTCAGAGGCAACTTGACCGACGACCTCAGCGATCGCTAAACTTCGTTCTGAGATACTTCCTGCGGGAAAGTTTGCCATTCGTCCCTGTTCTTCCCCAGCTGGCAGTGGCTTATTATACTTACCTGTCAGCACACCACCCGCCAGAGGCGACCAAGGTGTTACCGCTAAATCTAAAGCTTTTGCCATTGGCAAGAGATCGCGTTCTGGCGTTCGTTGAATCAAATTATACTCAATTTGCAGGGCGACAAACTGCGTCCATCCTTGATATTGGGCGATTGTATTGGCTTGGGCAATAATCCAAGCAGGTGCATCAGAAATGCCGATATAGAGTACTTTACCTTGGCGAACCACATCATCAAGCGATCGCATCACTTCCTCCACTGGCGTTGTGAAGTCCCAAGCGTGCAACCAGAATAAGTCAATGTAATCGGTATTCAGTCGTTTCAAGCTACCTTCTAGCGACTGAATCAAATTCTTGCGATGGTTCCCACTAGCATTGGGGTCGCCCTTACTCTCATTCATCCGCAAGGGAAAAGAATACTTGGTCGCAACTACAAAGCGTTCTCGGTCTTGAGCGATGAATTCACCGACAATTTTTTCACTACTGCCATCAGTGTAACCATTGGCGGTATCGAGAAAATTACCTCCTGTTTCCACAAAAGTATCAAAAATTTTCCGGCTTTCATCAACAGAAGCTCCCCAACCCCAGTCTTCACCAAAGGTCATAGTGCCCAAGCAAACTTCTGAGACTCGTAACCCGCTTTTACCTAAGAGTTTGTATCTCATAATTCATTTCACACTTCATCTTGAAATGAAAGAATATCTAAATTTACATGCTACATAAAATTGTGGGTAAAAAAGAAAATACAAATTAATACTGTATCCTAGCCTGCGATCGTCCACTTTTCGGGTGTCTAAATCGTTTACTTGATTTTTTCTCTATAAACTTTGGGTGTAGCACCAATCAGTTTGCGAAAAACATTTGTAAAGTGACTTTGACTTTGAAAACCTACTTGTTCGGATATTTGCTCAATGGTTCTTTCAGTTCGAGTCAATAAATTTTTTGCTTTTTCAATTCTGCTATTCATTACATATTGATGAGGAGTAAGACCCGTTGACTGTTTGAACAGCCGCGAGAAATGATACATACTCATTCCCGCTTCGTCAGAAATCTCAGCTAAAGACAAATCGTTTTCTAAATTTTCATGAATGTATGAAATTACTTGTCTCAATTTCAGCCGGGAAAGACCTTTATCTTTAGAGTAGGGAAAAATTTTTTCAATAGATACAGAATAGTGTTTGAGCAAGTGGATGCAGAGAGTAGTTGTTAGAGATTCAATGTATATACGACTACCCATGCTATCCGATTCTAACTCTGACTTGAGTGCCAGCCCGACTTGCTGAATCAGAGGATTGGGTGCAGCAAAATGTGGTGCGATCTCAACGCTTTGAAAATCTATGGACTCTAAAGCAGCACGAGTGAAAAAAGTTTGTTCTAGAGTGAGTACAATAAATTCTGCTTCCGACTGCCAGCGTGAGATGTGATGCGTGTTTGCCGGAATAATCGCCACATCCCCCTGAGCTATTTGCTCGTGCTGAAGCCGCCCGTTGAACACCCGCTCTGCTTTAGTTCCACTACGCTCTAAGCAAATAGTAATAACATGCTGTTGAAAGCTATGTTCAGGAGTTTCGTGGGCAGGCTGTCGATGATGCTCCAAACCAATTCCATTCCACTGGGCCTGAAAACTGGAATTTAAAGGCGATCGCGGTAGAATTTCTAACGAAGCATCTTTTTGAGCAAAATCAACACTTAAGATTGTCTCTTCTAGCATCGTTCTCACCCGATTAAAGAAGGCAAAAGGCAGGAGCAGAGGGGAACCAGTGCGTTGGGCGGCTCTGCTGACTTGTAGACGCTTCTGCGGTGAGGGGGTCGCAGTCTTGGTGAGTCCACTTGCCGTCTTGGCGCGTGCGAAGGATGGCAAAGTGGCGAACCCGAAGGGCGGTTCCCGTCGATTGCGAACTCCGAACCCGAAGGGCTTCCCGCAGGGTAGCAACTGGCGTGCAGAGGAGAGATAAAACTTGTAACTTCTAACTCTTGACTCAGCACTTTAAGCCAGGAAGCAGTTTGAGGTGTCACGCTATACTTAGTAGGAAAACACCCTAGACTATTATTACAAAATAATCAAGATTTCGATGAATTACTACGTTATCTACGATGGAAATTGCAATCTCTGCGTCAGTCTCGTGCAATTGCTGGAAAATCTAGACCAGGGAAAGCTATTTCGCTATGCTCCCATGCAAGACGAGCAGACACTTGCCCAATTTGGCATTACACCCCAAGATTGCGAACAAGGGATGATTTTAATCGATCGCAATGCACCTCAAAGACGTTGGCAAGGTAGTGACGCGGCTGAGGAAATTGGGCGCTTATTACCAGCTGGCAGTATATTCGTAGACGCTTACCGGGCATTACCAGGAATGAAGTGGGTAGGCGATCGCTTTTACGAACAAATCCGCGATAACCGCTATACTATCTTTGGCAAGCGTTCTAGTACTTATCAATCAGCATACTGTACTGATGGTAGTTGCGCTAATTTATAATTCGTAATTAGGACGCATAGAAAAAGGCTTGATATCAGCGGTTTCCAATATTTATCTTTTGAGCCAGCATTAAGTGCTGTTTTTAGTCAACGCATTGTTTCGCTATGAAAATATCTATTCAAAGACAAATATTGTATAGAAAGGAAAGTGACGGATATGGTAGTTAAAATTGGTACTTTCTTCAACGATACTTTGACTGGAACGAATAACAATGACACACTTAGCGGTTTAGCTGGAAATGACCTGTTATTGGGCAAAGCAGGAAACGACGAGCTTAATGGTGGTGAAGGTAAAGACTGGCTTGATAGTGGTAACGGGAACGATACTTTAATTGGCGATCCGTATATCGATCCCGTCAATCCCGTGTTTCTTGATGACTCCAATGTCCGTAATCTTGAGCCAACCTACGTTATAAAGCAGATTGAAACTCTCTTAATAACCTATACTGATGCAGATGATACTCTACAAGGCGGGTTTGGTAATGATTTTCTGGAAGGTGGTGCTGGAGCTGATACCTTAATTGGTGGTGCTGGAGATGACCTTCTATTAGGTGGTTATGACGGTTATGAAGGTTTAGTTTATCAGTTTACCTACATCTTTTCTAGTCTCGATGATTTTGATGCTATCCAAGATATTTTCAATAAATATTCTAATACACTTGGTAATGCTAATGACCTACTAATAGGCGGTGCAGGTAACGATACCCTACGTGGTGATTCAATTTGGGTAGAGTTCCCGATAGTAACGTCTTTTATAAATTTTATTGGAGATGACACGCTAGATGGTGGCTCAGGAGATGATTTGCTAGATGGTGGCTCTGGCAACGACAGTCTCTATGGTGGCTCTGGCAACGACAGTCTCTATGGTGGTATGGTGCAAGGTAGATGGTTTACTGATGGAAACAATGTCTTGTATGGTGGTGCTGGTGATGACTTACTACAAGGTGGTATCCAAAATGATTTTTTAGACGGTGGTACAGGCAACGATACCTTGGGGGGTGACGACAGTGGTTTATTTAGGGGGATTTGTGAGGATACTTTACTTGGTGGCTCCGGTGACGACTTGTTGATAGGAGCTTATGGAAGTGATGTTCTAGATGGTGGTGCTGGTAATGATGTGCTGAGTGGTGGCGCGGGTCCAATCTCGGAGTATGAGGTTGACACATTGACAGGTGGTGCAGGGGCAGATCGATTTATTCTAGGAGATGAATATGACAGTTTATATGTACCGTATAGCTCTGTAGATGGCATTAAAAATAACTACGCAATCATTACCGACTTTAACAGCAACCAGGATATTATCCAACTATCAGGAGGATATGAAGGAGTATATTTAGATAAATATAGTCTAGGTTCCTCTCCTGTGGGATTACCACAAGGAGTAGCAATATATCTTAGCTATGGCTTGGTTGCAGTTGTACAAGGAGTTACCAATCTAAGCCTTGAGGGAAGCTATTTCCGTTTTGTATCCCCTCCCCCCGAAGCCTAGGTATTAGAGATGGTTGCTGCTTTTCGACCTCTAAAGTTAGTGGTTGCGTTAGCAGGTTGTTACCCCTTCAGTTTAAATAGTTTTAGTTACTCAGCACTGAAGAAAGCTCCCAATCTTGCAGCATCAAAATAGCTTGTCTGTACAAAGACAAATCTACCTTGTGAACTTCTATTCCTTGCCCAATTCCTTGGAGAAGGGTAATTGTTAATTCTCCTCCTAAGTGTTCGCGGAATTCGGTAAGCCCTCTAAATAGGCAATGGGGATGGTCTGGTCGGTCTAATTGCTCGGTGAGTGTCGGTAGGTACAATGCGAATCCTAATATCTTGAGCGTAGTTAGAATCTGTTGCCAGTGCGATCGCAAGAGTTGCCCTGTTAAATATGAGTAAGTGCTGTCTAAGGCAATGCCAATGGCTACGGCTTCACCGTGACGAAGACTGTAATTTGTTAAATGTTCGAGTTTATGAGCAGCCCAATGTCCAAAATCTAAAGGACGCGAGGAACCCATTTCAAAGGGGTCGCCGCTACCAGCAATATGCTCTAAATGTAATTGGGAACACCGATAAATCAGCCTCTCCATAATATCCATGTCTCGATTAGCCAATTTTTCAGCATAAGTCTGAATAAAATCAAAAAAATTCCTATCTTTAATTAACGCTACCTTTACCGCTTCTGCTATGCCCGATCGCCAATCGCGATCGTCTAGAGTAGTCAGAAAATCAAAGTCATTCAATACAGCATAAGGTGGCATGAATGTACCTAAAAAGTTTTTCTTGCCGAAAGCATTGATTCCATTCTTTACCCCTACACCTGAATCGTTTTGTGCTAACACTGTTGTCGGCACTCGCAACAACCGAATTCCTCGGTGAGCTGTTGTCGCTGCGTATCCTGCCATGTCCAGCACAGCTCCACCCCCAATCGCTAAAACGTAGGAATGGCGACACAATCCACCTAAATTAATACTTTGATGAATTTGCTCTATAAATCTAGAATCGTTTTTGACTGTTTCTCCACCTGGAACGATGATTGGTTCGCTGCTCAAGGTGAATACATCTTGATAACGTTGGGCGTAGGCTAATAATTTTTCTAATAACTTATCTTGATACTGTAACAATCCTCCATCTATGACTGCTACCACTGGTTTTGCGGCTGAGTGTCCATCTGCGGCGATCGCCTGCGCCAGCAAAGAATTGTCTAACTTAAATAAACCTCTTGTGAAATGAACATCATAGTTAAAGGACACGCGCACACATTGGCTAATTGGTTGGAAATTGATAGCTAAATTTTGTTTCAAGGAAGTTTTCATAGCAGTAGTTTGAAATAACTGTAAATAGATATCTTGCTGCAATTAATATTGGCAACTAATTGAAAAGTTCAATTCATGTAGTTACTTGCAGTGTGAAGTGATTCCTCAAACCGCTTAAGCTAATAATTTTCAAGATGAAAATACTTATATATCATCCAATAAAATCAAAAACTAACATCAATTTTTAAATCTTTTGATGCCTAAAATTTATTTCTTAGACTTGGCAATGGATATTATTGTTGCATAAAGTCTTATTTTTTTTATTAAAATTAGTTCAGATTTTCTAGACATTCAATTAAATCTTTACAGTATCTTGTTAAAAACCAGGAAAATTTTATAGATTCCGTAAAATTACTACTCTGGTAAGATATTTTATATTCAAATAAATAATAAAGTATCAATTTTAGTGGCAAATTTTATACTTGTTTAGTATAGAAAAAAGCTGGTAAACTTCTCCTGAATTAATCATGAGTAGGGTAAAAGAGTTACTGCATCAATGGCTGTTAAAGTCTGCTTCAAGTCAAGGTATTGCTTGGCTAGAAGAAAAACAGGCGCAGATTGCTAGCGGTGCTGCCGAACGAGTGTTTTTTACTGCTTTCAGTGCTGTACCGCGTTATCTAGGTAAGGAGAATTTACAGTTAACATCTGAGGATTTGGAAGCAGCACAGACTGTGCTTCCTGGTTGGTTTCCTAATCATTGGAGTGTAGATCGAGCAGGTCGGATACTCTTACTTCTAGCTTTGCCCCATAACGAGCCTGAGGAGTATGTGCGATCGCTCGATAAAGTTTTCACGACTGCCGATATGGGTGAGTTAGTTGTCCTGTATCAAAGTTTGCCCTTACTGCCATATCCAGAGTTACATCGCCAACGTGCGACTGAGGGTATTCGCAGCAATATGAGTAATGTATTCCAAGCCATAGCATTACAAAATCCTTATCCTGCAACTTATTTAGACGATATTGCTTGGAATCAGATGGTGCTAAAGGCTTTATTTGTAGGCAGTCCCTTACATCTAATTTGGGGTTTAGATCGCCGTGCTAACCCAGAATTAGCCAGGATGTTAAGAGACTATGCCCACGAACGTTGGGCAGCCAAACGAGCTGTTTCGCCAGAACTTTGGCGGCCTGTGGGGCGGTTTGCCGATGCTGCCATCATTGCAGATTTGGAAAAAGTGCTAGCGAATGGAGATATAACCTCCCAAGCAGCAGCAGCATTGGCTTGTGCCGAATCTCCTGTACCCGAAGCCCAAACATTACTCTCTCGATACCCAGATTTGCACTCAGCTATTCAACGAGGTGATTTGAGTTGGAGCAGCTTGAATTGCGATCGCCATGTCTATAAATGAAATTTATCATAGGGCAACAGCATGATGTTTATCGATCCTCACATTCACATGTGTTCCCGTACTACCTACGACTATTTAGTAATGCGGGAATATGGCATTGTCGCCGTTATTGAACCAGCCTTCTGGCTAGGACAACCTCGAACTAACGCAGGCACATTCAAAGATTATTTCAGCAGTCTTGTCGGTTGGGAAAGGTTTCGTGCTAAACAGTTTGGTATTCAACATTACTGCACAATCGGCTTAAATCCCAAAGAAGCTAACAACGAAGTGCTAGCAGCAGAAGTAATGGAATTGCTACCGCTTTATGCTTGTAAAGAAGGAGTAGTAGCCATTGGGGAAATTGGCTATGACGATATGACAGAAGTAGAAGATAAGTACTTTTGCCAACAATTAGAATTAGCCAAAGAACTAGATATGTTGGTGCTAATTCATACTCCCCACCGCAATAAAAAAGCGGGTGCTAGCCGTAGTATGGATCGCTGCATCGAATATGGCTTAGATCCCTCACAAGTAATTATTGACCACAACAACGAAGAAACCGTTGAAGAAGTATTAAAACGAGGTTTTTGGGCAGCTTTTACAATTTACCCCCAGACAAAGATGGGTAACGCCAGAATGGTAGAGATTGTCCGCCAGTATGGACGCAATAGAATCATTGTAGACAGTAGTGCTGATTGGGGTATCAGCGATCCGTTAGCTGTTCCGAAAACAGCTCAATTGATGTTAGATAGAGGCATTCCTGAAGAACATGTACGAGCAGTTTGTTACGAAAATGCTTTAGCTGCTTACAGTCAAACTGGGCAAATGCAAGCATCAGACTGGCTTAATCCTGAATCTATCGATCGGCGTGAGTTGTTTAATGGTAATTCTGTCTTGCGGGGACAGGAACCAGGGATTAAGTCAGTTTCAGACTATATGCTGATTGAGTAGTGAAGAGTGCTGAGTGAGGAGTAAAAGATAATGAAGTACATAGGTAGGGGCGCTGTTAGGTTCGCCCTGACAATAATCTGTACTACTTAATTACAAATTACGAATTAGTATGAATGTTGCAAGTTTAAATTTTCAACGCTGGCGGGGTTATTTGGAATTGATGCGTCCCGCTAATATTGTTACTGCTTGGGCGGATATTCTTGTTGGTTTTGCTGCCTCTGGGGCTGGAATTATTTTTGATAAATCGATTGATGGACAAGCAACTTTTACCAATTTAATTCCTTTAGGCTGGTTGTTATTAGCAACAACTGGTTTATACGGTGGCGGTATAGTTTTTAATGATGTTTTCGATGCTGAATTGGATAGCAAAGAGCGACCAAGTAGACCAATTCCCAGCGATCGCGTGTCTCGTCAGAATGCTACTTTATTGGGAAGTACACTGTTTGCCATCGGTATCTTGGCGGCTTTTCAAGTCTCTTGGTTCAGTGCTGCGATCGCTATCATTATCGCTTCTGCCGCTCTATTTTATGATGCGATCGCCAAGCATCATCCTTTTTTTGGCCCGCTAAATATGGGTTTGTGTCGTGGTGGTAACTTATTATTGGGTGTCAGTGCCGTACCAGCAATAGTAAGCGAGCGTTGGTATTTAGCACTAATTCCTGTCTTTTATATTGCTGCTATTACCGCAATTAGTCAGGGAGAAGTTCATGGAGGTAAAAAGATAACAGGAGTCCTAGCATTACTCTTAATTGCAATAGTCTTGATAGCAGTTTTATCTTTGGGATTTTTAGAAGACTATGCAGTAATTTCAGCCTTACCCTTCGCTGCTTTATTAGCTATCCGAGTCTTGCCTAATTTTGTGAAAGCTGCGCGCGAACCGATACCCGAAACAATCCGTGCGGCTGTGAAAATGGGCGTGTTATCTCTAATTATTTTAGATGCAACAATCGCGGCTGGTTTTGCGGGTTTGTATTACGGTTTATTAGTGCTAATTTTACTACCACTTTCAATGAAATTAGCGCAAATATTTGCTGTTACTTAAAACCAGTCTAATAGAACTGATATCATGTCCGCTTTCTACATCTCCTCATCTGAGTGTGAAGTTTTATCATGAAAATCACAAAAAATAACTTTCACTTAACTTATTGCAGCAATATTCATCCTGGGGAAACTTGGTTAGAGGTTTTTGCTAATTTAGAAAATTATATTCCCAAACTCAAGTCACGTTTATCACCTAAAGCACCGTTTGGAATTGGTTTGAGGTTGTCAGATATTGCTGCAAAACAACTTTTAGAAAGTGACAATTTAGCTCAGTTTCAAGCATGGCTAACTCAAGAAGATTTATACGTTTTTACCTTAAATGGATTTCCTTATGGGGGATTTCATCGACAGGTAGTAAAAGACCAAGTTTATCTCCCAGACTGGTCAACACAGGAACGAGTTAACTATACATTAAACTTGACAAAAGTTATAGCAACTTTGTTACCAGAAGGGCTGGATGGTGGAATTTCTACACTACCTCTATCTTATAAACCTTGGTGGCAAGAAGACCAAGCAACTAGTGAAACAGTTCTAAAAAATAGCTGTTTTAATCTTGCAGCAGTTGTAGTAGAGATGATTCGTATCCGCGAAGAAACAGGAAAATTGCTGCATATAGATTTAGAACCGGAACCTGATGGATTAATTGAAAACACATCGGAAATAATTGATTTTTATCAAAATTGGTTATTGCCGATTGCCGGTAGCTATTTATCAGAAAAATTCGAGATTGAACGGCAATTAGCCGAAAGTAAATTGCTAGAACATGTTCGTATTTGCTACGACACCTGTCATTTTTCAGTTGAATACGAGCAGCCTCAATCAGTATTTACGCGTTTGCAATCCGCAGGAATTAAGATTGGCAAGATTCAAATCAGTGCGGCAATTCAAGTAAAATTATCTGCTGAAGCTGAAAAACGTAGTTTAATAGTTGAGCGCTTACGTCCCTTTGCTGAATCTACTTATCTTCACCAAGTGATAGAACGTCGCAGCGACGGTACGCTATATCATTATCCCGACTTAGTAACTGCATTACCACATTTAGAGCAATCTGTAGCTGAAGAATGGCGCACTCACTTTCATGTGCCAATTTTTATTCATGATTATCAAATTTTGCAATCGACGCAAGACGATATTACTACTGTTTTGCAGTTACTTCAAACAAATAATGCTTGCCAACATTTAGAAATTGAGACTTACACGTGGGATGTATTGCCATCAGAAATGAAAATAGATTTGCTGACTTCTATTCAGCGGGAATATGAATGGATATTAAAATTAATTCGTAATTCGTAATTCGTAATACCTTTCGGGAAGCCGCGCAGAGCGCGTCTACGTAATTCGTAATTAGGGAACCGCTATAAAATCTGGTTGTTATGAAGTTAATCTTTAGTATTAATTTCCAAAATGCTTGCGGTATGTGGATTCACAGAACACAGATACACTAAGCAATTTCCAATCCAAAATGGTATAAGAGAGCATTAAGTTTATGCAGAAAACGGTTGTTTTAAACGTTGTGGGGTTAACGCCCAGTTTACTAGGAAAAAATACGCCGTTTTTATCTTCTTGGGCAGCTGAAGGGCAAATAGTGCCGATCGCACCAATATTACCTGCTGTAACTTGTTCTGTTCAGGCTACTTATTTAACCGGAAAATTGCCTGACGAACATGGAATTGTTGCTAATGGTTGGTACTTTCGAGATGAGTGTGAAGTGAAGTTTTGGCGACAGTCTAACAAACTTGTGCAAGCACCAAAAGTTTGGGAAATCGCTAAATCTATCGACCCCAACTTTACTTGTGCCAACCTTTTTTGGTGGTACAACATGTACTCTTTTGTAGATTATGCCATTACCCCGCGCCCAATGTACCCAGCAGATGGCAGAAAACTACCTGATATCTATACTTACCCTGCCGATGTGCGATCGCCAATACAATCTGATTTAGGTCAATTTCCTCTATTTAACTTTTGGGGGCCAAATACTTCAATTGTTTCTAGCCAATGGATTGCCAATTCAGCCAAATGGATTGAGGAACGCTACAGCCCGACACTATCACTAATTTACTTACCTCATTTAGATTACTGTCTGCAAAAATTTGGTAGCGATGAAAAACAAATCCAAACAGATTTACAAGAAATTGATGCTGTTTGTGGCGATTTAATTCAATATTATCAAGCACGTAACGCTCAGATAATTATTCTTTCAGAGTATGGTATTACTCCAGTTTCCAAGTCAGTGGATTTGAACCGCGTGCTACGAGAAAATAATTTAATTGCCGTGCGAGAAGAATTAGGACGAGAACTGCTTGATTTTGGTGCTAGCATTGCCTTTGCTGTTGCCGATCACCAAATTGCTCATATATATGTCAATGATGCGGCGTACATTCCGAAAGTTCGCTCTATTTTAGAAGGAATTGAAGGGGTAGCGCAGGTATTAGATGAAGAGGGTAAAAAAGCCTATCATCTCAATCATTCTAGATCGGGAGAATTAGTTGCGATCGCTCAGTCTGATGCTTGGTTTACTTATTATTATTGGCTTGATGATGCGAAAGCGCCTGATTTCGCTAGAACTGTAGATATCCATCGCAAACCCGGTTACGATCCTGTAGAACTTTTTCTCGATCCGCAATTGAAGATTCCCCAAGTAAAAGTTGCTTTCAAATTGCTGAAGAAACAACTCGGTTTTCGCTATTTAATGGATGTGATTCCTCTAAATGCTTCACTAGTACGTGGTTCTCACGGTCACATGACCAATTATCCATCTGAAGGGCCACTATTTATAACTCATCAAACTCAGTTAGTCGAGCAAAATTCAATTGCAGCGACTGATGTTTGCTCATTAATTCTCAATCATTTAACACTCTAGAATCAATAGTCCAAAGTTAGTAGTTAAAGTAAGTAGTGCTACTGGGTAGTGAATTCAATCTCATAGCTAAATCAATTAACACTAAAGATAGTCGCTGTGAAAAATCCTCACCTTAGTCAAGGTGCATCTATGTCGCTTCGATGCTTAATATTGTCAAAGTTGTATCCTAATTTTTCAATAAATTCTTCTACTTCATCTATACAAGAAAAATAATAATTTTCTTTGTGTCTAATATCGTCTCCTTTTTCATATTCTCCACTCTCATGAACATCTCGCCGCAGTTCTTTGATAAGTACATGATATGGTGTTTTTTCTCTTTTTTCGGCTTCTCTGAGTTCAATTAAATAAAGATATTCTTCTGAATAATCTTTTCTCTGAGGTGTAAATGTCATCTTTGGGAGTTTATTAATTAATATCCAGCCCAAGTATTCATGACTATCTGTTTCTTTAATAAACCCCCATTGTTCTCCATTGTTTAGTTTTTTTTCCAACTCTATCTTGTTCATATACTTTTCCATTGATATAGAAATTGTAACCCCAAACGCGATTTGTCTCACTTAGTTAAACCTCAAAACCGGACTTTCTTCTGAGTTCAAGTCATTTAAGAATAGGAGTTTAGGAACTAAAAAACCAGCTCTACAAAAAGTTTTTAGGTACAATAGCATTAAATTTAGTGCAAATTAAGTGCATAATTAACCCAATGATAAACATCAGCAGAGAAATTCATTCGCTCTCCAGCTTTAAACGCAATACACTAGAATTCCTAGAGCAGATGAAGCAGACAGGAAAACCTGTAGTGCTGACGGTTAACGGTAAAGCCGAACTTGTTGTTCAAGATGCTAAGTCTTACCAAAAGCTGCTTGATGCTTTAGAACGGTTGGAAACTATAGCTGGAATCAAACAAGGACTTGAAGATGTGGAAACAAGTAGAACCACTACTTTGAGCGAATTTGAACAAGAAATGCGACAAAAGTATGGCATTTCAAGTTAGAACTACTCGAACGGCAAATGCAGAAATTGAGTTAGCTTATTCTTGGTTAAAAGAGCGCAATCCTGTTTATGCCGATAAATGGTTTCGGGAATTAATGGATACTATTGCAACTTTACAAAAAAATCCACGACGCTGCGCTTTGGCTCCAGAGAATGATAGCTTTACTGAGGAAATCCGCCAGCTTATCTACGGTAAGTCAAGAAGCAAGTACCGAATTTTGTTTGCGATTAGAGAAGATACAGTTTTTGTTCTTCACGTGCGTCACAGTTCGCAAGCTTCGCTCACAATTGAGGAAGTTGACGAAGAAAAAGAATAAAAAAGGAATGAGAACTGTTAAAACTTTTAATTACCCTGTTTATTAAACACCTCTAAAATCTGTCGGCAAATTTGTTTTAGCTTCTCGCCAACTTCACTAGAAGGCAAAGATTCGCCAAAAAAACTCCAGTTTTCCACAGTCGAAAGTCGCCAAGCCTCACCGCGATGGTCAAATCCAGCTACCTCTATACCGATCGCCCGGCGTAAATTATTTATGGGATCTTGATAAAATCGGATTTGAATTAAAATACTGCGACTGCGCCAGGATTTGCTAATACCAGGAAAGTGAAAGCCGATGTCTATAGAATCTGGATCGACTAATTCTCTGGTTTCTGGATCGTTCTTCCAAGGCTTGAGATCCGATTTCGCATCGGGAAACTCAAATTTGAATAAATTCACTGCTGTAGCAATATTGCTGGCGAGTTCAAGGTTAGTTGCCTGTTCAGCTGCGTTCACGACAAAAAAACTCCTAATTTATTGTGTCGGCTTTTGGATGTAACGACAGAAAAACCGCCAAAAGGCTTATGATGTTTGCGTTTCAACTTATCAATGCCTTTTGGATCTCGCAACTATAAATCACACTTCCCTGACAATTATTAGTACCAAAAGCTGCTAAACAGTTGCTCATTGAAGGTTTGTGTATAGGAAAAGCTATTTAAGTAATTGTACTTAAATTTTTCAGAAAATCACTTAAGACTCTGCATTTTATGAAAAATCATAGATACTCAGATCAGATTTTCGGCAAATTCCCTTGCTAACAGGAAACACTCAAAGGCGATCGCAGCTAATTCAGATCGTTGCAAGGCAAATAAACGTCTCGACAGTTTCAGGCACTAGTTCTTATAAAGCCGCTTGCCATCGATTGCCCCAAAACTCCGATCGGGATGAATCTCGATCGCTAAATCAACTGCTGAGGAAGATTGAACTAATGGTTTGATAAATAATTCCGGGTGAAGCGATCGCCAAAAGTAATTAACAAATTCCTCAACTTGTTCGTCAGTCATCCCCGATTTGCCAGCAGCAATCATCTGTTGTTCGGCTTGTTTGCGCCACTGCAAAGAACAACGGTAATCAGTGGGATATAGCACAATTAAGCTGTCTAATTGCTCCCATAATGGTAAATAATCCTTTAGCCGACGATTCATCTCGCGGGCAAATGCTCTATCTTCTTCTGTAATAATTGGCGGTGGCGCGCTATTAAATGCATCTGGGTCGATTGGTCGCACGCCGACAAACCAACCTTCAAATAGCAAAATGTCTGCATTTGTGACGATTTCTGGAGTAGTGCGATCGCCTGCGCCGCCATAAGCAGATTTATCAAAGCGGGGAACTATTACAGGACTCTCACCTTGGCGAATTTGAGCGAGTAAATTTAAGCCTAAGTCTATATCATGGGTTCCTGGAGGGCCGCGCCAAATCAACCGAAGGTCTTGCTGAGTTAAAGCGAGGCGATCGCTATAAGTTTTATACAAATCATCTAAAGATAAACTCAAGGTACGGTATCCTAACTGTTGGAGAATCAAGGTCAGAACTTGGCACATTGTGGTTTTACCCGTTCCTTGTACTCCTAAAATTCCCTGAATTAGAGGATGCCCTAATTTTTGGCGGTGTGACGCTAGTTTCATACCCAGAGGTAGCCACAAATCCCACAAAACACTTAGCATTTCTTGGGGCGGTTTGTGGAGGCTAGTTTGGCAGAACTGACTAAATGCTGGCAAAACAGATTTGAGTAAATGCGATCGCATTTGTATAACTTCATCTACATTTGTCGGCGTGATGCCAAAAACTTTCGCCCTGCAAGTATCCGCTAGCGCTGCTTTTCGTGCTTGTAATTGTGTAGTTGCGTCTACCGCATCCCTTACCAAAATTTTATTTAGCCACGAATTCATCTGTTATACCAAACCAGGATTTTTTGAAGCATGTCTCAAATTACGAATTACAAATTACGAATAGGACTTACGCAATAACTCTCTGAAACTCTTATAACTTCGTGCCCTTTGCGCCCTTTGCGGTTCATTTTTTCTTAATTTTGCGTAAGTCCTGACGAATTACGAATTACGAACCCAGCTTAAAGGCTTCGATAAACATGCTGTAGATTAAACCTACTTTTAAAATGTTGAGTGATTCTAAGAGGAGCGATCGTCTAGCAAAAAAACTCCGACTGTAAAATATCCTGCTAGTAACCTCTGTAAACAGCACTAAAACCGCAGCTGCCCAAATATCTAATTCTGCCCTTTGTCCCGCTGAGGTGGAAATAGCCGATCCCAGAAAAAAACCGAACAAAAAACTAATTATTAATAGCGATAGCCGCCGCCAAGGATTTTCAAACCATTGTCCTAGGGTTCTAGCAATGGCATCAAACAAGTTATTGAGACGAGTATTTTGCATAATCCCAAGACTGAAGGCGGAATAATTTATTTTTTGGAGTTCTCTAAGAATGAGCGGGTGTAAGGAACGTCCAAAAATCAAGATTTCATGAACTATTTTTATACTGAAACCGTCAACTTTAGCGTAAGCTTAACTTAAATACTATTGTAAATATTTACTGATTTTTCCGTGCATATCAAACTTTATACATTCTGTCATCTAAGTAGCGAAACAAACTGCCAAGTATATTTTTCCGCGATCGCAGCAAGCCGCACTAGCTAATTGGCAAAGAGATTGTTAAAAAATGTTAAGAATATTTTACGGATAAACATGGAGCTTTAACAAAAGATACCTTGTTACTCATACTACGTGACTCACAAAAATAAGTTTTTGTGTTTCTACGAATTAATTAGCTATTTATGTATCAGATTTTTCTGCTGATTTCAGCATAATCAGCAAAAATCGACGAACAATTAGGAATTTATGTCTTTTTTTATTTAAGCATCAAGGTAACTATTCGCGCCGATCGTTTTTCTTTCAAGTGATATTTATGATACATTACATACCCTAATTCTACGAGAGTAGAGAGTAGGCGAATAAGCAAATTTCCATGATTGCCACGTTTGAATAATAGGCTACTATTTGGTCAAGCCTAAACAAATTTTTATTTCTAATAACTATCAATATGAAATCTTCAGTGTATCGCAACGCTGCTATTACTGCTTGTTCGTTAGGGCTGCTTGGGTTACTATGTGGATGCTGGGGGCTAGGTGTATCTTTGGAGTCCACAAATCCAGATACCACTTCCTCAGTATCTAATACCGCCCTTGAGATAGAGAGCAATCCAGCATCGCCTGTTTCATCTCAAACAGGTACTTTGGCTCGTGTCTCCAGTCCAACAACCAATTTAAGCAACCCTATAGAACTTAGTCATAGCAAAACTACTTCCGTCTTAGCAGCTAGTCCAGGAACGATTGGCAATGGTAAGCATCAGGGAACTTTGCGAATGAGCAATCAAACAAACCAGCCTGTGCGACTGGCCTTACTGGCACGGCAATCAATGGTGAAAAGCGCTACTAGAAAAACTAACTACGATCTTCCAGCTCATTGGGATTTCGATCCCCAAGAAGGTAGTAATAAAGGATTGATTCTTTCTTTACCTAATGGAAACTTAAAGCTAGAGAAAGGAGATATTTTAGTTGCATTCGCACAAGACGGAACCCGGCGCTACTGGGGGCCATATGTTGTTGGAGAAACTTCTTTACCAAACTGGAATTCTCAAAAGCAAGAATGGATATTGGTACTTAGTCAATAAACTTCTTGCATAAGTCGGGAAAAGGGTAAGGGGAAAGGGGGAAAGGTTTTTGTGTTTTCCCTTTCCCCTTTAACATGAGTCCCTTTGACCACAAGAGTGCAAAAAGCACTTTTGCTCGTAGGTCTAATAGTCAAAAGTCAATAGTCAACGGTCAAGCATGAAGCGAAAAGCAGAAATTACCAAGCCCTTCAGATAGAGAATAGGCAGTAGGCAAAGGGTAACAGCGAAAATAATTTTGCTCGTACCTTATAGGCAATTGTCCTTTAAAAAGAACAAAAGATGAATAGTCAACGACTAATAACTAATGACTGTTGACTATTAAAATTGACTATTGACTGAGTAATTGATGAGAACGAAATTGAGTTTTTCCCGTACTGTTGACCAGTGGTTCAACAAGATAGTAGAGCGTCCGGCCCTCGCTGTGACTGTATCAATTCTGTGGTTGATTCTAATTGGTTGGGTAGGTTATGTATGGAATTTAGGTAATATTGGCTTGATTGATGAAACAGAGCCACTATTTGCTGAAGCTTCCCGGCAAATGTTTGTTACAGGTGACTGGATTACACCTTTTTTTAATGGCGAAACTCGTTTCGATAAACCTGCTTTAATCTATTGGTGTCAAGCGATCGCCTATGCAGTGATTGGGGTGAATGAGTGGGCAGTGCGTCTACCTTCAGCACTGGCTGCAATTGCAGTAATTAGTTTGGCCTTTTACACCGTACAGTGGCATCTAGCAAAGCAAGATGAATTAGAAAAAGTTTCGCGTCCGACTCGCCGCTATTTAGGGGCTGCTGTAGCCACAGCAATGATGGCATTCAACCCTGAGATGATTGTCTGGGGAAGAACGGGTGTCTCAGACATGTTGCTAACTGGCTGTGTGGCATCAGCCTTATTATGCTTTTTTTTGGGATACGCGGGGAGAAGAGAGCAGGGGAAGCAGGGGAGGCAGGGGGAGAGGGGAGCGAGTAGTGCCCGATCTCTATTGCCTAATGGGTGGTATTTGGCTTTTTATGTGTTGATTGCCGGGGCGATTTTAACTAAAGGGCCTGTGGGAATTGTTTTGCCTGGGCTAATTATTCTTGCCTTTTTACTGTATGTAGGCAAGTTAAGAGAAGTATTGCGAGAAATGCGTTTTTTGTTGGGGATGCTGATTATTGTGGGTTTATCAGTGCCCTGGTACGTGCTAGTGATTTGGCGCAATGGCTGGAATTACATTAACTCCTTTTTTGGTTATCACAACCTGGAACGCTTTACAGAGGTAGTTAATGGTCACTCAGCACCTTGGTTTTTTTACTTTATAGTGGTGTTACTGGGCTTTGCTCCGTACTCAGTATACCTACCTGTGGCAATAGTCAGACTGAAGTTGTGGCAGCGATCGCACTGGCTGATTCAAGAACGCTCTCAGCAATTGGCTTTATTTGCCTGCATCTGGTTTTTGGGTGTCTTTGGCTTTTTTACTGTTGCTGTAACTAAACTCCCTAGCTACGTTTTACCTTTAATGCCAGCGTCAGCTATCTTGGTGGCCTTATTGTGGAGCGACTTTTTCCAAAGTAAAAACCAGGTGACACAAGGAACAGGAGAAAAAGCGATCGCCTCATTTCCCTCATCTCCCTTACTTCTCTGGAGTAGTTGGCTAAATGTTGTATTTTTATCAGCATTGGCAGTAGCAATGTTTCACTTATCCCAACTATTAGGTAGAGATCAAGCTGCACCCGACTTCCGCCTACTCATAGATAATTCTGGTTTACCAAAGGTGGGAGGTTTGTTGTTACTCTCCAGTGCTATTATCATTGCATTTTTAATCATTGTTCGCCGTTGGCACTCTATTATCGGCGTGAATTTGCTGGTATTCGTCGCATTTTTGAGCTTTGTCTTAATGCCCACTACATTTTTGATGGATCGCCAACGTCAGCTACCTTTAAGAGAGTTATCTGCTGTTATAGTAGAAGCCCAACAACCAAATGAAGAATTACTCATGGTTGGCTTCAAAAAGCCAAGTGTAGTGTTTTACTCTCACAAGCAGATAAATTTTATTAAATTGACTAGAGATGCTGTGAGTTTGATTAATAACCAAGCTGCACAACCAATCAAGCCTCCCTCTTTGCTGATGTTGGCCGAACAAACAAACATTGTCAAAATGAATTTTCAGCCAGATGATTATGAAAATATAGCTGCAAAAGGTGCTTATCAATTAATTCGAGTTTCTTTTAAAAAAATGAAACATGAAAAATTAAATATATCGTAACCCTTACGGGAATTAAAAACCCCTCTTGTCCCATAAGGGTTTCAATACTTGTTAAAAATTTTGGTTTTGGAACTATCGACAAAATTACAAGGATTTCATCGCTCAATTCACATTACACGTAACTCCTAAATTCGGAATTCTTTTTTAAGAATTTTCATATTGTCCTTTGACGGCTAAAGCTTGATTAATGTGACTTAATAAGTCTTCCATAGATATCGAGCGAGGCAATATATGGGTAGCGATCGCACTTAACATATTTTCTACTGACTCCAATTTTTGCTGCGACTCAGATCGGGAATTTATTTGTATGCGATTTAATTTCTGGTCGATTACCATAATTGGCGGCAAGATAAAAGGTAAATCTTCCAATGCTTTGAGTGCTTTAAGCACTTCTTTATGAATGGGTGATTCTCCTAAGTAAATTAGCAGCAAGTCAACGCTTTGGTGGCGAATTTGTTGTAATACTTCTGCCCAACAGTTGCCCATTGCTGCTTTCAAACCAGCTGTTTGAAGGTATTGAATTAAAGCTTGGAACCACTCAGATCCGCGTTCGCTAGTTTCACTACTATCTGAGGAGTTTTTTGTTGTGCGATCGCCTTTACCTTGTTTGCGCCGACTCTGTGGTAAATCGCGCAGCATCGTCAAATCTACCACTAAAATACTCGGTGGATAACAGATTCCAGATGCAATTTGTAGTACTGACAAGAGGGCATCTGGTTTGTCGCTGCGCTCTTGGTTAATAGGTGTTAAGCAAGGATATACAGACAGTCCAGGAATCTGGGAAGCTGCCAAAGTAGTTGCGACATCACAAGTTACCAGCGGTAAAGCAGTCAAGCGAGGATGCTGAGTCAACTGCTGTAAGTGAATTTGCGCTAAAGAATGTTCTACATCCAACAAAACTACATCGAACTGCCAAACTCGCGCTAATAGTTCTGCTTGATCTAAGTCATCTACTTCTATTACCCGATGTTCTCGCAAGGAGGGGTGGGGATTGACAGATTCTAAAGCTGGATTAACTAATCTTAAAATTCGCAGGGGATTTTTTGTGGAGATGATTTCACTACTGTCAACTCCTGGTTGCTGAATTGTTGGTGCAGCACATAACTTTTCTAATAGTGGAGCTAAAGTCTGATGTTCGACTGGCAAACTCAAAAAACCATCGGCTTGGTTAGCAAATGCCTGCTCTTTTTCTGCTGCGGTTGCTGTCAAAATTACAGAAATGTGACGAGTCGCGGCATCCGATTTTAGTAATGTCAGCACATCCCAACCAGATAACAGCGGCAACAAGGGATTTAGGAATATAGCTTTTGGTTGCAAGCGACGGGCTTTTTCTACTGCCTCTGTTCCGGAACGGGCAATCACGACCCGATAACCTAAATTTTTCAACTCCTCCGTCAAATCTTCTATATATTTGGCTACTGCTTCAACTACTAGCACTAGGCGTTGCGAGCAAGTGGGATGAGGTTGGGCAGTTGTAGTGACGCGTTGACGTGCCGCAGGAGAAATTTGTCTCCCCATGTTTTGGGTTTCTTTATCAGCCGTTGTTGCCATCTCTGACTCGGCGAAACCTGTTGTTGGAGGACTTGGTGGTAACAGAAGTGTAAAGTGACTGCCTTTGCCTTCACGAGATAGGAAGCTAACATCACCTCCGTGCAGGCGAGCCAGCGCTCTAGTTAAAACTAGTCCTAGACCAGTGCCTTCAAATTGACGGGTGAGGGGATTTTCTAACTGCTGAAATTTTTGGAAGATTAAGTGTTGTTGGTGTTCGGGAATACCAATACCTGTGTCCCAAATTGTAAAGGCAATCCATCCTTCCCAACGACTGACGCGCAAACCAATTTCGCCAGATGTTTCAGTGAATTTAAAGGCATTGGAGAGCAGGTGGATCAGCATTTGGCGCAAGCGCAACTCATCTGCTACGATTTGGTCTAACCCTGGTTCAATCGACAGCGTGAATTCGGGAGAAGATGAACGTCCTGCTTCCGGTTCGCTGGTAGATGTAGCTTTGATGCTCTGAGTATGAACAGCTTTTGCTTCTGATAGAGCGCGATCGCATACCGAACGAATTTTGACTGGCACTAGCGCCAACTCCATCTGTCCCGTCTCCATACGGGTCAAATCCAAAATATCATTGACCACACTCATTAGATGGCGACCGCTTTGATGAATTAGTCCGGCATAACGAGCTTGACGCTCGTTGAGTTCTCCTAGCTGCCGATCTACCAGCAACCGCGATAATCCCAAAACAGCGGTTAAAGGAGTTTTCAGCTCGTGACTGATACAAGCTAAAAATTCATCTTTTAACCGATTTAGTTGAATCAAATCGGCATTTTTCGCTGCTAGTTCTTTGCAAAGCTGTTGTTGCTCAGTCACATCAGTGGCTAATACTAACCAGAGGTCTGTGTTGAGTGCTGAGTTCTGAGTCACCGAAGTTTGCTCAACGGGGGGAACCCCCGCACGCAACTTCTCGCTGAGTGTTGAGTGCTGAGGAGCCAGCGCCGTGGGCGGGTCTCCCGACTTGAGGCGACTGGCGTTGCTGAGTGTTGAGGAGCCAGTTACGTGGCCGGGTTTCCCGACTTGAGTGGACTGACGTTGCTGAGTTAGCGAAGTTTGCCCAAAGGCCAACTCTCCTTGCAACTTCTCGCCAAGTGAAACTTCTAAATCAGTATTATCTAAAGGAATTTTGGCAAACTGCCAGACTCGCTCCTGACCGTTTTTAACTTCGACAACGCAGGTACAAGTACCCATCTGGCCATCTAAAAAGCAGCGAGTGGATGTACTACCCGCAGTTGCTGACTGTTCGTCGGGTAAATTTGGCGATCGCGCTAAAGTTTCATTCTTCAAAGCGAAGTTATCTTCTCCAAGATGAAATTTCATCGTTGTAGCTTCTTCGCTCTCGCGCTCGTAGCCTCTATTGTGAGGAATTTTACCTGCATTTTGGTTGGCGTATTCTGGTTGTTTGGCACGGGCGGGAGCCAAGATTTCCTCTACCTGTCGCCGAACTCCTTCGGGGTCTTTTAATACTCCCAGTTGTTCCCACCAAGCTGGGTTTTGAATTACTACTTCACCTGTACCCGTTTGCAACATTAAAGGCCATGGCAATCGTTCCAGAAGTTGTACCAGCGGTTTGTCTACCAATGGTTGATGGGGATTTGCTTTGAGCGATCGCCCCTTGCTTTTCACGCCAACACTACTTTTGCGGGAAGCGCCTTTTGTTTGCCGCGATCTTTGGGTATTTGAGTAGAGGGTTTGTGCTGCACCAACTGTTGCTTTTTCCTGAGCTAACAATCTCAACAGGCGCGGACTATCTACTAACCCCAAAAATTTTTCATCTCGATCGATCAGCGCCCAATCTCGGTTTTTGTTGGTATGACTTTGTTGGCTACCTAAAAACAAGCTAAACTGCTCTACACAATCAGTTGCTGGTAATGCTTGGATTGGCTCAATCAAGTTTTCAACCGAGCTTGACAGCGGTTGTTGGAATTTTAGAGACTGTTCGCCCCAAGCTGCGGTTAAGAGTTTTTGAGTCAATTGAGCAGAATATACCAACCCTATAGGATATTGTTGCTGGTTAACTACGACCAAGCGATCGCACTGCTCTTTCTCAAATATATCCAACACCGCTGCTAGAGAACTTGTTTCTACGCAGCTAGGTACGATTGCCAGAAAGTCATAAAGCGGACACTGTAGCATTGACATAAGGCTTAGGGGGTCATTCTTCCTTTGACAGACTCCGGCTTCACTACCAGCATTTGAGTAGATAGTTATTACGCCTGAGGCAATATCCTTTAAGAAGACTCTATATAGACGATTCTTTTTATAGCTTCAACGCCATTGAAACAATTGGCTTGATTCTCAATAGACATGGCTTTTTGGGTTCGCTTGCGATCGCAGCGGTGGTTTCTTTTACCGCTTTGAACTTTTGGAAAACATTTTGCCAGTGTCATACTGGTGTTGAAACTTCTCGACCATAGGTACGGCTAAAACAATTATGGCTTCAAAAATTCGCTTTAGAACCTTGAGGAATTATAATGATTTAAAATGCGACAATACTTTAAGTTGGTTTAAATATCTTATTAAGGAGTTAACAAAAAATCTATATTGAGACAGATATGCATATGCAAATCACGAATTATGTAGGGTATCCTCTACAACAAACATCTCACAACGACCTCCTAAAATCTTAGTGCCCACTTGCTCCACTCAATTGTTGAGTGAGCCACCAGATTGATGTACCGACACAGAACATTTTCTGGAGGTAAACTCATAATTTCACTGTGCGCCAAGTACTATCCAAAACAGATGTACGAGTATTGGTCAGGGTGACTAACAAGATATATAGATATATAAATGTTACTACCCGTATTGATTTTCATCTCAAATGTTAAAAAAAATTTAGATAATCTGGTGAGGCTAGTCATCCAAACAAGATTGGGAGATCGAGTGTATAGCTTTAGCCAGTCTGACATTGCTCAATTGTACCTTTGGCCTCTGGTTGCGGACACCACAACGAAAAACCAGGATTTATTGAGGTGGTTAAAACCAGACTTTAATCAAAATATTACTGAGCAATATTTCTATGTGTTTGCTTGTCAAGAGCAAAAACCACAGCAGATTTTTCAGCAAATGAGTCACGGCGAACGGCAGGTGTTGTTGCAGCAACTTAAATCAGATTATCGCAAGATTCTTATAGATTACTTTACTACAGACAAAACACTGAAAGAAAAAATTGATAAATTTATAAATGCGGTATTTTGTGCTAATATTCCTGTGCCCCAAATCATCGAAATTCATATGGAGCTAATTGAAGAATTTTCTAAACAGCTAAAATTAGAAGGAAGGAGTGATGAAGCATTACTTGATTACCGATTGACACTCATAGATATTCTAGCTCATCTGTGTGAAGTCTACAGGTCTGCGATTTCTAAATAAAAGGAATCTCTCGCAGTTAAAATGCTCAAAAATAACAACTGCATCTTATCTCAAACTTATCGGTTGATAATGTATTTTCGTTTTTGTGCTTAAGCCTGTACCTTTATGAATAAAGCCAGAAAAACTTACGTTCTCAAGCTTTATGTAGCAGGGAACACGCCAAACTCTGTACGGGCCTTAAAAATACTTAAAAACATCTTAGAGCAGGAGTTTCAAGGTGTCTATGCATTAAAGGTAATTGATGTACTAAAAAATCCGCAGCTAGCTGAGGAAGATAAAATATTAGCTACGCCAACACTATCTAAAATTTTGCCTCCACCTGTTCGCAAAATTATTGGTGACCTTTCAGATCGAGAAAGAGTGTTAATTGGATTAGATTTGCTTTATGAAGAGCTGAGCGAAGAAGATTGGGAAGAGTGAAACAACTTCAATCATACCTCAATCATAAAAAAATTAATCAGATAGCAACTACTATATAAAACTTGGGTTCAGCAACCGTTTATTATCGAGCAATGAACGACAAAGATCGACAAAAAAATAACACACCAATCGGGGGTGTAGAAAAAATTCGCACAATGATAGAGGGCTTTGACGATATTAGTCATGGAGGTTTACCTGTTGGTAGAACTACTCTAGTAAGCGGCACCTCTGGTACGGGCAAAACTTTATTATCTCTTCAGTTTCTCTTTAATGGGATTACTTATTTTGATGAAGCAGGAGTATTTGTCACATTTGAAGAATCGCCCAGTGACATTATAAAAAATGCCTATATTTTTGGTTGGAATTTGCAAAATCTTATTGATGAAGGCAAGTTATTTATTCTCGATGCTTCTCCCGACCCAGAAGGTCAAGATATAGTTGGAAATTTTGACCTTTCAGCACTGATTGAACGCTTGCAGTATGCTATTCGCAAATACAAAGCAAAACGAGTTTCAATCGATTCAATTACAGCAGTATTTCAGCAATATGAAGCGATAGGAGTAGTGCGACGAGAAATTTTTCGCTTGGTTGCACGTCTGAAACAACTAAATGTCACCACTATTATTACTACCGAACGCAGCGAAGAATACGGCCCTGTTGCTTCTTTTGGAGTGGAAGAATTTGTTTCCGATAATGTGGCAATTATGCGTAACGTTTTAGAAGGAGAACGTCGCCGTCGGACAATTGAAATTCTCAAATTGCGCGGTACAACTCACATGAAAGGAGAATATCCTTTCACAATTACCAATGGAGGAGTTAATATTTTCCCCTTGGGAGCAATGCGTTTAACTCAAAGGTCTTCTAATGTGCGCGTATCTTCTGGAGTCAAAACTCTAGATGAAATGTGTGGTGGTGGTTTCTTTAAAGATTCTATTATTTTGGCAACTGGAGCCACAGGTACTGGTAAAACACTGTTAGTTAGTAAATTTTTACAGAATGCCTGCGTTCATGGCGAACGATCGCTTTTATTTGCTTATGAAGAATCACGCGCTCAACTATCTCGTAACGCTTATTCTTGGGGAATTGATTTTGAAGAATTAGAACATCAAGGTTTACTCAAAATAATTTGTACATATCCTGAGTCTACCGGTTTAGAGGATCATTTACAAATTATCAAGTCAGAAATTGCGTTTTTTAAACCCTCTCGTATTGCCATTGACTCTCTATCAGCACTAGCAAGAGGAGTTAGCAATAATGCTTTTCGGCAATTTGTCATCGGTGTTACTGGTTATGCTAAACAAGAAGAAATTACTGGTTTTTTTACTAACACAACCGAGCAATTTATGGGTTCTCATTCAATAACTGATTCCCATATTTCCACGATTACTGACACAATTTTGATGTTACAGTACGTAGAAATTCGGGGAGAAATGTCACGAGCAATTAATGTATTTAAAATGCGGGGATCGTGGCATGATAAAGGTATACGTGAGTACAATATCACTGCTGAAGGCCCCCAAATTAAAGATTCTTTCCGCAACTACGAGCGAATTGTCAGCGGCGCTCCTAGCCGCGTTAGTATCGATGAAAAAGCAGAACTGTCTCGCATAGTTAGAAGTTTTGAAGACAAGCAAAGTTCTGATTCCTGAATTTATTCTTGAATTTAGTATCGTAGTATATTCTCTCCTAAATTTAGTATCGTGCTATATTCTGTGGTGAAGAAGGGTTTTCTGCCGCTAGATTGATTTTTTGCGTGAGGGGATGCGGTGAAAAGACAGCAATTATTTCATAGTTTCTTACCTGGTGTTACAGTAGCAGTATTAACGACCCAGCCTGCTTTAGCAAAGCCAATGCAGGTAAACAGCGTACAAGGGATATCTTCTTTTAGTATTTTGACTTCTACTGATAGTCAAATAGTTGCAGGTAATATTCATACACAATTGCCAAATACTACAACTAAGACTTTGCTATCCCTAGTACCCAATTCTGGGTTGCAACAGCTAAGTATTAAAAATTTAAGTAGTAAAGATGATCCAGTTATTTCGCCTGTAAATACTGGCTTATCTAGAGAACAAATACCTAAGAAAGATGATGGTCGATTTTTGAGTTTAATATCTGCCTTAAATTCTTCTCAACAGCCAAAACAGGATACTTTTACAAGTAATAAAAAACAGAGGAACTTAGCTAGTTCCGTTCAGCAATCGAAAAAAATAGTTGTTCCTACTTTTGACTCTAAAAACCATTCTGTTCGCAAAGCAACTTTCTCCCTATCTTCTTTACAGCAATCAGCAGTACCAATCAAGCAACCAACAACTCAGTTGCCGATAGTTTTACAAACGACGCTAAGGAAAATAGGATCTGCAAAGCTGTTGGAAGTAGAGAATTGTTCGCAGGAAAAGGGAACTTCGGCTGCTTTGCTGTTGACTGCAAAAGCTTGCCAACACCAAAATCTCAGCAGACAATTGGTGGTTGAGAATAATACCCCCACTTCTGACACGACCTCAACTCCTGCGCCTGCTGGTTCGCAACTAAATCCCATTCAAACAGAAACAGTCACTCCTGTCCCTACCAGTCCAGCTACAACTCCTACTCAACCAGAAACAGTCACTCCCGCACCTGCTAATCCAGTCGTAACTCCTACTCAACCAGGAATAGTGGCTCCCGTGCCTGCTAATCGCGTACAAGTTCCTGAGAAGCTTAATTCCAACCCAAATCCTTTACAATTTCCTACCAAACCAGAGGAAGTAACATTTCAAGGAACTGAACCGATAACTTTAGCACAGGCTTTGGAACTCGCACGGCGCAACAATCGAGATTTACAAGTATCGTTGTTAGAGTTACAACGCTCTCAAGCTGCTTTACGCGAGGCACAAGCGGCTTTGCTTCCCACTGTTGGTATTAGTGCTAATATCACTCGCAGTCAGGATGCTGCAACTCAACTACAGTTGGAACAACAAGAACAACAAACAGGTATACCCACGCCAGGAGATAAACCTAGTACTTCTTTCTCAGGTCAAGCACAACTATCTTATGACCTGTATACTTCTGGGAGACGGCAAGCTAGCATCAGACAAGCTGAGGAACAGGTGCGTTTTTATGAATTAGCAGTAGAGAGCCAGTCTGAGGAAATCCGTCTGAATGTCACAACTGATTACTACAATTTGCAACAAACAGACGAACAGGTACGTATTGCCCAGTCAGCTGTAGAGAATGCTCAAGCGAGTTTGCGAGATGCCCAAGCTTTAGAAAGAGCTGGCGTTGGTACTCGGTTTGATGTGTTGCGATCGCAAGTTAATTTAGCAAATTCTCAACAAGACCTGACTAATGCTATTTCGCAGCAGCAAATTGCCCGTCGGCAGTTAGCAACTCGGATCGGTACAGCCCAATCACTAAACATCAGTGCAGCAGATCCCGTGCAATTAGCAGGTCTTTGGAACCAAACTTTAGAACAAAGTATCATCCTAGCTTTTCAAAATCGTCCCGAACTACAACAGCAGTTAGCACAACGTAATATTAACGAGCAACAGCGCCGACAAGCTCTGGCAAATTTGGGGCCTCAGATTAGTTTGGTAGCTAGCTACAACTTGTTAGATCAGTTTAATGACAATGTCAACGTTACTGACGGTTATTCTCTAGCTGTGAGAGCTAACCTGAATTTATACGATGGGGGAGCATCAAGAGCAAGGGCAGCTCAAGCTAAGGCTAATATTGCGATCGCAGAAACTCAATTTGCCGAGCAACGCAATCAAATCCGCTTTCAAGTAGAACAAGCTTTTTCTAACCAGCAATCTAATTTGGAGAACGTTCAAACCGCCAATACGGCTTTAGAACAGGCTAGAGAAGCTTTACGTTTAGCGCGTTTGCGATTCCAAGCTGGTGTCGGTACTCAAACCGATGTCATTAACTCCGAAAACGACCTGACAAGAGCCGAAGGTAATCGAGTCACAGCGATTTTGGATTACAACCGCGCTTTGGCTCAATTACAAAGGTCTGTCACCTCTAGGGCATTACCCTAGTAGCTATTAGTCATTAGTCCTTAATACTTGTACAAAAGAAAAATGACTAGAAATTAAGGACTTTTGACTATTTTTTCTCGCTCGCTTCAAAAATATAGTATTAGAAAATACATAGTTTATTATTTTTATGTATTAATACATAAAAATTTTGTTGTTAAATGGATGTTTTACAACAGTTGCCATAAAGCAAAAGTGTGACAAAATACACTTGCGTTTGAAGAAGAATTATTAGCAGCAAAATTCGATTTATAGTACAAAAATTAAAGTGCTAAGATAGACAGTCAAAATTTGGAATAATATAGCTGTGCGATCGACTGCTCTACTTATAAAAAACTCATGACTCAAGTTACATCCCAAGAAATTGCACTGTTTCGCTCTCAATTAGCAGACGATCCAATAGCTATGGAAGCACTGGATTTGATTGAGGACTGTGAGGGAGATTTAGAAGATGCAGCGATGACGTTAGCCATTCGGTCAGGACAAGAACCAGAAAGAGCAAATTCAGAGTGGTTAGATGCTCTAGCTAGAAAGTGGCGTGCAGTTATTTGCGAACAAGAATATCGAAAAGATTTAGCAAACAGTTCCCTTCAGGGGATGATGGAACACCTAAAAACAATGCCGACATTTCCTAAGATGCTGGCAACGCCAGTATTAATATATGTCCTCAAGCAAGGCGTTAACAATTTTTGTGAGCCATTAGACTTGCTAAAGTAGATGAATAATAGCTGATGAGTGTCAATAAGTACAAGCGGGATAATTTATCTTTTGGAGTTGTTTAAGCAATATTGTTTGGCATTCCTAAAACAGTTATGTATGGAGACTTGTAATCTAAAATCCCGCTACTTGCTACAACACAGTGCAGAATTGCAAAATCTAAAATCTAAAATTAGTACGATCTCTTAACCTAGGGATATGGGAGGATAAAGCAAAACTCTATTTAGACAGCCATTGTCAAATAATGAATTATCTTGTTGCCGTATTACCAGACCGTATTCAAGCCGAAGCTGCTTACCTGGCCTTAGAAAAAGAAGCTATAAAAAGTACTATCTTAGGCAAGGGGTATAAAACTGCTGATGAGTTCGGCTTGATTGACCCCAAAGAGCAGGCTAAAAATCAAGCAAAGCTAATGGCATTCTGGCTCGTACCATTCGGCTTTTTTGCAGGTTTTACTTTTAGCGTCATTACTGGCTTAGATACCTTTGCCTGGGCAGGTGAAATTGGTAATCACATCGTCGGAGGATTGCTAGGCGCTGCCAGTGGTGGTTTAGGTAGTGTGTTTGTCGGTGGTGGAGTTGGTCTAGTTGTGGGCAGTGGTGATGCCTTACCCTACCGCAACCGCTTAGATGTGGGGAAATACATTATTGTGGTTCAGGGTTCTGAAACTTTAACTCGGCAAGCAACCCGGATTTTACGTCAGTTTGAACCAGAAAATATCCAGGGGTATGCCGAACAAAAATAGTCAGTTGTCGTAGAGACGCGATCGATCGCGTCTGTACAAGAGTCAGTGGTCAGTTGTTATTTTTCTGCTTGCTCCTCTTACCTCCCTGACTTGAAAAAGGGTGTAGGGTGTGGGGTGTAGGGTGTGGGGTGTAGGGAATATTCCTTTTTCATGCATGGTGATGAAAATTTTTTCATCGGGACTGCCTTCTATTAACTGAAGTTAGAATTAAGAAACTTGTAGTACATGAAATGCTTACTTATAACTGATAACTTGTTCAAATGTTGCCAAGAGAAGAACTTTTAAAGGGTGTAGAAAATCGAGATAGTGTAGCTCGTGTAATTGACCGAGCAGACCAAGCCATCAAAACTTGGGAAGTGGTTTTGACGGATTTTTTGTCTCCTCCGGAATTGGCAGAAATTCAACGGGTTTTTAGTCGGTTAACAGAGGTGCAATTAATCTCTTGGGGCGGATATCCGCAAGCGGAACGCCAAAGAATTGCGATCGCTCGTTCGGAAGTTCCTTTAGATATATCTCAAGTCGCCCTTGTTGCACTTGAAATCGCTGGTAATTTCCTGTTTGATACCGCCACTCACCGCGATTTTTTAGGTGCAATGCTGGGAACGGGAATAGTCCGCGAAAAGACAGGAGATATCATTGTTCTGGGAGAACGAGGAGCGCAGGCAATTGTAGCACCAGAGTTGGCAGAATTTTTAGAAATGAATCTCAAACAGGTGCGCTCTGTGCCAGTCAAAACTCAGCCCATTGATATCAATGAGTTAAAAGTTCGAGAACCGAAGAAAAAAGAACTAACTACTGTAGAGGCTTCTTTGCGATTAGATGCGATCGCATCTGCTGGTTTTGGTATGTCCCGCAGTAAAATGGTTGATTTAATTGATAGCGGTGATGTCCGCGTTAATTGGAAGGAAGTCACTCAAGCTAGTTCTCAAGTCAAACCAGGCGACTTAATCGCCATTCGTAGCAAAGGACGTTTAGAAGTTGGCGAAATTGCAGTTACGAAAAAAGACAGATACCGAGTTCAATTAACAAGGTATATGTAAATAAGTTAATAGTTGACAGTTAACTGTTAACTGTTAACTGTCTTAAACTTTAAACTTTTTTGCTAACATATTCAGCAGAATTTTTCTTGGTACTATGCGAGCTAAAATAGTTCTAATTTGAGTGGTAGTATCACCAATCACAACATTTGGCTGCCAATTTTCCAAAGCTTTTAAAGTTTCGCGTACTACTTCTTCAGTGGTAGACATTTGACTTGTGCTTCCTGCTAAAACTGAAGGAAAATTAGCTTCTGTAAAAAAGTTGGTTTCTATAGGCCCTGGACAAGAAACTAGCACGCGAACACCATAGGAACGATTTTCTGCCCACAGTGCTTGACTAAAACTAACAATAAAAGCTTTACTGGCAGCATAAACAGAAAGATACGGCATAGGTTGGAATGCAGTAATTGAAGATACGTTAATAATGCTGCCAGAACGGCGTTGTCGCATTACAGATATAAATCGATGAGTTAAATCTACTAATGCGAGAATATTCAATTGTACAATTTTGATTTGCCGTTCTCTATCGCTTTGGGAAAAGTCTCCATAGTCACCAAAACCAGCATTATTGATTAATAAATCAATTGTTAATCCCTTGGCTTTAGTAGCATCAAATACAGCAGCTGGTGCATTAGCCTCTGTTAAGTCTTTAACTATAACGTCTACTTGAATTTTGTATTGTTCTTGTAGTTGTTTTGCTAGTTGATTAAGTTTTTCTTCAGAACGAGAAACTAGAACAAGATTTGTTTGACGTGCAGCTAGTTCTTGAGCAAAAGCTTTACCGATACCACCAGAAGCACCGGTAATCAGAGCAGTTGGCATTCTATCTATATAAAACTTTTCTTATTGACCTTATAAATATAAACTATATTTTCTTCGATTTAGAACTAACTAGAGTTATATACCAACAGAGGTAAAACTAGCACGCAGTCGTTTACCTAACTTTCTGAAATTTTAATAGCGATCGCAATTTCCAAATATTAGACTTGGCTTCTAGAGAAAAGATATGCTATGATTCTAAATCGTGTAGTTAAGGACGTATAGCTCAGTTGGTTAGAGCGCTACGTTGACATCGTAGAGGTCACTGGTTCGAATCCAGTTACGTCCATTTAACTGGTAAGGTGTGAGTCAATCAGATTAAAAATAATCTACCCACATATACAACCGCATAATCTAATAACGCGCTGGCTCATCTACTTACCTGCTCGTAAATCAGGTTTTGGAGTTGTAAATCAAGTTTTGGAGTTGTAAATCAAGTTTTGGAGTTGTAAATCAAGTTT
>NZ_JAECZA010000001.1:933-206802 GCF_016056275.1 Dendronalium phyllosphericum CENA369 | reverse complement strand
TAGAGTTGTAAATCAAGTTTTAGAGTTGTAAATCAAGTTTTAGAGTTGTAAATCAAGTTTTAGAGTTGTAAATCAGGTTTTGGAGTTTTAAATTAGCTTCACAAGTCATAAAACAGCTTTTTAACTCAAAAATTAAGCTTCCAGTTTTTAAAGCTTTTACTTGCCTCAAATTTCAGTAGTATGCGTTCAGCCCATCGCTCTTATTATTGCTTTAAACGCAGAGGATTGATGAATTGTTGTATCTGGCGATCGCACAGGGTAAGCTAATATACGTAGAATTTTTGATAAGGCGGTGCGTTAGCCTACGGCATAACACACCCTACCGACTCATTTTTAGACAAAAAATGGGAACGAGAAATCAAATCTTGAGAAATTAATTATCTTCTTGATTTAACCAAGCTACTAAATCAGATACTCCTGAAAAATCTAACAATGCTTCGCCTAAAGCTTCCAACTCTTCAGTAGATAACAGTTTAATTCTCTCAATCAAAGCTGGTTGTAACTCACCAAATTTTCGATTTATCAGACGGATCACTAAACGCTCTTCTCCAGTTTTCTGGCCGATTTCCTCACCGCGTTTCTGACCGATTTTCTCACCGCGTTTCTGACCGATTCTTTCACCTTTTTGTAAAATATCTTGGTAAATTACTGACTCTTGCATAATCTCCTCCCGTAGGAATTGGCGAATCAAATCTTTTTCAAACTTTAGACCAGCTAAAATTTCTGTGTAAGCTGCTATATCCTGTTGACTAGCTTTATCTGGAATTTTAGCAATATTTTGGGAAACTTGTGATAGCAGAGTTTCAGGTGAATTGGTTTTTGTTAATGGTGCTAATGGCAATAACGCTGGATTCTCTAGAAATAATGTTGAGTCTTGCTCCCACATCCGAATGACACGATAACGGTGAGTTGTAGTTTTACTTACATACTCTTGAGTAAAAACAATTTCGTCATTAGTTTCTTGTAAGAAAATTACTACTTGAATTACCTTGACTTGATAAAAACGAGTTAGTCTAACTGAATAATCCAACATTCGTAAAGGAAGGGGAGTTTTCGATGCAGTTCTCGTTTGAAATTCAATATGCAATATCTGATTTTCTGTTTGTAAAAAGGTAACGAAATCAGCCCGAATCGGTTCAATACTTAATTCAGTTTTTAATACTTTAATATTTTGCGGTTCTTCGTCTAGTAGCCAACGGGCAAAATCGCGGGGATATTTTTCAGCTAATATTTTACAAACGCTGTCAAAGCTCACGAAATAATACCAATTTCAAAAAAGAATGCGACAGATGGTTAGATGTTCCTAGCGATCGCAATGCCATCGTTGAGGCGCGATCGCTCTTTTGCCCAAACCACGTTGTAGGGCGATCGCAATTCTCAAACGAAGGATGCGATCGCTCCTTTGAGCAAATTATTTTTGAGAGCGATCGCATCCTTCGTTTGAGCAAATGAATGTTGGGTTTCCTTACGTCAACCTAACCTACGGCGATAAGCCAATTTTTTGAATTTAAAATTGCTGCTATGCAGATCAATTTGTACCTTAGCAGTCTAGGAAACGCTATAATAGGCTTTAATTTTTTTTCATGAAGAAGAAAATCCCTATCAGCACAGCTATTTGGATTAATACAATTTGCTGGTAAACTACTTGAAATGATTTTTTCTTGGTTTTGTGTCGAAAAAATTGTTGAGCGAAGGCAGCACCTAAACTACCTCCACTAATTGAAAGCCAGTGTAAAATCCATTCAGGTACTCTTAAGGTCTTGATCCAAGGGGCAAATTTTTCAATCTTACTTGCTAATTTTTGTCCCCAATGGTCTAAAGGTGGAGGTTCAATGTCTTTATTATCTCTATTTTTGGGAAAAAGCCAAGAGCGAAATTTATCATAACCATAAAATAAGTACGTTGATATATTAATAGAAGTTAAATAAAGAGATAGAGTAAAAACAGCTTCTTTGCAGTGAAGATTTGCTACATAAAAATTAGCAGTGTTTTTAGGAGCAAGACTATAAATAAATAAAATTATCAAAATTGGGGTAAAACTGTTGACGATAACCGCCAATACTCCATATATTTTAAATGCCAATGACTTGCCAAATACCAAAACTAAACCTAATGCTATAAGACTAATGACAACCAAGACTAAGATTATTTGTATCATACTAAAAGTCACTGCATTAAATCTGTTTTCAATTGGTGGATCAAATATCAACCAGATAACAGCTTGAATGAGTGAAAGAATTAACAAAATATTGGTGATAAAATAAACAACACTAATTGCTGATATCGTTATTAAACGGAATATAGGTAATAAAAACTTTACAATGAGAGACAAAGAGTAAGTTCCAGCAATAGCAGCTATTATGATAAATGCCAGATTAATCATATATGTAATATATCTTTAAGCTGAAAATCTGATTTTATTGATGGCTTCAATAACCCATCCAATTAATTAGTTTATCAATCACGAAAGTGATGATTTTGGAGAGATATGTAAAGCTTAACGATAGCACGCCAATTTCAAGAACAAAGATGATAATTATAGTAATAATACCAGGATTTTTTGTGTGAAATATGACTTCAATTAGAGAAAATATGAGAATGCCAGAAAATATGGCTATGCTAAAACTCACAAACAAAATCATCACTGTCAATACAACAGTTGACAACCGTTGCAATTTGTAGATAATACCAGGGACAAAGGCACTTAAAACAATACCGAGAGGCCCTTTTATGCCAATGGTGATATCAGTTCCTGTGATTAGTAAGATAAAAAAACAACCAAGGAGCATTAGATACCAACTGTGCATAGGAAATGGGGAAACAAGTGATGAGATAGTAACTAACACAAATACCCATTCACCAACAATATAAATATCGTTGATTACAGGTAGTATTATTATACCTAAATCGCTTAATTTTTCTCGGATATCTTTATACTCGTCAAGTATATCTCTGAATATCTTATCAAGAGGTTGAGCCTTCTTTATACTCACTCTCAAACCTCTCATCACAGCTTGTGGAAAAGTTGCGAAAAAAGATATCAATGCGATCGTCCAGGGAAAAAAGTCGGAGCTTGTTTTAGGAACAGTATTGACATCCGGCTTATCACCGCCAATAGTGAAAGGAAAGGCTGTGAATAATCCCTCTTTATGCAATTGATTCAGGTGTGATTCCAAATTGTAAGCACTACCGTAGATGAGCAGATATGCAAAAAATGTGATAAAAAAATAGTATAAAAGAGTTACCCGCAAGAATTTCCAATTACGACAGTTGTAGATAAACACACCAATCGCAACTAGTGAGTAGAGATAATAGCCAAGGATATTTGGATTTGATGACATAACGTTTTTATCTATATATCTTCCATTTCAAAAACTGAAGTTTTATCAATGCTAAAATTCAAAAATAAAACTTAGTCACTTTCCTATTAAAAGGTGGATCATAAATAGCACGGCAACTATTCCTACTGTTAGCCATATTGGTCTGAGATTGCCGCTCAATATTATGCGCCACCCGTTGATGAGACCGAGACTAGAACGTTTACGCTGAATGAACACTAAAGTAAGAACAGGAGCGATGGATGCGATTAGGCTACCTTCGATCCACTCCAGCACGATTGCGCCGAATGACGGATTTCTTCTTACCTCTAATAGAAACAAAAGCGTAATCGGCCAGCATAATATGCTAAGAAACAGATCGAGATTGCGGAATAAGTATCCCCACCACCAAAACGTGAATTTCCATGTCTTTTTGTAGACTTCTTTTTTCACATCATCGAAGGCTGTTACTGGGGTAAAGCTATCTGTTGCTAACCGTAGACCTGTGTTACATAGAGGACATTTATTTAGTTTGGTTGTCAGTAAATAATAATTACTCTGCAAGCAAGAGGTACATAGTACATGACCTCTGTCACATCTCATACAATCTTGAACGTCCTTTAATTCGCCGCATTTAGAGCAGTTTATGTAGGTGTCGATCATAAATAAACTCCTTAAAATTAGGGGATGCTTGGTGATTTAGACAAGTTGAGTAGCACTCTCTGCAACAATTCCAGATGCTTTAGGCAATGCATACCATAGCGATCGCACTTATTTTGAGCTAATGACGATCGCCTGAGCAATTTTTTCATTATTCTAGCGATCGCACTTAATTTGATATTTGATAGGTATCGAGAATCAAAGCGATCGCTCCTTTGAGCAAACCATTGTTGAGAGTGATCGCACTTTGTTTGAGCTAATGAATGTTGGGTTTTCTTGCGTCAACCCGATCTACAAGGAGGGCGATCGCCCTCCTTATTTTGTAGTGGTTGGACAGTGTGCAGCAAGTGCATTAGCCAGCCTAGTTATCTTGGTTGGAGTCCAAACAATGTTTGAGCCAACTCCGGCATATTCTTCCCAAGTAGTTAAAATATCTGCTGCACCTCCAGCATAGAGGGCATCAGCAACAGTTTTTGAACAATTTTGTCCTAAAGTTTTCCACTCTGGATTAGCTTTTAGGAATTCGTTGATCCACCAACTTTTAATTTTGTCCGCATCTATGCAAGGAATGTATATTATCTGGTCTGCTTGTTTTCCATATTCACTTTTTATGTCTTGATCAAGTGTTCGATTTGGTATGGCAGGCGCATGAAATGAAATGTCACGTATATAAGGTATATCGATATACGGGACACCATTAGACGGCCACCAGCTAATATAGGTCTTATAAATATCTTCGTCAGCATCATTGAGCTGTATTGAGGCATGTCCCCAAGATTCTGTTGACCCTACATAGTTCCAAACATAAACGACTACACCCTTATGTTTTTTCTTCTCAGCAGCCTTTCCCTCGCTAACACAGGCGGGAATAAGAGCCTGGGCTGGTTTATCTTTTGAATAGGTAATGTGGTTGCTGTTACACACCACGCTTCCTGGTGTAGCAGGGGTTCCAGTTTGCCCACTTACTAGCACTTTCTTGTCTAATTCTTTTGTAGCCACCAGATCAGAGTTATCATTTATTGCCGCACTTGCTTTTGGTGTAACTCTGAACTCAAATAAGTTTCTTCCAAGGTTTCCTTCAATAACAGTAAACCGAGCAAAAATACCAGGTTGAACTTCTGCCCAAGGTGATGGTGAAGAATCTTTAGCAGCCGGAAGCACACGCGGTAGTCCATCACCTGTTGGCTCATAAAGCATATCAGGTAGACGTTCGGCAGAAATCGTCTGATCGGCAAGGGTTTGGCGTGCTTGTCGCAGTTGCAGCACAAGTTGTCCTGGCGCTCCAGATTGTCTGAGTAGGTCATTTAATGATGGGATACCAGGAACTAAGCGGAATTGATTGTAGGTATTGTCAATCTGTTGCAGGTAGTCCCCTTCTAGTCCTTTTTCATACTCAGGGATAAGCTTGTGAATTAAGGCTCGATCCTGTGGTGGCCATTGTTTCAACGGTAAACCCGCCTGAATCCGCCAAGCATTTGCGTTCAGTGTAGCAGGAGCAATGCCTTGCAGAGTACCACGGGACAGCAAAGCACTAATTGCAGGTGCTTGTTTTCCCATCAAGGGAGCAAGTTTATAAGGTAGCCCTTGTCCCGGTGCATGGATAGAGAATTGGGTACAATAAGCTATCACATCAAGACTGTAATCCCCTGGAGGTAAAGGCTTTTGCAGGTCTTCAGCAGAAGTAATCGTTAATTTTTGTGGGTGAAAATCTTTGACTCGATCGGAAACATCTGCATAGGCTGTCTTTTGGTCTAACAATAGTGGTGAACCAACTCCGACTGCTTCCCCAATTTGTTTGACAATGGCAGCTTTAGCTAACCCTAAAGGATCTCCATCGGGTACACCGGGGATAGGAATAGGGGATTTAGGCAAATTTACACAGACTCCCAAAAAACAACCTGCAATTTTTCGTTCGTCTTTCTGAACAACTCCGAAATCCTTGGAGGTGACAACAGCATTACTAGGGGGTGCAGCAGCATCAGCTTTTCCGTACTTATTCAAGAAACTATAACAACTTGCCGAGTTAAAGCTAAGAACGCCACAGAGCAGGACAGAGACAGTTCTTCGCAGAAAAACTATATTTGTAACAAATAGAAAAGTAATGATACCAATAAAAATAAAACGCAGCGATCGCATATTGAAGCTCTAATGGACTGAATAATATCTAAAGTGACAATACAATGACGCGCTAAAGCTAGTCCAGTGATTTTACGGAACTTATTACAAGTGTTAAATACCTTAAACTAGAGAAATTCCGCAAGACTAGTGATTGTGGCAAAGCGATCGCTTTTGTTCTTAGCAGCATAGAAATCAGAGAGGCGATCGCTCCTAACTCCATTTGATTGTGTAATCAAGCTTTCTAATCTGCGGTGTTCTGCGATCGCATGATGGTGGCGGGTTTAATCCGTGGCGATCGCAATTCGACGCAGGACAGAAGAGGTGCGATCGTGGTGTTAAAGCGAAGGTTGTGTTAGCATAGACCACGCTCTCCACCAAAAATGACTCCGATGGCTACCCTCGGTATCACCAAAGCAATTACTAATCTCACCGAAGCCCATGTGAGACTGGGCATTTCGCCCACCTCTGATGTCACCTTTTTCACCGAATGGAAAGCGCCATTACCCACCTTGACCGCTCCCGAAAAAGCGAAGCTCGAACACCTCAAACAGCGCTATCTTTACTACGCCGATAGTGGAGCTATCACTGAAGGCACAGTTAACTTAATTCTGCTGTCCCCCCTACTGGAAACCCTCGGTTTCATCGATTCACCTTACCAAGTTCGAGGTGAAAAATACGTCCGGTTTGAAATTGAAGATGGCGATACCCAACTGGACGGGTTGATCGATGCTTTAATCGTGAACGATCGCCTCTGGTTGATTGTTATTGAAAGTAAGCGTTATGGCTTTAGCGTCCGGCAAGCAATCCCGCAAACCCTTGCCTATATGGTCAGTGCACCAATTTCTCCCGTGTTCGCCCTCATTACCACAGGAGAAGACTATTTATTCATTAAATTCGATCGTGACTTGGCTCACTATGCCCTGTCGGATAAATTTACCCTCAGCACCGCTGAAGGTAATGAACTGTATCCCGTTGCACAAATCTTGAAGCAGTTGGTCAGCGTGTAATACCATTTCACCAAATAAATGATACAAATAATTTCTCCTCTGCCCCTCTGCTCCCCTGCTCCCCTGCTCCCCTGCGGCCTATTCGTATCAAATTTAAAGTGAAACGGTATAAGCCGTCCCCTTTGGGGGAATTCAAAATTACGTTTAATGTGAATTAGTCTTGAAACCCTTGTAACAGAGGTTCATTTACTAATCTCAAAGCTTCAAACTCCCCAGTCCCTTCAAAATGCTCTATACTCCAATTGAAAATACACGCCGTTTTCTTGCCATGTGCGCTTGCTCGTATTGATATCCACTAAAGGAATACCCCAATCTAGGCGGGCTGTGAATCTATCTCCCATTTGCCAAAGCAAACCAAATCCTGAGCCGACCAATGTATTAGACTGAGGATTTTCTCTGCCTGTATTCCAGACAGTACCAACATCGATAAATGGTGTGACTTGTAAAGTTCCTTGCACTTCTGGGAAGCGGGCGATGGGCAATCGCAATTCGGCGGAAGCGAAAATACCGTTATCGGTTAGTAAGGCATCTTGGCGATAACCGCGCACTGTTCCTTGGCCTCCCAAACTAAACTGCTCGATGGAAAGTAAAGAGTCACTTGCTAATTGCACATTAGAGCGCAACAATAAAGTCGGAGCGATCGCTCTTTGTCCTTTTGCCTGACCCAAGAGGCGCAAATAAATTAGTTGTCCCCGCCACAATAAATATCGGCTATCTGGTTCGTTGTTATTAACCGTAGCGTTAAAAGCTCCAACCCCCAGACTCAACTCAGAACGAGCTGCTAAAACTTCTTGACGACTCCGCTGTAGCCATTCTTGAGCAAAACTCAATTCCGATATGCGTGTCTCTCCTTGCTCGTCAGCTCCGGGAAACACAGGAAAATCGACTCCTTTTATTGAAGAATTACTAATCCGCCTAGCTGCCGTTAAACTCAAGGTGAGTTCTTGACTGACTTTTGGGGTGGCTCTTTGGATGACTGGCTGACTATATGACAGTTCAAACTCACGAGAATCTACGTCGATATCCAAATCATTAAAAGGAGGTTCAATAATTCTGTTGTTGGTAATTCGATAGTTAAAGCCAATAGCACCATTACGGGGATTCACTGGCAGAGTGTAGCCGCCCTCAAAGCTATTGCTGCCATCAGTATTTTTATAGGCAAAACTAAATCGATCGCCAAGTCCCAAAAGGTCGGCTTCGGATATTGCAATACCGCGCTCAAAGCTACCAACGCTGGGGTTGCGGTTATTATTAATGCTAAGTCGGGTGTCGAAAGTTCTCGCTCCCCTGACTGTCACCGCTAGGGAATTTACACCCGGTCTAGTGCCAGCGGTGAGTTCGGCATCTAAGCTGGCAATTAAGGGATTGAGTTGCAGTAGTTGCAAAGCTTCTTGTAAACGATTGATATTTAGCGGTTTATGAGTAGCGATCGCAATGCGACTGCGGACATAATTGGGATTGAGCCGTCCTTTAATCACGTTGACTTGAATATCTTCTAGGCTGCCTTCTAATACCTGAATTTTGATGATGCCCGAACGGAATTCTTGCACTGGGATATAAGCACCAGAAGTAATGTACCCCTTTTGCACATACAGTTGGGTGATTTGATTGGCAGCTTTGAGGAGTTCGGCAAAGGTAATTGGTTTATTTGTATAATCTGCGATCGCAGAGTTTAACTCTTTTTGGCTGAAGGCAGTATTGCCGACAAACTGGAACTTTTGCACGGTGATACTGCCGGGAATATCCTGGGCTTCTTCCGGGGTGGGAGGTGCGCTCGGTAGGATTTGGATAGGTGCGTTTGTTGGCGGTAAAGGATTGGGTAGGGGTTGTTCTGGGGGTTTTGGGGTAACGGGGTTAATCGGCTGGGCGTTAGCTGAGTTGGGATTACATAACAAGTACAAAAGCAGTATTAAGCCCAAACAAGGTGAAACAGCACTGTAAAGACAAGTTGCAAGAATATTTCTTCTAGCAAACTTCCAGGAGGATTTTCCCACCCAGGCGACTGCGTTATTACAGGGAAACAAGAAAAATCTCTTGCTACCCTGTTTTTGTCTGCAAACACTCTTGGCCGCAAATCTTAATTCCCGTCTATTCTGTCTAATTCCCATGGCAGCTTGATGCAGTTAACCCAGAACTATAGGGAGTAGAATTAGGCGTTTGGCTGGCGAGAACTACCACGCCTTGAGCGTTCACATACCAACCTCGTGCTGCGGGTGGTAGTTGAGAAGTATTATTCTCCTGGGTGGCAGCGCTAGGCACGGCCGGATCGAAACTGATTAAAGCGCCACTACTGAGCTGTTCGCTCGGTCTTGGCGGCAATCCTCCGCGTCCGGTGATGGTAAATTCGCTGCGATTTTGTCTTGCTACTGCTCGACAAGCTTGAGCAACTACTTGTTCGGGTTTGGCTACTTCTTGAGGTAAATCGACAATTTCAAAGTTGTTTTCTGCTTCTGGTGTTGTGATGCTGACTTGTCCGGCAATTCCCAGCTGAGAACTAGCAGTAATCTGGCAAGTCGCACATCGAAACAATCCTCTCGTGTTGATGTTGATATTTCCTCCCCTACCCTCGACAGCATCGGCGGTAATCTTACTGCTTTCTAACAGCGTCACAAAGTTGGCAAGACTAAAGCCAGTAATATCGATGTTGCCTCCGTTACCACTGCCAGCAGCAGTGGCAGATATCTGACTGTTATGGCGTAAGAGTAAGGAATCCGTTTGTAGCGAGATGTTACCGCCTTCCCCAGATGTGGTAGCAGCAGATATGGCTCCTTGATTATCTAACAAAATTGAGTTAGCTACGACTTGCAAATTCCCAGCATTTCCCGTACCTAAACTTTCTACGTTAATTTTTGCGCCATTTTGAATAGTCAACTTGTCTGTAAAAACCTTGATGTCGCCAGAAGCACCTGTTGCTTTAATGTTTGGAAGGTTAAGACGACCAGCAGCAGCAGATAAGCCACCTAAAGTTAAGTTACCGATGGTAGTTCCACTCAGTTCTACAGAATCGGAAGCATAAACAGTTAAGGTTCCCCCTTGTCCAGCACCGATAGTAGCTGCTGATGCATCTGCACCTTCACTGAGAATCAACTTCTTTGTCGAAACCGTCAAGTTTCCCGAACGAGAGGGGCTATAACTTGTAGTACCCAAACCACTGGGGAACCTGGGATCGGGTTGAACGCCAGCTATTTCTACAGAGCCGCGGGCATTGACGACTACATTTCCTCCCGGCCCGCCGAATGGAATAACGCCAGTTGGTAAGGAAGCGCCTGTATTACTGGCGATTACCGCGTCTCGTGCATTCAGGTTGCCTGTGTCAATTTTCAGGTCGCCGCCCTTTCCCATACCGAAGGTAGTATTAGTGTAGATGCCAGTTAAAAGAGCGGCTTTCGGTGGGGTTCTTTGTATTTGGACGTTATCGCTTTTAATTTCGACATTGCCGCCTGCACCATTTCCTAAAGTAGCACTGATCAGAGTCGCGCCATCTTGCAAATTTAATTGTTTGGTATCAATGGCGATATAACCACCTGTACCAGTACTACCCCGACTAGTTCCTGTTTGAATTGCAGAGCCACTCAATTGCACTAAATCGCTAGCCCTGACGTTGACATTTCCTCCTGCTCCTTGAGTAAATGTCGGGCTGAATATGACTGCGCCGTTGCCCATTATCAGGGAAGAAGTATTAAGATTGAGATTGCCTGAATTACCTGCACCCGCACTCTCAAGGAATATACCCGTTCCCCGGTCAGTTGGGGTTAGCGTCCCGAAGAGCGCTCCGACTTGAAAAGTCTTTTGAAACTCTTCAAATCCAGTTCCTGACATCTCTACTGAGTTAGCAGTTATATCAATATTTCCTCCCCGACCATTAGCAAAAGTTGCCGTAGATAAGAACGAGCGATCGCCGATAATTAATTTACCAGTGTCAATTGTCAAGTTTCCACCTGCCCCCGTACCCAAATTGTTACTAGATATCTGACTTTTGCCAGACATCTCTAAGGAATTTGGCACTTGTAAATTAATATTTCCAGCCGGAGCAGCTGTGTAAGTGGCTGTAGATACAGCTGCTCCATCCCGAATCAATAAATTAGGGGTGGTAACGGTAATATCTCCACTTTTGCCAGCGCCAATAGTTTCTGTAGATAAGCTGCTAGCAATTTTTCCATCTGCTGTAGTTCCCGCCAAGGACAAGGATTCAGAGGCATTGACGTTAATATTACCTGCCGATTGCGCTCCTTGGGTTTGAATTAATGCGAGTGAACCATCACCGATGGAAATGTTGCGCCCCTGCAACTGAATTGAGCCACTACCCGCACCGCTAGTATCTACTAATGCCTTTTGTGAGAGGGCGATATTTTGAAAGTTTGTCACTCCTTGATAACTTAAATTCCACCCTTGGGTATTGGGATTTAGACTTACTAAACCTCCTGCGACACTTCCTAAATCAATGCGTCCGCCTTCGGCTGTCAGCGTTCCCCCTTCTGAGATAATTCCTCCGCCTACCAAGGCTAGGGTATTGCCTGGCTGTACCTTCAGTCCGGTGGTGTTTCCCCTAATTAAAGGTGAGATGGAACTTTGCAAACTAATGTTATGTCCTTGACCTTGGACGCGAATCGGTTGCGGATTCTGCCCAAATTGCAAGCCAATTGGTACGCTAACTGTTAATAAAGGGGAAACTGAAGTGTCAGTGGCGCTAAATTCTGCGCCATCAGCAAATTTGAGACTATTAGCCGTACTTGCTAAAAACGAACCACCAATATTGAGTTGGGCATTAGCACCAAAGTTAATACCACTAGGATTGATCAGGATAAAATTAGCACCGTAGTTTTCTCTAATTAAGCCGTCAATATTAGAAATTGCCCCACCTGTTACCCGACTAATGATGTTAGTAATGTTGCTTAAGTTACTAGTGTTATTAAAAAAAGCTTCGCCACCAGTAGGCACAGAAAATTCTCGAAAGCTATGGAAAAGGTTGCTACCAACTTGTGCCCCTCCGGTAATTTCAAAGATGTTACCAGATTGACTAACATTGCTTGGAAGGGTGTTATCTGAAGAAATTTGTGCTAAGGCAGGGACGCTAGCAATCAAGGAGCAGATGTAAGCACTGCTGATAATTAAAATTTTGCTCAAGAATTGTTTCATTTTAACAAGGAAAAAGAAACCCCATTGGGAACTTAGCTGAGGTTTGTTTAATCTAATTTAAGTAAATTCAACTAAAAATAATAATAATATTGAGTCTATATTCAAGGCGAAATTTTGGTCAACAAAGGGGGTTAAGTAATATGAACAAGTGGCAGTCTTGGGTAAATGTGGGGATATTGCCAATATTAACTTTGGGTGCTATGGCAGGACTATCTGCGCCCAGTGTGGCTGGTAACGTGCAAGTTAGCTGTCAAACTAATGCCAGTATGCCAACGGTGATTGTGACTTTGGTTCTAGATAAAGTCAGAAATTACCCGATTTTTAACTTTCTGCCGAAATATTTCTCAGCCGCCGAAGCAGTGCAGGACTGTCAGAATGCAGCTAAAAGTTTACAAATGGCCTACGATACAGGCGATTATAAGTATTTGACCACTGACAAGCTTAACGATCGCCCTGTTGTCTGTGCTATAGAGCGTCGGGGTGTAGGTTGCAATCATTACAGCGCCCAAGTTTTATTTACTTTTAACCCAACGAATAATCCTTCTCAAGCTTTATACGAAATGCTGGGTAGCGATTTTAAACAAGCACAGCCTCCCGATGTGCGGACTATTAGCCGTACTTACACTGATACCAAACCTTCTTGGTGGCCGTGGCCATAATAGAGCCTTTAAGTTGCACAATCCTTTGCTTTAGAAAGACGCGGGGATAAAGGAGAAGGGGAGACGCAAAGATGCAATTTGAATGATTATTAGCTTATTTGAGGCAAGCTTTTTTACCTAGTTCTGCGGCTTGATAATTGGGTTTGAGGTGCAAAGCTCGGTCAAAAGCTGCGATCGCTTTGTCAGGTTTGCGGAATTCACACAGGCTCAGTCCTAAATAATACCAAGACTCGGCTTTTTGATTATTATTTAGCTGGGGACGTTCTAAAACAGAATAAAATTGAGCGATCGCTCGATCGTCTTGCTTTAGGCCTTGCATGGCGATTCCTTTACCTCGCAAAGCCACAAAATAGTTGGGATCGTATTTTAATGCCTGATTGTAGGCTGTTAGTGCTGATTCGTATTCTTGTTTTTGCAATAACGCTTTCGCTTGATAGCTAAAAGCAACGGCTAACTCTTTGACACTTGCATCTTGATGTTCGACTTCCTTTTTTAAAAGTCCAATTGCTTGACCGACAGCACTCAGGGCTGTGTCTGGTTGTTTGAGTGCTATTAATGCTTCGGTTTTATTAATCCAGAATACAGGGTCTTCGGAATTGAGTGTAATTGCTTTATCAAAAGCCACGAGCGCCTGATTATATTGTTTGAGATTGTATAGGGCTTCTCCTTGGCAATTCCAGGCATAAACAGCTGCTTCTGGGTTAATGATAGCCGCTGTCTTGCAGGATTCCAGCATTTGGTTATAGTCTTTGAGTCTAGCTAGTGCATAGCCTCGGTTAGTCCAAGCTTGATAGTAGTTGCTGTCAATTCTTAAAATATTGTCGTATTTTGCGATCGCTTGTTGATATTCTCCTTGGTACAACAGTATGTTTCCTCGTTTAAAAATTGTTTCTATTTGTAGCCATTTAAAGACGCTGAAACCTAAGACCATCAAGCCAGAACCACACAGCATCAAGCCAGCTATTGCTAGCAAAATCCAAAATCGTTTACCAACTCTCAATTTAAATGGAGCAATGGTATTACTGAGATTAAAAGTATGAGCTGATGGGGTGAGATTATATATAGCTGTTTCTGCCATGGAGGGGCGAAGTATTTTCTCTAATTCCTGCTTTACCCACTCGCGATCGAAAACTGATTGGTAAATACGGTTTCCTACTTTCAGCTTGTCTTGTTGTTGCTTTACCAATCCCAAACGCAACAGTTCTAATTGTTCGGGACTGTTATCGGTGGAAACTTCCCCCTGTTGTAAAACTTCCTCGTAAAGTTCTAACAGCAATAACGGGTCGCAAAAATGATTGTGAATAATACTATCTTTTACACCTTGTAAATGTTCGGCTGCTAGTTGAGTTTCCCAATCATTAATCAAGTGGGTTTGGACTAGCTGTTGCACTGTTGCTGCTTCTGCATTTGCCTCAATAAAAGCTTCTGATGCCAGCAATTGATACAGCTTTTGAGTCAGAAGCGGTTGATCGCCTGTCCAGGATGATATTTCTGCCTGCAAGGCTTCCGGACGGCTAGCTTTTTCATTCAGTTTGAATATTTCGATGGTGTTGCTGCTAAACAGTTTTAAACTTGGTGATTCTAACTGAACCGAATTAGGTTCTAAAACCGATTGCTCGCTAGGGTTCGAGCTTTTTAAATTGTTCTGCTGTGGCACGACCATTTTCAATTCTAATTGTTCTATCGGCGCTAAAATTTTATGTTTTGGAGGTACTTGTTGCTGCCAGATATGCTGGTGCAATTGAGATGCGGGAGCAAGATACTCCAGTAAAAATTTCATTGTAGTAGGTTTTAACCAACCTTTAAGTACGGCTAATTCCTCAAAACGAAGGCTTTGCAGTGATTGTTCGGCTAGGAGAGTTCTGATTTGGTACTCATTTAACAGCCCAGCTGCTTCTAAATATTTATCTAAAGGCTGTTTTTGTGCCTGCTTCTGTAAAGCTGGCCAATCCTGAGAGAAAAAATCAGCCGTTTCTTGTTTAAGCCATCCATGCGAGACTAAAATTTCACCAAGCCGCAAGCCAGCACTTTGTGCCTGCTCTTTGAGAGCTATTTCTACCTGTTCGGACGAAATTAGGTCGGCCTGTTGTAAAACTTTACCAAGCGGCTTCATATTATATAGAGCAAATATTTAACTAAGAAAATAACAAAATAGATTAATTTTTTATCCTTATACTAAGGTAGTATTTTAACATTTGCGTAAAATTTTTGATTAATATAAATTATTAATTAATTGCCATACCTACCAACGCTCCAATTGTACTTGAGGTAGGCATAAGCTAATCTAGAAAGACGCGGGGATGTGGAGAAGGGGAGACGCGGAGAGAAGTTGCGTGCGGAGAGAAGTGCGGTCTTGGGCTTTGCCCAAGTGGAGCAACTTCGGGGGATGCAATTTGAATAATTATTAGCTTACCAGCTGCATTTGATTTACTTTTAGATAAACTGTTACGCTTTGAAATTGCACATTGGACTTCTTGCAGAAGTCGGGAAAAGGCTAAGAGGTAAGGGGGAAAGGAATAAGAAAAAACCTTTTACCTTTACCCTTTCTCCTTTTGCCATAGGAGCGCAAAAGTTACTTTTGCTCATAGGTCTATTGACTAAAGTTGACTGTTGACTGTCAGCGGTCAACAACTACTATGCTTAAACTGCTTTAACCCTCGGTGATTGCAGATATCAAAGATAAAATTTTTCTGGCTGCTGACTCCTAAATTCTGTTTTGTTAACGAAGGCAGAAGGCAGGAGGCAGGAGGCCGTTTTTGTCACGAGGATTTATACCCCGTGACAAAAACTTTTCGCCTTAAAAAGCGAGGTTTTAGACCCGATTGTTTAGATAAATTTTCTTGTAGAGCAAGCATCTTGTTTGCCAAATAAGACAGTCTTACTAGACCAGTAGTCAATTAAAGTTAATGTGAAGCAGGTTTTTAACTTAACCAATACCTAGTGAACCATTCCAGAGATAACACTTGGGGCGATAAAATGGGAGAGTAGCTTGTTTTGCTTTCCGAGGGTACTATCTCGTGCTATCTACACTCCTTGCTGACTTTCGTATCATCTTTGAACGCGACCCAGCTGCCCGTAATTGGTTGGAGGTCTTGTTTTGTTACCCCGGTTTACAAGCCCTGCTATTCCATAGGCTAGCTCACTGGCTGTACGATATTGGTCTTCCCTTTATCCCTCGTCTGATTTCTCACATAGCTCGGTTTTTGACTGGAATTGAAATCCACCCAGGCGCAACAATTGGGTATGGTGTGTTCATCGACCACGGCATGGGTGTGGTCATTGGTGAAACTGCGATCGTGGGTGATTATGCACTAATTTATCAAGGTGTGACCCTTGGAGGAACTGGTAAAGAATGCGGCAAGCGCCATCCAACCTTGGGTGAAAATGTTGTAGTTGGGGCTGGAGCAAAGGTACTAGGAAATATCCAAATTGGCAACAATGTCCGTATCGGTGCGGGTTCAGTTGTTCTGAGAGATGTGCCTTCTAGTTGTACGGTGGTAGGTGTTCCCGGTCGCATTATCTATCGTTCTGGAGTGCGGGTTGCTCCCCTAGAACACAACAACTTACCAGACTCGGAAGCTGAGGTAATTCGCGCTTTAGTTGACCGCATTGAGTTGCTAGAACAACAAATAGAAAATCTACAGCGCCTAAATTCTCCGGAAAAAACTCCTGTATTAGTAGGTTCTATAGCTACTAAAGAAGGCGAACTATCGCAAGAGGCTCCTGTGTGTAGTCTTAGAGATAAGGCAATACAGCAGTTTCTAGATGGTGCGGGTATTTAGTGCTGAGTTCTTAGTGCTGAGTGCTGAGTGCTGAGAGACGCGATTAAGCGCGTCTGTACAAAAGGGTGCTGAGTAAATATTAAGGTAGGGGAGCCAGTGCGGTGGACGGGTTTCCCGGTATGATGATTTTGGAATTTGCATCAACCATAATCTCCGTGTCCCCGCGTCTCCGTGTCCCCGCGTCCCCGTGTCAGTCCTAATAATAAGTCTTCAACCGCACATGATATCAGGGGTTAATTTCTTGGCTAGACCACTCTTGGTTATTGTCACGGGAGTAAAGCCAGCGATTTTGTGGTTCGCCTCGCAATTCCAAGTGGTCTACCTGTATTGGGTCAAGTAGCAGTAGGCAAAAATTTGGTGCTGGTTCCATTGGGTTGGGGGCTGGCGGTGCAAATGCTGCTGGCGCTTCGACTCTGGGTTTACCAGGATGAGGCCAAGCAAACTGTATACGACCTGCATCGCTCAGTTCTTGCCAGCTTGCTATACGGGCTTGTTGTAAAGTAGAGCGATCGCTATTTTCTACTAAAGTTAAATAGCCATTGATGCGAAACTGTTCTCGTGTATTGGGGAAGTACCAGCAAATCTCTGCCCAAGGTTGTTGCTGTATCTGGTCTACTTTTTCGCTACGGCTATCTATAACAAATTTTAGCTGGTTAGTATCTTCTAAAAAACCGCGAAAAACTACAGTTCGATTGGCAGGACGACCGTTTGCCCGTACTGTTGCCAGTTGTAAGTAACGGGCATAAACAAGACTCCGGTTGCGATGGAGAGCATGGGCGATCGCACTTCGCCAAGGAGCAAGAGTCATTATACAGTACAGATCCAAATCCAGGAACTTAGACTAAATAGGACTTTCTTAATTACGAATTGGTACAAGGGCGATTCGCCAAAACAGGATGCTCCCAACGGTATGAACCACTAAACAGCTTTAACATTCTCATCTGATGCTTTTTCGGCAATAGATTTTAAGCGACTTGCTCTGATTTTACGGGCGCGATCGCTATTACGAACGCCACCCGCCATTTCATATTCGCGGCTGTCTTTGCCGTATTTAATCGCAACTACCATTAACATCTTCTGGATGCTTGGGCAGCAGTTGCTAATATTCAATTTATAAATGTTGGAGATGATAAGCAATCTGCTACTCTGGGCTTATATAACGTGAATAATGCTCAGTTAGACGATACCTTGGGAGTTTTCATTCCTCCAGGAGAAGATGGACAGGGAATAGGCTATTTTAATCGAGAAGGACTGGGTGGGAGTGTTGCTGGGACTCCAGGTAGCATTGCCTTTGTTGTTGCAATTCATGAACTAGGACATGCATTAGGGCTGGCTCACCCTCATGATAATGGAGGAGGTTCGCCAATTTACCCAGGAGTTACTTCACCTTTCAGAAGTTTAGGAAACTTGGACTTGAACCAGGGTATTTACACTACTATGTCCTATAACCCTGGGTTTTACAGTCAGAATGGCAATCAAAGTGGACTAGGCTACGGTCTTCAAAGCACGCCTATGGCGTTTGATATTGCCGCTATTCAGTATCTTTATGGGAAAAATAATAGCTACAAAACTGGTAACGATACATACTACTTGCCTAGTGTCAACCAATCTGGTACTAGTTATTCCTGTATTTGGGATGCTGGTGGGATTGATACAATTAATGGCATTAGCGCACAATCTGATGTGACGATCGATCTCAATGATGCCTCCCTCAATACTGCTCAAGACGGGGCTGGTGCTGGTGGTTATGTGTCTTCCGCCAAGGGCATTTTTGGAGGATTTACCATTGCTAACAGCGTGGTGATTGAAAACGCGATCGGTTCTAATTTTAACGATCGAGTTATAGGTAATGAATTTAACAATAATTTGGTTGGCAATGATGGTAACGATAGTATTGACGGCGGTGCTGGCAATGATTCCCTCAATGGAGGCAATGGCAACGACAGATTAATTGGTCGTGGTGGCAGCGATCGCTTAACTGGTGGTGCTGGCAATGATGTTCTGATCGGCGGCGCTGGCAATGACGTTCTTGTTGGTGGTACGGGTGCCGACCGTTTTCTTTACGATACAGAAGGTGCATTTGCTAGGGCTGATGTCGGTCAAGATAGCATCAGCGACTTCAATCGCTCCCAAGGTGACAAAATTGTACTTGATAGGACTACCTTTACCGTACTCTCTTCTACTTCAGGTAATAGTTTAGCTGCTAATGATTTTGCAATTGCGGGTCTTGATGTTCTAGGTATCCCACTAACTGGAGAATTGCTCAACGCTAAGATTGTTTACAATTCTAGAAATGGGTCTTTGTATTACAACCAAAATGGTACGGCGGTCGGCTTCGGCAGTGGTGGTCTATTTGCTACTTTTTCTAATGTGCCAACTTTGGCTGCTAGTGACTTTATTGTGCAAGCGTAGTTAGTTAACTTCAGTAAACCGAATTTTCCAGAAGCCTAAAGAGTCCTTCATTTTTGTTTAAGGGTACAATCTGACCAAATCAGCTTGTAATCAGCTTTTCAAGAACTTTTTTATTCTGGGTGGACTGTTAAGGCGATGCCTACGACGGGCGGGTAGGCGATCGCAACTATGATTGCCAGTCCCCAAAATTACCGCCCAAACCCTCATTCTTTTGTTAACTAGAATTGGCGATCGCTCAAGGTTTTTTATGCTTCTGTCATATCAAGTCCGGATAGTTAGTTATGATTCTGGAACCTACGTAGAAAACCCGAAAACCCCTTCCCTCCAACCCTCAGCAGTCTGATAAGCCGGACACGATATCAGTTCGTAATCCTTCGACAAACGCTGATAACTTAAAATTTTGTTTCAAACAGCTCATGCCCGATTGGGTAATCGGGGTTTTATGTCATTATGGCAAAATAGAAGACACATGCCTTTGTAACTACAGGGAATCTCTCATGGCTCTCCGTCTTGGTGATACAGTACCCGACTTTACGCAAGCCTCTACACACGGCGACATAAATTTTTACGATTGGGCAGGTGACAGCTGGGTAGTGCTGTTTTCTCACCCTGCTGACTTTACACCTGTTTGCACGACAGAATTAGGCACAGTTGCCAAACTAAAACCAGAATTTGACAAGCGCAACGTTAAAGCGATCGCTCTTAGCGTTGACGATGTAGAATCTCACAAGGGATGGGTGGGAGACATCGAAGAAACTCAAAGCACCACTCTTAACTACCCAATTTTGGCAGATGCAGATCGCAAGGTTTCTGAACTTTACGATATGATTCATCCCAATGCCAACGCAGCTGTGACAGTGCGATCGGTTTTTGTTATCGACCCTAATAAAAAACTCCGTCTCTCTTTTACCTATCCACCCAGCACTGGACGCAACTTTGACGAACTTTTGCGGGTGATTGACTCTCTGCAATTGACTGATAATTACAGCGTAGCCACACCCGCCGACTGGAAAGATGGCGAGGATGTCGTAATTGTCCCCTCACTGAAAGATCCAGAAGTTCTAAAAGAGAAATTTCCCAAAGGCTACGAGGAAATCAAACCTTATTTGCGGCTAACTCCTCAGCCTAACAAGTAATACCAATTCGTAATTCGTAATTAAAAAGCGTCAGATTTCATCTAGGTTTCTAGAGTTATATCTGTAGCCTTTTTGTGGAGAATTGGTAAAAATCCGAAAATGATTTGTTGAATTAGACGTAAAGGCGCGAAAATTGCATTTTAGCGTCTTTGCGTCTTTATTCTTATAATCTGTCTGCTTCTGCATGAAAATAAGAATATTTCCTACTTTCTAAAAGCTTTAATTACGAATTACGAATTACGAATTACTTTAATTTAGCTTCCCTGTAATCGTAAATGCTGCCCAATAGTAAGGATGATTATAAAGCTTTTTCTCTGGTGCAATTTTACTCATTCTATATAAATGTGTTGCTAAATAAGCTCTAACTTTTAATTCTTCAGTATCCAGATTATTAAGTAAACGTTCGTACCATTTAGTTAATTCTCCAGCGGTTAATTCTTTCAGCCATGCTGTGGCTTCAGCTAAAGCAGTAGCAGCAGATTTCCCTTGCTGTAATCTTTGATAAAACTCTACAATTGTTAAGGCACTGGCTGTTGATTCTACAGTCCAAAGAGTACTCACTACATGAGGAATTCCCATATAGATAAAACCATTAATTAAACTCACATATTCAGTAGCGATCGCATAGTTACCAGTTCTGATAGTTTCGCAAGCAGACAAAGTAACCAAATTATAACTAGCTAAAGTTTCTTGACAGATTTCTTCTAGAGTAAGTTTATCTTCACCCGCCAAAGCTAACTCTGATTTTTGCGGTTCGCGGCAATTGTTTATAACATGCCCCGTAAAATGAAATATATTATAATTATCAAATAAGGCAGTTTCTACAGTGTTTTTAGTAGCTTTATTCCCCTGGATGCGATGGGGATTATTAAACATTTGGCTGACAAGTTCCGATTCTAATTGGGCAAATTTGAGTGGTGAATAATTTGTGCTATTAGGATATTCGACACTAAGTAAGTTTTGCTCTAACAATTGCCCTGTACTTTCAGCTTTTAAAGATAAACCGCTTTGAATGCTAGGTAAATAAGCAATGCTGAAATTAGATTCCACATTGGGCAGATATTCATCGTAGGGAGAAGCAAGCTGAAAAAGTGCGTGCAAAGGTAATGCGTGCAAGTCACGATGGGGAACTAAAATCAGTTGAGTAATTCCTTCAAGTTCTTGCTTAATTGTGGAAATTTGGAGAATTTCTTTGAGTTGTAACAGTCTTTGTTCCATCTCCAATCGCCAAGAATGATTGCTGATATTTTCTTGGTATTGGGCTTGATTGCGATATTTTTGATGCGTCTTATTCCAATCTTCTAGCCAATCTTCAAATTCAATTAAGCGTCTGACTGCTTCTGGTAGAGGCAATTCATTATCGGGTGTAGCGGTTTCGATTGTGACTACATTTTGTATGGGTATAAAGACGAGGATAGGTGATGGGGCTTCATCTTTGATGACAAAAGTATTTAACGCCACTGGACTAATATGCCAGTAAATAATTGCTGTGGTGGGATTAAGTAGTTGTTGAACTGAGTCATATCTAGGTGAGTAAATTTCTGGCTTCCAACCATCTAACAGCCAAGTTAAGCAACAATTTTTGCCATATTCTGCCATTTCCCAGGCTTCTACTAAATCGCCGGACTCTACATGTAAATCTACTGCCAATCGATCGATGCCAGCAAATTTTAGAGCCAACTGCTTTTTACTTTCATGAGTGCGAGTTGGTTCGTTAAGCAATTGTTGCAATAAATTTGCACAGATTTGCTGTAATTCCTGGGCTTGGGCTATTTGTCCTAAACCTAAAAGTGCTTTAACGAAGGATTGCAAAATCTCCAAATGCAGCTGGGGAAAATTTTCTCGTGTTAGGGTTAATAATGCTCGATCGTACTCGGCTAAGGCTTTGCCCCAATCATTTCGAGATGTAGAATGTTTTTTGCCTCGGTCGAAGTAAGCATTGCCGATCGCTACATGTAATCTACCCCAACCTTCTGGGTGAGTATCTGAGCGGATATGTTTCAATCCTTCTTCGTAGCTGGCTAGTTTACCTTCAAAGCCTCCTTGTTGCAAGGCAGGATTGGCCGCTGCGATCTCAGTCGATATCGAAAGTTTAAGATTAACTTGACCGGCAGCAGTACCTCGACCAATCCAAGCTTCCCAATAATCAAGTTTGATTTGTAAAGCGTTATCGTAAGAAACGATCGCTTCAGTATATTGTTCTAAATAAAACTGGGCTACCGCTAGGTTATACCAAGCTAAGTGTAAGTCGGGTTTAATATCTATGGCTTGGCGATAAGAAGCGATCGCTTCTTGGCGGCGACCGAGGTTATCTAACGCTACACCCCGGTTGTACCAAGCTAAATAAAAGTTAGGCTGAATTTCTAAAGCTTTATCGTATGATGCGATCGCCTCTGGCCAGCGTTTTAAATTAAATAAAACTACGCCCCGGTCAATCCAAACTTCATGATAATCTGGTTGAATTTCTAAAGCTTCATCATAAGATGCGATCGCTTCTTCGTGCCGCTCGGCTAAAGCTAAAGCTGTGCCTCGGAAATACCAATTTTCTTGGTCTTGGGGTTGTAGCTGTAAGGCTTGGTCGTAACTAATAATTGCCTCCCAAGTCCGCCCTAACTTGAGCATTGCCAAACCTTTACCAGCCCAAGCTTCTGGATAATCGGGATTGACTTCGATAGCTTGTTCAAAGGAAGCGATCGCCTCCTCAAAATAGCCAATTTCGCCTAAAGTTCCACCCCGGTTATACCAAGCTTTGTAGTGGTCGGGTTTCAATTCTATGGCTTGGTTATAAGATGCGATCGCTTCGGTAAAATTTTCTAAATGAAATAGTGTTAAGCCTCGATTAAACCAATATTCAAAAGAGTTGGGATTTAATTCTATAGCTTGGTCGTAAGATGCGATCGCTCCTAACAAATCTCCGCTTTTAGCTTGCCGTAGACCTTGATAAAACCAGGCTTGTGCTTGAATTGTTGTATTTGGACTGGTTGTAAAAGTGGGATTTTGGCTTGTTTGAGTTGCCAGATTAGAAGCAAGTTGCTCGACTAAAGTGGTACCTCGATCCAATCTAGTTAATAACTCATCTATGGTAGACCCCACATTTGCATCGATTGCCGAAGATTGATCTAAAATCCCCTCTGCTGACAAGATTGCTGCTAAAGCTTCTGGGGTAGTAGCGAGTAGATAAGCTGGTGCGATTTCAGTCTTTTGCTCTTCACGCTCAAACGACAGTTCGCTCAAGTTATCGATGACATCTTCTTCACTAGGAGTCGGCAGAGGTATTGCTGTTGAAGTTTGGGCAATTTCTTCTTGGTACTCCACTGACTCGAAATTCTCTGTTGCATCTTCCTCTACAACAGAAAAAGCTACTGGTGTACTTGCGACTACTTCTTGTCGTTCCCCTTGCTGTGAGTTTTCTGTGGCATTTTCTGGGACAAAATCGGCTACTTCCGTGGTTTCGTCTGCTTCCCCTGGATATTCTTGAATGATTTCCTCTTGGTTCTCTGCTGCTATTTCTGCGGCGGGAGAATTTTGGGGTGTGACTCTAGTTTTAACTTCTGGCTCCTCAGATTCCCATAACAACTCGCCTAAATTGCGGATTAACTCCTGTCCTGGAGAATTGAGCAAAATTTCCGAATCAGAGGTTGTGGTTTCAGTTTGTGGCTGTTCGCTATCTTCGTACCATTGGCTTGAGTCTCGTGACAACAACTGTGCGCCAATCTCATAAGAAAGTTCTCCAATTTTGCCAATACCAAGTTCGCCTAGCTGCACCATCCGGTTTGCTAACTCATGGTTTGGTGTGGGTGATACTAGCAATTTTTCACCAAAGCCCAGCAGCCAATCTATCCAACGCTCATGGCTAATGCGGTCTTCCATCCGCTGTAGATATTTGATTGCCCACTGTTGCTCTCGTCCTTGATTTACACCTTCCAACAGTTGGGTATACAAAATTTCCAGATCCGCATTAGTCAATTCAGGTGGCGGTTCTACCACCTGCTTGTCCGTCACAGTCTGGATAGCACGAGTCTGCTTACTATCTACGGGGCGATTTGAAAGCGTTTTAAGCCACTGCACTAGCTGCGTGAGCATCTGCCATACTCTTGGATTTTATTTCTCCTAGATTGTAGCGGCGTTGTCTTAAAAAAATAAGTAATTACGTAAAACCTACTGGATTTTGCCAAGTTTGTAATCGTGTAGTTATAAAAAATATACAAAACTTTGTCAGTCGTTATAGCAAAGTGCTGAGTGCTGGGTGCTGAGTGCTGAGTAAAAACCAATTTCCTGTAAGGCTTTGAGCAATCACAAGTGTCCTAAACGGTGTGACTACAGCCTTATTTTCTGGAAGTAGGGATTGAGGAGGACAAATCAATATTTTATGCTTGTTCGTCTGGAGGCGATTGATCGGGAGCATAATATTGATTAATTAATTCCTGAACGATAATTTCTGGATCGTCTGTCTCAATTGCTAGTTGTTGAGCAATCTGCTGGCGTAAGTTTTCATCCTGCTGCAACATCACAAACAACTGATCTATGGTGACAGTTTGATATTCTCCGTCTGCTGGAATTTCTCCCTCACCTGCTTCTTCTGGTATTGGGTAACTTTCTTCGGGTGGGAGCGTGCTGACAGCATCTGGGCCATCATATTCCCATACTGGCTCGCCTTGATTGCGCGTCAACACCTGCATACCAATATTATAGGCAACGTCTCCAATTTCTCCGATGCCCAATTCGCCCAATTGCACTAACCGAGCAGCCAATTCATTATTAGGTGTCGGTGATGCTAGCAATCTTTCACCAAAACGCTGCAACCATTGTATCCAGCGTTCAGTAGAGACACGATGTTCAATGTTTTGCAGCCATTTTAAAGCCCAAGCTTGTCCTCGTGCTTGATGTACTCCTTCTAGAAGTTCAGTGAAGAGAAATTCTAAATCGGTATCGGTTAAAGGTGGCGCTACTTCTTTTGGCGCATCTTCCACGATTTTAGAAGAAGTCTTTTGTCTACCAAACAAGCGTTGGAAGAACTTTTTGAGCCACTGAACTAGCCGCCTGAGCATGTGCCGTACCATTATTGAGTATTGCTTACCCTAATGATTGTAGCGATCGCACTGTACCATCGCATTATTCCAGTCAATAAAATTAGTCATTGGTCAGTGGTCGTAGGTAGAGACGCGATTAATCGCGTCTGTACAAGAGTCATTGGTCAGTTGTCAGTGGTCAGTCATCAGCTATTCTCTTTATGGTTCAAATGTACTATAATTTAGAGAAATGCGAGAAAAATTTAATTGTCCAAAAGGAATATTCCTGCGTTTAAAATAATCTAATGTCAAATGGGCGCTTGTGTTTCTAAATCAATTTACAAAAGGCATTGACATTTAAAATCCATGTCTTACGAACCCCTCCACCACAAGTATCGCCCAAAGAGTTTTGCTGAACTGGTGGGACAAGAGGCGATCGCTACTACCCTCACTAACGCAATTGCAACAGCGAAAATCGCTCCTGCTTATTTGTTTACCGGGCCGCGAGGTACAGGAAAAACATCCAGCGCCCGCATTCTCGCCAAATCTCTCAATTGTCTTAAAAGTGACAAACCTACCCCTATGCCATGCGGCGCGTGCGATGTTTGTCTGGGAATCACTAAAGGCTACTCCTTAGATGTCATTGAAATTGATGCTGCTAGCAACACTGGTGTCGATAATATCCGCGAACTGATTGAAAAGGCACAGTTTGCACCAGTGCAGTGCCGCTACAAGGTTTATGTGGTCGATGAATGCCTGACTGGAGATTCTCTGGTCTTAACTGATGATGGATTTATCCGAATTGATGACCCTAAAATCAAAGACAAGAAGGTTCTGAGTTACAACGACTTATTAGGCAAGTGGGAATTCAAGAAAGTTGTCAGGTGGTTAGACCAAGGAGAACGCCAAACCCTGATTATCAAGACAACTAATCGAGAAATTAAGTGTACGGGTAATCATTTAATCAGGACAAACCAAGGATGGATACCAGCAAAGGACGTAAAAGAAGGAGTGAAGATACTATCCCCTGCGAATGTGGATGCGGCATCCTCATTTACAAATTTGGTATCGATGGACGTACCCGGAGATTTGTTAGCGGACACCAGTTTAAAGGCAATACATCGGGGCAAAAATCATACAACTTGGAATCTATCCTTAAACAAGCCGAATTACTTCGACCTTTCTGTGCTTGCGGGTGTGGAGAAAAGCTTGATATTCCAAGCTTTTTACAAAAAAAAGGCCGAGGAATCATCAGCATCCAGTCTCGTTGGGAAAAACATCCATACAAGAAAGGACACGGAATTTGGGAACTCAGAACAGAAAAGTTCCTTGCCGATGCGGCAGTTATACCGCCAAATGTACTTGGACTTATCTACGGAACCTTACTTGGAGATTGCTCTGTCAGTTATCCCAATAAACACAGCAGATTCCCCAGATTGTGTTGGACACACTCAGAAAACCAGCAAGAATGGTTGGAATACAAAGCCTATCGCCTTCAAGAATTGCGTCCAAAACTGCGAATTACAGCTAACAAAGGATACGGCAACATATCAGTTACCTGTAATACAGGTTGCCATCCCCAACTCAAAGATATCTCTAACATCATTAAACCAAATAGGGATAAAAAACTCGTTTCTATCGACTGGCTTAATCGAATTACCCCAGAAGGACTTGCTTGGTGGTATATGGATGATGGGTCACTCAGTCTCAGTCCACAAGGAAGTCCACGAATTCAATTGCATACAGAAGGATTTTCTGGAGAAGAAAATCAACTCATTGCCAGTTGGCTTACAGCAATGGGATATTCAGCCGCAACAAAGTTTTACACCAGAAGTAGTACAGGCAAAACATACCACTACATCCAGATGGGTGCAAGCACTAGTAGAAAATGGCTGGCAGACCTTAAACAATATTCCATTCCCCCAATGGATTACAAGTTTGGAGACAGTCGAATCTGTTCACCTCGGTGGGGTTGAGCGAGTTTATGACATTGAAGTGGCAGATAATCATAACTTTGTGGCAAATGGGCTTTTGGTGCATAATTGCCACATGCTCAGTACCGCAGCATTTAACGCGCTACTAAAAACATTAGAAGAACCACCGAAACACGTAGTCTTTGTTTTAGCTACAACTGACCCACAGCGAGTATTGCCAACAATTATTTCCCGCTGTCAGAGGTTCGATTTTAGACGGATTCAATTAGAGGCGATGGTCGATCATTTAAGTGCGATCGCCGCCAAAGAAGGTATTAATATTTCTCCTGACGCTGTCACTTTAGTAGCTCAAATTGCTCAGGGAGGATTGCGGGATGCGGAAAGTTTGCTCGATCAATTGGCGCTATTGTCTGGTGAAGTCACACCCGATAAAGTTTGGGATTTAGTGGGTTCGGTAAGCGAACAAGACTTGTTAATGTTGTTGAAGGCGATCGCTCAAAACAATCCAGAAGCAGTTTTAGATTATAGCCGTAACATTTTAGAACGCGGCCGAGAACCACTAACTATTCTGCAAAATCTTGCCGCTTTCTACCGCGATTTACTGATTGCCAAAACAGCACCAAATCGTCATGATTTGATAGCTTGTACTCGTCAAACTTGGATGGCGCTAGTCGAGTTTGCCCAGCAACTCGATATGAGTACAATTTTGGTGGGACAGCAGCACTTACGAACGGCTGAAGTCCAAATTAAAAACACCACCCAGCCGCGTTTGTGGTTGGAAGTGACATTACTAGGATTGCTACCGAGTGCAAATATTCAGCCCACAGCCACAGGTGTTATACCCATTATTACAACCCCTGCGGTATCGAATGGCGATCGCCAACAACCTCCCCAATTCGCAACCCAGAAAGCATCTCCTCTAACTTCACCCCAGCAACCCAACCCAACCTTTCAGCAAGATTTATCTGACTCTGTAAAAACGGCTTCGCCTAACGGTAACAATTACCCAGGAAGGACTTCGACATTAGCCGAAGTTCCAAAAGAAAACAAACTAGATAATAACCATACTTCACCGACACCAGTTTCTTCGCCAAGCGATCGCATCTCTTCTAATGGTTCGGTATCGCCACCACCCGCAGAGAGTGAATCTGTTCCTGGTCCACTAACATCAGCATCGCCAGCCCCAGAAAATGGATCTACTCCTCGATTACCTGCTGAGGAGAAGCCAGATATCGCACCTGCACAACAAGTATCTTCAGTATCAGCCTCAGAGGAAGTTGTTGAGCCGCAATACGACTTAACTCAAGTTTGGCAACAAATGCTTGCTAACCTCCAGCCAAAATCAAGACAAGAAATGCTGCGTCAAATGGGCCAGCTCATAGAATTTGATGGTACTGCTGCTCGTGTTGGTGTCAAACCCGTATGGTACGACAAAGTTAAATCCGATCTACCTATGATTGTGGCAGCTTTTCAGCAGACTTTCGGTTGTGAAGTCCAGGTAAGCTTAGAGAAAGGAACTTCGCCAAATTCTACCGTAGCGAGAAAAAACCCACCAGCAAACAGCTCCCCTACTGTTCAGCAGTCAACTCTTCCTAAGTACAATAACCACAACACGCCACCAGCGCCAGTATCCCAGCCAACCACACCAGTAAAAATCGAGCCACCTGAGAAGAATGGAAGTGCGCCGCCTGCGAGAAATGGTAATCGAGTGCAAACTGTTTCTCCATCGCCAACTCAAACACCCCCAATTGAGTGGGAGACTGATGAAGTAGCGCTCGCAGCTCAACGTTTAGCACAATTTTTCGACGGGCAAATCATTCGCCTTACAGACGATGGCATAGAATCATCTGACTCCACGAACGTATCTGAGTGGGCAGAGGAATCAGAAACTGATAGCGAATAATTTCCTTTTCCCCTTTTGCTTCCCTGCTACTTAAACCTGACTTTTCACGGGAAGTCCTCAAACTCTCGTTAAGGCTGGGGGTAGGGGGTAGGGTGTAGGGTGTAGGGAAAACAAGAAAGCCGGACTATACCCCACACCCTCGCTCATGCGTCCACATACCGTGAAAAGTCTGCTACCTAAACAAATCGATAATAAATCGTATTGCTACAGCCTGACTTTTTTTTGATACTATGGAAAATCTGACTCGTTAAAGAACCATTGACGTATGAGCAAAGGTACCCTGTTTGATAAAGTTTGGGACTTACACACCGTTGGTACACTTCCTTCAGGGCTGACGCAACTATTTATCGGACTGCATCTAATTCATGAAGTTACTAGTCCTCAAGCCTTTGCTATGTTACGGGAACGAGGTCTAAAAGTACTGTTTTCCCAGAGAACAGTTGCTACGGTAGATCATATTGTGCCTACAGAAAATCAGGCGCGTCCCTTTATTGATAGCTTGGCTGAAGAAATGATCCAAGCGCTAGAACAGAATTGTCAAGAAAATGGCATTACCTTTCATAACATCGGTTCTGGCAATCAAGGTATAGTTCATGTGATTGCTCCAGAACAAGGACTTACCCAACCAGGAATGACGATCGCCTGTGGAGATAGCCACACTTCCAGTCACGGGGCATTTGGCGCGATCGCTTTTGGTATTGGTACTAGTCAAGTCCGGGACGTTCTCGCTTCCCAAACTCTGGCCCTCGCCAAATTGAAAGTTCGCAAAATTGAAGTTAACGGCACTCTCAACCCTGGTGTTTACGCCAAAGATGTGATTCTGCATATCATCCGCACCCTGGGAGTGAAAGGCGGTGTAGGCTACGCCTATGAATTCGCCGGCACTACCTTTGAGCAAATGAATATGGAAGAACGGATGACAGTCTGCAATATGGCGATCGAAGGCGGTGCGCGTTGCGGCTATGTCAATCCCGATCGAGTCACCTATGATTACCTCAAGGATAGAGACTTTGCCCCCAAAGGCGCAGATTGGGACAAAGCAATAGCTTGGTGGGAATCAATCAAAAGCGATGCTAATGCTGAGTACGATGATATCGTAGTCTTCGACGCTGCTGAGATTCTGCCAACAGTCACCTGGGGAATTACTCCTGGTCAAGGCATTGGTATCAATCAATTAGTACCCAAACCAGAAGAACTGCCTGAAGAAGACCGCTTCGTTGCTGAAGAAGCTTATCGCTACATGGATTTATATCCCGGTCAACCGATCAAAGGCACTAAAATTGATGTCTGCTTTATTGGTAGCTGCACTAACGGTAGACTTAGCGACTTGCGAGAAGCCGCGAAAATAGCTCAAGGTCGCCACGTTGCTGAGGGAATCAAAGCCTTTGTCGTTCCTGGTTCCGAACGTGTCAAAAAAGCAGCAGAAGCCGAAGGATTGCATCATATCTTCCAAGAAGCTGGATTTGAGTGGCGCGAACCAGGATGCTCGATGTGTCTAGCCATGAACCCCGATAAGCTTCAAGGAAGGCAGATTAGTGCCTCTTCTTCTAACAGGAACTTTAAAGGGCGGCAAGGTTCGTCTTCCGGTCGTACATTGCTGATGAGTCCGGCAATGGTTGCTACTGCTGCCATTACAGGCGAAGTATCAGATGTACGCGAGTTACTGTAATGGTCAATGGTCAGTAGTCAGTGGTCAGTGGTTATAAATTCTCGCATACTGAACACCTGCTATTTACAACTGACAACTAGCAACTGACAACTGACAACTAACAACTGACAACTAACAACTAAAGTTTATGGAAAGTGAAGTTAAAACAGTTTCAGGGCGCGGTATACCTTTAGTAGGCAATGATATAGATACCGATCGCATCATTCCTGCCCGTTATTTAAAAGCCATTACCTTTGATGGGTTAGGCGAAGGTGCGTTTATTGATGACCGCCAAGCCCTCAAAGGCGAGCATCCCTTTGACCAACCCCAGTACCAAGGTGCAAAAGTTTTAATCGTTAACCGTAACTTTGGCTGTGGTTCATCAAGAGAACATGCACCACAAGCGATCGCCAAATGGGGAATTCAAGCTCTAGTTGGTGAAAGCTTTGCGGAAATCTTTTTCGGAAACTGTGTTGCTATGGGCATACCTTGTGTGACAGCTGATGCAGTTATTGTCAAACAACTACAACAGCTAGTAGCTGCCAATGCTCAAGCATCTGTCACCGTGAATCTGGAAACCCTAGAGGTGCAAATTGGCGATTACACTGCCCCAGTTTCTATAGGTGAAGGTTCCAGAAATATGTTCGTTTCTGGCAGTTGGGATGCTTGCGGTCAATTAGTAGCTAACACTGACCAAATTAAAGCAACAGCTACAAAACTGCCTTATGTGAGTTGGGGAAAGTTAGCGGCGAGTTAGAAATACTTAACTGGTGTATGCGGTTTTTATTGCTGTCCAACTTCAAAAAGTCTAAAAAATCCAGTTGGTACAGTGGTTGTGCGATCTAATGAGTATTTTAGCTCCATTAACGAGTATAAATTCTCTCTTTTGTAGTCGGTTTTGCCCGATAACGATACTGCCACATCACAAAGCCAGTAAGAAATAAAATTAATGGAGCCAGCCCAACAAATACATAAAAGATACGGGATGGAAGTCCCCAAAATGTGCCGTAGTGCAAGGGAGTAAAACAGTTGAGGATGCGATCGCCCAATGGCAACTTTAAAGCATTATCAACTCGTAAAACCTTACCACTGTACTGGTCGAGATAAACATTACTATCACCGTAATCTGAACTCTCCTGCGGTAACTTCATGCGAATTTGTAGGGCATTTTCTGGTTTATCGGGAAAGTAAATGCTCTTGGTAACAGCACCAGGCAAAGCAGCATTAGCAATTTTCAGTTGTTGGGTTAGATTTAAAGTTGATTTACCAGGAATTGGCTGGGATACTGGCTCAGATGGTTTTGGGGTGAATGTAACAGCATAAATAATCGGCTCAGTTAAATCGTAGAAGTTCCAGCAAAAGCCAGTAAAGCTAGTAAACAATAAAAAAATCACAGTGATAATGCCAGCAACTTTGTGAATGTCAAAGTTCACACGTTTAGAATGAGCATCAAATTTGATTTTGAAGCCTGCAATCAATCTGCGCCAACCAGGCCAAAGAACCAAACCTGTGATACTAAGAATACACATTAGCAAGGCAGTAATGCCAACAATAATAATTCCGGTTTGACCTGCCATCAAGGTATAGTGCAAATTAAGCATTATCCCAATCAGGGTTTGATCCCATAGACGTTGACCCATAATTTTCCCTGTATAAGGGTTGACAAAAACCTCTGTTCTTTGACCATCAGTTGATGCCAATTGTCCTATGTAGGGAGTATCTGGAGTATCTGGCAAATAAATCCGAAAAAGCTTTAAGTCAGTTCGTGCAGCATACCTAGCCTGGATTGTATCGATTGCAGACTCTGGGGATAACTGCTCTTTTTGGGGCGTAATGTGTCCATATTGTTGAGCGATCGCAAAATGGTCAAAATCTTGCTCGAACACCAACAAGCTACCTGTCAAGCCAACGATAACTAGTATCAGTCCTACTGCTAAACCAAGATAGCGGTGCAAAGTAAATGCTAAATCGCGTATTTTTTTAGAGTTCATGGTAGAAGCTGTGTGATAGTAAACAGAACTTAATCAGTTCAAAAATTGCAGAAATCAAAATTGTACAGAAAACGTTCCCAGCACTGTTAAAGGCGCACCAGGAAGCAGATAATAGCCTTGAGAATCGTAATAGCGAGTATCAAAAAGATTCTTAAAGTTCAGTCCAACCCTCCAGTTATCGCGTTTGTAGAAAATCGTGGCATCTGCACGCACATAGGAGGGAATTTTGAATGTATTAGGGAGTTCAGCTTCGCGATCGCCAGTATAAAATAGTCCTCCACCAAAGCCAAATCCTTTCCAATTACCGTTTTGAATTTCATAGCTTGTCCACAGACTAGCCCCACTACCAGCAGCATTTACCAGGGAGTCGCCTACTGGCAGGCTGTTATCTTTACTTACAAAAGCATCGTTGATAAAGGCAGAAGCAATCACATTCCAGCCTGGTAGAATTTGCCCAGAAATGTCAAATTCTAAACCGCGACTTTTAACTTCTCCAGCAGCAATCGAAAAGTCAGAGTTACCTGGAGTGGGATCGGTTGTAGCAACATTTTCTTTGGTGATATCATAGGCAGCAAAGGTAGCAGATAACCTGTCTTTAATCAGTTCCGCTTTGACTCCCACTTCATACTGAGTACCGCGCTCTGGTGGTAATTGAGTTCCATCTACTGTCCGCGAGTCGCTGGGATTAAACGAGCGGCTGTAGCTGGCGTAAATTGAAATCGGTTCTATCGGCTGATAAACAATGCCAACGCGAGGTGAAAAGGCATCATTATACAACCGATCGACCGTGGCATCATCTATTGGATCTCTACCCAAAGAATCCAGCAGTTGCGCGCGATTTTTGCGGTGAATAAAGTCATACCTGCCGCCGATCAATAACTTCAAATTTGGCAGCAATGTTACTTGATCTTGCAGATAAATGGCGATGGTATTGCGATCGAAACGATCGCGTTCTGCTGCTTCATCAAACTCTGCTGGTCGGGAAGCGCCATACACAGGATTGAATAAATCAATACTGGGAGTCAGTGAAACAGAACTTCGCAGATAATCGAAGCCATAGATATATTTATTCCACTCCAACCCCAGAAGAACTTGATGTTGGATGGAACCTGTATTGAAATTACTAATTAAATCGTTTTGCAGAGAGTAGTTTTGATAATAACCAGGACCCGCACCAAATCTTCGCAATACGGTACGACCATCTGCATCAATGCTATTCGGTCGAAACTCTGACTCCTCAGAATTATTAACCGTCACGGAAAAGCCACTGCGGAACTGGATGTTTTCACTGAAGCGATGATTGATGTTAAGAAATACAGAGTGTGTCTCTTTGGAGAAACGATTGTCTGGCTCCCCCAGAAAACGATTGATAGGAGCTCTAAAAACGCTTGGATCGGGGAGCAGACCATCATAATAGGTGCGATCGAGTTTGAGGTATTCATACTCCAGTGTCAATGTTGTCGCATCACCAATTTTGTAGGTTAATGCTGGTGCGATCGCAAATGTTTCCTGATGATTAAAATCAATAAAACTACCAAAGTTTTCGTACGCAGCATTCAGGCGGTACAGCAATGTTTTGTCTGAGTTCAGCGGCCCAGAAATATCAATTGAGGGACGATAAGTACTAAAACTTCCGGCTGTAAATTCAGCAGAGTAGTAAGGCTCACTGAGCGGTTGTTTGGTAATATAATTCACCACACCTCCCGGCTCAAACTGTCCATATAGCACTGAAGCTGGCCCCTTGAGAACTTCAATCCGCTCAATGTTTGTCGGATTCACAAGGTCGTCTTGAACAGCAAAACCGTTTCTCAAGTTGTTATAAGTTGTGAATCCCCGAATGTTGTAATTATCTGTAGACCCACCATAGCCCCCTTGCTGAGTTACGCCACTAACATTGCGTGTTGCATCACCAATCCGCGTAATTTGTTGATCCTTGATGACTTGTTGAGGAATAACTTGAATTGACTGGGGAATATCACGTTGAGGAGTATCAGTTCTTGTCGCAGTTGTGCTATCTGGTACGCGATATCCGTCTTGTTCACCCGTTACTACCAATTCAATCGGCTCATCACTATTATTGGTTGATGGTTGAGTTGGCTGTGTTTGACTTTCAGGCGGTTGTTGTTCGGGAGTTGGTTGGGTTTGAGGTTGTTGTGCTGTGGATGCAGCAGTTGCCACACTAAAAATTAAACCCTCATCTGGACTGTCAAACAATTCAACTACTGGCACAATACTCTCACCTGTAACAGTCACTCGAATAGTATTGGCATCAAAATTAGTAACAGTTATCTCAGTAATTCCTGCTATTGGTTTATCTGAGCGGAATGTAAATGCTTCACCACTAGGTAAACGCAGCTGTGCATTGGGAATATCAGCAATAAAGCTATTGCCGAAATTGCGATTTACTAGTTGTAATTGTTCCCCTTTGGTAGTCTGTAAAATTACCTCAACACCCTTATCAGTCGGATTTGCTTTGACTTGCGTCACCTGCACGACTTCTATTTGTGGCGTTTGTTGTTCGATCTGAGCCAGCCATTCTTTGACTGTTCTTGCGGAACTGTCTAGCTTTTGTCCGCGAGGAATTTGAGTTACTTCCTTTGCCTGAGTTGGTTGTATGACGACAGCAATAAGAAAACAGCAAATGAACAAAGATTGCGACAGCTTCATAACTCCACACACCCAACCATATTTCTAAAAACAGAGCCTATTATTTGAGAATTATTATTATCTAACTCTATTTATGAGAATACGGAAATTTAGGCGATCGCATATATCTGAAACCGGATTTTTTTTATCGCAATCGGGATTCACCTTTTACTATCAGCCTTTGCACCGACGATAATCTCTAGGGGTTACGCCAAATCGTCGCTTAAATAGGTAGCTAAAATGACTTATGCTTTCATATCCCACTTGAGAAGCAATTTCTGCAATCGTTAAATTAGTGCCGAGTAGTAACTGTTGTGCTTGCTCTAGCCGTAAGGATTGCACATACCCACACACAGTAGTGCCAAACATTTCTCGAAATCCCCGCTTGAGCTTAAAGTCATTGAGTCCGATTTGTCTGGCTAGGTTTAGTAGAGAAGGTGGGTTCTGAAGGGTTTGATTGAGGATAGCTTTCGCGTGATGTAAACGTTCAATTTCATCGGGACGAAAAAATAGCGATCGCCGCAATAAGAGATTATTTTCTCCCCACTGAGCAATCTGAAGCGTCAGTAATTCCAACACCTTTGCTTCTAAATACATTTGTCTGAGTGTTTCTCGGAACGGACACTGTAAAATTTGCCTAAGTACCAACCGCATCGCAGGTGTGATGGCTCCTAACGGTTGATGAAACCGTTCTGTTGTAGTATTTTCAATCAACTGCTGGAGCAGGGTTGGTAATTCTTGAAAGCTACCCTGGAAACTAGAAAGTAAATCGGGATGCCAGTAAATACTGATACATTGCTTAGGTTTGTTTGCAGGAAAATGCTCAAACTCCCGAATATCAGGTAAGTAAAATAAGTAGTTGTAGCCTGCAACTTCTTCATAATCGTCGCTGACTCCAGGTACATTTGGCGTAGTGGTTCTCATCCCACCAGACAGCAAAAATTTAGATGTCAGAAAAGGCGAATCATCGTGTTCGCCTTCAAGAATTACTGTTTGTGAATATTCGCTTTGTTGAATTACTAACTCCAGGTTATGGCGCAGCATAGTCCAGTAACCACTGGCTTGACCAAACCAAGTAGACAATTCTACTTTTCCTTCACAATCATTAAACTGCACAGCATCATATAATTCATCAAACTCTGTCCAGTTTAAACGAATAGTCATGATAATATTCTCAATAAGCTATTGAGAATATTATCAATCAAAATAGGCGATTGTAATTGAAAATCTTCTGCAAGAAGGGCACAATCATAGTTAGCAATTTTCAATCTCTCATCCCCTATCGAGTGCGGGATTCTATCTTTTGAAAACTGCGGTACTCCCAGGGGTTGGTAAACTTAGCATCACCCCAAATCCCTAGCTGTTGTTGCTTCGCCTGTGCTTCAGCTTGTTCTACTAAATCTCTACTCGGACACTTATTTAAATAAGGGCGGTATACCTTTGCTAAACCTTCTCGCAACAAAACTTGTTGGACAAAAGTGCCATCTTTCAAGCGAATCTCTGCAACTTTGCGCCCATAACGATCGCTATCTGTAATATTCAACGTAACGCGATCGCCTCCTTGTTGCACTAATTGCTGCACTCTTTGTTGCGCCTTCACTCCCCAGCTAAATTGATTGCGATCGCTAGCGCGTTTGCTATTTTTTTCTTTCGTGGAATGCGCTATTTCTGGTGCATCCATACAAGCAAAGCGCACGGTGAATTTATTGCCTTGGGCATCTTTGACTGCCAAAGTATCGCCATCACTAACTCGTTCAACCAAGTCTCCAGAAACACCAAAGAAGCGTAGACGCGAAGCGGCTTGTCGTAAGACATCGCAACTCATTAAACTCAAAATGACGATCGCTGCACTCAAACAAATTAGCACTTGTTTACTTAGCTTCTCCATCTAACCTCACCAAATTACCTCTGAGGGATGATATTAGCAAATGGTTTTGAGCATGGAGAATAAACAATGGGAATAACCAATACCCCATTTACAATCTTCACATGAACTTCTTAACTTATCTCATGCATCTAGCGAGTTCGGGTGTCAATGCTTATTACCTTGCCACTCAAATCCGCTACTCTCAAACCCGTCCTAACGTTCTTGCAGGGTTTCAATTGGCAGAGTCTGGTTCTGTACCGTTTTTATCTGCACTTAGCGATCGCGCCGCAGCTGAAGGCGATACATGGCTAGCCCAAAAACTCGCAAAACATGCCTCGGATGAAACTAGGCACGGTCAAATTTTTGCTCATGCCTTAAAACAGCTAAATAAACAAGTTATAGATTTTAAGAGTCAACCCAAAACTACATCTACAAATAAATCATAGCAGCGCAGTCCCTTCTTTGCCGCATACTTTGAGGGTTACTCCCCAGAACAGCTAAAACCTGCGGCTATCGACTGGGATGTATTTATGGCTAGTACTTATATTCTGGAGTTAGATGCTAGTAAAGACTTTACCCGCATGGCAAATGTATTACCAGATGATGAGCCAACATCTCGCAACTTAAAGTTAAGCATGTTGAGTATTGCCCAAGATGAAACAGGTCATGCTGCTTATCTCTACGAAGCAATGTTGCGGCGGATGTCTGCTACCCAAGTACAAGTATTAGTGGACGAGTGGCGCACCCGCAAAGTGAACGCTACGTTTGCCATGATTAATGGTATTCTGCAACGCAACGGCGAAACCCGTTCTCTCGTCCAAGATGGCGCGCCTACTGAAAATGATTCTGAGTTAATAGTTGCTTAAAATATCTGATTAAAATTGAAAAGCCACCGCTGAAGTGTTTAGTGGTGGTCATTCTTTCAATTTTGAGAAAGCGCGTTCGCACCCAAGTCACCACTTTTGCTAATTCTTTTTTATTCCTATAGTCGTAAGCTAATAATCATTTAAATTGCATCCCCTCGTCTTTCTAAGGCAAAAGATTGTGCAACTTAAAGGCAGTCCCGATGAAAAAATTTTCATCACCATGCATGAAAAAGGAATATTTCCTACACCCCACACCCCACACCCTACACCCTACACCCTTTTTCAAGTCAGATTAGCTTATTCTCTATTTTTGAAACTGCTGTTCCCTCTGTTGTGGCTGCTGATTTTCAGTTGGTTGCAATTTCTCAAATAAGGCTGGTGGTGTAGCTTGGCGAAAAGCCCCACAATAGTGCATAGTCATCACTGCTTTGAAAGCCCAATGATCTGGTGACACATCGCTATAGGGATTTGGTAAAGTTTCCGCCCGATTTTGAATGCAAGCATTCAGAACTTGATTTGAGTTTGTTGGCTTGTTGTTAATATCTTGAGCTTGAACAGGGACAACTACACCGATTGTACCTAACACTACGATCGCTGTTGCCAGAATTTTAACGTTCATAAATTGAAAAGATTCATTTGTCTTGATTGTAATTCCTGGGTAGCAAACCCAGGAAATAAAAGCATCTGAATCAGATTAAGCATTAGAAAACATTGCAAGCATGACTAACAATACAATTAATCCACTAACCCAAAGGGCTAAAGATCCCCAAACTACTGAATCTTGTTGTACTCTCTGCCATAAATTAGTAACTAAGTTATTCCGAACTGCCATCTTAATAATCTCCCATTTTAAGTAAATATTTCCAGCCAATAAAAACCAACGCTACATGACATTAAATCAAGCGCTTGATTTATTAACTTCCAGGTTTTGAAATAAATTATTGCAACTGATAAAGGCGTTTATTTCAACACGTTTACCAGCCAAAAATCGAACAAAAATTTACGAGAAAATATTTTTCATGCTTATATTTCATTGTCTCATATATTAGTGTTGAGAGTTCTCGATTTTCTCATTTTTGATAAAAATCTTAACTTAGACTTAACTTTATTTAAAGAATTTATTGCCATCGCTAACCATCTCAATATTAAGACTATTTCACTATTAATCGCGTTTATCTAAGGTTATAGATATATTAAGAATAGACAAATATTATCAGTTAGATTGGTAAGTAGTAATGGTGCAGCAAATAAGACAGAACGAACCACGATATATCTGCATTATTCCAATTGAGAAAATTACAGGTAACCTAGATGAAGAAATTATGACCTTTGGTGTATCTGCTAGTGAAGCGAAAAATCAAGGCGAACAATTATTGACATCTACCTACGGTTGTGATGGTTCGCAAGTTTTGGAATTGATGCAGCAGGCAAGAATTGAACAAATAGCTCAATGGTGTGCCCCCGAATCACACTAATACCAATTCGTAATTCGTAATTCATAATTCGTAATTAAAAAAGTCAGATTCAGTGGGAATTAAAGTCAGATTCAGTGGGAATTTCAGAGTTTGAATCTGTTGCTGGATTTTAGATAATAGGTATTACTTCTTACTACTTTATATAGCCGTAGTCACTAATATTAGGACAGTGTTGATTGCTCAAAGCCTTGATTTCACGAAGCTTTTACTCAGCACTCAGCACTTTGCTACATAACACAGCATCCTAAATTTTAGGTGCGTTAGAACTAATGTCCATAACGCACCCTACTAAATTATTGAAACTACCTAGAATTTCATTAAAGAAAGGGATAAACTTAATATCCGCCTTCCTCTTCGTATTCTGGCTGTCTTTCCTTGACTTTCTTGGGAATATTCACTGGCTTTGGAGCATCCTCCCAAGCATCGCCGTCTATATCGTCGTAATCATCATACTGGTCGGTATACGGCTTACTGTAGGGCTGAGATTCGTATTTTGGCTGTTGATATCTATCTCTACCCGTTTCATCACTCCAGTTATCTTCTTCCTCGTCTTCTTCGTATTGAATGGACTCGTAAGGTCTTGCCCTCATCACTTCGCGCCGTGGTCTTTCTTCTTCCACATAATCTTCATTCCACTCCTCTTCCCGTGCTATGGGTTCGGGAGTGCGAACTTTCGGCTTGGGCGGCTGCAATGGCACTCCACTGGGGAGTCGTTTGTCTACTGCAACTTCACGAGGCGGACTATAGCCGTATTCTTCTTCTGCATCTCGCTCCCAGGGTGCTTTGCCGATACCCAAGCGTTCCAGGAAACCAACTGTCAACTGGTTCACTCTTTCTTCAGCTCCCTCAAACACAATCAACCTACTAGGGCCAGTGCTGACGATTTCATCCACTGAAAACTCATAGGTACTGAGAAATTGATCGGGAATTTGAGGCACTCCCAAAGAAGCAATGAGTATCGAGGAAATTTTGCCAGTTTCACCGTTGAACTTGAAGCCTCGAACTCTACCTAAGACTTCACCTGTTTCTGTGATTACTTCCCAGTTAATCAGGTTGCTGAGAGTTTCAACTTCAATATCTTCAATTACATCTTCGTTATCAACCAGGATGACATCGCCAATCTGATTGATATTGTTGAGGTACATGTAGCGCGGCAAACCTGAAATAGAGATCAGGCTGTCTCGCAAACCAAGAGCCACAACCTCTCTTTGATCTATATCTACCCAAACTTGACTCACGATACCTAGCCGCTTGCCGTTGTCGCGGGTAATCACTTGGGTATTTAATATGTCGGAACGCCTAATTATCTGTTCGGAGGTCATTCTATACCGAGTCCTGATCTCGAATCCGGTTTATCTATACACTATTATTAACAAAAACTCAAGCAGATGTATTGGAGGATTGTAACTTAATTCCCAAAACTTGGGTATAAGCTCCTCTCGCTTGAGTAACGCCAATTGTGCGTTCGGCTGATTCTATCATCGGACGACGCAAACTCACAACTATAAATTGCGCTTGTTGTGCCTGTTTTTCGATCATTCTAGCTAATCGTTCGACGTTTGCTCCATCCAAAAACATATCTACTTCGTCAAATGCATAAAATGGCGACGGACGGTAGCGTTGTAGGGCAAAAATAAAGCTTAAAGCTGTGAGTGATTTTTCTCCCCCAGACATGGAAGCTAGGCGCTGTACGGGTTTACCTTTGGGATGTGCGACTAAAGTCAGTCCGCTGCTAAAAGGATCTTCGGGATTTTCCAGTTGTAGGTAGCCGTCGCCGTCGGATAGTGTGGCAAAAATAGATTGAAAGTTTTCATTGACAGCATCGAAAGCTTCTTTAAAAGCAAGTTGCCGTAATGTCGTAAAGTTTTCAATTCGCAAAAGTAATTCGGTGCGTTCTGCTTCTAGGGTTTGCAATTTTTGAGAGAGTTCCTGGAGGCGGTTTTGGGTGCGTTCGTATTCTTCCAACGCCAGCATATTTACGGGTTCCATTGCCTGCAAGCGTTTACTAAGCGATCGCAATTCTTTTTGTAATTCTTCTAAATCTACTTTATCAGGCACTTCTGGCAAGGGATCTGGTAATTCTGCTCCCACATCCCGCAACTGACTTTGTAAAGTTACTAGTTCTTCTCGCCGCTTCATCTGAGTTTCTTGGAGTTTTTCTAGTTCCCATTCCAATTGTTGCTGGCGGAGAAGATGCGATCGCACTTCCTGTTCTGTAGCATCGCGTTTTTGTTTTTCTTCTCCCAAACTTTTTTCCATTTCACTCAATTTAGTTCGGGTTTCGGCGATTTGAGTGCTGAGTGCTGAGTGCTGAGTGCTGAGTGTAGCGATTTGATTTTGTTGCGTCTGTTGCTCGCGATCGTATTGGGTAATTCGTTCTTCTGCTTCTTGAATTCTCTCTTGTAGCCGCTGCTGTTGATTTTCTAAATTTTTTAATCTTTGCTCGGCTTCTCGTAATGCTGTCTCGCGTTGTTGTAATTCTTGCTCTTGAGTTTTAATGGTTGCTTGAATTTGCTGCCATTCACTGGGTGTTTGGGAAGCTTCTAACTCAGCTAAAGCATGTCGCAATTGTTGCAGTTGAGTTTCTTGTCCTGGTAATTCCCGATCCAAAATTGACAAACGGGATTGAGCTGTGGCGAATTTTTCGCTGTTTTGGGAGAGTTGCGATCGCGTCCCCTCTAATTGTGTTGTCAAACTCTTAATATCTTTCTGCAACTGCTCTAATTGCAACTGCCTCTCTCGCCGCGCTTGTCGTGCTTCTGTAAGTTCTTGCGATAGTTGTTTTGTTTTGGTAGATAATGAAGCGATCGCTTCATTACAACGTTCTAAAATCCGCTCAATATCAACCAAGCGATTTCTCAAAGCCGCTACTTCCTCAGATTCCGCCGCTTCCGCATTGCCAAACCGCAACGCCGAACGCTGGGTGTTGCTACCACCAGTCATCGCGCCGCTGGTTTCTAATAATTCCCCTTCTAAAGTAACGATGCGATAGAGTCCTAAGTTTTTTCGCGCCTGTTCGATGTTGGCAAATACCACCGTGTTCCCAAAAACGTAACTGAATACATCTTTATAGCGGCGATCGCAATCGATTAAGTTAACAGCATAGTTAATAAATCCGTTAGCCAAACGCAGCGTTGCATCTTGAGTAAATTTCGGAGCATGAATTTTATTCAGGGGGAGGAAAGTTGCTCTCCCCGCCCGTTTTTGTTTGAGCAGTTCAATCCCCGCTGCGGCTATGCCATCATCATCTACCACTATGTGTCCCAAACGTCCGCCAGCCGCAATTTCCAAAGCTAGTTGAAAGCGCGGTTCAACTCGCCCTAACTGCACGACTAAGCCGCAAACTCCAGGCATTCCCGATTGTAAGATGACTTTGCTTGCTTGAGTGCCTTGCACTTCCTGCTGTGCTTGGGCTTGCGCTTCTAGTTTATCTAACTGTCGCTGTTTTTCCCGTAGTTCTTGCGAAAGCCGCTTTTGCGTTTCTTGCTGGATTTGTAGTTCTTGTTCTGTTGCTGCGAGATTTTGGGCTAAGTTTTGGATCGGTTCGCTAGATGCGTTAAATTCTGTTTCAACGCGACTACATTCAATTTGTTTTTCGGCTAATTCCGGCTCTAAAGTAGCAATTAGCTGAGTTTGTTCTTGGATAAGTTCTTGCAGTTGGTTATTACGTTCTCTCAGTTGTGCTTGTTCTGTACGTTGCGGTTCGAGAGTTTGCAGCAAAGTTTCGATTTGACGGTTAAATGCTGTTTGTTGCTGTACCCACGCTTCCGAAGCCGAGGCAATTTCTGCTGCTGCTTCGCGCGAATTTGAGAGCGCTTGTCGCGCTTCATCTCTTTGCCGTTCGCAGTAGACGATAGATTGGCCTTCTACAACTTGTGTTTGAGCAATCTCGCTTAAAGAATGCTGGTGTTGTTGAATTTCTTGCTGAGTTTGCACCAGACGTTTGGCAGTTTCTTGGGAAGCTGTTGTTAATTCCGTTTGTTGGCGCTGGAGTTGTTTGCGTTCTGCTTCTTGGGTAGCGAGGATAGCTTGTACCGCCAAAAGTTCCTCTTCTCCCAATGCTTTCACATGGGCATTGAGTTGTTCTAATTCGGCGCTTTTTTGGGCAATCTCCGCATTTAGAGTTGTCAGTTGAGTAGTGAGTTCGCCAGAATTGCGATCGCCCGTTTGAATATCAGTTGCTAACTTTTCTTGCTGTGCTTGCAAAGAACGCCATGATAAAACTGCTTCCCAAGATTGTTTAGCCAGAAATTCCGTGCGAAGCTTTTGATATTTCTCTGCCTTCGCTCTATCTTGAGAAAGGCGATCGCGCTGTGCGGTTAATTCTGTCTCGATAATCCGACAGCTATCTTCCTTTTCCTTCACTTCATCTAAAGTATCTTTAGCTTGGTTAATCTTGCGATCGAACGCCGCCACCCCAGCCAATTCATCAATAATTTCCCGACGTTCTTTAGCATTCATCGAGATAATACTGGTGACATCCCCTTGCAACACGACATTATAGCCTTCAGGATAAATCCGCAGATTATTTAGTTCTTCGTGTAATTCCGTCAGCGTGCAGGCTGCACCGTTAATATAATAATTCGATGTATAACTTCCTTGATGTGTAACCCGTAGCTTTCTAGTTACACTCCATTCTGTTGGACGTTGACCATTTTGTGTTGATTGCTGTTGGGTTTGTTCGTCATCTTGTGCCAATTCTTCATTACTACTGACAACTGACAAATCCGACAAATCAAAAGTGACTGTGACGCTAGCTTCAATCGCAGAACGTCCTTTAGCAGTTTGGGTGTTATTTACCAAATCCGGTAAGCGATCGGCTCGCATTCCTTTAGAACTAGCGAGTCCCAGGCAAAATAGCAGTGCATCTAGAATATTAGATTTACCGGAACCATTTGGCCCAGAAATGACAGTAAACCCAGGTAGCAAGGGGACTTGGGTAGTGCCGCCAAAGGACTTGAAGTTGGTAAGTTCCACGCGCTTAACATGTACCATAGGCGCTGGTTAACTGGGCTAATGAAGTAAAAGTGTATCAATTAAACCAGGATTCTCAACTCGTGACGAGAGAAAATTCCGGATTATCGAACGCAGACTAACACACTTCTGTGCGGATTTAGATACCTCTAGGTGGCTAAAGGTTCGTTATTCAAAAAACGCAGAGGAGGTAAAAAGAGTCTAACAGTGAATTAAATCAGTTGGTATAGTTAACCAATTCAGCCATACGATCTTAGTTGTCAAAATGGACTGTCATTCCCCATTACTCCAAAAATTAAAATAAAACCCCACTAGTAAGGTGGGGAGTGATTCAATCAGGATTTCTCTTGTACGTACAAATGTACTATAAAAAACCAAAGATAGCAAGCAATATCTAACGACAAGCCTTTGGAAAAGGCAGTCGCCTGGGTTGAAAAAGTATCTCCTAGCCCCATAGGACTGTCTGCTGTCTTGCAATGTGTAATTTCAAGAAAAATCTCTGTGACAAAATTTTCATGGCAAAGTTATTGCACTTTGCTCTTTTTACTTAAACACTAAACAATAACCCATAGCTATCAAGCTACTATTAAAATGTCTAATTAGTAACAAAAATATAAGAGAAGTGCGATTGTGTATCTTTCTATGTACTGATATTTTCAAAGCCAAATAAATCAGTATGCTGTACGAGCGATCGCTATGTCATCAAAACATGATTTACCAATCAGATAATTAGCCTAACTAGCTTGTGCGATCGGATATAAACTTACATTTTCCAATAAATTTATTTTTTAATTAAGATAAAGCAGTCCTCAAAGATTCATCAAATTCTCTGTTTCTTTTCTGGCGTATTTGGCAGTACCCTAGGTTTTGTCTTTAAGCATTATCGTTAGAGTAGGCACAGAAGCGGCTACGTTTAAAAAGTAATTAATCACAACCTAGATAGAATTGCTATAGAAGCGTATTAGTTAGATATAATAATGACTCATTGTTTGTTTTCCTAACTGGAGAAACTAATGGGTCGTGCCAAAAAGGTTGTCCTGGCATATTCTGGCGGAGTAGATACCTCAGTTTGTATCCCCTACCTGAAACAGGAGTGGGGTGTAGAAGAAGTGATAACACTGGCAGCAGATTTAGGTCAAGGAGATGAATTAGAACCAATCAAAGAAAAAGCTTTGAAATCAGGCGCAAGTGAATCTCTAGTAGCAGATGTTAAAGATAGTTTTGTTAAAGATTACGCCTTTAGCGCGATTCAAGCTAATGCCCTCTACGAAAATCGTTATCCCCTAGGAACTGCCCTCGCCCGACCGCTAATTGCCAAAATACTAGTAGAAACTGCTGAAAAATACGGTGCTGATGCGATCGCTCACGGCTGTACGGGCAAAGGTAACGATCAGGTTCGCTTTGATGTCTCCTGTGCTGCCCTCAATCCCAATCTCAAGATACTCGCACCAGCGCGAGAATGGGGTATGAGCCGCGAAGAAACCATTGCTTATGGTGAAAAGTTTGGTATCCCCGCACCAGTTAAAAAATCTTCTCCCTACAGCATCGACAAGAATTTACTCGGTCGTAGCATCGAAGCTGGTGTACTGGAAGATCCAGCAGCAGAACCACCAGAAGAAATTTATCAGATGACTAAAGCGATCGCTGATACTCCTAACGAGCCAGAGTATATTGAAATTGGTTTCAACAGAGGTATTCCCACTGACCTCAACGGTAAATCTACCAACGCAGTTGAGTTAATTCAACAACTCAATCAACTGGCAGGCGATCGCGGTATTGGGCGGATTGATATGATAGAAAACCGCTTAGTGGGTATAAAATCACGAGAAATCTACGAATCACCCGCTATGTTAGTGCTAATTCAAGCCCATCGGGATTTAGAAAGCTTGACTTTGACGGCAGATGTCAGCCACTACAAGCGTGGAATTGAAGAAACTTACACGCAATTAGTCTATAACGGTCTGTGGTACAGTCCACTTAAAAGTGCATTGGATGCATTTATTCAACAGACCCAAGAACGAGTGTCGGGAACTGTGCGGGTAAAACTGTTTAAGGGCAATGCCTCCATAGTCGGGCGTTGGAGTGACAATTCACTTTATAGCCCTGACTTAGCAACTTACGGATCTGAAGACCAATTTGACCATAAAGCAGCCGAAGGCTTTATCTACGTTTGGGGACTACCAACTCGAATTTGGGCACAGCAGGCTAGATAAAGACAAAATTAAAAAGGCAAAAGTAAAGACAGAGAATTCTTTCTTTTGCCTTTTTAATTTTTAATTTTTAATTGTTTACTCTCCCGTAGCCCGTTTCACTTGCCGAGATTCTAACCACAGGGGGACAACAATTAAGGCTATAAGGATAAGCAAAGCGGCGATCGCAAATTTACTAACCCAAGCAACTAACTGTTCTAAAGAGACAACTCTGCCTGCAAAGAAAGCTAATGTCACCATTACGGTGGCCCAAGTGCTAGCTCCTACTAAGTTGTAGAAAAAGAATTTATTAAAGGGCATTTCAGCTATTCCAGCAAGTGGCGCAGCAAAAATCCGTAGTAATGCAAAAAAACGACCGAAAAATACAGCTTTAGCAGCGTTTTGACTAAATTGTTCTTTAATATTTAGCAATCGTTCTTCAGAAATCCGGAAAACTTTGCCTACTTGTAACAGAAAAGACCAACCACCAAGTTTACCAATCCAATAACCAAAAGTACCACCAATCGCAGCACCTGCGACGGCATCACCGAGAACTAACCAATAATTCAGTTCGTGACTACCCGCTAGAAACCCGCCCACTAAGGTGACAGTTTCACCAGGAAGAGGAATGCCCAAGTTTTCTAGCAAAATTCCCAAAAAAATTGCCCAGTAACCATACTGATGGGCAAAATTCTGGATGTTTTCTAGGGAAATTAGATCGAGAGACATCCCGCACCGCCGCTTTACAATTTTTTACCTTTACTCTATCTTGTCTCGTTTGTGTCTGGGGTGTCAATCAAGCTTTCAACATAGAAATGATAAGCTGCTACGCTTTTAAATTGTACATTGACCAAAGTTGACTGTTGACAGTTAACTGTCAGCTCTCAACAACCACTATGAGTATTTCTCAAAATTAAATGCGCTTTCGCTTAGTCTATATCTATTTATAGATATTGTTTATAGCCTATTGAATATTGACGATTGTCTGCTTAACAGTTAATACCACAAACACATAATTGTGCACACAAAGCAACAAGTTTTTATGAAAAATTTATAAATATCCGAGAAAAATATAAAAATCTAGTAAAAGATATGTTTGATACTAAAATTCTTAGGCGTTTATGCCTATAGTTATGAAAGTTAACACAAATTATACGGCATAGATACTGAAGCAAACTACTCCAACTGCGTCGCTGTTAATTCCTAAACAAGTGAATGAAGCAGTGTTTTGTTGTTGTAACTGCGCCAGTATTGATGCCATATTTCTGTTTTTGTAGAGTCTTTCAACTACCCAGTCAAACATATGAATATCTCACAAGAATCGCAAGTAGTTTTGTTCAAACCCCAAGGAAGCATAGACTTGGAGAGTGGTACGGCTTTGAGCGAACAGATGGTAGATATAGTGCCTCAGCCCGATCAACTCTGGGTTATTGATTTGTCGCAAGTGGATTTTATGGACAGTTCTGGATTAGTTCCGTTAGTCAAAGCTCTAACATCTGCACGTCAAAGCGGTTGTCGCTTAGTTCTTTGCAACGTCCAAGCTCCTGTGCGTTTGATTTTGGAACTGACTCAACTAGATTCGGTGTTTGAAATTTTTAATACTTATGAGGACATTTTTTCTAACTCCAAAGATAACAATCTGGTGCTAGCAGGCTAACCTTTTATTGTACAGACAAATGTATCTGACAAGCAAAAAACATTTGTGATTTTTAGCTAGCGTCACTCACTATAACTAGCGATCGCCCAACCACAAAAACGTGGTGTGAGTTCAACTTATGGCTTGGCAGCGAACTGGTATCAATGACAGGAAAATAAATTTGGTTGTCGAATGATAGTGCTAGCTAAAGCGGGTGCAGTGGGAAATGACCAAAACAAGTCATAGCAAATTTTACTTTTTTGCTACCCAAACTGCACCTGGTATGTAACTGAATACTCGATAAAAATTTCACAGAGTTATATGTTTGTAGATTTTTGATTGAAAATCCGACTCTGGAGATGGGTTATGTCAATCCATCTAGTATCAGTACAATTATTTTATTTGAGATCGTTATAAGCAGAAAAATTTTTATTGATTGTACTGTTTGAGAAACTTAGTAAACTATCTAAAACAGCTTGTATGGCAGTCCGATTTAATTAGAGAATTTATTCGTCAAGGCAAAAATAGGGAACAGGAAAGCAGATAGGCACAGAAGTAGCCTGTTTTTTTACCCAATCAAATAGGAGTCTTATATCAAGCATTTAGCTGTAAAGCTGAATTACTAATTTAGTATTACAGCTTTAAACATCTCATACAGCAGGAATATTACTTTGGCTAGATGCTGGGCGAGGAAAATTTGGCAAATCGATACCGCTGTGACTGGCATTGCGGGTTTTGAGTGCCAAGCGATAGCTAACACTTTGTAATTCTGCTTGAAGTTGGCGATTTTCCCGTTGTAGAATTGCGACTTTTTCTCTCACAGGAGCCATGCGCTCCTCGAACTTACGACGGTAAATTTGAGGTAACTCCTGTACTACTTGCTCTAACATCCGACTGCGATCGGTTAGTTCTTGTACTGACTGCCGCAATTGGTAAATTTCGGCATCACGAGTCGTAATCTGTTCTTGGTAGAACGTCACTTGCTGCTCAACAGCTTGCAATTGTTCTCGTAATGCCTGCAACTGACTGATATCGATATCAGGCTCGGTTCGCTGGGGCATAAAATTAGTATTGCCCTTCACTAGCCGGAAGAGTTCTTGAGAAAGCTGTTGCACTAATTGATCGCGAAGCTGCAACTCTTGGCGCAGCTGCGAGACTTCGCTAGAGAGAGCTTGAATGTTGGGTGTGTCAGTTTGGCTCACAGTGGCTTACAGCTCCCATTGACGAATCTTGTCGAATCCTAGGTATAACTGCGATGATAGTACTGCTTTTGGCAAGTACTTGTTAATTTAGCATTCCCAACCAAATCAAAAAAAAGGCACAAGATAAAAATTTTTTTAGACTTTATTTCCTCAGTACTGAATACTGAGGCTCTAAAACCTCAACACTCAGTACCTTTTACTCAGAACTTTCCTTAAGCGCTGACAGCAACTTTATCTGCTTTTTCTTGGGGGAGTTCCTGCTTAATAGTCAGGTAACGAATTACTTCTTCGCTCAAACGCATTGCACGTTCCATAGGAGCAACCACAGTTCCTGGCCCGCTGTAGTTCATTTGGATGTAGATACCGTCCCGATGCTTTTTAATTTCGTAAGCGAGACGACGCTTACCTCGATTTTGAATTTGGATATCAACAGCGCCTTGTTCTCGGATCGAGTTTTGGTATTTCGTAATTGCTTGCTCTACCTGTTCGTCTCCCAAGTCAGGACGCAGAATGTACATTGTTTCGTAAACTGTGGACATGTTTTGAAGTCTCCCTATGGACAAAATGGCTGCTGATGTTAATTTATACGAGAATTTCAATGAATAATACTAGTATTGCTCAACATCTGAAGCAACAAGGAACTATAATCTTACCAGTTTTCAATTTGAATCATTAGCCAAATCTACTGAAATTTCCATCTCTAACGAGAAGCTGCCTACAGGCGGCTAGGGAGGAAGCCAATCCATCCTCCATATCCTAGCCTGCGGCAAGCTCTGACGCTGTTGAGCGTTACCCGAACAGAGAGGTGTCCCGATCGATTACAAATACCGCGAAGATGAGCGATCGATAGCTTCCTCATCTTATCCTCCCCATGCCTCAGTTACCATCATTGATGGCAGCTCAGTCTGAGGCTCAAGCCTCTACCACTGACTGAAGATTGCTAAGAGCTCACAGCTTTTAATCGCAGACAATAAGGATATTAATCAAGCTTATGGCGCAGCGCTATGTGCGAGTTCAAAATCTAGAAGGCAAGGTTTACTATGGATTGCTACAACTATCCCTCAAGGTGCAGGTGCTGGATGCTCCGCCCTGGTTACAAGGACAAGCCACAGAGCTAATTTTAGACCCAGACAACTATCAAATTCTTCCTCCCTGCGCTCCCTCAAAAATTGTGGCGGTGGGCAAGAATTACGCAGACCATGCAGCAGAAATGGGTACTCCTGTACCCAGCGAGCCATTAATTTTTCTCAAGCCACCTACATCGATCATCGCCTCCGAGACAGAGATTAAATATCCTCCCCAATCACAACGGGTAGACTACGAAGGTGAGTTAGCACTAGTAATCGGCGATCGCGCCTTTAACTGCACGCCGCAAGAAGCTCAAACTAAAATTTGGGGTTACACTATCGCCAACGATGTTACAGCAAGGGATCTACAACAAAAAGATGGTCAATGGACTAGAGCCAAAGGTTTTGATACTTTCTGCCCTCTAGGCCCTTGGATCGTCAGAGAACTAAATCCTGGAGCTAGATTGCAGACTTTTGTGAATGACGATGCTAATCCCCGACAATCTGCTTGTATCGATCGGATGGTCTTTCCCCCCGATATTCTCGTGTCTTATATCAGTCAAGTGATGACACTGCTACCAGGGGATGTGGTGCTAACGGGTACGCCAGAGGGTATTGGTTCGTTGCACCGAGGCGATCGCGTTCGCATTGAAATTGAAGGTATTGGCCGCCTGGAAAACACCGTGGCATCCCGTTAACGACTAGCGCACTTGCATATACACTGCATCAGAAATTGCCGGAATTTCTGCATAACGTCCGATTATGGACTGGATAACGGAATATACAACTGCTCCGACAATACCTAGAAATATAGTGTTTGCCACTGTTTCTATTGCAAAGCTAGCACCAGGAATGGGAGTCAAAATTCTCAGCAGTATAGAACACAAAAATACAACAATGTCTAAAAGGATCGCTTGCATTGTGTTGAAACGAATAAAGTGACTGATTTTTTCGTTTCTTACCACTAACATGAACAAGGCAAAGAAAACGATTAGTTGACCCAACGAGCCTAAGCTACCGTAAACTATTAAAACTGGTTGTAACGGTATAAGTAATACTCGCAGTGCTGGAAACTGTGTGAGCAAAAATCCACCAAAGACTAGACCATCAATCAAAGGTAGCAAATAAGGTAAACAAGCAAAAATCCGGTCGGAAACAGTTGTAGACCCGCGCCAAGTCATTGTGCATTCTCCTGTGGCTAAATTTCGAGAGTTACTTGAGCCTAGGATAACGCAGTTGCTCGGTCTTACTAAACTATTACACATTGACTTTTAGTGGATTGCTGATAGTTGACAGTTAACTGTCAACTATTCTATGTACGCAATGCGGAAGCCCATCATACACTCGTACTGTTCTGGTTGTTGTTCAGTGAGTTTGCGAATGGCTTGACCACAACGAAGTTGACCCCTACGCCAACGGGGTTGACCGCTTGCGTCAGCAAGTAAACAAGACTGGCAAACCTGCTCGGGGGCAAGGATTTGATCGCCTGTTAAAATGACTAGCATCTAATCCCTCCTGTAAATCCTCATTAGTTACTTGTATTTGTCCAGAGGAGGAAACGCTTGGTAGACACCCTATAAATCGTTTGAAGGCAGGGTGAGAGCGCGCTGCGCGTTATAAACTCTTGCAATTTTTAATTGCGGAAGACACTTGAAAGCATCCTCTGCGATCTTTTTGGTAAAAATGGGGGTAATAACAAACAATTGCCTAGCCAACCTGAATCTATTGTATGTTGTATGTTTTATTATTGAGTTCTTCTGTTAAAACTTATACATATATTTTGGGTACTGGGAAGCAGGAGAAAGCTTCGCTTTGGCAAAAGACAAAAGTAATTAAACAAACTTCTTGGGCTTTGCTTTTCCCTTTCGCCTTTTCCCCACTGCCTATTTCCATATACGATCTTTAACGCACTAATCAAGTTGGTATCTAATAATAAGTAAATCAGCATCAGTAAACATCAATAGTCAGACCTTTAGGCTATTACTTAGGTGCTGCACTCAGCCAAAAGCAACCATTGTGCAAATTTCTCTTAAGGATAATTGAAGTGACTAGGACTAATTCAGACTTTCTTGCTACATCCGATCCCGCGATCGCAAAATTACTCAACCAAGAACTAGAGCGCCAACGCGACCACTTGGAGTTGATTGCGAGCGAAAACTTTACCTCTGCTGCGGTACTGGCAGCTCAAGGTTCGGTACTAACAAATAAATATGCCGAAGGCTTGCCTGGGAAACGCTACTACGGCGGTTGTGAATTTATCGATAAAGTCGAGCAACTAGCGATCGACCGAGCTAAACAACTGTTTGGTGCTGCTCATGCCAATGTCCAACCCCATTCTGGGGCCCAAGCAAATTTTGCAGTATTCCTGACACTACTAAAACCAGGAGACACAATCATGGGTATGGATTTGTCTCATGGAGGACATCTTACCCACGGTTCCCCGGTAAATGTGTCGGGTAAGTGGTTTCAAGTTCGCCATTACGGTGTTAACCAACAAACAGAACAATTAGACTACGACCAAATTCGGGAGCTGGCGCTGAGGGAGCGTCCTAAGCTCCTGATTTGTGGTTATTCCGCTTATCCTCGTGTAATTGACTTTGAAAAGTTTCGTAGCATTGCTGATGAAATCGGCGCTTACTTACTCGCGGACATCGCTCATATCGCTGGTTTGGTTGCTAGTGGACTGCATCCCGACCCAATTCCTTATTGCGATGTAGTCACCACAACTACCCATAAAACTCTACGCGGCCCTAGGGGTGGGATAATTTTAACCCGCGATGCCGAACTAGGTAAAAAACTCGATAAAGCAGTTTTCCCCGGTTCTCAAGGCGGGCCATTGGAACACGTGATTGCGGCGAAGGCAGTAGCTTTTGGAGAAGCCCTAAAGCCGGAGTTTAAAACTTATTCTGCCCAGATTATTACAAATGCTCGTGCTTTGGCAGAACAATTATTGAATCGAGGCTTAAAGCTAGTATCAAATGGCACTGAAAATCATTTAATGCTGGTTGACCTACGGTCTATTGGCATCACAGGTAAGTTGGCGGAACAGTACTTGAGTGTTGTGAATGTTACCACTAACAAAAATACAGTTCCCTTCGATCCTGAGTCGCCATTCGTGACTAGCGGTCTGAGGTTGGGTTCTCCGGCAATGACCACAAGAGGTTTAGGAGTTGCAGAATTTACCGAAATTGGGAATATTATTGCCGATCGCTTGCTTTCTCCTGATTCCGATCCAGTTGCAGCTGATTGTCGGCGAAGAGTCGCAGCATTGTGCGATCGCTTTCCCTTGTACCCTCACCTAGAGATTCCCACCCCAGCTTTAGCATAGGTAATTAGGAATTGGGTATTGGGGATTGGGTATGAGTCAGTGGTCAGCAATAGGGTGTAGGGGGTAGGGTATGGGTAAGATGGCATTGGTCAAGGCTTGTTACCCCGACCAATGCAATCGTGCCTTATGGACGGGGCTTGTGACCCACTAGTTGTTGGGGCTATTTCTTCCCCTACACCCCACACCCCGCCCCAACGGGGCTTGGTCAGTTGTCAGTGGTCAGGAAAAAAAGTAAGGGGTAAAGGTTAAAGGGAAAGGGGGAGAACTTTATTTAATTCCTTTTCCCATTACCCATTTCCCTTTGACCGCGAAGCCTCCCCTGCTCCCTTATCCTCAGTCCCCAGACCCTAAATTTAAATTCATGCCGATCGAAGTCTGAAATATAGTAGAAATATCTAGAAACGTTCCTCGGCAGATTTTTGTTTTACAAACTACTTATAGAAAATACCGATGCCTGCTCAGATTTATCATCTGATTGCTTTTCTTGTTGCTGCGGTAGTCGTTCTCTGGACTACGCCCGATGTCAAAAAAATTGGTATAAAAAGTGGACGTGTCGATCGACCTAGCGATCGCAAAGTTCATCAACGCCCAATGGTTCGCTTGGGAGGAGTTTCTATATTCTTAGGTACTATAATTTCCCTGTTGATTGTTTGGTGGTTGGGCGGATTTGGCAATCTCACACCTGAAAAAGAATGGCAAATTTGGGGTGTCACCCTAGGCGGCTTTGGCTTTTTTTTGATTGGTTTAGCAGACGATTTGTTAAATTTATCTCCTTTAACACGCTTGCTCGTGCAGATTATTGTTGCGGCTGGTGCATGGAAGGCAGGTGTAAGTATAGATTTCATTAGCATTCCCACAATTGGGATAGTCGATCTTAACTGGCTGAGTTTGCCCATCACAGTTATTTGGCTAGTAGGGATGGTCAATGCCATTAACTGGATTGACGGTTTAGACGGTTTAGCTGCTGGGGTGTCTGGAATTGCCGCTGTGGTGATGTTGCTTGTTTCTCTATATATGCGGCAACCAGCAGCAGCTTTGATTGCAGCAGCCCTAGCTGGTGCGTCACTGGGATTTCTCCGCTACAACTTTAATCCCGCACAAATCTTTATGGGAGATGGTGGGGCTTATTTTATGGGATTTACCCTAGCCGCTGTGGGTGTAATTGGTTTAGTCAAAATCCCTGCTTTCACGGCTGTCATTTTGCCTTATCTAATTTTGGCAGTGCCAATTGTAGATATGTCAGCGGTAATTTTGGCAAGACTTTGCCGAGGAAAATCACCTTTTATTGCGGATAAACGTCATTTGCATCATCGACTCCTAAATGCTGGTTTATCCCATCGCTGGACGGTTTTATTTATTTACTCTTTAACTCTGTGGGTAGGCAGTTTGGCATTAGCCATTGCTGGTATACCTAGCGGTATTGCTTACGCCTGTGGTGCAACTTCACTGTTAAGTTACGCCATCTGGCGTTTGTGGAAAATCTCTAGACAATCTTAAGAACTAGAGAAAAGCTGCTCAATCTTGGGCAAAGGGGAAAAGGAATTAAACAAAGTTCTTTTCCTTTAACCTTTAACCTTGTCCCCAATCCCTAATCCCCAATCCCTAATCCGATGAGTGCAGAAATAATTTGTGTTGGTACTGAACTATTGCTAGGAGATATTCTCAATGGTAATGCTCAATTTTTGGCGCAACAATTAGCGCAACTAGGTATTCCACACTACTATCAAACCGTGGTTGGAGATAACCCACAACGATTGAAGCAAGTTATTGAAATCGCTATTTCCAGAGCGCAAATTTTGATCTTTACTGGTGGTCTTGGGCCTACGCCAGATGATCTTACCTGCGAAACTATCGCTGATTTTTTTGGTGTCCCTTTGGTAGAACGCCCAGAAATCATTGAAGACATAGCTCAAAAATTTGCTGGGCGGGGTCGGGTTATGACTTCAAGTAACCGCAAGCAAGCCTTGATTCCCCAAGGTGCAGAAATTTTACCCAACCCTACAGGAACAGCGCCTGGTATCATCTGGCAACCACGTTCCGACATCACAATTTTCACGTTTCCTGGTGTGCCATCAGAAATGCATCATATGTGGCGTGAAACCGCAGTACCCTTTCTCAAAAACCAAGGCTGGGGTCAAGAAATTATTTACAGCCGGAGTTTAAAGTTTTGGGGTATTGGTGAATCTGCGTTGGCGGAAAAAGTAGCTCCTTATCTTAACTTGCCTAACCCTACAGTAGCCCCTTATGCAGGTAAGGGTGAAGTCAGATTGCGGATTTCTGCTAAAGCTAGTTCAGAAGTTGCAGCAGAAGCTTTGATTTTGCCAATTGAGAAACAACTTAAAGAAATTGCAGGACTGGATTATTACGGTACAGACGATCGAACTCTCGCTTCTGTAGTCGGTGAGTTGTTGCGATCGACAAAAGAAACTCTCTCTGTTGCAGAATCCTGTACTGGTGGCGGGCTAGGGCAAATGTTGACTGAGATTTCCGGAAGTTCAGATTACTTTTGGGGTGGGGTGATTTCTTATGATAACTCAGTAAAAGTTGGACTATTAAAGGTTAACCCAGAAGACTTAGATAAATTTGGGGCGGTAAGTGCTACTGTTGCAGAGCAAATGGCAGTTGGGGTAAAAATGTGCCTCTCAACGACTTGGGGATTGAGTATCACTGGTATTGCTGGCCCAACTGGGGGAACGGACACCAAGCCGGTGGGTTTAGTTTACATTGGTTTGGCTGGGCCAAATGACGAAGTAACGAGTTTTGAGTATCGGTTTGGAACAATGCGAGGTCGGACTCTAATTCGTCTTTTAAGTGCAAATACAGCCTTGGATTTACTACGACGGCAGTTGTTGACAAGATTGTAGCGCAAATATAAAGTCCTTTTGACCTAGCAACCTTCCCAATCCCTCTTTGCTAGCGAAGAGGGGATGAGTTGGTTCTGAATTCCTTTTACCAATCTCTTAACTAAGACCAACAATGTGTCTTTGTTGACCGTGTTCTTGTAGCATGAGAATTAAGACAAATCTGAAACAGGCTTAAGCTTCGACAGCTGACTCCAACAAGTACAACCGCTCTGAGTTAGTCTTATAAAATGAAGTTATTGACAGTTAAACTGCTGGCTGTAATATTCCTCAAAGTTAAAAACTGTTGAAATTGATTTGGGTTGGAGTCACCATCTGGGTTAATGCTAACAACTGTGTTACTACCAACTTGCCCTAGTTTTATGTAATCAGTGAAAGGATTGGTACTTTTGAAATTAGACCCATCGATAATTTGGCTGAGGTCGATCGCTTCCTTTGTGCGGTCAAAACCGATGATATAGTCGCCCTTATCTGAAAAGCTTTGGAAGGCAAATCGATCGTCACCCCCTCCACCAATTAAGATATCGATACCACCACCACCAATCAGAGTATCGTTACCATAGCCTCCCATGAGGATATCGTTACCACTAGTACCAGTCAGGACATCGTTACCCATAGTGCCATATATGGCAAATTTCTCTGAATTAACGGCACTAATTGGTTGAGGAGACCTCTTGGCAGCTACTTCGTAAGCACCAACATCTGGTTGAGTATCCCGTAGCACGCTTCCTTGGTCAATAGTAGGTACGATCGCATTTTTGATGCCAGTGTTGATGGCAGGACTGCCTGTTTTCAAGGGATGCACTAAATCTCCCCCGATATTTTGTAAGGTATCAATAAGAGGATCGACAATTCGACTGCCTGCTACAACCCGTCTGTCGCCGTATCCTGGTTTAGGCCATTCAATGTTGCCACCGCCATCTTTGAGAGAAGTTGTAACTTGCTGTTGGTATTTATTACCTGCTGTATTGTTGGCAACAATCGAATTTGTCAGGGTTACGTTCTTATTACCACCGAACATGATTGCACCACTAGCCCGTCCGGCAAAGTTGTTAACGATGGTGGAATTGACAATATTGATGGGAGAGGCAGGATCGGTGTCAATAAACATGGCTCCACCCGCATCTTTGGTAACCTTATTTCCAGAAAAGGTGCTGTTGATGATATCCACTTTGGAGTTTCTATCTATCCACAAACCTCCTCCTTGCCTTTCAGCGGTATTGTTAGCAATAGTGACGTTCTTGATAGTGAGGTCGCTGGTAGCTCGTACTCCTCCTCCTCGTGATACTCCTTGAGCGTTGTAACCTGCACTATTGCCGACTATAGTGCTGTCTTCAAGTACGATCTGGTCTTTAGCGTAACCATAAAGAAAAAGCGCGCCACCTTCGCCTTCAGTATGGTTATCTTCAAACCAACTGCCACGGACGGTAATTGTACCTGCTATTGGAGAACCAGGTCCTACAGGAGTTGCTCCATCAGTGAAGATTGCACCACCACCCATACCACCTGCTGAACTGTTGCCTTCAAAGACCGAGTTCTCTACAGTCAATGTGCCTAGCAAGCTATAAATCGCACCACCATTGACCCCTTTGTTGTCTGTAAATATGGAGTCTTTAACAACGAGGTTACCAGCACCAGCTGTGGCGATCGCTCCACCACTCCAACCAGAGTTTGCAGAAGTACCATCATTCCCATCAAAGCTACTGTTAACTACCGTAGAACGACCACCATAGCCAAGATAGATGGCTCCACCTGTACCACCGCGATTGTTGGTAAATTTACAGTTATCGACTGTGATGCTGCCATAGTCATAGGTTTGAATCGCACCACCTTTTCCGGTTGTTTTACCATCAGCGATAGTGAGGTTCTTAAACGTAGCACCTATCTGGCGCTCGACAAGAAATACTCCTGTAGCATTGTTACCACTAATTTTTAAATTCGCTGTTCCTGTACCATCAATCGTTAGGTTTTTTGTAATACTAAGCTGCCCACTAGTAAGTGTGATGGTCTTGTTAGCAAGGGTAGAAGCAAACTTGATGGTGTCCCCCGCTTGAGCAGAAGCGATCGCTGCACGCAAAGAACCTGCTCCGCTGTCTGCAGAGGTAGTAACGTTAATGATAGCCATGCTTTGAATTTCCTTTTAGATCAACGTTTTCAGATATATGTTTTGGACAAAATCACTCTTTTTATGACTTAACTAGTGGTCTAGTTGTCATTCAGGAGAATGAGATTTAGAACCACTGATTTGCCTTTTTTATAAACCTGTAAAAAACTAAAATCTAAGGGTGAATCCACTTAAAAAAACTCAGCGTAAATATACTTAAGTGGAAAGAAAAATAAATTTCATTCTTTTTAATGAACAATTATTTTAGTTTTTATGTTTAGTAAATAGCAAAAGTTATTTTAAATCTATTTGATTTTTTTATGTCATTAATCATCAAAAAATAATTTTTAATCACCTTATTTAAAAATAGATCTAATATTTTAAAGGCATTATAAAACTGAGTAAAACTATATAGTTTTTCAAGTAGAATATTTGCCTGGACAGCATTTCGGTATTTATATTAATTTTTAATTTAAAAAAATCATGCTTGTTTATTATTAGTAAATTTAAAAGATTATGGGTTTTTCTATATTGTAAAAAGACTACATCTTGATTGAAATATAATTATTTTTAATCCTTTTTAAAGCTATTAAAAATTTGGTATCTTTACAACATATAATCAATATTTGAATATTTTATTATATTAGTTTTAGCTTTAATATATTTTTTTAATAACTAAGTTGATATCAAATATTATAATGTTGATAAATTAGATCTATCTAAAGTACATTATTAAAAACATTGATTTTGCAGAATAAATTAAATAATAAGATTATAATTATTAATACAATTGTTAACTTTAAATATTTTCGATGCCAACCAATCAATTCATACAAGTAATTTCCAGGTTCTTCGCTTTTATTACCCCTACAATGATTGAAAGAGAATAGTTTTATTAATTCAGTATTTTTTAATAAAATTATAAAAAGCTTGAATAAGGTTAAATATTACAAATGAAACCTGTAACCTTTGCTATGAAATTATTTCAGAGTTTTATTATATTAAATGTAAATCTTTTTTTTACTTTTATTCTAATATAATTAGGAATATAGTTTCATGGCGATGAGTAACAAAGCCGATAACTTGTTATCTACGTTGGCAATCTGCATCTCAGTTTTTAGGGGTTAATAGCGCTGAATCCATTTACCATAAGGCTTTTACCCAAAATTAAAATAGACTGCATCACCTTGAAAAAGCTGGTCATAAATTCTTTATCTGTAAATCAACTATCGCAGCAAGCCGCGCTTGAAAAGCTTAACCTAATTGGCTTTTCATCAATCAATTGAAAGATGCTTATTGTATCGGCTCTCTTAATCTGCTGTAATTACAAAATAGTCCATATTGATACCACAATATTTATAAACGTAAAGATTTTAATCTTAGTCAAAAAATCACATTTGTCAGACTTAAATTCTTGGAAGAAGAAAAAAAAGTCAATGAGCGATCGCTCTACTCGAATACATCGAAATTTATACTGTTTTAGCTAAAAAGCGATCGCTAACATCGAACTCAAGTAAGCTCATCTTTTCTTGATTTAGTTTAGATTGTATTGCAAAAATTTATATTGTTTGGTCTATTTATGCAATGCAATGGCAGTAACAAGTCTAGTTCTGTAAAAATACCGATTTTTCATCATATCGTAGCTTTTTTGAGATGATGATGTCTAAACCTTTTTTGACTTAAAAAGGCTAAAATTGGTCATATTGTCGGTTTTAACTGCTATTAGCTCAATAACTCTCCCATTAGCAATAATGGTTTCAATTGCAATAGCGGGTACGGATTTTTTACTACCAATCTTAAAAATATCGCGATCTAGTAATTAAATTTTTTGCTTTTTTTGCATCGTTCGAGTTGACTGGCGATCGCATTATTGTGTGCGATCGGCCTATACAGATATTTTTATCTGTTGAGTCCATGGTTATTTGCTTGATAGTTATACTCGTCATTTCTTCGTCCTAGTTGTTGGGGACAAATTGTGGCTTACTTCAGGCTGGTACTTCGGCAAAGCTAAGACAATACAGCCAATAAACAATGCTGTTGATACCTCAATGGGAGCCATTAGAAGAATATTGACGGTTTCTCGATGGGAAGGTTGGGGAGGGTTATTAAATTACATGGCAAGTATTAACAATGTCCAAAGTTTTGGACATTGTGATTTTACATTAAAGTCCAAATAATAGGACATTTACCAAGTCACAAGCCTCTGACAAAATCAGAGGCATGAAAAAAGCAGGTAGAGCGCTTAAGCGGGTACTGGAAATTTACGGCATAACTCAGAATCGTCTAGCAGTTGCAATGGGTATTGGACGTTCCGCAGTAAACAACTGGGTCAATGAAATTAGCGATCCACCCCCCGACACACTACTAGCAATTCGCAGTGGTTTGCACAAAATTAATTCAGAAGCTGCTGAAGAATTTATTAAACTTTACTTGAGTGAAGAGGAATTTTGAAGAAGTATGGAAAGGCAGATAAAATACTCAAATAAATATTAGAGACTTACTAAATCAAAACGCGATCGCATTGTAATTTGTTACAGCATCGGTCTTTTGCCTAAATGCTAGAAGATAAAGATACTAGCACCGTGCTATTGAAACCGCCCAGATGATGAGCGAATTTATAGAACTTGCAGGTGACACTAGTGCAACAGGCAGAATTACTGTGTAAAGATTGGGCTGTGTGAGGAGGCGATCGCGCTTGTGGTTTTTAGCTTTGAAGATGAACTCTGTGATTTTTTAATTTTTCATTTTAAATTCGATCGGAGATCGTCACTACTTTTTGGAAGCTTTGTTAAGAAAAAACTAATTTGGGATCTATACAAAAGCTAAAAGTCAGTAATTTCAACAGTAAATATAGTTTTTAATTGAATTTTTATATAAGTTTACGTGATTTTACTGTAGCAATATTGAATATCAGCGTCTTGTTCCAACACCACTCAATATACCTGCACCAATAGAAAAAAGAATAATTGCCCAAATCACATATGTCGAAATTGACTTGATTACACCAATTCCCAGTAAGAAATAAATCAAAGCAGTCAGCAACAAAGCAAGACCAAGAGCAACACCAACAATGTATAGAAGTCTTTTTGCTTGTGGGTTAGGGGACTGACTCATAAATATTACACCTTCTTTCTCTTTAAAGCGTGATTTTATAATCACGCCAATCATTGTTGCACATAGAGATGCATCAATAGTTGAGATCTGATACTGATTTGGCAGGTGTAATATTTAAAACATTTTTGTAGTAAAGATGTTTAGTTGAAAATCACGCTTTCAACAAACACGGTTGTAAGGGTGTGGAGAAGCTGCCCAACTAATACCAATTTGAAAGAAGAATACAATAGTAAGGGCGAACGAAACAGCGCCCTTACTTTTAGATATTAAACCTACAAAGTTTCTAGATAGCTTAAAAGGTCTGCCATCTCTTGCACGCTAGGCTGGAACTTAGGCATGGGTGGAGTTTCGCCGCTAATAACTTGGTGAATTAGTCCATACCGGGATTTGTGCTTGGAGACAGCTTGCAAACTGGGGCCTACCCGTCCATCAGCTTCTAGTCCGTGACAACCAGCACAATTGATTTGAAAGATAGCATGTCCTTGAACTGGGTCTCCTGTCAAAGAAAGAACACTTTTGACGTATGGATCGGAAGCTCGAACCATTTGAACACCAAAAATGGCCAAAGGGACTGCTAGCAGTATCGCCAAAGCTAACAAAGCGAGCCGCTGAATCAGAGTTTCATGTTTGGTAATTTGGTTATCCAAAAGGTTTGCCGTGAAAGTCTAGGTGTGCTCAAAATTTTTCATTTCCTACACATAGCTTAAAAGTTCTTGATTGTGTCTGCAAGCACAGATTACAGGTTTTTTACGAACATCTGTCACCTAAAAACTTTACTGTGAGCGGGATTCGCCCCCGATTTGGTAAAATCAAAGACGAGATATGAATCTTGAAGAATTGCAAACAGGAGATTTAAAGTGGTTGAACCCCTGCTGTCAGGTATTGTCCTTGGTCTAATTGTAGTTACCCTCGCTGGACTATTTTACGCTGCTTATAAGCAATACAAGCGCGGCAACCAGTTAGGGGGAGGGTGAAGAAGTGCGCTCGTGCTGGGTTAGGATTTAGAAGATAAAGGGGGAAGGTGGGGTTCCCTCTGGGGATAAGGGAAAGGTAAGAACTTTGTATAATTCCTTTTCCCCTTCCCCTTTATGCCTTTCCCAAGGCGAAGCTTGCTCTCCTACTCCTTATACTCTAGTGTTCTGTAGAAAGTAAGAGCTGTGTTACCGTAAACTTTCTGGCGGCAAATTTCCCAAGGCGTAATTATTGGAGGTGTCCAACCTTGGGGACTATGTTCTACTGCTACTTCGCCAGTGGCATCTAATAATTGATAAGAGGCGATCGCTTCTAACACTGGCTGATACAATCCACTAGCATAAGGCGGATCGAAGTAAATTCTGTCAAACTGCTTTCCTGATAAGTTTTTTAACTGCTGGATGACATCTCCCCGCAAGACTTGCCATTCTTGTTCGCTATCAGCTACCTGCTGCCAATTTTGACGGATAGTTGCACAGGCCTTGCTCGATTGCTCAATTCCTACTAATAAGCTAGCTCCTCTACACAAAGCTTCTGCGCCCATTGAACCAGTACCAGCGCACAAATCTAGCCAGCGACAACCTGGTATTCTTCCCTGCCAAATATTAAAAACTGCCTCCCTTACCCGCGAACTAGTGGGTCTGGTTTCTTGTCCAGGTAAAGTTTTAATCTGACGATTGCCGTAAATTCTTAAAGTCATTAGTCAATAGTTATTAGTCATTAGTTCAGTAGTTACGAGAAAAAATAAATAACTCTTAACTTCTAACTTCTAACTCAGTACTCTTTCTTCTAACTCAGCACTCAGCACTCAGCACTCAGCACTCAGCACTCTTTATATTATGCAGCAATTTTCTCACGGACTTGAGCAACAAAATTAGACAAGATTTGCAATCCGATATTAGAAGATTTTTCGGGGTGAAATTGAACGGCCATGAGGTTTTCACGAGCGATCGCAGCTGTTATGGTCTGAGTACCGTGAGTAACAGTTGCAGCACGAATTTGCGGGTCAATTGGCTCAACATAGTAAGAATGAACAAAATATACCCAAGGTTGAGATGGTAAATGCTCCCATAAAATACTTTTTGGTTGAGTCACTTCCAGCTGATTCCATCCCATGTGGGGAATTGTAATTCCTGGTTCTGGTCGAAACCGTTGGACTTTTCCTTTAATAATTCCCAGTCCTGGTTGATTACCTTCCGCACTTGATTCAAAAAGAATTTGCAAACCTAAGCAGATTCCTAAGAAAGGTTTGCCAGAGGCAATGGTGTCTTTAATTGGTTGTTCTAAATCGCGCGATCGCAGATGTTGCACTGCGGGGTCAAAAGCTCCTACTCCTGGCAATAGTACTGCATCTGCCTTTGCCAATTCTTTGGAAGAATGAGTAATGTTAGGAGTTGCTCCAGCTTTTTCTAGGCCTTTGCAGACTGAGTGCAAATTTCCCATGTCGTAATCTACGACCGCAATAATTGGCATTGACCTGCTCCTTGTAAATTTATTATGGAGGGTTTTTCTATTCTAAATAATATTTGTTATGAAGAAAAGAATATTATTAACTTCTTTTGACACTTGGTTAAGCGATCAACAGTCAAATTCTTCTGATGATTTATTACTTGAAGTTACTAAACTTGACTTGCTCCCCCATAACTTAAATTTTTTACGCCTGTTACCTGTAGATGTTCGGCTTGCTAGTTCGCAGGTAATTCAAAAAATTGATGAATTCCAGCCAGATGACATTATCTGTTGTGGGATGGCTGCCCGCCGCACGCAATTAAGTATTGAAGTTACTGCTAGCTGTAACGAAAGTGTTTTGCAGACAACAGTTGATTTAGAGCAACTAATCTTGGGAGCGATGGCAATTGACATTAGCCATGACTGCGGTAAATTTGTTTGCGAAGGTCTTTATTATTCAGTATTAAACTACCTGCTCCAAAAGCAACTAACTACACGTTGTATCTTTGTCCACGTTCCAGTTTTAACTCCCGAAAATTTGGCGGTAACTGTTGCTGATTTTGTATTAATTATTAACAGACTGGCACTTTCATAAAATGAAGAGCGTCTGTATGGTGGAGAAAACATCTAAGTATATGTTGCCGTTATTACTAAGTTTGACACTCGCACAATCAACTCCTGCTGCCCTACCACCTGAAGAAGTGGTGCAACCACAAGAAGTTCGCCCTTTACCAGGGCAATTGGATACGATCCCAACGTTTAATAGCAATAGTCCAGAACTAGTTTTAAAAGAAGGGATTTTACTCTCTACCTTTCCACCAGCTGGCAAAAAAGTGCCAACAGCGCATCTAAATTTTCCCTTTCGGGGAAGATTTGATGTTTTTGTCCACCACGTTGCTAAGGCCGATCCCCCAGAAGATTTGCGATCGCTTTATTTAGGAATTATTCTGCATAATCCTAGTTCGGAATCAGTGAAAGTAAGTATCTTGCAGGCGGCGAGTTATTTGAGTCAACCGGATGCGCCATTTATTGAGTTGCCAAGCTTTAGTCAGAATATTTTGGGTACAGTTTTCGCAGGGCCGGGCGATCGCGTCATGTCTGATGTGTTGAGGGGACGACGACAAGATATTTTCCCCGCTCAAATTGTGATTCCACCAGGGCAAAGTCAGATGTTACTCAATCTGCCCATTCCTGTCAAAGGACTCACGCCACCTTTAAATGGTCGGTCTACTTTGATTAGACTGCGGAGTAATGGCACTGTTTATGCAGCTAGCTTGGCCATGTTTGCGCGGACGAATGCTGATGGTAGCGAGCGTGCCCCAACATTAGCAGAGTGGCAAAATTTACTAGATAATGGCGATTTATCAGGGCCAAGAGATAAAACACCTACTCCCTTAGAAGAAACTAATAAGCCAATAATTTATGGTCGTGTAGCGGGAGTAGTTAGTGGTACTCAATGGAGAGCCTTATTAACAGATAATCCCCAAACAAAGTATCTAACTATTCCCCAACCTGGGCAAGTGTTTTCCTATGCCCTTGATACTTTACATGGTGGAACTTTGGGAACTGGTCAAATTCAGAGTGCTACTATGCTGGTGCGTTATCCTGATACCGCGTATCGCGCTCATGGCAACTATGGAATTCAATACAGTTTGAAGTTACCCCTATATAACAATACTCAAAGTCTGCAAAAAGTTGCTATATCAATGCAAACGCCATTGAAAGAAGACCAATTAGGGAAACCAGGACTGCGCTTTTTGAGTACGCCAGCCCGTCAAACCTTCTTCCGAGGAACAGTACGAGTACGTTATAACGATGACCGAGGTAAACCACAAACCCAGTTTGTGCATTTGGTGCAAAAGAGAGGCCAACTAGGAGAACCGTTAGTTTTATTAAATATGAAGAGAGGCGATCGCAGATTGGTAGAAGTAGACTTTTTGTATCCACCAGATGCGACACCACCGCAGGTATTAACAGTATCAACTCAAGCTGCTAATTAAACTGGATTAGTTATAGCAAAGTGCTGAGTGCTGAGTGCTGAGTGCTGAGTAAAAACCCAGTTACTGTAAGGCTTTGAGCAATCGCAATTGTCCTAACCTATGTAACTACTGGTTCATCGCATTAATTTTGCTAGGTGAATTAACTTTTAAATTTCTCTTCTTTTTTCTCTTTCTTCGCGTACTTTGCGTACTACCCTGCGGGAAGCCGTTTCGCGTCTACGCGGTTCGTTCCTAAAACCTTCAGAACTAATGCGACAGACCACTACGGCAATATATCGTGTTGGGTTAAAGACTTATCATTAAGACGGCTCCAGGGCAGGGAAGTAGAGGGGTAAAGAACATTTTCTTTCCTCCTCTAGCCTCCTTCACGACAATCTCACTTTTTCGTGTTGCTCTCTTACACTTTCACATTCAGTTCTCATAGTTGCAGGAAAATACCTGTGCCAGGCGGACTTGACTATTTCATCGATAAGTTTTACATATGACAATCCAGCCATATTCACCATGAGCGGTAAGTCTGAATAGACGTAATTTAGTCCTGGTAATGCATTTACCTCCAGAAATTGCAACACTCCCTTAGCATCGCAACGCAGATCCACACGAGCCACATCCCGACAATTGAGGGTGTGGTAGACATCCAATGCCAATTGCTGGGCTTGTGCTGCTAGAGGTTCCTCATCTGGAACTAGGCGATAGGATACCCGTTCGAGATACTCTTGTTTGTTGAGCGCGGTGTAAGCAACAGATTCCGCTCGATCTGTCAGCATCACTTCCATCACAGCTAATACCCGTGCTGTATTGCCGTTACCAACAATGCCTACTGTAACTTCTCTTCCTGGAAGAAAGGTTTCTATGAGTACTGGCTGGTGGAATTGTTCGAGTAAGTCTTGGCTGACTGCAACCAATTCTTCACGTTCTTTGACGAAGGAACGATTGCTGACACCTTTAGAAGTACCTTCAGCTACGGGCTTGAGAAATAGCGGTATGGGGAGTGCCACAACCGCCGCTTCTTGAGAGGTGTTCGCCACTGCAAATGGTGCTGTGGGCAAACCGCGATCGCGCACCACACGTTTGGCAAGAGCTTTATCTAGGGTTAAAGCACAGGTAAGCGGGTCAGAAAAGGTATAAGGTTGAGCAAATAATTCACAAACCGCTGGCACTTGAGCCTCACGAGAGCGACCTTTCAATCCTTCGGCAATGTTGAAAATCAAATCCCAGCGATCGCCTTTTGCTAACCGCAAGGTAAGTTCTCTACCATTGCCAATACGTTCAACTTTGTGACCTAAATTCTTTAATGCATTTTCTAGTCCAATAATGGTTTCTTCTTCGTCAAACTCCATGACATCGCTAGAGGTGAAACCATTTTTGAGATAATCTTCCTTAAGGTCGTAACACAAACCGATGAAAAGCCTCATGGCGTTAATCCTGCTCCGTTGGATCTATATAGGTGAATGTCTTACCTTCCCAGTTACGCACTTGTGCTACACCATTTTCATAAGCCAGTAGAGTTTCTGCTTGGATAGGCACTTTACCACCACCACCTGGAGCATCAATAACGTAGGTTGGCACTGCATATCCGGTAGTGTGACCGCGCAGTTTAGATATCAGTTCTATACCTTTTTGTACGCTCGTCCGCAGATGTTTAGTGCCAACAACAGGATCGCACTGATAGAGATAGTAAGGACGCACGCGGAGTTTGAGTAGACCTTGAAACAGATCCTTCAGCGCCTGTTCGGAATCATTCACATTCTTCAGCAACACACTTTGACTACCGAGAGGTATGCCACCATCTGCGAGTAAATCGCAAGCTTGGGCAACTTCCGGAGTGAGTTCCTGGGCGTGACAAAAGTGCAAAGACAGCCATACACGATGTTTGCGAAGCATGGCAACAAGTTCCGGGGTAATTCGCTGTGGCAAAAAACTGGGCACACGGGAGCCAATACGTACAAACTCAATATGCGGAATGGCGCGTATCCGTTCTAGCAAGTTGTTTAAGGGTTCGTCAGACATCAACAGCGGATCGCCACCAGAAATCAATACATCGCGCACCTCAGTATGTTTCTCTAGATAAGCTAAGATCGCATCCAACCGCCGTGTTATCGGGTCTATTTCACCTTGGCTAACCAAACGAGAGCGGGTGCAGTAACGACAATAAGCAGCGCAAGCATCTAGAGCCAGCAATAACACTCGGTCGGGATAGCGGTGTACTAATCCAGGTACTGGGCTGTCACGGTCTTCACCGCATGGGTCTGCCATATCTGTAGTATCAACTACCATTTCTTCTGACCGTGGTATCACCTGCAACCGCAGCGGACAAAGCGGATCTTCGGGGTCAAGCAGTGATGCAAAGTATGGTGTTACGGCTACAGCAAACTTCTCTGGAGCGATTAAAAGCCCTTGTTGTTCTGCGGGAGTAAGCCGCAGCAAATGTTGAAAGTGTTCTAACTTGGTCAATCGATGCCGCATCTGCCAGCGCCAGTCGTTCCAGCGTTCGCGATCGTAAGATTCCCCAAAAAGAAGGCAAATTTCCTCACGCCTCGACCTGGCTATCAAAGGCTTATCAAGGACAGTATTTTGTTTCACGGTTCGTAATTAATTATACTAATCAGCAACTATAGCGATCGCTGATTTACAGCTAGCATGGCATTGCTGATACTAGAAGTCGTCTGTATTTTTAGGGAATTTAATAAGAAAGAATAAAGTTGTCAGTCGTCATAATTCAGTATGAATTCTGTATTCTTCTTTGAAGCTGTCGCGCCCATAAGTTGCTTCACAATCTTTTAGATAAAACCTGGAAACACTCCCTCCGCCCCCCAGCCAATATGCACTAAAACACAAAAGCCTATTGCTTTGCTCCTGGGAGATTACTTAAGCTACGGCTAGCAACATCAGCACTGAGTCCCCATAAAATCAGTCCTAGATAATCGGCAAAAGGTCTAGCACCGAATGTTGTACCATTTTCTATATAAAGAGAACTGATACCCGCAGCTGATAAACCAACAAGCAAAATCAAAGATAGTAGCGGACGCACCACCCAGAAAGTTGCTTCCGCCCGAACGCGATCGGACACACCAGATAGATTAATCAAAAACTGTTGGAACTTCGCTAAGGAACTTGGTGTAATCTTTTCTTTGATAGGTTGGTTGATGCGATTGGTTGCTGTGACAATTTCTTCTAGGGATCTTTTGTAAGCTTCAATCCCGGAGTCTCCACCTGCTCTTGCACCAACGCTGTCTAAATCCGAACTAATTTTTTCTAATAGCTCTTTGGCTTTAGCATCTTCTTTTTGAGCAATATACTGTCGCGCTTTACTAATCTTCAGTGTATATTCGTCAACATCTGTAGGAAAAGTAGTTGCTTGCTCGTTAAGCCGATCCTCTAAAGCTTGCAGTTTGACTAACGTTTCGAGGCGATCGCGAATTGTTTGTACTTGAGTTGATACGGTATCTAATTGTTCGCGGACTACGAGCGTGCGAACTTCGTTTACCATATCTGCTAACAGTTGTTTATTTCGGTCTTCTAATTTTGCACTTGCAATATCTGCTTCTAAACGATAAATTTCTTCTAATGCTTTTGCCTGTGGCTCTCCGCGCTCTTGCATATACTTAAAAAGTCTGCCTAAAATTACACCAAAGAACAGAACTAAGAGTGGCAATAAAGGGCCACTTCTGACGCTGAGATTAACTGGAAGTGAGAAGCGATCGCTGCGATTTTGCAATGTGAGATAAATTGCCCCACTATAGCGATCGGGAGGGATTGCAGAACGCTTCAAGATCAGTGGAATACTGACAATTTGATTGGCAGGTAGAGTTTTGATACCTTCAGCAAGAAAAATAGCTTGGTTGTTAAGCTGATATCCGGTAAAGTCACCTTCTACAACTATTGCTGTGTTCAAGATGCTAACAGGAACCTGAGTAGAATTATCAAACCAAAGTTCGCGGCGATCGATATATGCGCTGGGATGTAACAATAGCCTAGCTAAAGCGCAATCTAGCCATCCTCCACAATTAACTAGTTGCAGGCGCATTTGCTCTGTGCCTTTCAACGGTACTAAATTTGGTACTGCGGGCTTTGGTGTTGGAGTTATTACTTGTTTTGCAGGTATTTGCTCATTTACGGCAGATGGAGATTTTGTTTGGGCAAACACAGGTGCTTGCATCAGAACAATAGGTAAGAGGATTGCAGAGAGCCATTGTTTCATAGTTTTGATTGCTGGAAAATTTGCGTACTCAAACCCCAACTTCGCTATTTTGTAATAATTAGTGTTACTTGTTTGGTTGTCCACTCACGACTTGGAGATGCTGCAACAGTTAATTTACGTGTTGTTGGTTGCTCTCCATCAATTGCCGCTAGCAAGGCTTCGAGGGGATTAAGCGGTCGCGCTGCAAATCCCTTTTGGACAATTTCTTCATCTAGAGATGGTAACTCTAGCCAGCGAAAGTTTGCTTGGTCTTTGGTTGCAAAAACTTTAACAGTGTTTTCGACTTCATTTCCTTCTCCTTCTAAGGTAGGTTGGAGGGGAATTTTCTCTTCTTTTCCCGGCTCAAGGGTAATGAAAAGTTCTGTAGGTCTTTGCGGGTGAATCTGCTGAATTGACCAGTCAGATTCAAAATTCAACACGGCAACATTCAGCGTCTCGGTGGAGTTATTACGGATAGATAAAAAGATAGAATCTCCAATTTTCACAGTAGGTCGAGTGCGATCGCTAAACTTCTGCAACTGAGAAATCGTAGGAATTGGATCTCCGCGATCGTAAGTATCAGAGGTTCCCATCCATTCCACAACTAACTTTCCTGACAATGGCGAGTCTGTATCTACATTATCAATGGTTTTGGCAGCTTGGTATTTTGCCAAATGAACTAAGCGTTTGACAATCTTTTCTGGAGCAGTTGGATCGTCAATCTTGAAAGCAGGTTTTATATTCTGGAAAATAGCTCCACCACTATCGCGGATTTCAAATTCACCATTGTTATTGATTTCTACAAAGTAGTCTACTCCTTCACCGTTGTCGCCAACGGTTCTTGTCTCATCCAATTCCACCCAACCATTTCCAGGAATAGCTGCTTTGAGCACTGCAAGTGCTTTCTGATTTTGTTCGCCTTCTGGAGATAGGGAGACTTTACGCACCAAACTTGCTGCAACCGCAATTTGAACGGCTAGATCGCCGGGTTCAACTTTCAGTTCCTTTGCTGCGATCGCTTCTAGTTTACACAGTGAATCTGTGCCTCCGCGTTGGATAATTCTAGCAATGGCAACTCGATTCTCTTTCTCGGTTAAATCAGTTGTAGCGCGAGGATAAATGGCAAACTCTGCTCCTTTTGTGACTCCATTGGCTTGCCCAACTGCTAGTAAAACTCGCATTTCTTTTGTTTCTGTCTGTTCTACCTTCATCACAGGTACAGCAAATACAGTTTTGACTCGCTCAGTGCCAAAAATCAAGCGATCGCCTTCACCTAGCAATATCGGCGTTTGCGAAGGAAACTGACTGTGAATTTGAGCATGGATGCGATCGTATAAATCTTTGTAAGTTTGTCCGGGATTCTGCTGTCTGAGCGTATCTAGCAACCAGTAGGTAAGCGCTCCGTTGCGTTCTCTGGTTTCCCGATTAAAGGCATACTCATAAGCGTATTCGTTTTGCCGACATGCTGCCAACAGAACATAATCTCTAGATTCAGGTACTCCACTTGCTTTGAGTCCGCGAGTTCCTCCGCCTAAAGATTGCCAAGTTGCAGCCAAAACTTCTAATGGAGCAACAGGCTCAAACGTAGCTTGCAGGGGTTTATCATCCTCCACATCCATACCCCGAATTTCTGCGTCTCCCCGCGTTGCACCACCCGAATGGCAGCAGTCTAGTACAAGAGTGACTGTGAGTTTTTTATCTACTAACTCTTTTAAGAGTTGAGCGAGTTCTAAATCGCGGAGATACTGTCCTTCTGAAGTACCGATATCAGTAGGTACTAATCCCTCATCGATTTCACCAACACCTTTGATTTCAGGAAATACTGTTTTTGCGCGTCCGCCATGCCCAGAATATTGAATGTAAACCTGTGCTGTTTGGGGAGCGATTTCGCCTAATTTTCTAAAACTATCTATTATATTTTTGCGAGTCGGCAGCTTTTCTGGAGGTTCTAGAGGCTGTTGTTTGTCTGGTTTGTCGGGATTAATAGAAGCTGTCAGCTTCAAAATCTGCGTATCGGGAACTTTTTGCGTATCTTTGAGAAAAGCTTCCACATGGTTAATATCCCTGACACATCCTCCCAGACTTTTGTAGTAACTGCCATCGGGTAGGATATTAGGCATGTAACAATCAATTCCAATTAATAACGCATATAAATTCGGTACTTTATGAGTTTCTTCAGTCATTTGGACTCCACGAGTTTAGAAGTTTTATGTAAATCTCAGATATTCCAAATCGTTTGCAGCGCAATATACTGTTACAACTAAACTTTGAGATGGCGTAATACAGTCTATTCAAGTAGTATTCTGGATTTTATGCGAATTCTAGGTTAAGAAAATCTAACAGAATTTTTAGTATGAGTTTTGACAACGACTAGGCGATCGCTTCCAGCACTTCAGTTAAGAGGGTATAAACTCAAGGTAGCCTGCCTGTGCTTGCTCAATTTCACAAAATGAGCGACAAAGAATGACAACGCTATTAATTCAAACTCAAAGCGTCCCGCTAACTGTCAATCTTCCTTCTATCAAATCGATGACAACTGAACAGTTCTATGAATTCTGTCAAGCCAATCCCGATTTGAGAATCGAGCGTAGTGCTAGTGGTGAGGTAATCGTTATGCCACCAGCCTTTTCAGATACAGGTAATCACAACTTCAATATTGCCGTACAACTGGGGAACTGGGCAGAACAAGATGGGACAGGCGAAGCTTTTGACTCCAGTGCAGGCTTTACTTTGCCCAATGGAGCAATTCCCTCGCCTGATGCTGCGTGGATAAAACTAGAACGCTGGAATGCCTTAACTGACGAACAAAAAGCCTCATTTGCACCGATTTGTCCTGACTTTGCCATTGAGTTGCGTTCTCAGAGCGATACCCTCAGGGGATTGCAAGACAAAATGCGAGAATACATTGCCAATGGTGCATCACTCGGTTGGTTAATCGATCGCCAAAATCGAAAAGTCTACATCTATCGCCTCAACCAAGAAGTTGAAATTTTGGACGATCCCGAAACAGTCAGCGGTAATTCAGTACTACCAGGATTCGTCTTGCAGATGGCAAAAATCTGGTGAATCAATTTTGGTGCGATCGCTCATACTCAAAATCTTCAGATGTGTCTTCCGGCTTTGGTAACTCATCAATTCCCCACCAATGTGCCATGAAAAAATACACTTTGTACTTCTCATTGTAAGTTCAAAGCAATGGTAAATTTTTACTACTATTATCAAGTTCATTGTTACAGAAAATTGGTATAAGTTTACAAGGCCTTTTGTCAACCAGCCCTGTAAAAATCAAGCGAGGTATTGATGAACTGGATTAAAGTTCTTCCTCAAGATCAACTACCGTTGAACGAGCGCAAAGTAGTGAAAGTCGAACAACGCGCTATTTTACTGCTGAACCACAACAACCAAATTTACGCGGTAGAGAATTCCTGTCCCCACCTGAAGCTACCCATGCGGAAGGGCAAAGTCACCGATGATGGAGCAATTATCTGTCCTTTTCACCGCAGTGCGTTCGATCTAGCCACTGGCAATGTTAAGGAATGGAGTACTTTTCCTCCTGGTATTGGAAAAGTATTAGGTGTAGTTTCCAAAGAAAAAGCCCTACCAGTCTTTCCCACCCGTTTAGAAGAAGGAAGTATTTGGGTGGGGTTGTAATAGTTGAGCGAATTTTAGATTTTGGATTGAAAGATTCAAAATCTAAAGTCTAATATCCATTTAACGCACACCCAAAATTTCAGTAATTGCGGCGACAATATCAAGATAAAAATTACCCTTCACTGCCCTAAATAACTCAAATTTCGAGTCAGGAGCACCAAAAAACGGTCTGAGAAACCATCCCAACTGCATACCAACAAAGGCATAAAGCAATAACCAGGATCTTAAAATAGTAGTTCGGGTTTTTTTGCCAACTTCATCTTGTTGAGAAAGTAACTGCATTCCTTCATAAAGGAATTTCACACCAAAGATACCTGTGATCCCAAAAATCAATACATTCAACAGTTTAAAAAATTGGTAAGAATCTGGGGTGGTGATGAGAAAGAATAGCGTGACTGGGGCTAAACTGAATAAAAGTACGCTAATCACTGATACAGATGTCAGCAAGACAACAAAATGCTGTTGGATACTACTGCGCGAACCAAATAGAACATTAAAGAAGAATAAAGTCGGAAAACAAATGATGAGTGTTAATAAATAAAATGCCGGCAGTTTAATAGCCCCTGATAATGCTTGTGCCCAACTGTGAGATGCACCAATAATTGCACCGTAGATTGCAAAGAAAATAGAACTAGAAACGAACAGAGAACTAATTTTATTTTGTAATCTCACTTCCTGACGGATTTCTTCTAAGAATCCCTGGCGATCGCGTAACAAACTAATCAAAACACCAAAGTGTTTAATTTTATAAGATGGCTTTTCCAACATAACAATTTAAGATATCATCAAGATGATTTAAACTTTGATTATTTACTCATAATTCAGGTGCGAATTCCCAAAAGATAGCTAATAGCTTGAATCACGCTGAGATAAAAATTGCCTTCTCTTTCTCGAAATAGTTCAAAAGGAGAACCGGGCGTACCAAAAAAAGGTCTGAGAGTCCATCCTAGCTGACTACCTACGAAAGCATAAAGGAATAGCCAAGATTGTAAAATTTTCTTACGAGTTTTGCTACTTTCATCCTCTTGTTCTAGAACTAAATTCATTGCTTGATATAAAGAAGAAATACCAATAAATCCTGTCATTGCAAATATCAACACATTTAATAAAATCAAGAATTGATAGTTATTGGTAGTAATTAAGAAAAATAATGTAATCGGTGCAAAGCTAAATAAAAGTACGGCTGTGACAGAAACCGCAGTTAAGACTAGTGCAAAATGCTGACTAAAAGTGCGCTTTGAACCAAAAATCACATTGGCAAAGTACAATGTTGGCAAACAAATCAGCAGTGTAATTAAATAGAGGGCTGGTAGTTTAATGGCGGAAGATAAAGCTTGCATCCAGCTATGAAATGCACCAATGATTCCGCCATAAATGGCAATAAACAGAGAACTACAAACCAGCAAAGAAATGATTTTATTTGGCAGTCTCACACCTTGGCGAATTTCTTCGAGAAATGCTTCGCGATCGCGCAGTAAGCCAATGAGTACTGCAAAGTATTTGATTCCTACTGATTTCCGTTCGATCATGTTATCCTCACACTAGATTAATTCAAGTTTCATCCGCGTAATCACAGCCAGAACCAAACTTCCAGGAGTCAAACAAGCGATGCCAATAATATTGCTGTTCGCTGGGTTGACTCTTAATCCACGTTTCTAGCATTGGACTGAACCAAAATAAGGCAGTATATACACCTAAATTGCTGTAATGCACTATCCAATCGAGCAAACTTTCTAACCCTACCTGCGGAATTATCTTGACAACTAACCCAGGATGGGAGAAACCAGTTTTCAATAGTGTTTGTGTTAGCGCCGAAAACTGTACCACATCTTGTAAAAATGGTTTGAGTACTGGTGTACCCAACTGTTGCATTTCCTGAAATACCGCAGAGAGTAATTGGTTAACTCGATCTGGAGCAATTTTTTGATTCACACCAACACTCATCGCCTTTTGAAATAACCAAGTCACACTCAGACTCGGCTGATAAGGTTGCAGTAGTGCTAGTGCTTTTGCAGATAATCGATCTGTTTGCAGTGCTTCTTTGATGCCAAATGTTAAACGCTTCAGATGACGCACCATTGCACCAAAACCACCAAAACTCAAAGGAGATTGGCTACCACTGCTATCTGCCACTGGCAGAATGCGACTCCACGGTGTTTTTAGGGGACTTTGGCGGTAAGTGGGAAAGAAGCCAAACAACGCCCGTTGAAACTTTAGCTGGCTCAATTCCACACCCTGATATTCTGGCAAGAGGCGCAGATATTCCTCAAACAAAGCTTCTAAACTTAGACGTTGTGGATGTGCATCCATGTAAGTAAACAAGTAGGTGGTTCTACCGTCTCTGGCTGGAAAAGCTTCCCAAAAATACTGGCATTGATTTTGCAAAGATGTAAATGATAACAACAAATCGCCTGAGTTATTTTCCGGAAAACCTTGGGTACAACTTCCCACAACTAAGCAAAGAGCATCCGGTTTTTTTCCTTGGCGTGCTTGTTGGGTGATGGGAGACAAATGTCCCATTGCGTCGATTAACAACCTAGCTGTAAATTTATTTACCATCACCCCATTCGGGTGAACCACCGCCTCAGTAAAGGGTGTATTTTCTAACAACTTGCCACCAGCAGCTAAAAATTTACTTTTCAACGTAGCCAGTAAATAAACTGGATCTACGCCGATATTTAAGACATCCTCTACCCAAACTTCTGTACCACCGTGAAAGCTGACACGCGCCGGATTATACTTAGTGGCGATCGCTGTTTCCAACTCCGCCTCTGTCAGTAAGTCCAATTCCAAAAATACTTCTAATTCCTGGCGGGAGATATTCCATTCTTGCTCTCTCCCACGCAAAATACCCCGTTCCATCAGCGCCACTCGCAGTCCCTTCACTGCTAAGGCGCAACCAATTAAAATGCCTAAAGTGCCACCGCAGATAATTACATCCCAGTCTACGGAGTCTAAAGGCTGTTGAGTTTCTGTTACTACTGTTGGTAATGGTGCAGTGTTCTCTCTAATAGATGTAAGGATGCGATCGCTTCGACGCAACCCTCCCAAAACATCACCCGGTAATTGAGAGAGAATTTCTTCAGTGAGCGACATAAAAGTTCATTCCAGCAGAGTTACTACTATCGATAGTATCTTTGTTGGATTAGGAATCAAAACACAGAAGTTAGATTTTCAAACTTGGAATGCTCCCGTCTGAGATGTATAAACAATAAGTTCAATAAACTGAAATTTTATTTTAAATCTTTGGACTGAAAATTTTCTAGCTAGGATTAATTGGTATCTCTCTATTAAAAAAGCGGTCTAAAATTTCTGATTGCTGCTTGGCATTTAAGTTATTAATCAAGCTGTGGTCTTGAGAAATCTGTTGAGTTTTATCTAGGTTGTTAGGTCGAGGTGTTTGTAAATTACTAACTATGCCAAGTGTTTCTTCTGTACCACCTATTCGAGGCGTAAGCTGCATTAGTAACTCCATAGCTACGGTCGGTAAGATGCGGTTAGAATCATTAGAGAAAAAATCAAAAGTCATATTCCCTAATCGGATGCGATCGCCATCTTTTAGTTCAATTGATTGGAGAGTGCGTTTACCATTTACGAAAGAACCATTTGTGCTTTTGAAGTCGATTAAGCAAAAGCCTTTATTCTCAATATATTGAATAGCAGCATGGCGACGAGACATATATCGATCTTCAAGGTAGATTCCACTATTGCGATCTCGACCGATTGTCCAAATCTTTTGTGATTGTTGTAAAGTTTCCGTTCGTTTGTACAAATTAGTCATCACATACACAGCAGAACCATCAACTACACCCATTACATAAGGTATCGTCATTAGAGCTAATGAAGGCTGGGGTGAGTTTTCTAGCTGAAGTATTTCATCTAGAAGCGTGCCATGATGCTCATACAACTTCAGGAATACTTGATATAAACTTAATCGTCGTTTTAATTCTCGATCTTGCGACTCAGCCATCATAGCCAATTCTGTTACAGGCCACAAGTTTGACTTGCTGATTTCAGTCATCATGAATAATTAATCTCAGTCGATAATTAGAATAATTGCCTTTTTTCTTGCCGCTATTATTATGGACAATTCAGCGGCTGTAGTTGGTTAAACTTGAAAATTTTATCCATAGAACTTTACCTATAATATTCCTTACAACCATAAATATAATAAAAAAATTCAATAGTAAGAATTATTGTAATGCTTTGTTGTTTATTGTAAAGTATAATATTAGGTTTTTAACAGATGGAAATTGTTAAGAATTTTGTAATAAATCCTCAAGCAAAATTATAATTAATTTTTAAAATAGCAAGATACTAGCAAAATTTTCTAATTTCATAACTTCACAGCAAGTCGCTGCGATCGCACGAAAACCGGCCGGACAAATTTTTGATTTGAGATGTTAGATTAAAAGCCTTTACTACAAAGCTGTTCCAGAACTCTCAAACAATATTATTTATCCCAATTCGGTATCACTTCCAAAATGCTAACACAATAAATTTAACTGCTAGTTTTTAGCGATCGTTGCCCTCATAGCAATGGGGCAATTCAAATAACTTTGATTTGTAATTTAAAATTTGGAATCGACCTTCTAAGATTCCAAATTTTAACTCTCAAATCACAACAAGCCTCGTTTTCCATTGGGACGTACTGTCATCCAGTTAGTCTTTGCTAGTGCCATCTGTTCGTCAGAAATCTTAGCACCACTGAGATTAGCTCCACACAGATTAGCTCCACGAAGATTGGCGTTACTGAGATAGGCATTGCTGAGGTCTGCACCTCTAAGGTCTGCTCCTTCTAAATCAGCATGGTTGAAATAAGCTTTGCTCAAATTAGCATCTTTGAGATTTGCTTTAGTTAGACTAGCTCTGCCAAAGTCGCTATTGTGCAGATTAGCTCCCTGGAGATTAGTATTTTGCAATTGAGCTGAATGAAAATTTGTCTCGGATAAGTCAGCACCTTGCAGGTTTAGCAAATTTAAATTGTGAAGGGCAAAGTCCCGTCTTCCCTTGAGATAGGCTGTGAGTAAACTTTGGGTATCTAATTTCCGCACTACTTTAGAAACTTGAGTTTGCGAACCATTACTGTTGCTATTGGGCAAAGTTGATTTAGCCGTCCCATAACCGTGACGCATTCCTCCTGCATCTAATCCAGCTGCTTCCACAGCCTTTGCTCGTCTAGCTCGAATTGCGGCTGCTACTTGTGCCACTCCAATACCAGTAGGAGGAGCAGAAGGATTGCTGCATAAAACAGCAGAATCTTCGTGACGGTTGTGCGATCGCTCTTTAATAGTAGTATCAGATTTAACTAATAAGCCCTTAGATAAACTTTCTAAATATGGTTCTATCTCTAATGCTCTGAGTACATCTGTAGCCGACTGATAGCGATTGCGAACAGATACATCTAACATTTTCCGCAGCACACTAGTCAAATGGTCGCTCACATGCACCAGTTGCTCCCACATCATCTCACCTGTTGTGGGGTTGTAATCCAAATCTTTAGGAGTTTTGCCAGTTAGTAGGTAAATGCATGTCACTCCCAAAGCATAGATATCACTGGCGTAGACTGGACGCATCGCCATTTGCTCTGGTGGTGCAAAACCAGGAGTACCAATCGCATATGCGGTTAGTGCTGTATGTCCAGATTGGTTGGTTGCTACTTGGCTGACTTGGTTTTTGACAGCACCAAAGTCAATGAGTACCATTCTGGCATCTTGAGTGCGGCGAATTAAATTAGCTGGCTTGATATCGCGGTGAATTACCTTTTGCTCGTGGATATATTGCAGTAATGGCAAAATCTCACTCAGGAATTGTTTGACTCCGGTTTCACTTAAGATCCCGTTAAGTTTAACCTCCTGCTGTAAGGTAGCACCGCTGATGTATTCCTGAATTAAGTAAAATTGTTCCTGCTCTTCAAAATAATCAAGTAACCTTGGTACTTGCGGATGATTGCCAATCTTGCCTAGGGTTTTAGCTTCTCGCTCAAAGAGTTCTCGCGCCATCTGTAAAACATGTGGTGCGGTTCCTGAGGGACGCAGTTGCTTGATCACACAACTCGGTTCTCCTGGTAAGGCTTCGTCTAGAGCTAAGAAAGTTGCTCCGAAGCCACCTTGACCTAATGGTTCGAGTACCCGATAGCGATCGCGCAACAGTAGTCGCGAGCCACAAGACTGACATCTTTGGCTATATGCCACATTTTCTGGATTGGGACAGGTAGGATTTAAGCAGTAGCTCATGCACTGTCAACTCGCTGCACGAATAATCACGGGGAGTTTTACACTCTGTCTCAATTATTGAGATTGCAATCGACTCTTACCAGGTGATTTTTGCTGGAAATCCTTTGAAGAGTTCCTAAAGTAAACCTAGAGTTACGCAAACTACTACGTAAACTAATCTAAAAATTAGACAATTTATTATACTTACACTTCCGACAAGCATTTAGCCTGATTGTAATACCCTCCCTGAGCGGTTTCCTGACAGCCGCGCAAGTAGGTTAGTTTCCCTCTAGGCAAGCTTTAAATAGAGTTTCTCCATTCAAGGGACTGGTGTTAGTACAGCGTTACCCAAGGTTAGGTTTATTGTGTATCTGCTGTACTAAGGGAATACGCGAGACAAGTGTATTTTTTTGAAACGATAATTTTGCTACAACAAATTACTTGCACTGACATCGGAGTAAAGTGTAGACCTTCTAATTCATTGTTTGTCAAAGCATAAATTCTATTATTTTATTTATACTTTATTGAAATAAGTAATTATATTTAGATTTTTAATTACATCATAAAGTTATGTTAAATCTATACTAAAACTTCATAATGCAAATCAGTATTTCAATATCAGCTTTACAATTTTTTTGGTAAATATAATAGCGGGTTGATAATGCAAAAAGTCAAACGCTATAGTCTGAAACATGCAAAAACTAGCAATAAATTATTTTTCATTAAAAATAGCAGAGCATTTTATCATCTTCTAAACTATATCAATCCAAAGATAGATAATCGTCAAGATATTTTGATTGAATTGGTGATAGTTATTCATATGCTTGTTGTAAGTTTATGAATAATTTTGAATGGGAAATTACACAGTTAGTGCGTCTGTTCCAAAATAATGCAACTCTATACACCTATTGAAATCGAACAACTCCAGCAAGACCTTCCTTACTTAATTGAAGTCATGGAGTGGGTTAAAAATTTTTTAGGAAGACATCACCCAGATTTAGGCAGAACTGGGCCAGTTTGCCCTTATGTGAATCACGCTCTCAAAACAAACAGCATTCGTATGGCGGTTATTCGTGCGAAAAATTTAGATTCACAGCAATTAGAAGAAATTGTTAGAAGCTATCGCGATATATTCCTGAAGATAGATGTAGAAGATGAAGAATTAGCAATTAACAGAGCTTTTTTACTGATCTTCCCTGATATCCATAAAAATGAAACTTTTGAATTAATTGATGAAGTTCAAAGAAAACTTAAACCGTTGTTTGTGGAGTCAGGATTAATGATAGGTGAATTTCACAAGCATACTCAAAGTTCTGGTCTGCATAACCCCAACTTTCGTCCGCTTCGTAGTCCCATTCCCTTATTGGCAATTCGTTTTATGGTTGAATCCGATCTTCCTTTTCTTCAGAGTCAGGATGACCAACCCTACTTACGTATAAGGTATCTCGAAGCTTATTTAAAGCATTTCGCTCACAAAATTGGAGATCGAACAAAATTAAACAGTGCTTATCAAGCATTAGCGTTAGCTCAAGAACAACTTAAAAAAGAACATTTATTCATAAAGTAATCATCTATACAAAATGAATATAAATACTGAGAAGACCGCAGATAAACAAAGTATTCATTTAGACACTTTAACTCAGCTGATTGGCGATCGCATTATCCAGGAATCGAATATCGCCCAAACAGTTCATTGCCAGAATCTATGCATTCATCAGATGTTTGAGATTCAGGTAGAGCGATCGCCCGATAAAACTGCTGTGGTATTTGAAAATACACAACTAACTTATCAGCAGCTCAACCGACGGGCAAATCAACTAGCGCACCATTTACGTAGCTTAGGTGTTGAATCTGGGGTACTCGTTGGCATTTGTTTGGAGCGCTCTTTGGAGATGATAGTGGGATTGCTCGCAATTCTCAAAGCGGGAGGCGCTTATGTGCCTTTAGATCCCACATATCCTACAGAACGCCTAGCCTTTGTTTTGCAAGACACTCAGACACCTGTGATTCTAACCACAGCGCGCTTGCTAAAAAGCCTACCAGCTCATCAAGCGCAAGTAGTTTGTTTAGACTCAGAGTGGGAAATGCTGACCCAAAATAGTCTAGAAAATTTGGTTTGTGAGGTAACACCCGATAATCTCATCTACATAATCTACACTTCTGGTTCTACAGGACAACCCAAGGGTGTAATGATTCCCCATCGGGGAATTTACAACCAACTCCAATGGCGGCAAACAACTTTTGAATTAACTCAAGCAGACAAAGTTTTACAGAATATTTCTCTGAGCTTCGATCCCTCGGTATGGCAGATATTCTGGTCGTTGTGCTTCGGAGCGCAACTGGTTTTAGCTCGCCCTGGCGGACATCAAGATCCTGCTTACCTTGTGAAGCTGATTTCTGAGCAGCAAATTACTGTCATGGCCTTGGTGCCTTCTATGCTGCGTGCATTACTAGAGCAAAAGGGAATCGAAAATTGTCAAACTCTCAAGCACATTACCTGTGGTGGTGAAGCTTTACCTGTCAAACTAATTGAAGATTTCTTTAGCAAATTGAAATTGGACAATGTTTTGCATAACTGCTATGGCCCGACAGAAGCTTCCATTGATGCTACTTTCTGGAAATGCCAGCAAAACAGCAATTATCTGATTGCCCCTATTGGTCGCCCCATCGCCAATACACAGATTTATATTTTGGATGAAGATTTGCAGCCTGTGGGAGTTGGTGACTTAGGTGAACTGCATATTGGTGGTGCTGGACTGGCCCGTGGCTACTTCAAACGTCCTGATTTGACGAGGGAGAAATTTATTCCTAACCCCTTTAGTCAAGAACCAGGAGCGCTAATGTATAAGACTGGTGACTTAGCTCGTTACCTGGGAGATGGTAACATTGAGTACGTTGGTAGACAAGACTCGCAAGTAAAAATTCGTAGCTTCCGTATCGAGTTGGGCGAAATTGAAGCAGTACTAGCTCAACACCCTGCTGTGCAGCAGTCTGCGGTCATAGCCAGAGAAGATGTTCTTGGAGATAAGTACTTAGTAGCTTATATTGTTCTCGATCGCGATCGCGCAGTCAAGATTGCTCAACTGCGGCGTTTTCTTCAACAGAGATTGCCTGAGTACATGGTGCCTTCAGCTTTTGTACTTTTGGAAACCTTGCCAATGACTCCTAACGGCAAGGTAGACCGACGTTCTCTACCAGAACCCGCTCAAATCAGACAAGAACTAGAAGGAACTTTTGTCGCTCCTCGCAATGAGGTGGAAATACAACTAGTAAAAATTTGGCAAAAAGTTTTAGGGATGCAACCTATTGGCATCAAAGATAATTTCTTTAGTTTAGGCGGACACTCTCTACTAGCAGTGCGCCTGCTTGCCCAGGTAGAGAAAGTCTTTAAAAAAAATTTGCCTGTGAGTATTCTTCTTCAAAATCCGACTATCGAGCAATTAGCTATAATTCTTAGCAAATCGGCATTAGTGAAGTCTTGGTCATATTTAGTACCGCTTCAACCCTGTGGTTCTAAACCACCTTTATTTCTATGCCAAGGTATTAGCATATATCAACCTTTAATTTCTTATTTAGATCCAGAGCAACCTGTTTATGGACTATTATCAGGCCATGAGCAGGAAAAGCTAGTTAAGCAGAATCGACTAGAAGAACTAGCATTTGACTACATTCAAGAAATAAAAACTCTCCAGCCTGAAGGACCTTATCTACTAGGAGGTCATTCTTTTGGAGGTGTTATTGCATTTGAAATGGCTCAACAATTAATCTCACAAGGTCAAAAAGTTGCTTTGCTAGTTTTGCTAGATACTTTTCTACCAGGTACAACAAAAGCAATATCAAGCTCCGAGAGACTTTCATTTCACTTGAATCAGCTTTTACAAATTGGCCCTACGTACATTGTAAAAAATGTCATAGAGAAGTTGAGCAAAAGTTATGGCTCCTTCGCTTTGAAACATAAGTTTTTTAGAATTAAAACTCTCGAACACTTAGTTGGGCACGCGGCATATTACGGTGCTGTTTTAAAGTATGCCAAACACTATGTACCGCAAGTTTACTTAGGTCGCATTACTCTCTTCATGGCTAGGGAGAAGTTGGTTCGAGTTGAGCCAGAACTGGGCTGGACTAAGTTAGTAGCGGGAGAATTGGAAAGCTATGAGATTCCTGGCGATCACTTTGGTCTTTTGAAAAAGCCTAATGTCCAGTTGCTGGCTGAAAAATTGAAGGTTGCCATAGATAAAGGCTTGGCTGAAAATTACTAATTCGTGAAGGGGTTGCTGCTTTAGCGCTAGCCCGGCTATTCCCCATGCATGAATTAGACACAAAAGCTACATACCAAAATCGATCGCTTAAAGCAAGAACGACGATTAGTTGACTTGTACCCCACAGGCTAATCAAAATGCAATGCATAATTAGTAGGAAGTGGCAACCTCCTGTGTTGGAGAACTGTCTAATTTTAAGTACTAGGCGCTAGAGTCCGGAGCGTCAAACAGATACTAATTTTGATTTAAACGATCGGTATGAAATTCCAACTGTACCTCGGCTCTTTATTTTCCCAGATCAAAGTACGTCATTGGTGGCTCAGTATTTTCTTGTGGATTGCTTTGGTTGCTCCAACTCAAGCAGCTGTAATTTTGCGTGTGGCAATTGAGAGGAATGTCAATCAAGTAAAAGTCGGTAGTTCCACAACTGCACTTATTAAAGATAGTACTGGTCGTACTCTCGGACAATTACCGGGGATGAGTGCATTTTATGCCCAGCCGATTCCTGGCGGAGTTGCTTTGGATAAGTGGCAGTCTGGTTTGTTTTGGATTGAGCCGACAGGTAAAGGATTCGTTTATATTGGCGATCGCTGGTTTCGAGGTAGAATTCTAGTCGTCCCCACAGAAAAAGGTTTAACCGCCGTTAACTGGGTTGACGACCAAGAATATCTCTACAGCGTTATAGGTGGGGAAATGGATGCCAGCTGGCCCCAAGAAGCCCTCAAAGCTCAAGCGATCGCGGCTCGTACTTATGCCCTTTACGAGCGGGAAAAACAACGCAATAATCCTGTTTACGATTTAGGTGATAGTCCAGATCGCTGGCAAATTTACAAAGGTGTCAGCAGTGAATCTCCTGCTACGTATGCCGCAGTCGATTCTACAGCAGGGCAGGTACTAACTTACAAAAACCAAATTATTCTTTCAGTCTTTCATGCTTGTTCTGGAGGACATACCGAAAATGTGGAGGATGTTTGGGGAAGTAAAGAACCTTATCTGCGCGCTGTTCAGGACTACGATCAAAATATCAGCGAGTGTAATTGGGTAAAAACCTTCTCGCCTGCTGAAATTAGTGCCAGAATTTCTGGGGTTGGCAATGTTAAGGATATGATTCCAGAAAGCTACTCTCCTTTCCGCAGTGTCAAAGTTTTGAAAATAGTTGGCGACAGAGGTACAAAAGTACTACAAGGTGAGGAAGTGCGGACTGCACTCAAACTTAAAAGCACCCGCTTTAGCGTCTCCAAAGGAGCAGATGGCAGTTTTGTATTGCAAGGGCTTGGCTTCGGTCATGCTTTAGGTATGAGTCAGTGGGGTGCATACAATCTGGCAAAACAAGGAGCCAACCACTTGCAAATTTTAGGTCATTATTACCAAGGTGTAGCCCTCACACCAATTAAGACGAAGTAATTAGGGACTGGGGACTGGGAAAAAGATAAAAAAGTACTTTTCCCAATCCCTAATCCCTAATCCCTAATTCCCAATCTCCAATCCCCACTCCCTACTCCCCACTCCCTTGCTGGAGGCGTTTTTGCCATTCAGCATCAATTTGGGCAGAACGCTCGACTTCCTGTTCTAGTAAGTCAGTTTCGGTGGAATATACTAAGTCTTCTCGCCCAATGACTTTTTCGCTGGCAAACTGACGGGCGTAGTCAATTTTTTGCTGTAAAGCTGCGTCTGGACTTGCCAATAGCCTAGCTCGCAAAAGGCGATCGCGGTTGCGTGCCACAATTTTGCGATTGCGCCACTTAATCCAGAAATACCGCACCAATGGTATGCCTAAAAAACCGATTCCGTAAGCCAATAGCAGCCAATAAATCCCTTGTACAAAAGCTACTAGACCACCTAATTGGGCGGCAACTGTGCCATCTCTTAACAAACTTCCCAAAACCAATGCACCAACAAAATTGAGTATACCTAACCCAGCACTTAAAGTGATTTGCCCAGAACTAGCTGCACTAAAACGCCAAGGCAATTCTTCTAAATACACTGGGACTGACTCCCGACGCTGTTTAGCTGCACGTACTTGCAATTCTGGGAAGTAATAGACAATCTCTCCTTGAGAACTTACCGTTGGTTGCCCGTTGAATCGGATGAGAACGGGCAACATATAATCTTCATATTCTTGTTGATATACCTCACCGAGATTATCTAAATATGGGGCGATTTGTTCTGCTACTACTGCGCCACGATGACTACGAATTACGGTTGCAATTTCTTGCCAACGGCGTTCTTCTAAGTTGGCGTTAGGATTACCATCGCCAAATAAAAACGAAAATATAGCCTCAAAAAAATTCAGATTGCTTTGTTGATGCCTTTCAAGCCGCCGTTGTTGGTAGTGAGTATCGTAATTTGGGCTAAAGTACCAGAATAAATCAGGGAAAAAGAAGAACCCACCACCGAAATTGCTACCGCGATCGTTACTATCCCGGTCTGAGTTGGCAGCAGTGACGATGATAATGATGGTAATAGTAATTAGGAAGATAGAAGCAACTAAAACAATTCCAAAGGAAATGCGAATGAGGTAAAACAAAATCCCCCAAACCTTTTTCCACCATTCCTGCAATCGTAATTGCAAGTATTTGTTACGTAAAATTTCTCGAAAATTTCGCGGAAATTGGTAAACAATATCACCAGTTTCTGCTACTTGTAAATGTCCGCCAGCATCAGAAGCTAAAGCTAGTAATCCTTGTCCAGCTTCCGCAACATTTAATCCTGCCTGGGTTGCCACATCACCAATGGTAACGCGGTAGCCCAGTTGTTCCACAGCTTGCATAATGGTGGGATTAGGAGCCATAGCTCTCCCCTTTTGTTGAAATTCACTTTCTCTCTTAAGTATAAAGTTTTATTATTGAGTCCCTTATTCTCAGATTTGTCTAGTTTGCGATCGCCCAGCCTACTTTGATTTTAAGCTTGACACTTGCCAATATCTAGAAACAGCATTGGCAGCTTGCCAGAGAAGATTAGATTAGTTGAATTAAAAAGCTGCTATTTGCCACTCTCTTCATGTTAAGATAATCTACCTTGGCTTGGTTAACCAGCAACTTTTCTGTCCTAAATATGGCTCAGTATACTCTCGCTCAAAGCCCAGAAATTATCCTCACTGTTCCTGGCAAAGATTCAGCTAAAGCCCGTGAAAAAGCGATGGATCAGTTGGTGGAACTGATGGATGCAGGTAAGCTATCCACGGAATTAGAAGAAGGATTTGGCCCTCAACAATTAATTGAAGTGAAAGAACCAACTACTGATTCTACTAGCGGTGAGGACGCTATTACACAAGCTGTCCAGGTTCTAAACAACCTAGCTACACTCAAGCTAAAAGTTCAGGAATCTCGCACTGAAGCATTAGAAATTCGCAAGGCTGTTGATGTTCTATTTTCAGATAACTCAGTCACTGAAGAGGAAATTACACGCCTCAAGGAAGGTTTTAAAGTTCTCAAAAATTTTGCTCAAGCTAATGTGCGTTACCAAGAAGCGCGGGCAAGGGCAGAACAGGCTAGACAAGTTTTAGACGAGGCTTTGAAATCGCCCGATAAGTAAGTTTTTGTTGCTATGTAAATAATACAAAAGTCAAAAGAAAAACTTTTGACTTTTGATTGTCTTAATTATCCAGTCTAAGGTCTTCTAGTTCTTCTTAAAGCAGAAGTAGCTGAGGAATTACTTTCATTTACCACTTCTACACTGACCCTCTCAGCACTACTGCTCTGTTTGTAATATTGCTGATAGTAGTTGTGAGAAACAGGTGTAGCATCTTTGGATTTGTTGGCTATCATCCCTAAGAAAGGAGTCCCTGATATTTTAATTTCTTCTAAGACTTGCTGTAGGGCAGTGCGTTTTAGCTTACCTAAACCAGCCACTAGCACAATACCATTAGTATTATTAGCTAGGAGGTAGGCATCTGCAAATCCTAATAGAGGTGGGGTGTCATAAATAACTAAGTCGAAACTTGCTTGGAGGTCGTTCATCAAATCTTGCATTTTATGAGATGCAAGCAACCTAACCGAGTCTGGAGGAATGGGCCCAGCAGTCATGACAAATAAATTTTCCTCTATGGGCGATCGCTCGATGACGTTGTGCCAGTCTAAATCTTGGGAAATTACATCCGTCAATCCTTGAATATTCATCAGTCCTACTCGATTGTGTAGGCTAGGACAACGTAGATTAGCATCTACCAGTAATACTCTTTGACCCATTGCGGCGGCGGCCTGTGCTAGCTGTATTGCAATGGTAGATTTACCATCTCCTTGTCCTGCTGAACTAATCACCAAAGAACGAATAGCAGTATCTGAACCTAAAAGCAGAATATTGGTGTATAGAGAGCGAAAAACTTCAAAAAAGGAAGCACGAAGTGGTTGTTGTACCCCTCTTGAGACATTTGCTCCTGCTCCTTCAAGTTCTTTTCTTAAAGGAACTGTCCCTAGTAGTGGTAGTCTAGTAGTCTCTTTGAGTTCTTGAGCAGAGTAGAAGATATCGCTGAGTTTATCCACAACTAAAGCTGCTCCTACACCCAACAATAAACCTAAAATACCTCCTAGGGCTAAGTTTCTCTTAGCACTGTCTGAGACGGTAGCAGGTTCATTCACTTCAGTGAGTTTCGGATCGAGTAACGACCAAGGTTGTTGCTTTTGAGATTTCTCAATTTCTAATGCTTGTTGTTTAGCTGTAAATTGCGTCAGTCCATTGTTGGCAATTTGTAATTCACGTTGAATGTTATCGTGATTCCGGCTAATAGTTGCTAATTCTCTAACACTATTGTTGAGATTTTTTATTTTATCTTCAAGAGCGCGATCGCGCGCTATCAAAGAGCGGATGCGACTTTGAAAATCTCTTTGAACTCGCATTTCTTCTTGTGCAAGTAAGGGAAGTAAATAAGCTTTCCTTTGCCTTAATGTCTCCATTGCTGGATTGTCATCCGTAAACACGGCTGACTTTTGCTTGATTTCAATGTCCGCTGTTTGAATTTGATCCAGTATCCTTTGATATCTGGCATTTTCGCTTAACACGCTGTTTCCAGCCCTTTCACCTGGCTGTTGCACTAATTCCCTTCGCAAATCTTCATATCTAGCTACTAATTCTTCTATTTCCACCCGATTATTTATTTGCTCTTGCCGAAAACTAGCAATTTGACCAGATAATTCATTAGCTTTCTGTGCTGGATCGATTAAGCTATTTTCCCATCTCAAGTTTCGCAATTGGTTTTGCCAGTATTTAACTCGCTCATCCAATGGCTTTCTTTGTTCAATAACAAATTTAATCGCCTGATCTATGTCTGATTGACGATCTTGCAAGCTATACTTCAGATAAGCATCAGCAAGTAAAGTGGAAACATCGATAACTTTCTGTTGGTCATCATCGGTATATTGAACTTGTAAAATCTGTCCGTTCTTGACAGCAGGTTGAATAACTAAGCTATCAACTAGTGATTGATAAGTCAGGTCTGGGTATTTAGGTTGCAGCTTTTCAATAATCGGATCGAGAACTCGATGACTTTGTAAAACTTGAATTGTTGTGTTGTTTAATTTTCCGGCTGCATCTTCATCACCTAGGGCTTGAGGAACATCTTGTATAACTTTGCTCTCACCCGTTACTGGTCTAGTTAAAATCTCGAATGTCCCCAGATATACTGGAGGATCGGTTTCTGCCTTCAACACCGCCGCCGTTGCTAAAAAGCCTGTTATACCAAGAATTAACAGGATTCGGCGACGCAGAACTGCTCCTATTTGACCCAGATTTAATCCACCCTCATCACTGTCATTTAATTGAGCAGCATTAGCTTGTGACAACGGGTGAGTATATTTCTCTGACTTTTGCATAGTATTTGTAAATTAGACTACCAAAACTTTCTACACAAGTGAATCCTTTGACTTTGATATTGGCGTAGGTAGTTGGACTTTTCGTAAATTACCTTGGCTTGCTAGTGTACTCAAACAAACTAATAAATTAATTGATTAATTATATAGTCCAAATACCCTCAATATTGTGGGTGCTGTAAAAAACTAGGCTAATGTACCCATCTTTTTGACTACAGTCTTTAAAATACAGGCTAAGTTTGTGTAGTGCAATATAACTACAGTAACATTGCGTAGGATAAATTTGTGAGTTCGTCTAGTCTTGAATCAAAGCTATGGGAATTGTTACAAGCTCCCAGGAGGTAAGGAGTGCTTGACTTTTAGAAGTTGAGTTGCAAATTTAAAGTCTACTTAACAAAGAATTATGCCGAGATTGCTTGCAACTATGGATAAAGCGTTCAAATTTAGGAACTCTCTATTCTCTGTTCTTGTTCGGCATTGCTGTTTGAATCAGCCAAGATGAAAGCTTAGTCACAAAATAATTCTCTAACTTGCTGCTTGGAAGAATATGCCTCGATCGGAATTGCTCATCTCACCTGAACTCTTGCAGTAGTGGATAAACAGCAATTAGGCTATGGAGAACTGTCAAACTCAATAACCCGATTATAAATAAGAAATATTTTTTGATAATTACTGGGGCGCTAGGATTCGAACCTAGGGATGGCGGGACCAAAACCCGCTGCCTTACCACTTGGCTACGCCCCAAAGTCATGCCTTCATTAATATAGCAGCCTATCTGGGGATAATGTCAAGTACTTGAAGAGGAGATTCAGGAAAACCCCATAATGATACATTCAGCCAATAGATGTTGAATTACCGTTTTTGGAAAGAAAATGACCCCACGTACTGTAAGCAAGTACTGACTAAAGAGTACCGATAAACAGCACAACCTCATATTTGTTTGCACTCAGTTAGTGAATGCTTAATAACAGCATTGGTGCAATTTTACTTTACAAAAATTTGACATATTTGTGTTTTTTTGATGAATCTGTCTTTAAAAAAGAATACATGTATGTAAAATAACAATTGAATACAGTGAGTAAATTTCCTAGTTTATCCAAAATATTGGATACAAGACTATGTAAATGAATGCTACTGAATCGCTTGGTTTATATGATTAACACTTTTTATCAAAAATTTTTGAGTATCTTAATCAGAAAAAATTATGACAGAACTATAAAGTGTAGCTTTTATATAAAAAATATCGTGCTACAGAGGTAAATTTTGTCTGAGATCGTAACTGGGTCGATACCTTAGCTTTTGATAATTCGTTAGCAAGTTATGATAAAGCTCGTGTATAAAATCACTTTTCTATTTACCAAATGTAAATATGGCAAGCATTGTAGACAATGCGTGACTTATGCCAAATCTTAGATAGGTAATCAGTGGGAAATTGAAAAAATGAAATTTACAGAATTAGAAACTTACATCTCAGACTCTTCAGTAGTAGTAGCAGATAAAGAGCAAATCTTCTCAGATATTGGTGGCGAAGCGGTCATTCTGCATCTCAAGACTGGGATTTATCATGGATTAAATGAAATAGGAGCAAGGATTTGGACTTTAATCCAAGAACCAAAAGCTGTTAAAGATATTAAGTATATTCTTTTAGAAGAGTATGAAGTAGAAGCGGAACGTTGCGATCGCGACCTGATAGCCTTACTGAATAACCTGCTAGCTGCTGGACTAATTGAGGTCAAAAATGAGACGATTGCGTAATTTCCTGTGCTTGAGAGCAGGCGATCGCTATTTTTTAATCGAGACCTTAATTTTATTGGCAGGAATCAGATTAGGGCTGTGGTTACTACGGTTTAGCACCTTACTAAAACTATTAAATAGAATTAGCCAGCAAGGGCAGACTTACCGTCGAGTCTCCATAAGCAAAATTGTTTGGGCTGTCAATGCAGCAACCCGCTATGTACCTGGGGCAAAGTGTTTGGCGCGTGCTTTGGCTACTCAAGTACTGATGAATCGCTACGGCTATTCTCCCGAACTCCGCATCGGTGTTACAAAAGGAGAAACAGGAAAACTGGAAGCTCATGCTTGGATTGAGTACCAAGGATGGGTTGTGATTGGCAATCTTCAAGACCTTTCGCGCTATATGCCACTGCCATCCTTGGAGGGAGTGAAATTATGAGTGGCATTATGGGTGTTCAAAATCTCAACAGTCAGCCTGTGAGTTATCAATATTTAGAAAAAATGGTTGATATACTTGCACATCGAGGCCCCGATGGTGCAGATATCTGGGTTGAGGAGTCTGTTGGTTTTGGACATCGAATGCTATGGACAACTCCTGAATCGTTAATAGAGAAACTACCTCTAGTGAATCAAGCAGGGAATCTTGTAATTACAGCAGATGCTCGGATTGATAATCGAGAGGAACTGATACCCTTATTGAAACTGCCAGAACGCCCAATTGAAAAGATTACAGATAGCGAGTTTATATTAGCTGCTTATGAAAAGTGGGGCGAATCTTGCCCAGAACATCTTTTAGGTGACTTTGCCTTTGCTATTTGGGATAAACGCCAGCAATCTCTTTTTTGTGCAAGAGATCATTTTGGAGTCAAGCCTTTTTATTACTATTACCTACCAAATCAAGTCTTTGTATTCGCTTCAGAGATTAAGGCGCTGTTATGTTTACCACAAGTACCGCGCCGACTAAACGAGGTAAGAATTGCTGATTACTTGGCATTGATGATGGAAGACAAAGCCATCACTACATATCAAGATATCCTGCGGCTTCCTCCCGCTCACAGTATGGTTGTTAACCAGTCAGGGTTAAATATCTGGTCGTATTGGACGCTGGAGCAGCGGGAATTACAGTTAGAATCGAACGAAGCCTATGCAGCGGAATTTCGGAAAATATTTACAGAAGCAGTACGCTGTCGCTTGCGTAGTGCCTTTGCGATCGCAGCTCACTTAAGCGGTGGATTAGACTCTTCTGCTATTACTTGTGTAGCCCGGAATTTACTTACTCAAGAAGGAAAAACTCAGCTACATACCATTTCAAGTATTTTTGACAAAATTCCTGAATGTGACGAGCGTGCGTATATCAATGCGGTACTCGAACAGGGAGGATTAATTCCCCACTATGTTCGTGGCGATGGGATTGGCCCGCTATCTAACTTGAATAGTATTTTCCAGTATGAAGATGAAGCTTTGTTGGGGCCGAGTCATTTTTATCCTTGGACGATCAATGATGCTGCAAAAAAATTGGGACTGCGAATTACTTTAGATGGTTTTGATGGAGACACCACCGTTAGCCACGGTACGACTAGACTCAGCGAACTCGCTCGCCAAGGAAAGTGGAACACTTTTGCCCAAGAAGTAAAAGCTTTATCGCCACATCATAATGTTTCACACACCGCTGTGTTGCGAAATTATGGTTTGCCACAACTGCGGGATTTAGCCAAACAGTTCCGCTGGATAGCATTTGCTCAAGCAGTGCAGAAAATCCACCAATATTTTGGTATTTCCCGCAAACTACTGATTATCCATCATGGAATCAAACCCTTTATACAGCAAATATTGCAACGTTGGCATAAACAAGAAAAATCTCAGAAATCCTTGATTTCGCAAATTCCCTTAGTTAAGCGTCAATTTGCCGAACAAATTCATTTAGAAGAGCGGATTCAGACACTAGATAACTCCACCCAATCGCCGCTCACCCTTCGGGAAGAACATTGGCGTAGTCTCACACAAGGAATACTGGTTTACACCTTAGAGCAGATGGATCAATATGCAGCGATGTTTTCCTTAGAAGCTCGTCATCCATTTATGGACAAGCGACTAATTGAATTTTGTCTAGCGTTACCTTCTGAGCAGAAGTTATGCCAAGGATGGGGTCGGATGGTAATGCGTCGTGCCTTAGACGGCATTTTACCAGAAACAATTCAATGGCGAGGGGGAAAAACAAATTTAACACCGAATTTTCTGCATGGTCTAGTGCATCGCGATCGCCAGATTCTAGATGAAGTGATGTGCAATAAATTAGAAAGTATCGAAAAGTATATAAATGTAGATTTCTTACGAACAGCTTATCAGCGGTTGATATCAGCCGATGACAAAGCTAGCAATGATGACAGTACGGTAGTTTGGCAGGCTGTTACTTTAGCTTTGTGGCTTGACCACAAGCAAGTGATGCTGTAAGTCCAATTCTTGGCAGGTTGTGACTTTATTTGCACGCTGTAAGTCCAAGTATTAAGGGTTATTACCCTAAATTACAAATCAAACTCAAAACGAGGAGATGCAATCATGAAAAAACAGTACAGCACACCCACTTTAACAACTCACGGCAACGTTGCGGAGATTACCCAACTGCTAGGCAAATCCGATAAGGACGATTTCTTGTTCTTTCCCGGCAGTTCCTCTCCCGCAAGCAACCCCGCTACTAACAGCCCAATCACTGGTGATGGTTCCGTAGACCTCCACCAATAAAGGCTATCCATCAAATAGGAAAATTGCAGGAGAAATAGTTCTACTACTTCTCCCTGCAAACTTCGGATGGGATTTGTAAAAACTATTTAGATAGATTGCCGCAGGGATTTGACCAAAAATTATGGCGCATCCCCGTGGCATTTCATCTGAATAAATGTATTTTTTGTGAAATTTGAGTTTTAAATATTGATTTTAATTGCCAGAATCCTAAGTACAGAAAAGTCGTGATGTTACTGAATCATAGCCATTATTAATGGACTAGTTAATTCACTACGATTTTATGAAATGCTGTACTAATAAACTGTTCTTGAGAAGATAGTAATAGTTCGCATATAACCAAATATGAAAGTTTATCAAGCCTACAATTTATACATTGCTTCTGAACTACTTTTGCCCGAACTGATTGAGAGCGAGGGCAATCCAGATGTAATTGTACGGTTTGGTAAAGTCGGCGATGTCACTGGGGCGGAATTCGATCGCGGTAGCAATTTCTTGGGAGATTTACCAGGAGTTGGTAAATTTGTCATATCCAAAGGAAATGAGGTGATTGTTGATACTCTGCCTGGGGTGGAAGAAGCTTTACTCCGCACCCTAGTTTTAGGGCCTATATTGTGCGTATTACTGCGGCAACGAGGACTACTGGTTCTTCATGCTAGTTGTGTTGATATCAACAACAAAGCAGTAGCATTTATGGGTGGTTCTGGATGGGGTAAATCAACTTTAGCAGCGGCATTCCACACTCAGGGTTATGATACTTTAACAGATGATGTCATGCCTGTGGAAATCACCGCAGGTCGTCTAACAGTTTTTCCTGCCTACCCTCAATTTAAGCTTTGGCCGGAAGCATTAGCTTCTCTAGGACACAATACCGACAGTTTATCTCCGGTTACTCAAAATTCATTTAAGCTAGCCTATAAATTTCCTCGTCGAGGTTTCCAACAAAATCCCCTACCGTTACACCGGATTTATGTACTTTCCAAGGGCACTAATCACGAAATTACCAGTTTGCAACCCCAAGATGCCTTCGTAGAACTGGTGCGTCACACCCGTGCCATGATGGCAGTGACAGAACCAGAATTTGTTGCTTCTCATCTGCGTCTTTGTACTGAGCTTGTAAAAAACGTTAGCTTCCGTCGCTTCACTCGCAAACCTGCTCTAGCAGACTTACCCGAACTAGTGAAGCTTGTTGAGCATGACTTGGCAGACAGCGCCGATACTCTGACTGCTACAGCGAAGTGCTGAGTGCTGAGTGCTGAGTGCTGAGTGCTGAGTGCTAAGTATAAACCCAGTTGCTTTTGAGTTTTGAGCAATCAACACTGTCCTGACCAGGATAACTACGGCTATATTTTTAGTTCTTTGTAATTGCTTCGAGAATTTATAGGGTTTTGATATCTTGATTAGCAAACTTCGCAGCGCCAACATCATATTTTCCCATTTGCTTAGAACTCTCAGCTTGGTGTGGAGTGCATCTAGGTATTGGACATTAGTCTGGATGGTTTTGCTGTTTGTCCAAGGATTGCTTCCCGCAGCTTCTATTTCTCTCACTCCCTGGGCGGTGAATGCTTTGGTGCATGTCACTGGTTCTGGTATCTCTACGGCCAGTATCCAGAAAATTCTTTTACCAGTAGGTTTAATAGCGGGCATTATGCTCGTGGGGGAGTTGTTGAGTAGTGCGGCTGAATGGATTCGCACAGCTCAATCAGAATTGGTAGGCGACTATATCACTAATTTGATTCAAAAACAGTCGGTTGCTGTAGATTATGGATTTTATGAATACTCTGAGTATAACGACAAATTAAATAGAGCTAGGGAAGGAGCAAGTGGGCGATCGCTTGCTTTACTAGAAAGTACTGGCGGTCTATTGCAGAACGGCGTTACTTTGTTGGCGATGGCTGCGGTTTTGCTTCCTTATGGTTTATGGCTACCCACCATTCTTGTTATCAGCGCCTTTCCGGCATTTTATGTGCTGATTTACTTAAACAAAGTTCAGTATCAATGGTCGCAAAGAACCACAACCGATCGCAGATGGCTGATGTACTACGACTATCTACTGACAAACAGTGCTATGGCAGCAGAAATCAGGTTGTTTGACTCTGCCAATCACTTCCGGTCATCTTACAGAAATCTGCGTCGCCGACTCAGACACGAACAGCTAAAACTCCTGCGAGATCAAACTATAGGTCGCTTCGTTGCGGCGATAATTGCGTTAACTATCTCTGGTATCGCCTTAGTTTGGATGGGGCGACAAGTATTATTAGGGATTTTAACTTTAGGAGATTTAGCCCTCTTTTTTCAAGCATTTCGTCAAGGGCAAGGAATTGTTAAAGATATTTTAGGTAATCTGGGACAAATTTATCGCAATAGCTTGTTTATCGGTAATTTGTTTGATTTTTTAAAGATTCAGCCCAAAATTGTCGATCCGCCTAACCCTGTACCAGTGCCTTTAAAACCCAAACAAGCAATTTGTTTTCGGCAGGTTACATTTAGCTACCCTAGTAATGAAGAAGCTGTATTAGAGAATTTTAATCTCACAATTCCATCTGGTAAAATTGTGGCGATCGTTGGCGATAACGGTGCTGGAAAAAGCACGCTAATTAAGCTTTTGTGCCGCTTTTATGACCCTGATTCCGGAAGTATTGAACTCGATGGGGTAGATTTACGTGACTTTTCTGTAAAAGAACTCCGCCGATTAATTACCGTTTTGTTTCAATCTCCAACCTCGTACTATACAACGGCTGGTCAAAATATTGCTTTGGGTGATGTGTCAGCAGCATCAAATCAGGCAGAAATTGAAGCAGCAGCTCAAGCATCAGGTATCCATGAGAAGATTTTACGCTTGCCTTTAGGATATAACACGATGTTAGGCAAGTTGTTTCCAGATGGAACTGATTTGAGTGGCGGACAATGGCAGCGCCTAGCCCTAGCACGGGCATTTTTTCGACGCGCCCAAATTATTATTTTGGATGAACCAACTAGTGCTATGGACCCTTGGGCTGAAAATGATTGGCTGGAGAGATTCCGTAGTTTAGCAAGCGATCGCACTGCAATTGTAATTACTCATCGCTTTACCTTAGCGATGCAGGCAGACATTATTCACGTGATGCGTGCTGGCCAGATTGTAGAATCTGGTAGCCATAACGAATTGTTGAATTTAAACGGTCTTTACGCACAGTCTTGGCGAGATCAAATGGAAGCTGGTTCGTCAACCAAAATTGAAAATAGCCTAATTTAGTAATTTACTCAATCAAGTAATTATTTTTTCTAAATCAACTCACTTAATTAAAAATATGCGATCGTTTGTACAAAATCATCAAACAAGTAAGTATTATCTATGAATAAAGTATTATTAGAAAAAACAATAGAGCAGCAAAATACAAATATTCGTCCGGAAATTAAGTTATTACTTTGTTGTACGCGCACTTTTATAGATGAGAAAAATAGTGAGAAAATCAAAATACTCCTAAAAGAAGATATTGATTGGAAATATCTACTAGAAATTGCCTATTGGCATCGAGTATTACCACTACTATTTTTGACTCTCAACAATACTTATTCGCAATTTGTGCCAAAAGATATACTAGCTTATTTGCAGCGCTATTATTTTGCTAATGCTCAACGCAGCCTTTTCAAGTCAAGTAAACTGGTCAAAATTCTCAATATTTTTGCAGAGAATGCAATTCCTGTAATTCCCTTTAAAGGGCCTGTGTTGGCTGCTGCAATTTACGGAGATATAGCGCGTCGAACTTTCGGCGATTTGGATCTTTTAGTTCACAAAAAAGATTTTATCAAGACCAAAGAAGTTTTGATGGCTCAAGGATTTGAACCATATGCTGATAGTAGTGAAAAAGAAGCAGTTTATCTGAAATCTCTCACAGTTCAAGAACAGAATGCATATCTGCGTTCTCATTGGGAACTACATTTAAATAATCCTAAAGAGCAGATTACTTTAGACGTTCACCAAGGCATTTTATCAAAGCAATTTTCATTTACCTATAATACAGACTGGATCTGGGAAGATACAAAAATTATTTCTTTTGCAGACAAACAAATACTCAGCTTTTCCCCAGAGAATTTGATTATAGTTCTCTGTTCGCAAGGTGGTAAAGATTGTTGGCGATCGCTGAATCGGATTTGCGATCTAGCCGAAGCAATTCGTGCCCATCCAGAGGTAAATTGGGAAAAGCTTTGGCAGCGTACTACCAAGCTACGGATGAGACGAATGCTGTTACTTGGACTTTCACTAGCTCATGAGCTTTTGGATGCAGAGCTTCCTGAAAATATCCTAAAAGAAATAGCAGTTGATTTAGTAGTTAAATCCCTTTGTTCTCAGATTATTATACTATTTTATTGTCCAAAAGCAGACTCTTTTTCGAGTAACCAGTTGAAAATAGCATTATTTCATCTAAAGTTAATAGAACATACTTTAGACAGGATTTATTATTGCTATGAACATATAATTATCCCCACAATTGCAGACCGTAGTTTTGTAAGTTTGCCTAGTTTCTTATCATTTTTCTACTATTTAATTCGACCTATTCGCTTAATGATAACTCATATAATTAATTAGAAAAGTAATACAAATACTTAATTAAAATAATTTAAGATACATATACTATATAAAAAAATCATATTTTTAACTCAAGTAAACTAAAATTTGTTGCCTAATTTAAACTTAGCTTTATCAATTACTTCTTGATAAATTTTAATTAGCTGGTTGTAATTAGCTTCTGACGTATATTTTAATTCATAAGTAGAACGAGCATTTTTACCAATAGTGCCCATTACTTCTGAGTGTTTTATTGCCCAGTTGATTTTAGCAGCTAAATCCTGAGGATTTCTAGCTTCAAAGTGCAAACCATTTACTCCATCTTCTACTATCTCTGCCATACTCCCTAATTTAGGAGCTAATACAGGAAGACTACAAGCAAAAGCTTCTACGATAGTTAAAGGAAAGGCTTCATACCAAATGGAAGGTATTACTAAAAACTTTGCATTATGCATTAGTTGAAAAACTGTTGATTGATCCTGAAATCCTAAAAATTCAATCAAATTGCTAAATCCTGCGTTTTGAACTTTTGCTTGTAGTCCCAGACGTAACGGGCCGTCACCAACAATTTTTAGTGGTATAGATAAGTTGTTCTGAACATAAGCATCAATCAGAAGTGAAACTCCCTTTTCTTCTGAAAGTCTTCCAACAAAAAGTATGTAGTTATTATACTGGCTATCTTTATGCACGCAGTCAGTATGGAAAACAAAATTTGGTTTGATATAAATTTTTTCTGGCGGTAGTCGGGCTTGAACCATTTTTTGTTTTTGAAAATGGGTAAAAACAATATAAGCATTTACTCGCTTTTGCCAAGTACCTTGTAGTCGATGCCAAGTACTCATTGTTGCCACAACTGAACTTTGAAGATGAGAGTTGCGGTAGCAAGCATGAACAACACTTGACCAAGGTATTAGTTTGCCAATGCAATCTTCACAAGTATTACCATCTCGAAATGGCATTGCTTTAGGACAAGCAAGCCGATAGTTGTGAAGAGTTTGAACAACAGGTACTCCCGCACTATAACAAGCGTCGTACACAGCAGGAGAAAGGAGCGGAAAAAAGTTATGCACATGTACTATTTCTGGGCAGAATCGTCTTATTTCTGCTTCGACCCGGTTTTTAGCTGCAAAAGAATAAATAGCTCCTCCTGCTGCTACAAATGTATCCCAAACGCTGACTATACTATGGTTATTTTCTTCCAACAAAATCACTTCATGACCATTCGCCTCTAATAACCTTTTTTCTGCCTGAACTACCCTATCTTCGCCACCAGCAAATCGGTAGCGATTATGTAAAATTAACAGCTTCATGCTTGTTTCTCTAAGCTGGATTTTGATAAATAATTGATAAATTAGGTTAGAAGGGTAGAAACTGGTAAAATTCAGGTTTGTTAGCTCAGGTATTTATTGCTGATTACAAACTTCTTTATATAGTTCTGATAAGAAAAAACCTTTAATCTCCCAACTAAAAAATTTTTTTACCCGTTGTTGACCAGCATGACCCATACACAATCTTAACTCTGGGTCTGAGACCAAACACCTCATTGCTTGGGCAATATCTTGTACAGCTTGCTCAGGTGTATGTGCTGGGATTTTAAAGCCAGTTTCTGATGTCACCTGAACGGCTGGACCACCTAAATCCAAACAAATCACTGGTCGCCCTAAAGCCATTGCTTCCAAACATACAAATCCCCCTGATTCGTGCAAGCTAGGATGAACTAAAATATGGCAGTGTCCTATCTTACTCCAGGTCTGGTTACGAGACAAACTACCGCAAAATTTCACTTGTTCGCTAATACCTAGTTCTTGAGTGAGAATTCGTAGTTGTTGTTCTTCAGGTCCTTCGCCGACAATCCAATACTCACAATCAGAAAGATTTGCTTTGGCAAATGCAGCTAATCCCAAATGAAAACCTTTCCAGTGCAGAAGTCGACCGACACTGATGAACCGGATTGGAGAATTAATCGGCATTGTGTAATCTATTTTAATCAATTCCTCCTGAGAAATACCCAACTGAGAACGTACTCGAACATTTTTTGCACCGATGTGATGCAACCTTTTAGCCGTATCTTCAGTTGTAGCCCAAGCTAGGCTGCTACGTCGCGCGGTCAGACGTACAAATGGGTCTTGTTCTCCTAGCCAGCGAGCCAGATTTCTCAACAATTCGTAGATTCTGCTACGAAGGCTGAAATCTTTGTAAAAAGCTTTGGGAGTTGATTCTCCACCTCCTACAGGACCCCAGATAAAGGGAATTGGTAATAGTGAAACAAAACTGGGTGACGAATACCTGACATAAGTCACATGATGTACTATGTCAAAGTTAATTTCTTGGTAGAGTAAGCAACTGACAAAATAAGCTTTAATTTGCCAGATGTAGTAGTGAAACTGAACCCACCTCTGTGTCTGTTTTCCTTTCAGGCTCCAATCTATTACCCAGCCAAAGGGATCGAGGTAAACGAAGTTTAGGTTAGGCAAGGGGTTGCTTGCTAGTTCCGCTTCAATACCTAGGCGGTGGCAGTGTGAGGTCAAGACCCAGACTTGGTGATATTTGCTGACTTCCCGAACGACATTCCAGCCGACCCCTGGCTCAGAACCTTGACCTGGTTCGCAGGCATACGCAGAAATAATAATTTTCATAAAAATCTCGTCAGTATCGAGATTTGTGTTTTATTATACAGATTGATGTGTAACGTATTTATGTTTCATTTACGATGGTAAAAGTGTATAAATACTTGCAGATATTGCTGTTCAATAATTTTAAAATTATTGTAAATTTATCACCCACATGTAAAAAGTATTTAAGACTTCGGCAATACAAACAATTTTCCTTTTTGTTGATCCATATTAACTACTGATTGTAAATAAAGACTTGCTATAAAAGTTTATCTTCCATACATCTTTAAATTTTCTTGCCTATTTTCCTGCCATATCAGACCTACTATCATAGCTATGAAGAGCATGTAACCAGGTTCTTCCAACTGAGTAAAAACAAAACCAACTATTAATACATTAAGCAATAAAAACTTAGAAAAACTATCTTTGCAAAGTCTACTCCAGACTAAAGAGGCAAGATAAAGATATGTTCCTAAGCCAACAAATCCTAAATCTCCCCAGATTCCAGCCCAGCCCCAAAAAGGAGAAAAAATAGTGCTTATGGAACCTACTTGGCCTCCAAAGGCAAGAGAGCCAAATTCATCCCAAACAGCTTGACCAACAGGACTAATTGTAACTCCCAGTGGCTTGAGTAAATCTTCATACTTACTAAGCATCCCTCCTCCTAAGCGTCCAACGGTATGACCAGGACCTAGACCAAACCACAGATTTAAAGGTGAATGATAATATGAAGGGATAATACGCAATGCAGCAAATTTAATTTGCATAGTACGCTCGTTCGGGTCGTACCAATAGGGATCGACGTAAGTTTTGTAAGCTCGAAAGATTTCTAAATTTTGGATGCACCAAAAAAGGACGGCTATAACAACAACTACACTTATTACATACAAAAATAATTTGCGAATATTCTTAAATGTAACCAGTGACAAAATAGCCCAAGCTATTATGAATACTACTAGTGGTTGCTTTGAGTCACTCATCAACACCTGCCAAAATGAGGCAAGAGGCACAATGATTCGCAGCCAAAAAGGAGCCTTATTTACCTTTTGAAAAATATACACGCTAAAAATTAGGGAAACACCAGCTGATAAACTATTACCACCTCCAGAGATAAAGAAAACTCCTTGGACGAGATCTGCACCGCCAAGGTTGGTATGTAAATAATTATAAAAGTATGGTACTATAATATAGTTTTGTAAATAAGCCAGAAAGAGATTAATAAAGCAAAAACGCATTATCCAAGTTTGTAATTTTGCCAAACTTTTTGGGGAAAAAGGAATACTAATTATAGCTGCCAGTAACAGAAAAGGTTCTCCAAGAAGCAAGAAATCCAATACTACATTAATTAATCCTGCTTTATTTAAAAGGGCACTAATTAACATCACCCCTAAAAAGAGAAGTAGACCAGATAAAATAGCCCAAGTACTTGCTATTTGATACCTGTCTTTGGCTCTGCTACTAGCTAGTACGATTCCAACAGTTACAGGGACAATGGCAAAGTGTAGAAAATTGATTAATCCGGGTAAACCCGCAGTCTCAATAAGACGAGAAAAAAAAGTGCTAGCAAGTGCGATTAATATTAAACTTGTGTTTTGGATATATCCTTCTGGTTTTGTACGACGTGCTATTTCTGCATTCATACTTCTCCCTGTGGTTTTAATTGCTTGAGTCAGATTGTTGAAAGCTTACAATTACAAACCTTCCTGTAAATTTCCATTATTCTTCGGTAGTTTTCTTTAGAAGTGTACTTATCATCAAACTCAGCCCTTGCTTGATGACGCATCTGGGCAAGCGAAGTTGGATTTGCTAAAGCCCATTCCACCTTGGCAGCTAAATCTTCTGAATTACTAGGTGAAAAATGTAAGCCTGTTCGACCAGAGTCTACCAATTCTGCGATCGCCCCAATATTAGCAGCAATTACGGGAGTACCTTTAGCAAAAGCTTCAACTGCCACGCGACCAAAAGTTTCATACCATTTGGAGGGGAAGATTAAAAATATTGCTTCTCCCATCAGGTGATGTACTTCTGACATCGGTCTGCGTCCCAGCCACTCTACTTCAGGTAGTCTTTTGACTGATTCCATAACCTGAGAACTTAGAGGACCATCCCCAACAATTTTTAGAGGTACTTTGCTGTCTAGATGTTCCCAAGCAGCAAGTAAAGTGTCTAATCCCTTTTCTGTAGAAAGTCTTCCTACAAAAAGAGCATAGCCACCCGAACCCTTCCCTACACCTGGGTCGGGATTCACAAAGTTAGGTTTGACTACGATTTTTTCGGCTGGCAGACCGCCTGCGATAAATTTCTGCCGCGCAAACTCAGTTAGAGCAATATATACATCTACCATCTCTATCCAAGTACGCATAGCGCGGTGTACAGTTAGCATGGTTGCTACGGCTCCAGTTGCCGATCGGTTTTCGCGGTAGCAACCATGCAAAACTCCAGGATAGGGAATGAATTTACCCATACAATCTTCACAGACTTCCCCATCGCGGAAAAATAAGCCATTAGGACATAGGAGGCGGTAATTTCGCAAGGTTTGAACTACAGGCACGCCTACAGACTTTGCGGCATAGTAAACAGAGGGTGAAATTAAAGGAAAAAAATTCTGTATATGGACTATGTCGTAATTTGAACTACTGAGTTTTTGTTTAACTATGTTGTAAGACTCTGTTGACCAGACAGTTCTGAGTGCCATCGGTACGGCTCCTAGTTCTGCTACCCGGTCATTATGCTCTTGGTATACGTCAACTTCATGACCCATTTCTCGTAACAGTCTTTCTTCTGACTCACGAGATTCGTCCTCGCCACCACGGATTTGATAGTTGTTATGTATACTTAGGATACGCATTGCTTTATCGCGCCTTTAAGCTAAAACTTTACCACTGCATTTGCGATCGCCAACTATTTCTTCATAGAGCTGCGCTAAAGATTTCGCTTTTATATCCCAGTTAAAAAATTGGGCAACCCGTTTTTCTCCTGCACGACCCATGCTTAGTCGTAATTCTGAGTCTTGAGCCAAACAAGCTATGGCTTCAGCTAACTCATCCACAGCTTGCTCAGGTGTATGTGCTGGGATTTTAAAGCCAGTTTCTGATGTCACCTGAACGGCTGGACCACCTAAATCCAAACAAATCACTGGTCGCCCTAAAGCCATTGCTTCCAAACATACAAATCCCCCTGATTCGTGCAAGCTAGGATGAACTAAAATATGGCAGTGTCCTATCTTACTCCAGGTCTGGTTACGAGACAAACTACCGCAAAATTTCACTTGTTCGCTAATACCTAGTTCTTGAGTGAGAATTCGTAGTTGTTGTTCTTCAGGTCCTTCGCCGACAATCCAATACTCACAATCAGAAAGATTTGCTTTGGCAAATGCAGCTAATCCCAAATGAAAACCTTTCCAGTGCAGAAGTCGACCGACACTGATGAACCGGATTGGAGAATTAATCGGCATTGTGTAATCTATTTTAATCAATTCCTCCTGAGAAATACCCAACTGAGAACGTACTCGAACATTTTTTGCACCGATGTGATGCAACCTTTTAGCCGTATCTTCAGTTGTAGCCCAAGCTAGGCTGCTACGTCGCGCGGTCAGACGTACAAATGGGTCTTGTTCTCCTAGCCAGCGAGCCAGATTTCTCAACAATTCGTAGATTCTGCTACGAAGGCTGAAATCTTTGTAAAAAGCTTTGGGAGTTGATTCTCCACCTCCTACAGGACCCCAGATAAAGGGAATTGGTAATAGTGAAACAAAACTGGGTGACGAATACCTGACATAAGTCACATGATGTGCTATGTCAAAACCGATCTCACTATGTAGCTTACGAGCAATTAAATAAGCTTTGATCTGCCACAGATAGTAGTGAAGATGTACTCCCCCAAGACCATGTTTCCACCACCGATATCCAGAGAAGTCAAGGTACACAAAATTAAGCCCTTGAGTTTGATAATGACTCAGTTCAGCTTCAATAAACGAGCGATTATCCTCGCGAGTAAGCACCCATATTTTATGGTATTTACCTAATTCTCGAACTGTATTCCAACCCACTCCAGGCTCAGAACCCATATTTGGTCTACAAGCATAGGCAGACACTAAAATCTTTAAATTCTTCATTGTTTAACTTTATGGAATATAAAGCATGAATATTTTTCGTATTTTACTTCTCAATAATTGCACTAAATTTTGTATTTTATCTAATTCATAAAATCCTCGATTTGAAAAATCAACCTCAATTTTATGTTGTTTAAACAGATCGACAACAGCAGGTTTAAACCATTTACCTTTCACTATTCCTGTAGGATAATACGGAAAAATATATCTATTTTGGCGATTGAAGTAATCAAGATTTTGACAGTAAAAAGAGTCATTAATCTTCTGCGCCCTACGGTTTCCCCAGCGTTCAAATTCCCATCCTGTCTCATTCGGTTTCAGATAAAAACGCAGTCTATCTTTGACCCATAAACCAGCTTGTAACCCAATACGATAGTTAGATTTTTGAGAGATTTTCCAGAGAAGAGGATATTTAGAAGATGGCTTGTGAGGACTATTTGCAATAGACTCTCTTAGTCGGATATGGGAATATCCTTCATTTTCCATTATTTGAAGAAAATCATCGATAAGACTAGCGTTTACATAATCATTTAGAAAATAGTCTTCCTGTAAATAGAAAATATATTTTGAATGAATTTTATCAATACAGCGAATTAGACAATCGCTCCAATTTAACCTTTTACCTGACTCATTAGCTCCTACTTGAGAGCATTGAATATTCAGACCAGGATAAGAGAAAGATTTTGTCTCAGTGTTTAGCACTATTGGGTATGGACAATTTGGCCAATAAATTGAAAAAAGAGTAAAAAAAGGCTGCCAACAATCCTCAAAACTATCTGTGCTATTTACAAGAATGGTTAATTGTTGAGAATTTATCATAGCTAGTCTTTTTAATTATTATACCGAGTTGTTAATTACGTAAAAAACTACTTTTACCTGTAACTAAATTCAAGATGCATACTTAGGCAAAAATAACACTTGTAGACAATTTATCTTTTCTCCAGCATTGTTTCATAAACTGTAGCGATTTGTTCAGCAGTATTTTCCCAAGTAAAAGGTTTAACTCTATCTAAACCTGCTTCAATTAACGAGCTACGGTAGTTAGGCTCTTCCAAAAGACGACATACTGCCTTTACCATTGCTTGAACATCCATTGGATCGACTAAAATAGCTGCATTGCCTGCTACTTCCGGAAGAGATGTAACATTTGAAGTGATGACTGGCGTTCCACAGGCCATAGCTTCAAGAATAGTCATACCAAATCCTTCGTAAAGTGATGGAGCTATAAGTACATCAGCAGCATTATAAATTTGAACTAATTTTTCTTTATCGGGCTTGCCTAAATAGGCAATGTAATTTTGCAGTTCGTGGGTTTTAATAAAAACTTTTTGCTCGGATGTAAAGTCAGCACCTGTTTTCCAAAAGTAAACAGGCAATCTCTGTTCCTTAAGAGCTTTCATAATTTTTAAGATAGTAAAAACATTTTTGCGCGGATGATTGGAACCCACATTGAGCAAACATAATGTTTCTGGTGAAACACCATTTTGCTGGCGTAAGGATTTAACTGTTGTTTGTGGAAGGATGCGAAAAATTGACTCAATAGCATCAGGTACGACTGTAATATTCTCTTTGATAATCTTTAAGTTGTTGACTACATCTTTGGCTGTATGAGCAGAAACACTGATAATGCGATCGGCTTTCTCCATTCCTCTAATGGCAAATTTCCAAGCTGCCATACTAACAAAGGGTAAAGGTGTCCGACCATAAATGTTTTCCGGTTGAAATAAGTTGATCAAATCATGGCATGTGACTATCTTTGGTTGAGCTTTTATCTGGAGCCACCGGGCTAAGTGACCGTCACTATGATCGATGATATGGAAGATATCAGCATTCTGTTTTTGGATCGTGCGAGGATAACGCCAATAGCGTTCGTAGTACTTCCACAGTCCGAGCAACCAAACACTGTTCTTTTTATCTGACGGATATTGTGCTGGTGCAAATTCCACAATTTCCCATGTTGGTCGAACAGCCTTCAGCCCACTGACTAAACCATCAGCGTAAACATCCATGCTGAAAGAAACTTGTGGTGTTCTGCGGAGAATTGCAACGCGCATATTTAATTATTCCTAATAATTGCATTTAGTGATTGATAGTTAACTTATTTATATAGCTCATACATTTTAAAATTTTCAATTTTTTGATGCATAATTTTTGAAAAATTAAACTCTTAATAATTAAAAACGTTTTTTAATATTGATTTTATACCACCTATTATCAAGAAATACTGGATAATAGTATTAATATTAATTTTTTCATAAATAGAGATATTTTTTAAATAATCTTGGACAATCTCATGATTTTCATAACTATTGTTTTTCGCATTGTTATCCAACATTATACCAACAGCAAATAACTTGTTAGCAAACTTTTTAAATTGTGGAAACTCCTGTTTTATCCACTTTCCCGTTAACAAATATTCTCTAGCTTTTATATGTTGTCTATCTTTTCTTAAAGTTGCTGCGTTGTTATCGTGTATGCATTGATGTGCTAAATTTTCACTTAATGTAAAACCTTTTCCAAGTGCTACTGCCATAAACTTGATATAATAATCGCTTGCCGATATAAGTTTAGTTGTAGGCATAGGTAAAATTTTCTCTAGTAACGATCTTCTAAAAGATAGACCAGAAGAAGGTGGAAGAGCAGGAGGAATTTTGCCCATTTTAATCCTTCCTCGAAAATCACATTGTTGAGATATGTAATTGGGTGTGACGACTACATCTAAAAGCTCACCTTTTTCAGTGATTAACTGGATACTGTGGAAACACCAAGTAACTTCTGCAAAAGATTCAAATACCCTTACTAATTCAGCTACTTTTGTAGGTAAAAATATATCGTCAGAATCGAGAAAGCATATGATTTCACCTTGACTTCCTAAAAATCCCTCATTATAACAGGATGGCTGTCCGCCATTTTCCTTTAAAATAGGGATAATTTTGTTACCATAGCTAGTAATAATTTTTCTAGATTTGTCTTGTGAACCGTCATCAACAACAATAACTTCAATATTTTGATATGTTTGATTTAGCGCGCTATCTATTGCCCGATCAAGGAATTTATCATAATTATAGTTGGTGATTACGATGCTAACCAAAGGATTGCTTGTAATATTATATATTTGGTTGTCCATAGTCGTTGATTTTTCTAAATACACTGTTTGAGTTATTATTTATTATCGCTATAAGGTATAAGTAAAAACTAATCTCTTCTAGAATTACCACCCAAATAAAGCCGTATTCTCTCAATAATAATTACATATCTAACAAAAAAAATTACTATAATAAATTGCATTTTTTGTCTCACTCCCTTTAATGCTGAATTTTTCCAAGCCTTATATGCAGCTTTAAATGGTGGTATTAAAGCATATAGTAAACTTATGACTACTTTAAAGGATGAAATATTTTTCCTCACCATTAAATCGTATTTACCACCTTCAAAACGGGCTATTCGCTTATAAAGTTGAGAAAATGAATTTCTAGCAGGATGTTTTACATGAGTATCATCTGCGTAAATCTGTTGATAACCAGCTTGAAAAACTCGTTCTCCCCACTCGCGATCGCCACCCGATTTTAGCTTTTCGTCAAAGCTGCCAACATTGTCAATTACGTGCTTGAATGTAAAAAGATTTGCAGTTACCCCAAAGTGGGTTTCCTGTACATTCAGTTCCTGATTAAAAGGCATTTCGATATTTTCATAAAGCTCTACTGGAGTTAGTTTCTTTGGATTTTTAAAGAAAAAGTCTATTCGACCAGCTACTAATCCACAATTAGGTGTACTAAGTAGATTTTTCACACCTTTTTCAATCCAATCGGAAGCTGGAATACAATCAGAATCTGTAAAAGCTAAAATTTCGCCTTTCGCAATTGAGATACCTTGATTGCGTGCAATATAAGAACCAGGTTGACTTTCATAAGTTAACTTTGCTTGACTAAATTGAATAACTAAACTTTTTATCTCCTGTTGCGAGGCATTATCAACAACAATTAGCTCGTATAAATTTTTTGAGTAGGTTTGATTTTCTAAAGCTTGCAAGCAAAGCTTCAAGCGTTCAGAGTCATTAAAAACCGGAATAATTACACTAACAAAAGAAGTATACATAAGTATGTAGGCACAACTAAAACTAACTCATCAGGGTAATCATTTGTAATTTAAAAGTAAGCATTTTAGGCATGATTATGATTAGTATCACTTAAATTATATTTTTTTACGTAATGATTTTTAGTTTAAAATATGTTCTTGTTATATGTCTTTTCAGGTTATTAAAATATGACCATCGCTCAATTCATAGCAATTGACAGTAGTTAAAAGCTTAAATAATTTTGATAAACATTTAGTGTTTGTTTGGCAACATAGTTCCAATTCCATTGACTGGCTAACTTATAGTTATGCATACCCATCTTGGATAAATAATCTCGTTTTTGAACTACAGTATTCAAAACCTGCAATAATCCATCTTCATTATCTGGCTCATATAAAAATGAACCAGTATCATCTAAAACTTCATTTATACAACCTTTACGTGGCGCAACACATGCTTTACCAAATGACATTGCTAAGATCACTGCCCCCGATGTGAGGAATTCTTTATATGGAAGCACTACTACATCACAAGCATTCATATATACTTGAACCTGTTCATCAGGCACTAAGCCAGATATAAATTTAATTTTGCTATTATCCTCTGCCTCTTGAGCTAAGTCCTGAGCCATTACCTCATTGCATGGTTTACCTGCAATTACCAGACATACATCTTCGTAATTTAGTTGCTTCAAAGCTTTGGTGAGATCGAGTACTCCTTTATAAGGATGAATTAAGCCAAAAAATAGCAACACTAAACTGGAATCTGGAATGTCTAAATACTTCCTCGCTTCTACTTGACTGATTTTATTTTCATATACGTCAATGTAGTTACCATGTGGGACTATAAATATTTTTTTATTTTGCCTTAAATGAAATACTTTGATTATTTCATTTTCTGCTGCTTTGCTGTGAACAATCAATCCATGAGTTAGTCTAGAAACTAGAATAGCTCCTAATCTATCTAGCCCTAAATGTTTATTTTGATGATTTTTTATATTGTGCACTGTCCAAATAATCTTGACGTTTGTTAGCCTGAGAATAAGTATTTGGCTAATAAACAAAATTAATTTTATAAAAGACTGTAACTTATTTGATCTCAGCAAAAAAAAATGATCTAGCCAATGTAGATGTAAAATATTAACTTTACTCTGTTTGATAGTAGATAAAAGATATAAAGTGCTACAATCAGTAGGTTTTATTTGAACTCCTAATAGTGTTAGTTTTTCAGACAATTGAACTTGATAAGGATTTTCCTTGGTATACCAAGGTGCAAAAGCAACTTTTAAATTACTCATATTACATTTTTAAATTCCAATAGTAGTTGACAATTTTTAACTACTTATGTTTTATCTGTGGATAGATTAGGATAGCTATAAACTAATAATTTGGAAAATATTTAAAAAGTTTAATTACTTTTCCAATTCCTTTATATAAATAGCTTGATTCTATAGCCAACTGACACTGCTGAAGTAGTGGTAACTTCCTTATATGTTTCTTCCTAATGTATTTAGCGAGCTGGATATGTTGACCATTAGCCTTAGACAAATTGGTTTTTGTACCTTGTATTGAACGATAATTTCCCCAAGTTTCGTCTACATATTTTACTTCAACTGCTCTTTGAACTGCTTTAAATATAAAATCTAAGTCCATGACATAATGCTCATTTTTATCATATAATCCTATCAAATCATGCAGCTTTTTATGATAGAAATAAGCAGAAGGATTAAAAGGATGGGGAACTTTATTGAGTAATAAAGGTATGATACTTAATTCTTTTGGTTTATTGACGTACTGTATAACATCTCGATCGTTTATTACATTACAATTTCCAACAACTAAACTAGGCTCTGGCAAGTCTTTAAAAATTTCTAACACCCGATTCAAGACATTTGAGTTATAAAAATCATCAACATTTAAAATGCCAATTATTTCTCCTTTTGCAATTGATATGCCTTTATTCATAGCATCAGATTGTCCTTTATCTTTCTCAGAAATCCATCGGATATGTGGATACTTGTCTGCATATTGTTTAATAATTGTTACAGTTTTGTCTGTTGAACCTCCATCTATAATGATGTGTTCCATATTTGGGCATCTTTGAGCTATAACAACTTTAATGCAGCCTTCGATAAACTTTTCGCCGTTATAAACTGGAGTAATGACACTAATCATGTGAATTTAAATTTGCTTTTGTGGTGTAAAAAACTTTAGTTGATAGTTGATAAAATAAATTATTGATAAGTTATTCCATTTAATATGAAGATATGATTTCTTAATATTTTTTAGATTATTTTTAATTATTAATTCTTTGATACAAAGCAATATATCGTTTAGCTTGTAGCTCTAAAGAATACTCTTGAATAGTAATTTCTCGGCAATTTTGACTCATACGATCGCGCAAACTTTGATCTTCTAATAACTCGACAATCTGGCTACAAAAATCATCAGCATCCTCTGGTGTAGCTAAATAGCCAGTAATACCGTGGCGTACTAAATCCGGAACTCCACCAATTTTGAATGAAACCATAGGAGTACCACATGCCATACTTTCTTGCAACACTAAGGGTAGGTTATCAGCACGGGTAGGAAAAATAAATAAATCGGCAGCAGAATATGCAATCGACTTTAAGCGATCGCTACTAACATATCCCAAGTTTAGGTTTTGTATTCCTACAGCATTTGAAATTGACTCCCCTCCTTTTCCAAAATTTATTAATATAGTTTCACTTTTAAGAGATTCTGGGAGATTTTGCAGGCTTTTTAACAGCAAATCTCCTCCTTTGCGCGTATCTTTCAAGTTTTCTGCCCCAAACATTATAACTCTCTTATGCTTTGGAATACCGAGTACAGAGCGACATTGTTCGGGATCGAGAGGTTTATAGGCTTGCGTATCTATACCATTAGGAATATGGTAGATGTTAAAACTGTTAAGTATACTCTCCTTAACTTGCTTGGTTAACCAATTGCTGAGAGTAACAATGGAAAGGTTAGAGTGGCTATAAATCCAATTTTTCAGTTTCCACTCTAGGCGGGTATTATCTCTTTGAATTTTGGGATAGGTAGCTGGATAAGGACATTTGCCACAACCTATCTTCCAGCGCTCGCAATCATAGCTATAGGCACAATGACCAGTAAAACTCCACATATCATGAAGCGTAAAAACTGCTGGCTTGTTTTTAGTTAATGCTGAGATTGCTAAATAGTTAAAATAACCATAACCAGTGTGAAGGTTATGAAAGTTAAGTATATCTGCATTTTGATAGAAACTGTGCTTCGGAATATCAAAGCTACTGATTAGGTTAACGTAGTTTAAACCAAGATGCCCAGTCACACGGAAGAGTTGTTTCTCAATGCGCTGTTTGCGTTGTATAGAAGCTACGCGATCGCTGCTGGTTGTAGCTTTACCCACCAGCAAACGTGAGTCAATTCCTTGAGCTAATAAGCCTTGATGTAGTCTGTAGCCTGCGATCGCAGCTCCACCTTCGATATCTGATTGATTGATATGTGTAATTTTCATGCTTTTCGAGTCTGAGCAACTGATTTTTCATAAGATTGCTTTAACAACTGCCTCTATTTACAAGCTTTTAAAAGTTGCTTTTTAAAACTGGGTCTCTATGGCTTAACTAAAGGCTCTAATCAGAGTATTACACTCAATAAGGTTTTTTAAGCGATAAACTCTGCCCCATAACAATTGCAAAACTCATTATGAATCAAATTCTTAGTTGATATTATTAAGTTTCAACATATAAACTCCATCTTAATTACTCATAAAATAAAATATTTAATTAATAAACTGCTTGAATTGAGATTTCCATGTGTTAATTGGGTTTATATCTAGTGTAATATTTGTAGTAGAAGGCCCATCAATCCATTTACTCATATAATCCAAATCTGAACGACTCACAGTTGGTAATCTAGTTTCACGACCTATTTCTTTAGCTCTATTATCTATTGCTATAATCAGTGATCTTTTTTTCGATAGGAGGCATTTAATTCCACCATGGAGTCTCGTCCCAATGTAATCAAACTGAACTTGGGAAATAAGAAAATTTTTAAATGCGTCTATGGAGTGTTCTAAAATTATTACTGAAAAATTTGTATCTGAAATGAGATTAGTAATATTATTAATAGCATTATTGTTTAAAAGAATAGCTGATAAACCCGTAACAGAAAGTAAGCTACAAATATAATCTAAATCCCCTCTGCCTTGTGGCCATATGAAAATTTTTTTGTATTTAGACAACGCTAATTCAAGCAATTTTTTGTCTAGGTCTGGTTCTTTTGAGTAATCAGTAAACATTATAAGTACATTTCCAGCTTTTTCCTGCGGGATTTCATGTGATTTAATATCTTTAATTGGCCACATAGTTGGACATCCAGTATTAATTACATTTTTAATACCTGCGTTTTGAAGCTGCGTCCTGGTGTAGTTATCTCTAACAGAGTGAAACAGCCTATTCGATAGCACTGCCTTTAAAGAAATTTTGGTATAAAAATCAGGCGATAATTCCTCATATTTTCTCCAACCAACACCAAATAAAACGGCTCTATTTATTTGTATTTTTTGCTTTAGCAATATCGCCCATTGTCTGTATTCTTTCATGCGCCAATGCAATAAATTAGTGCCTCCAACTAGTATTAAAGGGGATTTCCGAGCAATATCAATATGTTTCTGATCTGGAAAAGTATGTGTAGCAATACGTATAAGCTCGAAATCTCCAAATAAGCTTTTTATTTCCCGGTCAACCGCTTCTTGAATAATTAAATCTCCTAAATTAGCGCTAGGAGTACCACTATTATTTTCAAGACCAGGATCAAACAAGCAAATTTTCATGTCTTAACACACTCACTATTTTTTACAATAAATACAAAATTTTGATATTTACCTTAATGATGCAATAAAATTAAATTCCTATCATCATTTACTATTTTAATGTCATTATGCTTTGCAATAAATTCATTAACTGCCTTTTTACATCCACCATAATCATAATAATCATCAAGAGCAATATAGTCACCTTTACTTAAAATTGGATAGATGCTTTCTAGACAAAATTTAACAGGTTCATACCAATCACAATCTATATGTGCGTAAATTTTGCAAAAATTGAAATAATTTTTTGCCATATTTTACTATTCATTACTTTACCTCTTGTACACTATTGCAAATAAATATATCAATTCACTTTGTGTATGGTATTATGATTCATTAAACATTCATACCTTCTATAATTTCCCAATCGCGAGGTTGGTAAAATATACATCTACTCATACTTTCTTCGCTACCTTCTACGGTAAATCTAAAAGACTCCACAGCATCAAGATGATAAAGTTTTTCTCTTTTAGCATATACGTCCATGATGTAGTGTCCAAGCTTCAGACCGAGGTAAGGCATTTGTAATTGTATTTCACATTCACCAGGTGATAAGCTGATATATTCTTTATCCCTCATACTATTAATAAGTAAAACAGTTTCACTGCCTTTGCCTAATCCTCTAATCGCAAAAGTAATACTGACATTATCTATTTTTTCACTGGCTTTACACTTAAGACATAATTTTGTAGGTTCACCAGTTATTGGTGATTGTATTAATTCATCTTGATAATTCTTAAAAAATATAGATTGTATTTCTAAACCAAAATGTTCTCTAGCCTTTAAAAGTGATATTTGTTTTGGAGATTGTTCTTCATCAGCAAGGAATAAATCCTTCTCATATTTATTCATTATAGAAGCTGCATCACCAAAACCGATAAATTCTCCTTTCTTCAGGTAAACAGCAGATTCACATACAGTTAATATTGAATGAGAATCATGGCTAACTAATATAAAAGATGTGCCCTGTTGACGGAGATCGTGCAATTTCTGAAAACATTTTCCTCTAAATCGGCTATCTCCTACAGCCAGCACTTCATCAATTAAAAGAATATCTGGTTCAGTATGAATTGCACTAGCAAACCCCAACCTTGCTGCCATCCCAGAGCTATAGCTTTGCACAGGGGTATCAATTGCATCTCCGATTTCTGCAAACTCTATAACTTCATCAAATCGCTCATCAATTTCTTTCTTAGACAAACCCAAAATTGACATATTGGCATAAATATTTTCCCGCCCTGTCAAAATTGGATTAAATCCTGCCCCAAGCGCAATTAATGGTGCTACTCGACCGTTAACTTCTACAAATCCACTATCTGGTTTAATCAATCCTGCGATGATTCTTAAAAGCGTTGATTTACCACTGCCATTTTTTCCTACTAAGCCTAATGCTTCTCCCCGTCGTAATTGAAAACTAACATTATCCAACGCCCAAAACTCTTTTGGTCGCAGTTTATCACTTTTTTCTCGCAATCCTAATAATTCAGAAGTGATGTCTTGAACGCCATATATCAAAGACCGCTTTAAATTGCGACAGAATTTTTTGGAAACTCCATTAACAGAAAGGACAATATCACTTTCATCATCTTGCGGCTTCAACATCAGATCTTGCTCATTAATCCCAATCATAATTACGAACTAATCCTCTCAATTACAAAGGGCATTGCTAGACGATAAATAATCCAAGCTATTAGCAATCCTACAATTGCAATCAAACTTGCAATCCAGAATCCTTGCGGATCTGATATTACACCTGTTGTTGCTAATTCTCTCGTTGTTACTAACAAAGGTGTAACAGGATTCAGCTTTACAATAGTGCCAAATACTCCACCATTAGGAACGGGATAGACAACTGGAGTGATAAACAACCAAAGTCCAGTAATTAAGGTGATTCCCATTGTGATGTCCTGGTATAAACCAGACATAGGAGCTAATAGCAAACCAATAAATGTTCCTAGCAATATTAAATGAATTAAAGCTACTGGTGCTAAAATCACGCTCCAAGTAACTGGTATTTTAAACCAGATAAACAAGCCAACAATTAGAATTAGCTTGATAGCAAAGTTGAAAAACACTTCCCCTAATTTGGCAATAATTATCGCTTCACGAGGAAAGTTAATCCTTGCTAACATTGGTTTTGCAGCTGTTACTGCCAAAATAGGCCCGTTTAGCGCTTCTACAAATGTTTGCCACAAGGTCATGCTAAACATAACGTAGGCAGGGTAGGGTAAGTCTGTATTACCCAGATTGACTACGCCGCTACCTTTAGCAAAGGTAAAACCAACCGCCAATATAACTGGAGGTATAAATGCCCAAAAAACTCCTAACAATGACTGACGGTATTTAGCTTTAATATCCCGTATTAATAAACGCCAAGCTAATTCTCGCGATCCCAGCAAGTCCCGCCACATTTCTTGAAATAGTTGCAGTGGATGCCGCATTCGACTTTCAGGTCGATAAACTACTCGAGGCGTTTTTCGGATTGTTTGTTGTATTTTTGCTGAACTCCTGCTGTTATTGATTGATTGACCCATAATTCGGTTCCATGAAGTCCACAAAGTTAACAATCATCACATCTAAAGTTGAAACACTGAAGAAATTTATAGCTTGGTAATACCTTCGTGCTGATTGTGTCCAATCAGCAAACACTATATTCAGTGTCACTTACAAACACACCGAATCCTAAACTAGTCATGAAGACAATATTGAAATACTCTAGTTTTAATTTCTGACGTTGAACGATCGCTCCAACAAATCTTCGTTCAATAATAAGTTGTAAAAAAGCTACGAATAACACTAGTAAAACAACTAACTCAAAACTTTTTGCAAATACTATACCTGCCACTGACCAGAAAACACTCAAGGCAATTGTCTGACATATCCAACTCTCTATTGCAGACCCAAATACCTCTTTAACTCTTTTGTGTCGGAAATTTGATGATTGTTTTGGTGATTCCATTACAGGTTTTACCAATGAAAGGACTGGCAGTATTTATTTGTCATATTCCGAACTCAGTGAGTAATAAGTTGTTTTTCATCTCATGCAAGTAAGCCTCATTGTATTTATTGAATTGCTATCTCTTGCCGCAGTCTTCTGCTGAAAATATGTCACTGAGATATATACATAACATTAAATGGCTAATTTTGGTTACAAAAATTATTATTGCGTTTTGTAACTGCTGTCAAATTTATATTGCCATAATCTTTTGGCAAATTAGCAGCATTCAAAAAAGTTTCATAAGAAAATCTACTGATGCATGGATTCAATTTCATTACAAAATAGCCTACTGCCTATATTCTTGAACTTTAAATGCTCTTTAGTCGAGTTTGCTATTTATTAAGATTTTATAAAGTTTTGATTTTCTTGTGATGTTTTGGGAAATGTTGCAGCAGATATTCGCGTACTAACCTTGCAAAAAAAGATACAAGGTAACATGCTTGCCTCAGTACTAAGAATATATAGATAGTAAATTTTTGGCTATATTCAGTTACAAAAGTACTAAGACTTAAGTTTTTGCTTTTCAGACATCTCTAAAACAGCGTTTGTTTCTGCAAGCTTTGAGTAACCAAAGAAAGTTAGATTTCTCAGAGTAGCATCTTGTATTACACCAAAATTAGCAATACTAAGTCCTCAATCTCCAGTTCCATTTAAGAAGACTCCTCTCAAACGACTTGATAATAGCAGTTGTTTTGTTGCTAACCACATAAACGGTGGAATAGTTGTAGCATAGCGTCGCCAGAGTCGACGTGGTTCTTGAACCCAGCGATAAAACCATTCCAGTCCTAAGTCTCGAACTATTCTTGGGGCGCGCTTTTGAATACCTGCATAAACTGGAAAAACTCCACCCAATCCAATCATGACTGCTTGAACTTTACCTTTATGCTGTGCCATCCAATTTTCTTGTTTTGGACATCCTAAAGATACAAGTACCACGCCAGCACCACTGGAGTTAATTTTATTAATCAAAGCTTGGTCTTCAGTCTCAGTCAGGGGACGGAAAGGTAAAGGTTCCATCGCTGCTATTTTCAGCCTCGGAAATTCTTGCTCTAGCTTTTTTCTCATTCTAGAAAGAATTTCGTTTTGCGAACCTACACAGAAAACACTAATATTTTGCACTTGAGCTTGCTGACACAATGCTAGGAAGATGTCCATACCTGCTACCCGATCTTGGTAACGCGCTCCCATTTGCCGCATCATCCAAACTAAAGGCATACCATCAGGAGTGACTATATCTGCGCTTTTTAACACGCTTGCAAACTCCGAATTCCAGTGAGCCTCCATGAGCATGTGTACATTGGCTACACATACAGTTTTACTCTCTCTAGCGATCGCCCATTTCAAGATTGTTTGTATCTGATCGGCAAAGCGCAAAGCCGTAATAGGAAAATCAAGTACCTTTTGAGTAGGCAGAAACATTCCTCCTACCATAAATCACCCCTTGTGTCAAAGATAAGAATCCATTATTTAGGGAATTTTTCGCACCTAGAAAAATCAATAAGTATGAGTTTGGAATTTTTTGTTACTGATAGCGTGTCTAGGCTTGAACACTTGTAATATTTAATTTGGTAATTTTTGTACTTCCCTGAAAATACTAGGATTATCTGTAACCGTATATTAGTTTACTGGCTTAACTAACAGTTGTTACACTTTTTATAGCAAAGTTCATATTTACTTCATAATTTATTTCTGATTTATTCACGCTAGCATTACATTTGCATTAAATATACTTATGCGAAAATACTTGATTCGGCAAAGTCATATTGTATTCTGGTGCAATCTTAAAGAGCTAATTTGCTAATTTTTCCTTTATATATGAATGAATAATAAAGGATTTTATGGAAAATAGTATTTTTTAGTAGTAAGATATTTTTTTATAATTGCAAAAGTGTCATCTATATAACTTTTAATCTAGAGTATATGTGCTGTGATTTTTAGCAGAAATGCTAAAAAAATAGCAAGATATGTTTGTCTTCCCTATGTTGACTACTGATATTATTTTGTAGCTTGCTGTCTTCTTTTAATCTTTTGCATAACATTTATCTTTACCTCCCCTTCGGGGCGGGAGTGGGGAGTAGGGAGTAGGGAGTAGGGGAAGAAATTAGCCCCGAAAAAGGTTAAAGCCTCGCCCGCAAGTGGCGCGAAAAATCCTTGTATTGCACAAGATAGGTTGAAACCCCGCCCCGAAGGGGGCGGCTTAGTTTCCCTACTCCCCAATCCCTACTCCCTACTCCCTTTTACCCAAGCGATTTAAGTGATGCTGAATAATTTATTCTCCAGCCTCTCCTACCTACTTCCACATGATTTGGGCATTCTATAGAAGTAGATTGACAATAAATTATCAATACTATCAGCAATTACGAGCTATACAAATTAACCATAATATTGATAACGATATTTAGTCGTTTCTGGGCTTTACATAACTTTGATTTATTGGCATATTTGCGTAGGCGTAGCCCGTCGTAGACATCGCTAAGTGCTAAACATGGCTGAAATACCTGACTTTCGTGTAGTAATTATGTACTGTATGTAAGTCCTAGCTATATTCTGCGTGCAACGTACTGGGTGTCAGTGGGTAATGTTGCCTTCACGATCTCCTTCTTATACAACAGTGTATGGATGCTTTGCGAAATGGCAACGCAAAAGCACTTGGCAGAAAATTCACAACAAAGTGTGTCATCAACTGTGACAAAATTTAGAGCCTTACGAAAAGTCTACTGTGGCGATCGCAGATTCTTGCTCAGTGAAGACCACAAAAAAAGGAGCTAGTGCTTTAGGCAGCTTTACCGACTTGAAGCAAATGACTTGAGATATAATCATGACTCATTGATTCGTCTTACGGCTCAAGCGAACGAAATATTAAGCTTTTGTTTGCGAATCAGCTTTTATGACTTAGTGCACAAGAAAATATCTTCATTTTTTGAAATCCTCATCTTTTCTATTTCCTCTATGTTTGTAAATTCAAGGGGCTTGATACGTTTTACACGAAACCCTGCATCAATAAGACGTTGCTCATAATCTTTAGCACTGTAGCATCTAACATGATCCAGATGACCAAATGCTTTTTGTCGTTCGGCTGGATCTGTAATAGATGGGTCTTCATATGTAGTTTCAGCCCTTTCAATTGGCACCTGTAAAACAGCCCAACCTTTATCGGTTAGGACTCTATGAAACTCACGCATTGCCTTTCTATCATCTAAAACGTGTTCGAGGACATGACTACAATAAATTACGTCAAAAGTATTATCTGGATATTGAATATCTGTGATGTCCATCTTCACCATAGCTGAAGGCATAGAAATATCAGCAGTCAAATAGTCTACATTTGGAATTCGACTCAAGCGCCTTTGAAAACAATATTCTGGCGCAACGTGCAGCATTTTTTTCTTACTTGAATCGAAAAGATTAGTACACCTTTCAAAGAATATCCACATTAGTCGATGCCGCATCACTGAGCGACAAACTGGACACATCGCTTGTGGTACAGGAATGGGTGCTGATTTAAAATTTTGTACATTGCTCATTGCTCTGGCAAACTGGACAGAAACGACCATTTCCAAAAAACCGAATCTTTATTGGAGGTTTCACCACTTCATAAAGAAAAAATTTCATTTCCGGTTTTGTTTTTAAATTTATGAGCTGCATCTTACTAACCTTATTTAATTCTTACATTATGACAATGTTTCTAGAAAAATTTACGCTCTTTATTTGATTCTTTAAATTATAACTAGTTTTTATTTATTACATATAAATTACTAAATTTATTTCTCTAGCTTATAACTAAATAGAGATATATAATACATATTATTAATAGCAATTACCCTTAAAGCAAAAATTAAGTTGCATAAAAGTTTTTAGCTTTTTAGAGGTAAATCTTATGTATAAAACTACATGTAAAATCTCACAATATATTTCATCTATCTAAAGACAGACATAACTAAAGGGTTATGCAAAAATTAATAATAATCTTAATTTATCAAGCCATCAAAACGCCAAAAATTCATATAATTTGTGTAAGCCCAGAACTTTTGACTCAGGGGTTGTCATTGTCTTGCCCAACAAAGTCTTTAGGCAACCGTGTAATATGATAACCACAAATCTACAGGTTGTGCTTGACAAATAGTTCAGCAGAAAGTGTTATTTCAGTATTTTTTAAGTGGGCAGGAGGAGAATCGAACTCCTATGACCGCAAGGTCGCCACATTTTGAGTGTGGTGCGTCTACCAGTTTCGCCACCCGCCCTTCTCATGCAACTTAACTATCATACCTTATCTAGTGGATTTGTAACAAGCATTCATAAATAATCCTGAATTTTCAACTTTTGCAAAATCCATAGCTAATTATTGACATAAATTCCTAGATGTTATATAGAAATTTCTCCGATGATATGGAGATTTTTTGCTTGAAGTCAGCTAAACTCTGAGACAACCAAATTTAGTTCATGCATATTGTGTTGTATTTAATAGTACATAGTTGGGTATTTCAACTATTTCTTGATTTATCTGATAAATAAGACTATTTGTATCAGTAAAAAGCTATGCTTGAATAAACTTACAGTGCATGATTCAATTGTGGTAGTTGAATTCCCACACTAACTTTACTCTCAAGCTAGTTGTTTATGTTCTTTTAGAGATTGACTGACTTAACTAAACTATAGTCAATATCCTGTATATTAGGACAGCCGCTGAGAGCCATTGCTACATCTAACTCATTTTGCAACAGCGATATAATGTGAGATACACCAGCTTGTCCTCCTACGGCCAGTCCCCACAAAATAGGTCGTCCGACGAGCACTGCTTTTGCTCCTATTGCTAGAGCTTTGAGAATATCTGTGCCCCGTCGGATACCTCCATCTAATAGCACTTCTGCGGTACTACCGACTGCTGCTACGATCTCAGCAAGAGCATCTAAGGAGGCGATCGCACTATCAAGTTGTCTGCCACCATGATTGGAAACAATAATTGCTTTGGCTCCATACTCTACAGCCCGAATAGCATCATCTTCCCGTAAAATTCCTTTAAGTACCAAAGGTAATGGGCAGATAGATTGCAACCATTCCAAGTCGCGCCAAGTTACTGATGCGTTGAGTTGCTCGGCAAAATAGGTAAATAGCCCAGATTCCCCCTGTTGATGGTAAACATTTAGACCTGAGATAGTTGCAAGATTAGCCGGATGCATTCCTGGCGGCAAGGCAAATTCATTACGCCGATCTCGTTCCCGTTGTCCCAGTATTGGAGCATCTACTGTTAGACAAAGCGCTTTGTAGCCTGCTGTGTAAGCCCTTTCTACTAAAGCACGAGTCAAGCCTCGGTCTTTATGGATGTAAAGCTGAAACCATTGCAAGGCATTTTGTTCTTGTCCTACAGTTGCTACATCTTCTATACTCTTAGTAGCTAATGTACTCAACACCATACCCACTCCTGCTGATGCCGCAGCTAGTGCTGTGGCAACTTCTCCAACTGGATGAGCCAAACATTGGAAAGCCATCGGTGCAATGAGCAGGGGTAGTTGCAGAGGTTGTCCTAAAATAGAAGTACTCAAGTTGCGATCGCTTACATCCACTAGCATCCGAGGTCGCAGTTTAATTCGCTCAAAAGCAGCCCAATTATCTTGCAGTGTGATTTCATCCCAAGCACCACTGCTATAGTAATCAAACGCCATCTGCGATAGATGCTGTTTTGCTAGCCGTTCGTATTCAAATAAGTTAATTGGATGGAAGCGATCGTTATTTGATACATCTGTCATGGTAGTGATTGGGAGATTAACCAAGGACGTATGATTTTATCCGACCAGAGTTATCATAAATTCCTTTAGAGTGACGCGATCGCACAACAATACACTGTTACTAGACAATTGCAATCACCAATTGGTAAACCACTTTATTTACTTAGGGATTCCAAGTATTTTAAAATTCTCTGATTTTCAAGTGTTAACTCTCTAATATCGGCTGTATTGTCATCGATTCGTCTGACATTATCTATTATCTGTCGCTGCATATTAGATATTTGTCGCTGCATTTCATCGAGTCTGGGTAAAATAACACTGGCTTGATCTGTCAATGCCTGAATTGCTCTAGCATTGGATTCAATTAGTTTCTCAATCCGGTCTAACTCACTCATATTTATTCTTTAGTTCAAGCTATGACAACAGGTTGTGTTCTGTTGGATTTACCAGTTGCGCCATCCGCCTTTGGATGCAGCTTCACTGTTATGCTTTAAACCATGACTTTGCAACAGAGTTTGATATTCTGTACTGCTTGCCCAACGGTCAATTTCTCGCGCTCGTAATACTGGTACTGGATGACTTAATTGAGCTGTACGGGCTGCTTTCACCATTTCGCCGAGTTCCGTCTTACTGATATCGTCGTAAGCACGAGCTTGAGCAACAAAGGCATCGAGGTTAAGTTGCGGGGCTAGAGTTGGGGAACCACCAGCCAGCTTCATCAATACTGACATGACAACTTTAGGATTTTGGGTTGCTAGTAATGCGGCGCGATCGCAAGTAAACTCAGCACAGCGTACCCATTCTAATAGTTGTGCTTGTATGGCTTGGGCAATAAAAGCTCCGACATTGGGTACAATTGCTGCGGCCAAGACTAATAAATTCACAGGCGTTAAATAAACGCTGTGGTCGCACTTGAGATGTCCCAATTCGTGGGCAACGACTGCCTGGATTTCCTCTGGTGTCAAGATATCAATTAAAGAGGTGTGCAACACAACAAAAGGTTGCTTACCTCGCATAGCAAAAGTGTAGGCATTCGGGGCCGGATGTTGCCGGACATACAATTGAGGAGGCTCTATATCTAAAGTTTTGCAGGCTTCTAACAACAATTTATGTAAATCAGGCAGCTGGTTTTCACCCACCAAAACACTGGAGGCAATATTTTCCACATAAAAAACCTGCTCTGCCATTGGCCCGAGCCAATTCCGCACCATCAAGTCTAAACCTGGTATCTGTTTGAGAGATTTAGTTGCTTCTAAGTCTAACGGATGACGAAATGAGTCAGCTTTTAAACCAACTAGCGGGGTTTTGAAGAAAGACATGGTGTAGCAAGTAAGCTGGAAAAACGAAATATCAACAGCTTCCCACAGTTAGTATAACGAGAAGTAGGGTGTGATAGTTGGGGAGCAGGGAGCAGGGAGTAGGGGAAGATAAAACAACTGACAACTGACAACTGACAACTGACAACTGACAACTAACTCCTAACTCCTGCCCTACATAGTTGATAAGAACTACTAGCTCGAAATCGATGCTGGGGGATTAGTTGCAGTAGAAGTAACTTCTGCATCTGTTGGGACTTCGCCCACACGCAGGATTTTAGCTCCTAATTGCTGCAATTTCATATCAAGGCGATCGTAGCCCCGATCGAGGTGATGTAAGCCCTGAATTGTGGTTTTTCCTTCGGCTGCTAGTCCTGCTAAGACCAGAGCTGCTGATGCTCGCAAATCCGTACCTAATACTGGTGCACCAGATAACATTGGTACTCCGCGAACAAAAGCAGTATTGCCTTTGACGCGAATATCAGCTCCTAAGCGATTCAACTCGGAGGCATGACGCAAGCGATTTTCAAACACAGATTCATTAATCAGGCTGTCACCTTCAGCCAATGTTAGCAAAGCCATGAACGGCGCTTGCATATCTGTGGGAAAGCCTGGATGGGGCAAAGTCTCAATATCCGTTGCCCTCAGAATGTCTGCTGGCAGAATGCGTAAGCAGTCAGGCGCTTCCTCAATAATTGTGACTCCAATTTCTCGCAGCTTGGCAATTACTGGAATCAAATGGTCTGGTTGTACTGGTGACAAAGTAAGTTCTGAACGGGTAATGGCTCCAGCAACTAAAAATGTTCCTGTCTCAATGCGATCGGGAATAATGCTGTAATCAACGGAATGCAACTTAGGAACGCCAACAATAGTAATTGTACTAGAGCCTGCACCTTGAATCTTGGCTCCCATAGCGTTACAGAAATTTGCCAAATCGACTACTTCTGGTTCCCGTGCAGCGTTTTCGATGATTGTTTCGCCATCGGCTAGGGTAGCAGCCATCATCAATGTTTCTGTCGCTCCCACGCTGGGGGTGTCCAGGTAAATTTTGGCTCCTTTCAATCTTTTATTGCTACCTGGAACATAGGCATTACAGATACCATGTTCAATCTGCACTTCAGCTCCCATCGCTTGCAGTCCTCGGACATGCAGATCGACTGGTCTAGCTCCAATTGCACAACCACCTGGTAACGGCATTTGTGCCACTCCTAGCCGTGCCAGAATTGAGCCAATGGCAAAAAAACTTGCCCGTAATTGGGTAACTAGTTCGTAAGGAGCTTTTGAAGTTGTAATTTCACTAGCATTAATATCTAGAATGTCACCTTGTCGCGTAAGGCGAACACCTAAAGCTGACAATACCTGAGCCATCCGCTCCACATCTGCTAATAAAGGAACATTGCGGATACGACAATCTCCTGAACACAGCAAGGCTCCAGCCATAATCACCAATGCTGAATTTTTGGCCCCGCTAATTTTTACATGACCTCGCAGAGGATGCCCACCCCATATTTGCAAGACTGAGGAGTCTACTTCCGGAGCAAGTTTGGCATCTGGTAAGCTGCTAGAAGGATTAATAAGTCTACCTCCAAAAAAAATACATATTCTATAGGTTAAAGTTGGTTTTGATTCTACAGTAAAGAATCGGTTTGTCTACAATTTTGACGTTACATCTTGCGACAAGAAAAATTTTTTGGACAGACATTTAAGACCGAAAACAATCTGGGGCAAGGATTATAGACATTTCAAAATTCCTCATGAGAATTTTTGAGTATACTCCTTTGGCAACACAAAATACTCAGTGAAAACACGATTATCTTCTTTCAGTATTGGGAATTGGGTTCAGGTAAACTCAACCATTATTAATGATTCCCAATTTTCCCTTCATAATATCTATACAATTGTGTTAGCGATCGTCCTTGACAAATATCCATAATTAAGCAATAATAGTAAATTGTCGATAATCGATGCCAGCGGAACTGGCGGAATTGGCAGACGCGCTAGATTCAGGTTCTAGTGCCGCAAGGCTTCCGGGTTCAAGTCCCGGGTTCCGCATCAAAGTAAAAAGTGCTGAGTTCTAAGTAGAGATAAGACTCAGGACTCAGAACTCATGACTCAGCACTCTAAAATGTTGACTAGTTTACAAAATCCTCTAATAAAGGAAATCCGCAAGCTGCACTCTACTAAAGAGCGGCATAAACAAAAGCTGTTTTTATTGGAAGGGACGCATCTATTAGAGGAAGCTTGTGCAGTTAATTACCCACTAATTACAGTGTGTTGTACTCCCCAATGGCAAACTACTCATCCTTCACTGTGGGAAACAGCTTGTAGCCGCAGCGAACGGGCAGAAATTGTCAGTGAGGAAGTATTAAGCGCGATCGCTACTACAGTACAACCTGATGGTGTAGTTGCCACAGCAAAACGCGGCGAACTTCAAACTCAAGTGCCGTTTATCGGTACAGTGCTGGCTTTAGAAACTGTACAAGATCCGGGAAACCTAGGTACAATAATCCGCACTGCTGCCGCCGCTGGTGCATCGGGGTTGTGGTTGAGCGGTGATAGTGTAGATTTAGATAATCCGAAAGTTTTACGTGCTTCCGCTGGGCAGTGGTTCCGCTTGACAACGGCAATTAGTGAAGATTTAAAAGCGACAGTACAACTTTGCCAGCAGTCAGGAATGCAGATAGTGGCAACCTTACCCAGTGCAACTTTAACTTATTGGGAAGTAGACTGGCGAAAACCCAGTTTGATTTTACTGGGAAATGAAGGTGCTGGTTTATCAGCAGATTTAGCCAAGATAGCAGACAAACAAGTGAAAATTCCCCTTAGTCCAGGAGTAGAGTCTTTAAATGTGGCGATCGCAGCTGCTTTAATGTTATATGAAGCACAGCGGCAGAAGAGGCAGGGGGAGTAAGGGGAGCAGGGGGAGATGAGGGAGACAGAGACAAGGGAGCATGTAAAGCAGGGGAGTAGGGGAGTAGGGGAGCAGGGGAGCAGAGGAGCAGAGGAGCAGAAGAAAATACGCAACTCCCCACTCAGCACTCAGCACTCAAAACTACTGACAACTAACTCTTGGAAAGACTTGGGTTAATCGCGTCTCCTAACTCAGCACTTTTATTTTGTTCTGTCTTCTAAATATTGTTCAATATCAGCAACTGCGTCCTCAAAAGCCGCTAAATCAATATCTGACAAATCTTCACTAATTTCGACTTCACTGGTACTACCAGCGTGTAACTTTGGTGTCTCTTCATCTTCTGTCGAATTTTCATGTAGGATATCCTCTAATTGATCGAGAGATTCCTGAAACTCCAAATCGGCGGCACGGCGCTGTGGTTGCTGACTTTGCTCCATAATGTTAACTCGAAAATCCTGATTTACTGGCGTAATCTTGCTTGCAGTTACTATAATTGGAAATTTTGCATATATAACAACATAATATTTGTAGCTATTTGCTGTATCAACTTTACACATTAACAGGACTTACGCAACTGGCACAGCGCGATCGCTATTTTATAGTATTTATGTACTATATAAAATGGCTGACCTATAGGCCATTGCTGAAATTAGTAACAGTAATCGGCTGTGTCAAATATTATTCAAATCATGAGAAAATTAGTTGAGGATGCATAAAATAAATCTTGTGCGTAAGTCCTGTTGAACTTCCACGGTGTAGAAACAGAAAATATCAGACTTGATGAAATTACAGGTAAGAAATTTACTTTCTTTAAAGACCCAGATAATTTACCGTTAGAGATTTATGAGGGTTAGCAAGTTCATTATTTTGTTATTGGTAACTTCATATTGAGAAAGCGATCGCTTTTTAAACCACTCCCCACGAAAGAATAACAATGCCTCGTAAAATTCTTGTCTATCATCAATGTCCTTCGATAACCTGTGCAAACTACTTTCTGAAAAACATCCCGATACCTTTGCCAGTTGGGTTTTAGGAACGCCCCAAACTGTCGTCAAAGTCCTGAAAACTGAATTGAGTATCGAACCAATTCGGGCTGACTATGTGACATTTTTACAACTGCAAGGGTCGTGTCCGTTTCTTCCGAGGTAATACTTGGTGCAACAGAGCTTCAGCAATTTCCCACTCTGCATCACTGAGGCTGCTGGAATATGTCATGGTGACTAGATTAAAGGGTTGGATGTACCTTAATTTGTCAGTTGTCGTAGAGACGCGATTAACCCAAGTCTTTCCAAGAGTCAGTTGTCAGAAGGCAGGAGGCAGGAGGCAAAAGGCAGGAGGCAAAAGGCAGGAGGCAAAAGGCAAAAGGCAGAAGTAATTATTATTTCTTGTCTCCCTCATCCTCCTCATCCCCCTCATCTCCCCCAGTTATCATGCCCCCCTGGTTCCCCTGCTCCCCTGCTCTTTTCACTACTGAACATATAAATTTGTGTCATACTTTTACATTTATCTTGACATTATCAGCAGAATATGTTGATAATGGTTCTTCGTGGAAACTTTACCTCTATAAAATAAACGCTTGGCTAACGTCATTGTGATAGGCTCCCAGTGGGGCGATGAAGGGAAAGGTAAAATAACTGACTTACTCAGCCGCTCCGCAGATGTTGTGGTACGTTACCAAGGGGGTGTCAATGCTGGGCACACGATTGTAGTGAAAGGTCAGACTTTTAAGCTACACTTGATTCCCTCTGGTATTTTGTATCCAGATACTGAGTGTATTATCGGCTGTGGGACAGTCATCGATCCACAGGTTTTAATAACAGAACTCGACCAGTTAGAGAAATTAAACATTTCTACTAAGAATCTGCTGATTTCTGAGACAGCCCATATAACCATGCCTTACCATCGGTTGATTGACCAGGCATCGGAAGAACGACGGGGAACTCATAAAATCGGCACTACTGGTCGAGGTATAGGCCCCACCTATGCAGACAAATCAGAGCGTACGGGCATCAGGGTTTTAGACTTGATGGACTCGGAAGCGCTGCACGACAAATTAGAATGGACGATTAATTATAAGAACGTTATTTTAGAAAAGCTTTATAACTTGCCGCCTTTAGACCCTCAAGAGGTGATTAAGCAGTATTTGGGGTATGCCGATCGCTTGCGACCTTACGTGGTTGACACCTCACTAAAAATATACGATGCCATTCAGCGGCGGCGCAATATTTTGTTTGAAGGAGCGCAAGGAACGCTCCTCGACCTAGATCACGGAACTTATCCCTATGTCACCTCCTCAAACCCCGTAGCTGGGGGCGCTTGCGTTGGTACGGGGGTAGGACCGACAATGATTGACCGAGTAATTGGCGTATCGAAAGCGTACACAACGCGAGTAGGAGAAGGGCCTTTCCCCACCGAATTGGATGGAGAAATCGGAGAATTATTGTGCGATCGCGGTGCAGAATTCGGCACAACCACCGGGCGTAAGCGTCGCTGCGGCTGGTTTGATGCTGTCATTGGTCGCTATGCCGTTCGGATTAACGGTATGGACTGTATGGCGATTACCAAACTGGATGTCCTCGATGAATTAAAGGAAATCAAAGTTTGTGTCGCTTATGAAATAGATGGCGAACGCTCTGAAAACTTCCCCACTAGTTCCCGTCAATTTGCCCGGTGTCGTCCCATCTACAAGACCTTACCGGGATGGGGTGTATCAACAACTCATTGCCGCACCCTAGAAGACTTGCCACAGCAAGCACTGGACTATCTAAAATTCTTAGCAGAATTAATGGCAGTCCCGATCGCGATCGTCTCTTTAGGAGCAAGCCGCGATCAAACCATAATTGTAGAAGACCCCATTCACGGCCCCAAACGCGCTTTATTGCACGCTGACGGCACACCCGCCTCTCTATTGAGTGCGTAGTGAGTTTCTGAGTGCTAAGTGCTCCTAACAACTAACAACTGACAACTAACAACTTCTATGCCTCTCACAGTCGAATGTCAAAAGCGACCAGAAGGTAGCAAGCCAAAAGCTTTGCGCCGTTCTGGAGAAATACCCGCCAATTTATACGGTCATAAGGGTACAGAGTCAATTTCTCTGGTTATTAATGCCAAAACTGTTGAGCAGTTACTTAAAAAAGCTTCAGTTAACAATACCTTGATTGATTTAAACGTTACTGATGCACCTTGGCGGGGCAAAGCCTTGCTGCGAGAACTTCAGGTTCATCCAGCAAAAGGTACACCCTACCACCTCAGCTTTTTTGCAGTTGCGGGTCACGGCGATACAAATGTAGAAGTACGACTGCGTTTTGTGGGAAATGCTATTGGTGTTAAACAAGAAGGTGGTTTTTTAGACACTGTAGTTACTGAATTGCAAGTAAGTTGTGCCCCTGAGAATATTCCAGAGGTAATTGAAATTGATGTTTCTAACATGCAAATTGGAGACAGCTTGCGTATTCACGAGCTAGTCTTGCCTGAAGGCGTAACAGCTTTAGGTGAAGCAGAGCAAGTCGTAGTCAGTGTTTCGCAGCCGCAAATCAGTGCTGCTGCTGAGGAGGAGGCTGAAGCTGAGGCAGCAGGTGAAACAGTCTCTGAAAATACGTAAAGTATGTAATAATTTTTGATGAGACCAGGGGGAAACTCCTGGTTTTTTTGTATTTGAATTGCACCAGGCGTAGAAAGCGCAAAAGAAAGAGATGACAGAAGCAATCCTCCCACCTTTAATCGAGCAGATGTTGCAGCCTGGATTTTATCCTCATGCCGTGACAGAACCGATTGAATTAATTCAAACCCATATTTCTTATGTGCTACTAACTGGAGATTATGCCTATAAGCTGAAAAAACCAGTGAATTTTGGTTTTTTAGACTTCTCTACCTTAGAGAAACGACAGCATTTTTGTCATGAAGAATTGCGTCTAAATCAACGGGCAGCAGGCGAGCTGTATTTAGAAGTTTTACCTGTGACTTTGGTAGGCGAGCAATACCATTTAGGTGAAACTAGCGAGCCTGTAGAGTACGTGCTGAAGATGTGCCAGTTTCCTCAAGAGTTGCTGTTTAGCACACTTTTTGAACAAGGTAAACTAGATGAAACACAACTAGAGGAACTGGGAGGGGTAGTAGCTCAATACCACGCTCAAGCACAGACGAATGATTACATTAGCAGTTTTGGTGAAGTACTGCAAGTACGAGCTGCTTTTGATGAGAATTACGAGCAAACCCAGAAGTATATCGGCAGCCCCCAGACGCAGGCACAGTTCGCCGAAACAAAGCAATATACAGATAAATTTTTTGCAGAACGCCCAGAATTATTTGTCAGCAGAATTCAAAATCGCTACATTCGTGAATGTCACGGTGATTTACATCTAAAAAATATTGCTTTATGGCATGACAAAATCATGCTGTTTGATTGCATTGAATTTAACGAGCCGTTTCGCTTTGTTGATGTGATGTACGATGTGGCATTCGCGGTGATGGATTTGGAAGCGCGGCAGCGTAAAGATTTGGGTAATGCCTTTTTGAATGCCTATATAGAGCAAACTGGAGATTGGGAAGGTTTACAGGTACTGCCTCTGTATTTAAGCCGTCAGGCTTATGTGCGGGCAAAAGTGACTTCATTTTTGTTAGACGATGCGAGTGTACCTCAGACAGTAAAGGAAGAGGCAACGAAAACAGCGGCTAACTATTACAAACAAGCTTGGGAATATACTCAACCCAAGCAAGGACAACTGATTTTGATGTCGGGATTATCTGGTTCTGGGAAGAGTACAACGGCAAAATATTTAGCTCGACAATTGAATGCCATTCACATTCGCTCAGATGCAGTCAGGAAGCATTTAGGCGGAATTGCCCTGAAGGAACGCGGTGGGGATGACTTATATACACCTGAGATGACCCAGAAAACTTATGCACGGTTGCTAAATTTGGGAATTATACTAGCTAGTCAAGGATTCTCAGTAATTTTAGATGCTAAGTACGACCAACAACCACTACGTCAAGAAGCGATCGCCCAAGCCGAAAAACACCAAATTCCTCTTAAAATTATCTACTGCACAGCCCCCTTAGAAGTTCTACAAGAGCGTCTTATCAACCGCACGAATGATATTGCTGATGCTACCGTCAATTTATTGGAATCGCAAATAAAGCAATCCGAACCCTTTAGCGATACAGAAAAATCCTACGTTCAGATTTGGGACACAACTCAATCACAACAAGCACAATTAACACAAATAATTCGCCAATAGCTTGCAAAATTAAAAATTAAAAATACCAAGAAATTTTTAATTTTTAATTTCAAATTTTTAATTTATTAGTAGTGAACTTATGGCACCCAAAAACAATGACTTGTTAACTATCTCTCCCAGCTTCTTTTCTCAACTAATATTTGGGGCATTTTTAATACTTATATTGTCGCTGACAGGTTCTCCATTATCTCTAAGTATCTTTCTAGGGATTTTGGGTGGTTTCACTTTAGGCTGGATGACAAATGCAAGTAAAAATAGTCCCCAAGCCCCAACTGTAGCTTCCTCTGATGGTGTTGATGCCGCACTAAAATATTGGTTATTTTTCTTGCTAGGCTTTGTGTCTATAGGATATTCTGCGCCCATGAGTATTTTGCTAGGTGGAATAGGTGCTATGGGGGGAGGATGGATTATTGCTTGGTGGGGAAGCAAGGAAGAAACTCAAACTCGGCTACCCACTGAGGCGGTAGAAGCGGATAGCGAACGACCTAGCAATAGAGTCACCAAACAACAAAAAAGAAGACCCGTCCGCCGTTTCCGTCGTCCTTCTGGAGTCAATCTTCAGTTTTGGAGAAGATATCGGGATTAGGGACTGGGGACTGGGGACTTGGTAAGAGATATGGCAGATTCCAACTTGGTAAATGCAAATTCTTGTAAGGGTGTAAGGCTTTGCAAAACCCTTGTACTTCACTTCCTTGAGAAATACTGTATGGCAGGAGGTAAAACATTACTATTCCTAACATCCACGCTTTCAAGATGTCCTAACCTTTAATTCGCTTGCTATATATTCAATAAATTGTTTCAATCATTCCTAATCCCTAATCCCCAGTCCCTAATCCCCAGTCCTCAGTCCCCACCATGTTTTTATATCTCTCCAAGTTGCTACCACTATTTTTTTATCCGCTGGGATTAGCCAGCGTGAGTTTAATAGTGGCACTAATAACATTATGGAAACGACCGCGGATTGCAGCAGCAGCGATCGCACTAGCGTTAATTTCATTACTTGTTTGCAGTAATGCTTGGGTTGCAAAATCATTAGTGCGATCGCTGGAATGGCAAAATCTTCCTGCTGCTCAAATACCCAATGCCGAAGCAATTGTAGTTTTAGGTGGTGCAACTAAATCAGCTTCTTTCCCAAGACCGACCGTCGATTTGAGCGAATCGGGCGATCGCGTGATTTATGCTGCTCAACTATATCGCCAAAAAAAAGCCCCGCTTGTCATTCTCAGTGGAGGTCGTATTGATTGGCGCGGTAGCGGCGCACCAGAGTCAGCAGATATGGCTCAAATCCTCACTTCTATTGGCGTACCATCAGAAGCACTTGTGCAAGACCCTGATTCATTGAATACTTACGAAAATGCCGTAAATGTCAAGAAAATTGTAGAGACTCGTGGGATTCGTCAAGTATTGTTGGTGACTTCCGCCATGCATATGCCGCGATCGCTGAAAATTTTCCAACGTCAAGGTATTGATGTTATTCCTGCCCCTACTGACTTTCTCGTGAGTCAGAGCGATCTCCAAGAACTCAGCAGCACTCCCAAAGCCGCTATACTAAATTTATTACCTGATAGCAATAACTTACAGCTATTTACTAACGCTTTAAAAGAATACGTTGGTAGTTTTGTATATCGCTTGCGCGGTTGGCTTTAGTCAAGTTAGGAGTTATGAGGTACGTTAATTTCCTAACTCCTAACTCAATTAAAATTATGTCTAAAAATTTACCTTATATTATTCCATCACCTCAACCTCAGGTTGAAGAAAGTTTTGCTGCTTACCAAACAACCCACCAGTTCTACCAAGAAGTTCAGACGCGCTCAGAGTTTCAGCGTCATTGTGATTGGTATTATATAACAGCAGAAAGCCACCGCCAAGAACTAAAAAGAATGCGCGGCGAACTAAATATTTTCCGGTGGTTTCGTAGAAGATAAACTAGACCACCAATAACAAACAATGGGTAATTACGATTAAAAGCGCAATTACCCACTCAAAATTTCCTAAATTACTAAATCAGGTCTATAAAATAAGACTTGATAAAACGATCGCAACTTATGACAGTTCAAATCGACTAACGCGACTCGGTTCCTTGGTTAGGACTGCCTGCTACATCATCTTCTCCAGGTGCTTCTGGTGTAGCAGTTTTTTTAGCATCGCTTTTTGCAGCATCACCAGTCTTGCGAATATCTTCCTCGATGGGGGTTTGATAGCCACCGGAAGCACCGGGGGTTTCTTGATTAATAGGCTTTTTTTGTTCTTCAGCCATAATTTTTAAACTCCTATCATTTGATCTCAGTCTTATATTAATCAGACAGGAAGTGCAATTTCATCTATCTAAAATTCAATTTTGGATAGTTGTTATATCTATCGGAAGTCTTATTTACGACTCAATCAAGTCATCACCAGACCTAAAGTGAATTTATCTCAGATTTAGATTTATTAGTATGGTAATTAGCTTTTAGATAGAAGACTAATAGCTAACGTAAGGATATGAACTAAATTCGCAATATCTCTTAACTCAGACGAATTTTAATAAACTGCAAATAAGAGATGAAATAAAAGAAGCAGTTTTTAGAACAATGAATCTCGCCCCATAATTCTGCGGTTTGTCGCTTGCTCGAATTTCATCAGTAAACTAGATTATTTGTGTGCAATTCAGATAAAAATTTGAAAGAGTCGAAAATTTTGGTAGAAATATGTTTCAGTGAATTGCTATTATTGGCTAATGCAAGAGATTTAGTAAAGGTTAGAATTGCAGTAAAGCAATTTATCAAATATACTTAATCCGGCTCTACAATCGACGGTGAAAAGTAAGGTGTGATTTAGAACGGTGTTGCAAAAGTCGTTACCATCTGGATGTGTCCTCCGTAGGGCAACGTCTGCGGATAAGTGGTTGATTCGATTGTTGGTATTATCAGCCAAACTTGAACCAACTCAATTACGTTGGCAGCAGTTTTGTGCGATCGAGTGCGATGGAGATTTGGTAGCTTGCGGACAACTACGTAATTTCTCAGGAGCGCAAGAACTTGGCAGTTTAGTTGTTAAATCAGCTTGGAGAGGTCGCGGTTTAGGTAGTTTTCTCACACAGCATCTAATTGATACAGCTACTCAACCACTGTATCTGGAATGTTTAGGTCAACGGCTGGCCCAGTTTTATAGCCGCTTTGGTTTTGTAACTATATCTTATGAAGACTTGCCAGCGTCGCTTCAACGTAAATTTGGATTCTCTCAATTAGCCAAAAGACTAATTAAAGTTCCTGTAATCTTCATGCAGTATCGAGTTGACACTCCCGACAGATAAAATGCGGGAGATTTTTAGTTCATTAAAACTAGGTATCTAACAAAGGTTTAGCAAAAATTGTTAGCAAAACAGGCCCTAATAAATATTGGTGACTCAAACACAATAGCCCAGCAGCAGAGCCGAGAAGTTCGCGTTGATTTGGGCTGTAGAGTCTAATTCCCAAGGGAGAAATTTGTAGCAATTGAGGAAATACTTCTGTTGTAGTAGTCATGTCAACCAAGTAAAAGCGTCCACCAGGAGAAAGTACTCGCGCTACCTCACTTAGCACTTGTTTCGGTTCTAGATAGTGCAAGAAGCTGATAGTGTTGAAAACAGCATCAAACTGACCCTCACCAAAAGGCAAAGACTCAGCTTTACCTTCAAGAAAAATTAAACGCGGATGGTGGCAATTACTCAGTCTTGCCAAGCGCAACATATTAGGAGAAAGGTCTAACCCAGTACCACGCAAATCGGGAAATTGAGTAGCAAGGCGCTCAAGTAGACGACCAGTACCACAGCCTAAATCGAGTACATTTGCTCGCTCTGGTAATTCGACGTATTCTAGCAACCGTTTGTGGATAGTGCGGTAAATTACTGAGGGAAAGAGCCAATCATAGCTTGGGGCCCAGATATCAAAAATTTGTTTTTTATTACTGAGAAAATTATCCGTCATTAGTTTTCGCAGACCATGCTCCGAAGCTTGGCGCTTCTATTAAGGAGATTGTAGCTGCGCCTCCAAGAAGTTAGTTAACTATAGCTACTAGTAATTGCAGCTTTGCAGTCCGATAATATCTAGCCTAGCGTTTGGCATAACAGCTATGCGATAGTTGGACAAATTATCTGGAATACAAGGTCTGGAATGTGTAATTAAGTGTGTTCCTAAAAAGAGGGAACTACACCAATAGGTGCATCAAAAACTAAAAAATCAGCATCGTTGCATAAAATCATAGAACCTGATCCTATCTATATACAGAGGTTCAAACCTAATCAAATCAGTCAAATTTGAAATTCTCAAGGTGAGCAATCATGACAAGCTTTACTCAAATCCGATTACACAACGACTTACTGCACCCAGTCCGCGAGTGGTTAGAAACAATAGAAATTCATAATTCCAAACTAGCCCATCTCTTGTGCAAAGCCATCCCAGCCCAATGTCCTTTTGAACGAGACATCAAGCTGTTTGGTCGTAAGCTATTTCACATTCCCCCAATGTGTAAATTAAATCCCCTCTACGAGCAAGTGGTGACTCTGCGTTTTAAAGCACTTTGTTATCTTGCAGATGATTGTGGTGAAGATATTACAGCCTATTGCTAAAATTGAATGACTACTTGCTGTAGTAGTATCGGTAATTACAGACTTACGGTTGTCACCTACTCAAATCTATACTAAGCTAACGTAGAACTAATTAGATGTCTGGCTATTGAGTAGTTCATGACTCTCTAATACCAATTTTGGATTAAAAAGTTTTTACTAAAAGGCCATTCCAGCAATCTCAAAGAATACTATGCCAATTTGGTATCAATCATTATTAGTTTGTGTTGTTTGCCATACTCTGCTGAAATCATTAACATCATCATGACGCACATCTTATTAGTAGAAGATGAAGTCAAATTAGCGAAATTTCTCGAATTAGAACTGAGTTATCAAGGCTATCAAGTCAGCATCGCCTACGATGGATTAACTGCACTCACCGCAGCACGGGAGTGGCATCTAGATTTAGTCATTTTGGATTGGATGTTACCTAACTTATCGGGCTTGGAAATTTGTCACCGCCTGCGAAGTACGGGCAATAAAGTGCCGATAATTTTATTAACTCCTAAAGATGAAGCGAGCGATCGCCTTGCAAGCTTAGACGCTGGTGCTAATGATTATGTAGTAAAACCCTTCAGCATTGAGGAATTATTAGCCAGAGTCCAGGCCCAATTGCAAACAAAACAATAAACTTACGATCTTTACGTAATAGCTTTTCTGGCGTTGCATAATTGCGGGATGATTTTGGAATTTACATCAACCATAATCTCCGCTTCTCCGTGTCTCCGCGTCCCCGCGTCCCCGCGTCAGCCTCAATCATCCCCTTATTCAGCAACGCCGCTTTTCTTTGTGAAGCGTTGCTAAACTCTCTCCATCTCTCATTTTTACCCTAACCTGCGGCTTCTATAAAGCAGTACGCGATACCCTTTGAGAAGTCGCGGGTCTACATTTTTAATTTCTTGTACTCAGTCCTCAAATAATTGAGCGCATCTTCATAGAGAATTGGTATAAGGCTTCCAGATTTACTAAATTCGAGGTGTAGGAGTATGGGGTATGGGGTAAGAATAAATTTTCCCCTTACGTCCCTATACTTTATTCTCAGCTTGCTAATAGCGAACAACAAGCAAATAGAGGAGAGTAATTTATAACCGTGAAAGAGGGAATTGATATTATACCTCTACACTGTGACAGTTAGTTATATTAGGATGCACAAGGTAGACTCTATACGAAAACACGTTAAATCAAAACTGTAATGACTTATCTAGAAACAGCAGCACAATTCTACCAAGAAGTTACCCAAACGCCACAAGTGGGGCTTTGTTGCGTTCAAAGTACACCCCTGCAACTACCAGGATTGCGAATTCCTTTGGCAATGCAGGAAATGAACTATGGCTGTGGTACAACTATTCACCCTACCGAACTCTCAAATCAACCTACGGTGCTATATGTTGGTGTTGGTGGTGGTTTGGAAGCATTACAATTTGCTTATTTTTCCCGCCGTGCTGGTGGTGTAATTGCGATTGAACCAGTTGCAGCAATGCGAGAAGCCGCCACACGCAACTTGGAACTTGCTGCTACAGAAAACCCTTGGTTTGACACTAGCTTTGTGGAAATCAAAGAGGGTGATGCTTTTAACTTGCCTGTGGCTGATGCTGCCGTTGATATTGTGGCACAGAACTGTCTCTTTAATATATTTGAACCAGAAGATTTAACTCGTGCTTTAAAAGAAGCGTTTCGGGTATTAAAACCAGGTGGACGTTTGCAGATGAGCGATCCTATTGCTACTCGTCCAATTCCCCAACACCTGCAACAAGATGAGCGTCTACGAGCTATGTGTTTATCAGGCGCACTCACCTATGAAGAGTATACCGAACGTATCATCAATGCTGGCTTTGGTCAAATAGAAGTCCGCGCTCGTCGTCCTTATCGTTTGCTAGATTCTACAACATATAATCTCCAAGATAATCTACTTTTAGAAAGTCTCGATTCTGTCTGTTTCAAAGTTGCTATTCCAGAAGATGGTGCTTGTATATTCACTGGTAAGACAGCCATTTATGCTGGTTTAGAATCTTTTTTTGATGATTCAGCAGGGCATTTGCTTCAGCGCGGTATCCCCGCAGCAGTCTGCGATAAAACTGCTACTAAACTTGCAGCTTTGAAGCCAGCGGAAATAATTATTACTGATTCGACTTGGTACTATAGTGGCGGTGGTTGCTGTTAACTTTAAGAAACCCCCAAATGTTTTTAATTAGTCTATTTCTGTCTACGCTTTTTTTAGCTTACTCAAATGGGGCAAACGACAACTTTAAAGGGGTAGCAACACTGTTTGGTAGCCGAACAACCAGCTATCAAACAGCAATTTTGTGGGCAACTATTACAACTTTTGCTGGTGCAGTAGCTTCAATTATATTTGCTAGCGCCCTAGTAAAAAACTTTTCTGGAAAAGGAATACTACCAGATGCGATCGCTAATGCCCCAGAGTTTCATATTGCCGTGGCGATCGCATCTGGTTTGACTGTGCTAGTCGCTGCCCTGACTGGATTTCCCATTTCCACAACTCATTGTTTAACAGGTGCAATACTTGGCGCTGGATTAGTAGCAAAGGGACTGCAAGTTAATTTTGCTGCTTTGGGAAATTTGTTTGTTTTACCTTTATTACTCAGTCCAGTTATTGCTATAGCTTTAGGAATCGGAATTTATAGCTTATTTGAGTATCTTAGTGAGAAATGGAACCTACAATCAAACCAGAAAACTCTCGATGCTTGTCATTTTATCAGTTCTGGCATCATCTGTTTTACTAGAGGCTTGAATGACACTCCCAAAATTGTCTCGCTCATTTCAATTATTGATTATTTTTCAATTCAAGGAGGAATGATTACGGTAGCAATGGCCATAGCTCTTGGGGGTTTACTCAACTCCCAAAAAATTGCCGAAACCATGAGTGAAAAAATCACTTCCATGAATCATACTCAAGGCTTATCTGCCAATATAGTAACTGGAATCCTAACGATCGCTGCTACTCAATTTGGGCTGCCTGTGTCTACCAGTATAGTTTCTGTAAGTTCTATTTTTGGTGTGGGACTAATGGGTAAAAAAGTCAACTTAGGTATTTTTTATCAAATTCTAATTTCCTGGATTTTTACTTTACCCACTGCCACAATTGTTAGTGGAATAACATATAGATTATTACAAGGATGAACGAAGCTTTTACTTGAATATAATTGCCCGCTAATTTTAATTATCAAGGATAATAAAAATCTATGCTAAATACAGCAATTACACCTTTTAAATCCAAATTAAACGCACCTTTAACGAAAAGAAATATCGCGGTTTTACAAATAAATTTAGGTAAGCGTTGCAATCTTGCTTGTACGCACTGCCATGTGGAAGCGGGGCCAAAACGTACAGAAGAACTTTCTCCAGAAATTTGCGAACAATTGATTGAATTAATTCACAGATTGCCCCAAATTCAAATTGTAGATTTAACTGGTGGCGCGCCAGAAATGAATTATGGATTTAAACCATTAGTAGAAGCGGCAAGAGTGACAGGTAAACAAGTAATTGTCCGGTCTAATTTGACTATTTATTTTGAAAATGGATTTGGCGATCTGCCAGAATATTTTGCCCAAAATCATGTAAGAGTTGTTGCTTCGCTGCCTTGTTACTTAGCAGATAATGTCGATAGAATGCGCGGTAATGGTGTTTTTGACAGTTCAATCAAGGCTTTACAATGGCTTAATCAACTGGGCTATGGTAAAGAGAGAAATTTAATCTTAGATTTAGTTTATAATCCGCAGTTGCCTACAAGCGAAAAATTTTCCTTAGCTCCCGAACAGACTAATCTGCAACAAGATTATAAAATGTTCTTACAAGAACATTTTGACATTGTATTTAACAATCTCTTCACAATTACTAATGTGCCAGTTGGCAGAACTAAAATGTATTTAGAACGAAAAAAACTGTATGCAGGTTATTTGCAGTTTTTAGAATCACATTTCAATCACAATACAGTTGAACATTTAATGTGTCGGGATGAGCTTTCAATTGACTATTTAGGCAATATATATGATTGCGATTTTAACCAAATGATGAATCTGCCTGCAAAAGCTCACAATGGTGAAACCTTGACAGTGGCAAAATTGCTAGAAGCTGGCAGTTTAGATTTAATTAATGAAGTACAAACTGCTGCTTATTGCTATGGTTGTACCGCTGGATCTGGTTCCAGCTGTGGTGGCGCTTTAGTATAGAGTCAATCGTTTTTGCATTTTGATTGACCTTGAAAAAACATATTTATGTCATCAAAAAACAATTTTGTTACAAAATCTGTTCGGTTGACATTACTAATCCTGAGATGGGTTTATGATGAGATGAGATTAAGTCTCCTCACACCACACCAAAAAGCCGTGGAATCCTCAAAATTACCACGGTTTTTATTTTGCAAGCGTAGATAAAATAAAGAACTTATTTAGTAATTAGTTTGCGGGCTTTTCAAGTTACCATTGATACCTTTCTGGTTTCATTCGTTCCCATGCAAAGTTCATTTTTACCCAAGCATTGCGCCAGTAACTATTAAAGTTATACCCTCCAGAGTTGAGCGCACGATGATGACCAATCTACACTAAAATCATTGGCAGATAAAAAAGTATTCGCTCATAATCACTGGCGTTGTCCAAATCTCCAGAAGGCTAACTTAAAAGCACATTCCGTTACCGTACAGTGATTTATTACACCTTGCTAAAGAACGTGGAAAAATTCTGTTACCAAAATTGTTACAGGGGTGCGCTCACCAGTCAGTTGCTTTATGATGATATTTAGTTAAGCTCCTCACACCACATCAAAAGCCGTGGCACACAGTGTTTCACGGTTTTTTCCTTTTTTATTATTCAGTGATAGATTATTTGTCGTCAGCAACATCTTGACGGTGGTTATGCCTCTATTCTGACCAAATCAACATCAGCAAGCCATATCATCCTGCTTTGAGTCGATGCTGTTTCTTCCAAAATAGGCGATCGCCACTCTACAGCATAAAGCCAGTTACTTTTGAGGCTAAAAATACCTTGAATAATCCGCCGTGAAGGCTTTTCGCTAAAATCAACTTCTACGACATCTCCCAATTCAAAAGCTGGAATGGGAATAGTAATGTCTTCTAGTATATTTGTGGCGCAAAACTCTCTAGCAGGTAAGTAGAGTGTTTCACCAAGGCAAACAATTGCATAAACCCACTCTTGCCCTTCCCACTGAACCCCAGAGCAATAACCTGACAAGTCAGAGCTTGACAAGAAGACTTTTTCGAGTATTTGAACTGTTAGTGGAGGCATAGCTTTACCCCAGGGTGGAGAAGTATGCCAACAAGACTCTAAAGCAGTAATCTGATTAATCATAATGCAAGGAAGTTCTCTTTTTATACATAGACTCACTTTCAGCAGTATTATCCGGAATTTTAGACCAAAAAGTACTTTAATTTATTGGTATAAGACTTCTATTTAGTTTTTGTGAAGCTAGGTACACCTTTATCAAAACAGAATTCAGGACTTAGGAATTAGAATACAGGCTTAAATTCTGTGCAACTGAAGATATGTTATCCAAAGGTATGGAATTAGCTTTTTTCACACTTAACTAATTCCATACTTTTATTTGGTACTGTAATTAATTAGCAGATTTACTTACATATTTAATGACAGGATCTGTTTGTAAAACCCGGCCATTTTTCAGAATTTCCAAAGACGCACCATTGACAACATATTCATATATGCCATTTCTAGCGATATATCCTGTCCCTTCTTCTGTATAAGCAGGTAAAGCCCGGATACCTCGACCATTCAATTTAGAAGTACTGGTGTAGAAAAGTTGTCCGCGCTTATTGCAAATATAAATAGCAAAATTAGGAGTTTCAATATAAGCTTCTAAAAGTCCGCCTCCAGCATACCGAGGACAAGTATATGGATTTGCGGCAATCTGATTATTTGCTGATGGGCGATCGCTAGGTATTAATTGTGAAGCAACAGCAAAAGAAGACGTTCCTAATGTTCCAGTTAGTAGTGAAGCAGCTCCACAAACTGTAGCTAAAATTATCGAAAATGATTTGTTTTGTTTGCGATTAAAATCCTTCATTGTTTACACTCAAGTTTAATTACTATAAACTCCAAATTCAACTTGCGGATTTTCGGATTTAGGGACAAAACATTTGACTGGTTTAGTTTAATTTGGCAACATCGCGAACGCTTGGAGTTAGGCTAACGGTATAACCTAAGTGCAAACGAGCAAGTAATAATGAAACACCTTGAGGGGAAAGTGACATTGGTCACAGGTGCTACACGGGGACTTGGTAAAGGAATTGCGATTGGTCTGAGCGAGGCTGGCGCGACGGTATATATCACGGGTCGCAGTCTCAATAACTCTAGTTCTACAAATGACATCGGCGGTAGTCTGAATGAAACTCAATTAGCCATTGAGGAAGCTGGGGGTGTATGCATTCCTGTCCAGGTAGACCATAGCAACGATGAGCAAGTGCGTTTGCTTTTTGAGCGCATTCAAGACGAACAGAATGGACAGCTGGATCTATTAGTTAATAATGCTTACTCAGGAGTTCAAGCATTAACAGAGGCTTATGGAAGGCCCTTTTGGGATTGCGAACCGAGCCTGTGGGATGCTAGCAATAACGTCGGTCTTCGCAGTCACTATGTTGCGAGTGTTTTTGCAGCTCGGATGATGACTAAGCGTCGTCAGGGATTGATTTGTACTCTTTCTTCGTGGGGTGGTATGTCTTATATTTTTGGTACAGCATACGGTGCTGGAAAAGCAGCTTGCGATCGCCTCGCAGCTGATATGGCTGTTGAACTCAAGCCACACAATGTCACTTCTATTTCTGTTTGGCCTGGTATTGTTGGTACAGAACACTTTTCCCGTTTGGCATTGGATTTAGAACAAAGAAATGCTACTGACCAGAAAAACTCATGGCTTGGCGATCGCTACAATTGGGAAACTCCTTTATTAACAGGACGCGTCATTGCTAAACTTGCTTGTGAGCAAAATTCGATCAAGCGTACAGGACGCGTCCAGATTGTTGCCGAACTTGCTAAAAAATACGGACTAGTAGATAGAGACGGAAATCGTCCTGTATCCCTACGCTCGTTGCGTTTTCTGCTGCCGTTTGCATTACCTTCATTGAGAAAGTATTCGTGGCTGATACCCGACATTCAAATGCCGTGGCCGCTGTTACTACTCAGTACCCTGAGTTCGCCAAAAATTTACTAATTCCTGTACTTGTTAACTTTCTACCAAAGTCCAGAAGTAGCCATCCGGTGCAATGAAGGAAAAACTTTTTTCGCCAAACTCATTTTCTAGGATGTCGGTCAAGTTTTGCGCTGGACTTGCCTTGAGGCGATTGCTATAAGCTTCTATTCCCCGCACGCGGTATGTGTAAAGCGACATACCCAAGCTACCTGGTTGTGCTGCCTCAAACTGCGACTCTAATGCGATCGCATCTGGAAATCTGATGATATAAAGTCTACCACTGCGTGCAGCCATCAGGTCAGACTTGGAGGAACGGGGATCGTCAAAGGCTGTGACGATAAACTTTTCTCCAGGTTTGAGGTCAAATAGCTCTCGACCAGCTGGTGAAGATTCATAGCTAGTCTCAACATCATCACGCACGCGCAGCAAACCCAAAACTTCTTCATAGAATTTCAGGCTTTCTTTGCTGTCATCTTGGACAATCATCCCTATGTGAGTAAACTGACTAGTTTTCAAAGCAGCATTGCGATCGATTTGTCCGTAATGCGGCAGTGTATAGCCAAACCTTTGAAATAAAACTTGTCGAGTCAAGGGTTGCAGTAATAGCATTTCTCGCACGCCAACCGCCGAGTCAATGAAAGGACGGCTTTTGCGCTCTTTGTTGTAGATAACTTCCCAGTAAGGGATAGTGTATCTGATAGGCCAACCAGCAGCTTTCGCATCTTCTACATGATTTAAAATATTAAGCGCGTCAGCGGTTAAGGTAGTTGCCCAACGATTTCCCTTAACTTTCATCGATGCTAACCCCAATCCTTGATTCGTCGGGTTTTGCCAAATCATTAACCGAATTAAACCATGATCGGCATTTTGGTGGTAAAGGCGAATTGAGCGTAAAGATGAATTCACCCCATACAATTTATCAGCTGCCTGCGCGGATAATTCACCTACTTGGCCGATGCGATAACCATATTGTTCCCAATATTGAATTGCAACAATTGGATCTGGGATACCAATACATACTTCATAGATACCTTCAATTGCGGTTTCTTGCCCGTGAGTCATACAAATTTGAGATTTTAGATTGCGGATTGGGTACTGACTATAACGGACTGGTCAAGAAAAATAAAGCTTTTGCAGAAATACTAAAGTTTATTTGGAATTTCAGGTGTTTTCTGTTGGAAAAATTCAAACTAGCAAAATTGAAGGAATTTATTATTATAAGTTGAGTTAATCTAGTGAAAATTAGATTTTAAAGGATAAAATTCTGGCATATTCTCTGTTTGATAACCTCATATCTATTTTTTCCAGCAAAAAATGTATAAAACTAAATAATCATTTAGATATAAGGTGGGTATTGCTCACCTTATATCTGATGAAAGTTTTACAGCACTTGTTTCAGAAAAGACACTAATCGCTCAGTGTTGAATGATTCAAGGGAGTTCAAGACTTCTATTGCTTGTTCAGAAGGTTCATAGTCGCTTGGTATACCAATAATTGTGGTTTCTAATCTTTCACCTAATAAGTACCAAAAAGCTAATTTACCTTCAGTACTCATGGAACCATACTCACTAGTAGGAATTTCCGCCTTGAGCAAGTTCTACTGCCGCCTCGATCGAATTTGGATCGAGCATCACTTCATCTTGGTCAGTTTTTTGTGTTGGTAGTAAATCGCGCAAAGCAAATAGCTGTTCTTCCGGGGATATCTGTTGAATTTGTACTACCCGTTCCGCAGCTTTTTCTATTGGTAATGTATCGATTGGATTACCAGTAATTGTATCAGTTATTTGAGGATAAATTCCTGCTAATCCTACTAAGCGATCGTCTATGTCTAGACTCTGAAAATTTGATACTATTTGCTTTGCTGGGTCAATATTTGTAGAAGTCATAAAAACCTCCAAAATTATCATTGATACTTCAAAAAAGTATCAATTTGTCGAGACTACAGAGTTTTTTAAAGTCAAAAAAGATGTGCTGTTGAGTGATTAAATCTACAACGTAATAACTTTGAATGTTTCCAATTATGCTTCTATTTACATGAGAAATTTTGGCTAGAAAAAATACACTTTAAAAAGATAGAGTCTTACTACAAAAACTCAGATATTTAAACCAGTCAAAAGACAGATGAAATCCGATAAAATTTAACTTAAATTATGAAATACAAAACAAAGAGCGTCATAAATTTAGGGTGCAAATACCCCAATAAGCAAACTAGAGGAAGACAGAGTAAAAATAATGCTTTTTACTCTGTATTTATTTGTAAATAGGTTGAAAATCAAGGTTTTTATTACTTTTATTTCTTTCTTCGAGTCAAGTAAACTTGAAATTGTAGAAATATCTGGTGGTACGTTAGCCTACGGCATAACTACAAAAAACGATTTGAACTGATTAAATTACTTGTGTGTAAGCTGTTCGCATTAACTTGCATAATCAGGGCGGGCAAGAGTTTCATTTATACAAAAAAGCCTCCTAATACTTAGGAGGCCCAGAATAGTTAGCGGAGACAACTTATCAACCTACACCAGATACAGCAGCGATCGCTCCTCCTAATGCGGCGAAAATAGCGGAGACTACGGCTGTAGCAAACAACCACCAAGCTGCCGTAGCTGCGGCTTTGCGGGTTTCTTCTGCTTGCCGCTGTGCTTGGCGCTTCACTTCTTCTAGGCGGCGTTGGGCTTCTTGTTGTAGGCGTTCTGCACGTTGCAATACTGTGTTGCGCGCCCGTTCGATTTGGTCGATGATGCGGTTGGCATCTTCTTCGGAAATATCTTCACGGGAACTCATAATTGCAACTAAGGTATCGCGATCGAAGGAAGATAAGCGATCGCGCAAGGCATCAAACCCAGCTTGCGGGTCGTCGAACAATTGGCGAACATCGCGCTTAATTCCATCATAGTTGAGTTCTGGGCGATCTAAGGAATTGAGATAATAACGGATACGCTCAAAAACCCCATCGATCGCGCCTTGAATCCGTCTTTGGATACTCCGCACTTGTTCGACAAATTGATCCCTGACTGAGATCATATTATCGGCAATCCGCGCTGCTTCTTCATCAGTCATGTCTTCGCGGATTTTCAACAGGGCAATAATGGTCGAACGGTCGAAATGAGACAAGCGATCGCTAAAACTCTCAATTCCAACTCGCGGATCGTGCAACAGCAATTGGACATCGCGCTTGATGCTTTCTGGGTTGAGTTCTTCTTTACCAGTTTGGCGTAAATATTCTTCCAGATAAGCTTGGAAATTTTGGACTCTTTGTTGCGTCCGGGTGGCGAGACGACGCGGCGCGCGCACAAAGTTGCGAATTGAAGTTTGCATTGAGTCAATGACTTCATTGACTTGCTGTTCGCTCAAATCTTCGCGTTGACTCAGCAGTTTCACCAATGTATCTCTGTCTACCTGAGATAAGCGACGGCGCAGGGCTACGGCTCCTTCTTGCGGGTTTTCAAACAATCGATTAAAGTCTCGTTGAATTCCTTCTGGGTTAAGTTCTGCTTTGCCAGTATTCCGCAAGTAATCAGCAATTGTTGTAGTTACACTGTCATATCGATCCTTGGCTTTTTCTGCTAAAGCTTGAGGTGCGTTGCGGACACTGTGCCAAGAGTCTTCAACAGTATTAATAATTTGATTAACTTGGTCTTCGCTCAAATCTTCGCGCTGACTCAACAACTGTACTAAGGTATCGCGGTCAAAGCGAGACAAACGGGCGCTGATTGCCTCAATTCCAGATTGGGGATCTTCCAGCAGTCTTTTGAGATCGGCGCGGATGGCATCGGGATTTAATTCCGATTTCCCGGTGTTACGCAGATATGACTCTACATTCAACCATAGAGTTTCTGCTTGATATTTTGCTTGGTCTGCCAGCCCTTTAGCTTCTACCAAGGCGCGATCGCGCTGTTTTTCGATTTCGTCTAGAATGCTGTCTACTTCGTATGACTGCACATCTATGCGTTGTAACAAAGTTCTCCGCAATTGATCGCGGTTAATTTGCGCCAGTCGCCGCGACAAAGTTTCGTAATCTGCGTCTGAATCTGCGATTAGGGGTTTGAAATTTTTCTCAATCCCTTCACTAGTTAATTCTGTCTTGGGCGTAACGAGTAAATAACTTTCTACTCGCCGTTGCAGGTCTTGTACTATGTCTCTTTCTTCAGCAGCTGTAACTGTCACTAGCACTTCTTGACGCACAGCTTCTAAGCGGTCGGCAATCCGCTGAATTTGTGCTTGAGTCAGCAGTCCCCGTTCTTGGAGGATTCTCACGAAGTCGTTGCGGGAAAGTCGATTTAGTTCCCTTCGCACTGTACCTGGGTCTGCTGCTGGGTCGTAAACAACATCCCGAAATTCTTGGGAAATTCTTTCAGGACTCAGCTGCCAAGCATAAGTTGTATGCAGGTAGTTTTCAATATCAGCACGGATGGGGCTGTAAGGTTGCGATGGTGTGGGCAAACCAAGCCGATCTGCTTGTTCGGTTGCTTTGTCTCTGGCGGTGGTAAGCGATCGCAATATCTTTTCTACATCAAAATCTGACAAGTCTGTTCTGCCCAGCACAATGCCAGTTAAAGCGGTGATTCCCTGCTGTAGTGTCTGTTGAATTGGCCCTGGGGCCGCTTCTTCGGTTGTTTGTTTGGAAGAACGCGTTTCGGCAATTAGCCGATCTAATTTAGCATTGAGTTCATCTGTTTTAGTTTGTCCTGGTGGCAATGATTTCAGATAATCCATCAATTCACCCAAGCGGTCTTGGGTGGGTTGTTTCTGACTCACTACCTGTTGCCAAACGTTGTAGAGTGTATCGGCGATGCGACCGACATCTTTCTTAGAAAGGTCGGTGCGATTGCTAACTAAATCGATAAACTTTTGGCGGTCGATGTTACCTAAATCTGAACTGCCGGCGATCGCTTGTAATTGCGGGTCGTTAAGTAATTTTTCAAATTCGCCGCGAATTTTGGATATGTCCAGTTCTGGGGGACGCAGTTTGTCTAGATAGTCTTCTACATTCTCCCGCAGACTCACAGGGTCGATCGCACTTCCTAATTCCCGACGCACGGCGGCGGCGGCGGCTTCGGCTGTGGCTACAACTTGACTATTCACAGCTTTTGCGCCTAGCGCAGCCGTTGCTGTGCCCATAATCGCTTGAAAGCCAGAAGTTGCTGTGTTGACTACCGAGCCGATTAAGGAACCTACTGTGGTGGAACTCACCCACATCAGTAGTAAAAAGTAAGCACCCCAAATTACTAACCCCAAAATTGCTCCTAGCTTGGGGTCTAAAATCACTAAACTCAATTTTACTGCTAGGAAACTAGCAATTAATAAGGCGATCGTCACAGTGACTAACGTCCAGATACCCACTGCCGTGCCGATTTTGCGAATCGTACCTCCCAAACTTCCCGCTTCGTCACTATCTGAGTCAGATGGACGACCCAAGTAGGAAATACCAGCTGCCACGGAAAGGTTAGTTAATACTAATTGGAAAGCAAAAGCTAAAATCACACCAGAGATTAAAGCAACAAAAAAGTGCGGCCCGGAAGTAAGAACCGATGCCTGGGCTGGCGTAATGCCTGAGGTATCTACTGGGGTCTGTACGAGCCACAACAGTGGCTTGTAGAGTCCCAGCATGATTTCCGTACTATGAAACATTGTATTTCCTTGTTCTAAGTTGAAATTTGGGAGATTAAGAATTTCGTGATGAGAAGCAACTGTGTATGTATTGTATATATGTCTGTATCTCTAGCGATACCTAACTCGTGTAAATCTCAGAATCCTGGAATTTAGACGCTAAAAGCATCTCTCTGAAGTTTGAAAATTATATCTAGCGTTAGATAGAATTTATATTATCTAACGGTATAAATATCAAATTTGCTGCCATTTTCCAGCGAACAATTTGACTAATTATTGGATATCAGTTTTTAAGTTTCAATTGCTTACTTGCAGCAAATTGATTTGTCTAAATTATAGTTTTATCACCAATCTCTTATCAAGTATTTACATTTATTTACAAATATCTTTTTTATCACCCTCTCAAGGCGTATTTGTTAGAAGAATGAGTTTAAGATAATCGTCCACAAGAAGTGCCTGTAGTTTGTACCCAGAGGTGGAAAGCATCTTGCTGATGAATAGCTAACTTAAAGTTAAGTAACAAATTGTTCAGGACAAAAAAATGGAAAGTCGCTCCTCCACAGATTTGCCCACAATTGCTACAGAATACAATGGCAGCGATCGCAATGCATTGCTGTTTGGTTGGACACCTCAATCTGAAATCTGGAATGGTCGTTTTGCAATGATTGGCTTTGTCTCTTATTTACTTTGGGATTTAGCTGGTTATAGCGTCTTTCGAGATGTACTTGCCCTCATTAATCGCTAATACTATCGGAGTAAAAATCATGGAAACTCGTGAAACTCGTTCATCTACTGATTTACCACCTGTTGCTAGAGAATACAATGGCGTAGACCGCAATGCCTTTTTGTTTGGCTGGACTCCTCAAGCCGAAATCTGGAATGGTCGCCTAGCAATGATTGGCTTTATCGCCTATGTGTTTTGGGATTTAATTGGGTATAGCGTTGTTCGTGACGTATTGCATCTGATTGGCTACTAAATATCAGACTGCTTGCAAAATCCAAAAAATCTCAATGTTGTTGTGAATGTAACTAAGGTTTACAGACATAGTAAGGCATTGAAGTAAGCCAATCTACCTTTAAGTTGCACAATCCTTTGCCTTAGAAAGACGCAAAGACGTGGAGAAGGGGAGACGCGGAGAGAAGTTGCGTGCGGGGGTTCCCCCCGTTGAGCAAACTTCGGAGGATGCAATTTGAATGATTATTAGCTTACAAATTCCGCAAGAATTCTTGCCCTACAAAAACAGCTTTAGTTAACCTCAAAGACAAATTAAGTATTTTGCAAGAAATCAATTCAACTATCTGGAGTAAAAATCATGGAAACTCGTGAAACTCGTCCGTCTACCAATCCACCATCTGTTGCTAAAGCTTACAACGATCGCGATCGCAATGAATTTCTTTTTGGCTGGACTCCCCAATCCGAAATCTGGAACGGTCGTTTTGCAATGATTGGCTTTCTAGCCTACTTACTGTGGGATTTAGCAGGATATAGCGTGCTGCGAGACGTACTACGCATTCTTGGATACCAATCCTAAGTTAACAATTCAAAAGTCAACTAATCGGTCTAGGTAGGCGGAACCAAAATCTGGAACCGCCTTCTTGGCGTGGTAAATAACCAATCGTCCCTCCCCAGTGTTCAACTGTAATCCGGCAAAAATAAAGACCTAGCCCAACTCGACCTGATTTATGTTTGCCTTGAGAAAACTTTTGAAATAAAGTATTGACTATCTCTGCTGGCACACCGCTACCTTCATCATCCACACTCAAGAGAATATACTCTCCATCTGGTTGTAAATCAATTGTCACAGTAGAACCCAGAGGACTGTAGCGATAAGCATTTTCTACAAGATTTAAAATCAGCCTATCCAAACGTGATTTTTCTCCAACAACTTTCCAGTCTGCTGCTATGTTAATATTGGCAGTTAGCTGTAACTGTTTATTGTTAAGTATGAACGTCGGTTGAGAAAGTTCAATTACCTCTTGCGCGGAACTTAAAATATTTGGTGCATCTTCAACATCGACCGTGAAAGCCTCAAGCGATCGCACCTCATTAGAAAATACATCTAAAATATTTTTTATTAGCATCTCTTGCTGAATAGATTGCTTTCTACCAATTTCTAAAAATTCTTTTCCTTTAACTGATAAATTTTCAAATTCTAGCAAAGCTAAACAGCAATTAATCGCACTTAATTGTCCTGCTATATCGTGGATAATGCAATGAATTAATACATCTTTTCTCTCAGTCTCTTTAAGTAAATGCTGATAATCTAACTGACTATTTCTAGCTTTTTGTATTAAAGATTGTTTCTGGATAAACTTTTCGCCTAACAATTCGATTAATAATATTTCTCTATTATTCATAGAAATTGCATAAGCTTCAAATTGGTATTCTTTACCAGTTAAATCTACTTCACTCCACAAACCCGAACTCAGCTTGGTACTGCTATTACTCTGCCAGAATTCTTCTGCATCAATCAGAAAATTTCCTAAAAAAGGGAACTCTGTCTGTGGTATGAATATATCCATTTCTGATGTCAATCTTCGAGCGCAAAACCGCTCAACCCAATCTGGTGGAGTTCCATTAATTCTAAAAAAACCATCTTTACGTCGCTCTAATATGAAAATATTGAGTGTAGCGAATAGTTCAGATAGTATAAAGTTATTCATGATTTTCAACTGCCAAAATCAATTAATTTTGACTCTATTTAGGATTTTGTATTTTAGTTAATTTTTCTTTTATTAGACTGAAATCATTTGTATTTTGTTGAATGAGTGAGAGTTGATTTTCATCCCAAGTACTATCCAATAACAATACCCAATCTCCCTCATATGAAGGAAAAATATGAACATCTGTACAAACATTGTACTCCGTTTTAATGAGTGGCAGAAATAGCGGTATATCGTCTAACGGTAATAACCCTTCCAAGAAACAAACTTGCTCGCCTACGCTCCTCCCTTGGCAAAGATTAGTAATTCCATATACTGCTAAATTACCGCCCCAAGCCAAAAGAGTGCCATCTTTTTTAACTAATAGATAAGCAAGAGAACGTGCTTCTAAAAGATAATTTAAAATATAGTCAATTACGGGAGGAGGGATATTTAGCATCTAATTATCCAAAAATTTTTTAGCAAGAGTTTGAAAAACTTCTTCTACACCTAGTCCATTTTTAGCACTGGTTTTAATCGCAGTCCAACCCTTTTGGTTAATAGCATCTATTTCTGCTGTTTCAATTTCCCATTCATCAGTCATATCCCATTTGTTGAGTACCAAAATGAAGGGAATTTTCCCCAGTGTATTTTCTACTCGTGTTTGCAATTCTAAAGCTTTTTCTAAGGTATTTTTGCGCGTACCATCTATAACTAATAAATATCCAGACGCACCTCGTAAATACGACAGACGTACTTTTTGAAACTCATCTTCTCCATGAATATCCCAAAGAATAAGATTTAATTGATTTGATTGGATATCTATAGTTTTTTTATCAATTTTTACACCGACAGTTGTGTAATATTTTTCTGAAAAAATACTATGTACAAATCGGGCGACTAAACTAGTTTTACCTGTAGCAAATGCACCTACCATACAAACTTTTTTCTGAATCATACAGGTTTTTCCTATTCTTCATTCCCCCACTCAATTTTAATTAGGGATATTAGCTATGAATACTTCAAAAGATACTCTCCGGCTAGCTGTTTCGGCTTCTGGTATCGATTTTAGCTGTAAAGGTATACTAGAACCTATACCTAAAACTTTAAATTTACTAGTATTGATTCCTTGAGATTTTAAATAAGATAAGATTTTCTGAGCACGGGCTTGGCTAAGTAGCATATTTTGTTGTTCTGTTCCTTCTATATCAGTGTGTCCGATGATTTGGATTTGGACATCTTTCCCCAAATATTTGGCAGTAGCGAAAAACTTTTGAATTAATAATACCAAAACATGTAGTTTACCAGTTTCACCGCTAATAAAATCTGTCGAACCTCTTGAGAAAAATAGCCTTTTTTCTTCAATTTGCTGTTTGTAGGACTGTAACTGAAGGAATTCCAGCTCGACAAGATTTTTATCTTGAAATTGAGTTATTCCCGGAATGAATCGCCATGTCTTACGTGTTTCTAAAATCCATTGACGAGGTGCAGAGCCTGTGGCATGAAGAATGCCATTATTATCGATTTGTAATGATACTGTTTTGGGTGGCTGCAACAATTTTTGAACTCTTTTGACAGTCAATTGTGGTTCCAAAGATAGATATGGTAGCCATTGACCGATAACTTTTTTCGGATTGAGATTTGTTTGTTGTATCAACGTATTGGGATCTACCGCTAACGGATCGCGCATTCCCAAAATGAAATGTTTGTCATAGCGTTGCTTGGTATTAATTACAACAATACCTGGTTGAGAGCTGAGTTTTTGGAGATATGCTTGCCAGCGCAGATGTTCTCGAATCGCAAAAAAGCCCCAAATACCCAAAGCGATCGCTATTGTGCTTAAGAAAGCCACTGCATAAGTATAATTATTTTTTGGAGAAGCAGATTTAGACTGAGTTACCAAACATGCTTCTAAATAAGGCGTGCTAGCTTTAAATGGTTCTGTCTCTCCTGTAAAGTCATTAATTTCTGGCCCCAGCTTCAGGTGGATTTTTTCTACCGCTTCTTTAAAAACTAACCTTAACTCTTGGGGAGGGTTTCCCCAAATACTACTAGCCAGTAATGCTTGCGGCCCTTCTTCGACCCAAATGATGAGTTCTCCAAACCGCAAACTTTTTAGTGCATCTTCTTTTCCTACGCTAAACGAGTCTCTAGCAAAATCCTGGATAGCCGTCAACATCGCAGAAACCAAATCCGGATCTTGAGTGGTTACTTGGTTAACTACTACATGTTGCAGCAATAATCCAGTTTTTTTATGAATTAGGAATACTTGTTCTACTCGATAAAGTAGTGTACGTAGCAGGACTATTTCTGCAAATGATTTCCCTGTACGCCGCGCTTCTAGCCTCCACTTAAAGCTTTCAGGCGACAAGCTATGTTCCAAGGTTTGATTGAGAGATTGCATCATCTCCTCAAGCGCTGTGGAAATTGCTTTGCGGGTAGCTGGCCCGATTATGGGAAAAAACGCTTCTGAAAGTACATTTTCGTCTTGTGTTACAGAAGCTTGAATGGCTTGTTCGACAGTCGATACTATTGCTTCAATCAGTTGTTTATCTTGCTTTGACCGCAATACTACAGCTTCTGGAAGCAGGCGGCTGATATCTTCCGGTTGAATTTGGGGATTGTTTAATCGCTCATAAATTTTGTTGAGTTCGGCTGGCTCAATACCAAAGAGCAAACTGCGAAGCGTACTCAGTTCATCGCTGAGTTGTTTATCTTTGTTACTAGAAGAAAGATCAAAAGATTGATTGTTGCTGCTTGTGACTTCAGCTGATGCTTTCGGTCTTTGATTTAGAGAATCACTCATTACTAAAATCTCTCAACAGGGGATGAGGAGATAAGGAGCAGGGAGAGCAGGGGGAGCAGAAGAAATAAAACAACTGACTCTTGTACAGACGCGATTAATCGCGTCTCTACGACAACTGACAACTGACTCACGATTTGTTTTGCGTATTTAGACGAATAGCTAGGTCTGTAAACAGAGCTGCAAGCTTGGAACTATCTATTTTGTCCCTACGCAGTTCTTGCGCTTCCCGTTCCAGCAAAGCTAGGATTTCCTCGTACTTTTGCCGGAGATCGTCTTGTAAGCTTTTAGATTGATTGAGAATCTGCTCGCGTAAATCCCGCTGACTATTGGTAGTTTTTTCATCAAATTGGGCAAACTTTTTTTCTAAGGATATGGCTATATTTCTGTGTTCTTCACTAAGTGTTTGCACAGCAGCATTACGTTCTGTTTGCTCATTTTTTAGCCGTTCTGTTAAAGAATCTACCTCTTTTTTAAGATAGATTTCCAAAGCATCTAAACGTTTTCTTGTCTCATCTCGCACATCTGTAAATTCTTTAACTAAACGTTCTTCTAGACGCGCAAATCTTTTTTCAACTTCTCGTACCTGACTGCCAAAAAGAATTTCTCTAACTTTATCTAGGCTGTTACTTTCACTAATACTATTGTCACTAGATAACTGTTTGGTGATTTCTTGATTTGACTCCCCTTCCCTGAGTTGTCCTAAATTATTATTCATATATTCTTCAGGTGGGTTCATACTTTTAATCCTTCTGGAGACTGAAATTTAATTTTGCTTTTAATTGTGACAGTAGACAGAATTTGGTGATATGACAATCTCAAATCAGTATAAGTATCTTTAAATACAGTATTTGATTTTAACTCCCTAAAGATAGAAATATATATTAAGTTATTATTTAGATAGTTAATGTTTTATAAATTTTTATCAACAAAAGCCGATTCAATACGTTTCAATCAAGAAGGAAAAGTTTAAGGGTTTTTCCTATTTATTTGAATATTCACTCGATTTGCGTTTATTTATGCTCATACTAATTTCAATAATCTTTGCGACGCATGAATTGTTTGTAAGGGTGAACGTAATAGCGCCCCTACCAAGATATCTGTTGCATTCTTTTTTCAAATTGGTATCATCTACTAAATTATTTGCATGGTGGTGAAAAAAGCCACCTAAATATTAGGTAGCTTTTTTGCTGTGTTTTAATTAAAAGAAAAATCGCTAGAATTAAGCACTACGATTATTCGTCAATGCAATTAGGTATACCTACGACAGCGCAAGGAAAATTAGAACCTAGTATCTGAATAATCGGATGACTAATAGATTTACATCCCAGAAATAGTATATCGGCGGTTTCTGATTCCACAACTTTCTTCAGTTCTGTAGCAATTTCACCAAAGCGCAAATGAGATTTGAAGGAACCCTGCCATTCTTCAGCTAGACTTTTTGCTTGCCAAAGAATTCTATCAGCTTCTTGTAGAGATGGTGCAATCCCTTGCAATTTTGGTTGAGTCAAGACGGGTGTGATAGACCTTGATACATCGTTTACTGGACATTCTAGTTGAGGCAAGCGTTTTGCAAAGCTCAAAATATCTGGATGTTGACTATTGTGATTGTCTTTTACTACATAAACAGCTTGTACTGTAACTTGATTGTTGGTGGCTAAACGCGTTTGATGAGCAATCCAAAAAGCAATATCTAGTGCGGTGTGACTGTTAGGAGAAGCATCATAACCAACGATTAGGTTTACTGATTTTGCTTTTTGAACTTTTTTAGAAAAAGATTTTTTTGGCTCTGGTAGCAATACCATTTGCTCAATTAAATCGTCTCTACCGATGGCGCTTTGCAGGCGCGCTAACATTGGCTTGATTTTCACAGCTTTAACTTCTCCCCAAGAATAACGAGTGATGAATGAGAAGCAGGGCAAGGAAACCCCAATAACAACTGGTATTACAGCCAAAGTTTTGGAGGTTCCTTCCATTGCCTACGGAGTTAGCTGACGGGCTAAGACTGGAAGGTGTCTTTCTCAAGAGTGCTGAGTTAAAGATTAGTCACTTTTCACTCTTAAAATTGCTGCTCTGTGCGAGATGCGCCCCACAATTTGGTTCCTCCGTTCCAAATCCTGCTTTTGATGAATTTGAATTAGGCTACCCACTAAAGAAATAATAGTCTAAATTTATTCGTCTTGTGTAAAGTAGCGATCGAGGAAATTGAGAGCATGGTTGCGGAGTTCAAAGTAGTCTTTTGAGTTTCGCATGGCGGCGCGATCGCGTGGATGAGGAAAGGGCACTTCCAATATTTCCCCAATCGTAGCTTCCGGCCCGTTAGTCATTAATACGATGCGATCTGACATATAAATTGCTTCATCTACATCGTGAGTAACCATCATTACTGCCTGCCGATTGTTTTCCCAGATATCTAATACCTGTCGCTGCAATTTGCCCCTAGTTAATGCATCTAGTGCCCCAAAAGGTTCATCCATTAACAACATTTTTGGACGAGTTGCTAAGGCTCTGGCAATACCCACCCGTTGTTTCATACCTCCAGAAATTTCTTCAGGATATTTCTCAGCCGCCGCCGTTAAGTTTACCATCGCTAAGTGTTCGTTAACAATGCTAATTTTTTCGGCACGGTTAGCATTTTTTAGCACTTCATCTACAGCTAAACGGACATTTTCTCGTACAGTTAGCCAAGGTAAAAGTGCGTAATTTTGAAATACCATCATCCGCTCGGCTCCTGGCTTACGAATTTCTTTTCCATCTAAGCGCACTGAGCCAGAAGTTGCTTTTTCTAAACCACCAATAATCTTTAATAGAGTTGATTTTCCGCAACCAGAGTGTCCAATTACAGAAATATATTCATCTTCCCCGATGCAGAGATTAACACCATCTAGTACAACAAAATTACTTTTATCTGGTGTTGGATAAGACTTGACTAAATTTTCAATTTCTAAAAATCCAGTGTGGGGCATAACTTCATTTTGAGTAGTGCTAGGTAATGAGGTATATTCCATCATCAAATGCTCCGAAAATAATTTAGTCAGTAGTCATTTTGGAACTTAATAATTAAGACATGAAAAAGCGAGTGGGAGCATTAGCCCTAATTTCAAAACTATTTAAATAGCCCACTGGATTGCTGGGATCGAAACCTTTCTTATCTATAAATACTTCTGGAGGTTCTACTTTGTAATCATCCTTCGGGCACTCGATCCCCATTTCACTTGCTATCTCCCGGTATAAATCTGTTCTCCAGCCTTTTTCGGCTAGTTTTTCGGCATTTTTGGGAAATTTATGAATCTGACCCCAACGCGCTGCCTGTGTCATCAACCAGAGACTCCTCGATCTCCATAAAAATGTTGAGTGTTCTCCTGGCTGTTTGGGAACGTTGTCTGGAATATCAAAGAAAATTGTGGTGTCAGCAGCTTTAATAGTGCGGTCTTTGCCATCAAAGCCGCCATAGTTGTAATTACCAAGAATTGCCGGCCCTGTAAACTTCGTAATTGGCGCACCTGGCTTTTTGGGTTTTGCACCTGTAAAAGAACGATCTGTAATTAGTTCGGCAACTTCCTGACGGTTTTCGGCTTTGCTGCAATATTGGCAAGCTTCAATCATAGCCTTGACTAGGGAACGGTAGGTTTTAGGATATTTTTCAATGAAAGATTCCATGACTCCCAGTAATCGATCTGGGTGTCCTGCCCAAACTTCCTTACCTTGGGCGAAGGTAAAGCCAATGCCTTCGTTACCTGTAATTGCCCTAGTGTTCCAAGGTTCTGCCACCATGTAAGCTTGCATTGCCCCTATCCGCACGTTTGTCACCATTTGGGGAGGCGGTACAATGATAATCCGAAATTCTTTGAATGGATCGACACCAGCCGCAGCAGATACATAACGGACGAAGTATTCGTATATGGCAGAACTCAAGACTACCGCCCAAACTCTATTTTCTGGGGGTTGGTTGTCAAAGTACCTGCGAAAATCTTTACCAAAAGCCTCCAATGCACCATCACCATATTGTTGTTGATACTCGTACCACGGACGCAGCCCAGAATCCCACATGGCTTTGTTCATCGTCATGGCGTTACCGTGGCGGTGTATGGTCATTGCCGCGCACAAAGGAGCGTGGCGCGCGCCTTCCGCACCAATTCTGGCGTTGGTAACTGCACCGGATACTACAGGAGAAGCATCTAAACGACCGAAAATTAGTCCGTCGCGGGAAGTTGCCCAACTAGCCTCGCGGTTGAGTGTGACGTTCAAACCGTATTTATGGAAGAATCCTTTTTTCCAGGCGATCGCAAATGGCGCACAATCATTAACGGGAACATAACCAACTGTAATATCCGGTTTTTCTAGTTCTTTGGATTTAACTACTGGTTCAACAGCTAAAGCTTCTTCAGTCAATCCTTTAGCGCCAGTATTCCCTTTGATGGCACATGACGACAGTGCCATCCCGGCTGTCGTTGTTCCTATTCCTTTGATAAAGTCTCGTCGAGTCCAGTTATCACCCATTTCTGTAGCTCCAGTGGCGATAAAGAGTGCTGAATAGAGACGCGATTAATCGCGTCTGTAAAAAAGATGAGTAGAGACGCGATTCATCGCGTCTGTCTTAATTTTGCTAGTTAAGAAGCTGTCGGACGGCGGGTGACTAATTCTTGAATTTTGCCCACTGCATAATCAAGAACTAGCCCAGTTAAACCAATTACTAAGACAGCTAAGTAAACCGAACTTAAATTTAAACGGCTCCATTCATCCCAAACAAAAAAGCCGATACCAATACCGCCTGTGAGCATTTCCACAGCAACGATTACTAGCCAAGCAATCCCTAAACTAATTCGCAGACCTGTAAAAATATAAGGCAGACTTGCTGGCCAAATAATTTTTGTAATCTGTCGCCAACGGGGCATTTCTAAGACTCGCGCTACGTCTAAATAATCTTTGGGAACGCTAGAAACTCCTAGGGCGGTGTTAATAATTGTCGGCCATAGAGAGGTAATGAAAATCACAAAAATTGCTGAAGGGTCTGCCAAATTGAAGATGGCTAAAGAGATTGGCAACCAAGCTAGGGGGGATACAGGCTTAAAAATCTGAATGATGGGATTAAGAGCCAGCATTGCTGATTTAGACATGCCAATCAGAAATCCCAAGGGAATCGCCACAATCGCACCTAAGAGAAAACCCAGCAATACCCGTCGCAGACTTGCTATCAACAACCAGCCAATTCCTAAATTGCCGGGGCCTCTTTGGTAAAAGGGATTTAGGATGTAGTCGAGATTAGCGGCTAACGCTTCTGGTGGGGTGGGCATCAATTCATGGTTGGCAAGCGCAACTACCCACCACAGCACTATAATCCCTAAGAATCCAAGGGCAGGCAGTAAAAAAACATCTCTGACAATTACAGGTTTTACTTTTTTCCAAGCTGCCTTTCCAGCGATCGCGGCGATCGCTGCTAAATTTAATTGAAATACCATTGCCACCTCAACAGAACTAAGTGCAGGTACAAAAAATCCGAGCAGTACCAGCCTTGGACACTGATGAGATCGGAACATTACAAAAATGCCGACTCTTCAGTCTCCTCTCAATGCCTACGAAGTTAGCTGACGGGCTAGGGCTGAGAGATGCCCTTCTTGTGAAAGTGCTGAGTGCTGAGTTCGATATTAGTAACTCTCGTACAGACGCTTAGACGCTCGTAAGAGCGGCTTCTCGTAAGAGTATAATTGCATCTTTGCTACTCTTTACTTCTAACTTTCTGTAAGATACGCCCCATTAAATGGTTCCTCCGCTCCAGCGTTATGCACTGTGAAACGCTGGATTAGGCTGACTTACTCTAAACACGCGTTGAACATTATGTTTATTCTTTGTAAACAATAACATTGTTGCTCTGTAAATACATCTGCCTTATGATAAATTTTGTTTATTTAAATACCGATATTAAGTGGCTCTCTTGGCTTATCTGTAATGAATAAATTTTATACATCAATGTTATGTTGTGAATAAAATCCTTGAACAGCAAACTAAACAAAGGCGTAAAACATAGCATTGAGACTGTTAGTTGCTAAATTAGCATTTATCCAATATGCATTAGTTTATACATTCCAATCTATTAATCTCTGGTCAACGAAGCTAGCAAAGGACTTGGTGGCAGCGAGCGCTATGATAAATAAAATCTATTCCTTTTGATAGGTGAAAGTTATGACTTATTTTAGTAAGGAGTCGCTATACTCGCTAAACTGATTACATATAGAATTTTCTCATCTATCTCTTAGTAGAATTTAACATCATGGATTTTAGTCTAGTACTGGCTGAAAAAACTGATATCATCCTATACAAATGGGTGATAGCAGTTCGCAAAGATAGGCGGATTGAAAGTGCTGACGATCTATCTTACACAGCCATACGAGATCATATCCCCGATGTCTTAAAAGCAATGGTAACGGTGCTTTCAAAATCTGAGGATAGTGATGTAAAGTCGATAATTACTGCGGGCTTACAGCATGGGGTTCTGCGAGCCGAACAAGGTTTCGACCCAGCAGAGATTGCTAGAGAATATCATCTACTGCGATCGGTCATATTTGAAACTATAGAAACAGATTTGTTGAAGGGAACACCCCCAGGGATAATTCGTTCTATGCGTTTGATTGACGCTACGATCGATGAAGCGATCGCTCGCTGCTTCAAGAGTTATGTAGATGAGCGTTTGCGAGACTTGCAACATCTATATGTATCATTAACGCTGCATAATGAAGAACTGACTCGTTTAGTTAGTGCTAATCAAGAGTATCTTTCGCAACTAGCCCACGACTTGAAACATCCTCTGACTTCGATTATTGGTTACTCAGATTTGTTTCTACGCCAACAACGGCAGAGAACTGAGGTACAAAATAATAGTGTCAATTTAGAACATATTGAGCGCGTACTACGTAATGGCAGACACTTACTCAGCATAATCAATGATGTACTAGAAATTTCGCGTTATGACGCTGGGCAGATAACACTCCAGCCCGCACCAACGAATGTCAGTGAATTGATCGACAATGTGTGCGAAATGTTAGAGCCTTTGGCTGTAAAGAAAAATTTAAAAGTTGTGGTAAATTGCGATCGCGCTCCTGAGCAAGTATTCACAGATTCTCTGCAATTACAACAAGTTGTGACAAATCTTGTAAGTAATGCAATTCGCTACACTGTCTCAGGGACTATTACTATAGCGTGTCAAATGCTAGAAAATGACAGAACTGCCCCGATGTTGCCGACAAAGGATTTTCTAAAAGATAACCCCTTTCCTGTTGCTGTGGGAAACACAGCAATGATTCTAGAGACACCATTGGGCAAAAGTGGGCACTTTGCGATCGCAATTTCTGACACCGGAATTGGCATTGCACCCGAAGACCAAACCCGGATATTTGAACCCTACTTTCGTGCTAGTTCCAGCGATCGAGCACCTCTTCCTGATAGTACTGGCTTGGGATTGGCAATAGTTTACCGCTTGGTGAAACTACTGCAAGGGCAAATCAACTTAGTTTCTCAAATAGGAGTTGGTTCTACTTTCATCGTCACCTTACCTTTGCAAGTAGAAATGAGCTAATGCAGGTCTAAGTTTTATAATTTCGCATTCAGACTTTCAGTTGTTAGTTATCTTTGCAACTGACAACTGACAACTGACAACTGACAACTAGCAATTTTATATCAACCCTTGTTTTTTCAACTTAGCTAGCGCATCTTCTGCTGCTGCTTTTTCTGCATCTTTTTTGTTGCGTCCTTTGCCTTCTCCGTAATCTTTGTCGTCTACAAATACTTTCGCTATGAACTCTGGCGCGTGAGATAAACCGCCAGTTTGAACTGTGACATATTTAGGCGGATTTGTGGTAACGTTGCGTTGCACCCATTCTTGAAAACGATTTTTTGAATCTACATTAGAGCGAAATACAACAATTTGTTCGGGTACAGAATCGAACAGTGGTTCTATAATGGCGCGAACTGCTTCAATATTTGAATCGTTATCGAGATAGTAAGCACCAATGACGGCTTCAAATGTGCTACTGAGTAAATTAGGATTTTGGTAGCCTCCATCTCGAATTGCACCTTTTCCCAGTCGCATCCGAAAATCTAAACCTACCTCTTCAGCGAATTTTGCTAGCTGCTTCTCGTCTACCAATGCAGAACGGCGACGAGTTAATTCATCTTCTCCCCTTTCTGGATGACGACGGTAGAGATATTCGCCGCTTAAAAAATTCAGCACAGCATCACCAAGAAACTCTAAACGTTCATTGTGTTCGCCTTCGCCGGGATTTTCATGAACATAAGAACGATGGGTAAGCGCACGGCGTAAAAGTTTTTCATCATGAAATATTAGAAGTTTGTGCATTTTATTTTTTTTAATCTGGAATTTTCATTGAATGAAAGAGGCAGGCAGGATGCTTACCCTACATGAGATAAGCTTTAAAAAACAAAAGTATTTTTTAAAAATAGTTAATTTTTCCTCCATGAAATAGGTGGATAAAGACTATTTCCACGAGAATTATTGCATGGTAAACAAGAAAGTCGTAAGTTTTCAAATGAATCAGAACCACCATGACTTTTTGGTACAAGGTGATCGATTGTCAAATATTCTGTTAGTAGATTTTGCCTACACCACCAACATTCAGAACCATAGAAATCAAGAAGTTTTTGCTTTTTATTGCGTTTCTGTCTAGGATTCATGAGCTATAGTTTCCTTTTGCTTGTTATTTGTAACAGCATTGGAACATCAAGTATTTAGCATCAAGTTAGTGTTATGTAACAGAAATCCTAACTGGAAATCTTTATAACAATACTTATACTTAGCACAACCACTAGCTCTATAAGCTAGTTGTACCAAATGTAGATTAGAAGTCGCACATCCGGCAGTTTCTAACTTCTAGGTGAGCGTGTAATAAACTAGGTAAGTAGTTAGAAACATAAGTATCCAGCTAACAAACTAAACTTTGATTTAATTAGTTAACTAGATACTTAAATCACCAGCTACTTAACTGGTTGATTACACGTTCACTTAGAAGTTAAAAACTGCCACATATGCGACCACCAACCTCAGCTTTATGCTTTTGGATGATGAATCTTTTGCTGCATTGACGAAAATATAGCACATGCAATTGTAGTCATGTCAATGGGTACTGGTTAAAATTTACTTTTATCAATTTATTGATGAGTTATTCTAAGTCGGGAGAAATGCTTAAACTCTCTATTCGATTAGTGATATATTATCTTAAGTATGGCTCAGTGCAGGTCTTGACCTCATGCGCTTATCAGATTGTAGCGATCGCCTGATTCATATTTTCAATTAGCAACGCCTAGGATTCAATACGGTCAGTTAAGAGAATAGTAGATTGGATTGAGCAACAGCAAAACCCAATAAAGTCTTGTTCATATTAGGTTTCGTACCTCAACCCAACCTACGTCAGTAGCTTTAATTTTAGCCTTAACTGAACTGTAATCAAGTCATATCCTTCCTTGATTAAGACGATTATTTATGGCTTATTTTGGGCGATCGCACTATACAAAATACCGAGAATCTTCTTAATATCCTTAATGTAATATTCGCTCAAATCAATCGAAACTACATTATCTTCTAATTTGAGAAATTGCCAGATAGTACCAATAGTAACAGCACCATATATAGCTTTAATTTGATTTCCATTTCTCTCGTTAAAAAACTGGGCAGCTACCATTTCCGCAATGCATTGTGCTAAACCAGAGCGCAAATTCTCATTTTTACTTTCGACTAAAACAACCACCGGACTGCGTACAAGCAATTGCTCTGAGGAAAGACTTAAAATAAAATCACAAAAACCATTGAGTCCTCGTTGGCTATCAACGGTAAAATCTACTCCAGAAAAAAGACTGATTTCATAATTAAATTTTCGCCTTATTTCTAACAATATTGGACTGATAATCATCTCGCTTCGAGCTTTTTCGGAACTGATTGCTACTGCTAAATCCACATTTTCGCTAAGAATAGTAGATAATAACGCACTACATTCTTGTTCTTGTACAGTTGCAAATAGTCTCGATGACTCGTGGATAACTAAACCAAAAGAATCAATAATTTCAACAAGCTTAAAATCACTATAAGCCATAATGAATCTGATTTACAGTCAAACTAATCGATCGTCAATTTTAAACACTATTGGTGAATGTGAATTGTCATAGTAAAGTTTAATAATTAAATCTGGGTGGAAATACCTTATTTAAACTGACAATTAAATCAGGAAAGCTAGGCAAAGATATGATTTGATGGGGCAAAATAATCCGCTTATTGAGATACCCATATTTACCTCGATCGTCCTGATAAGCTTCGCCATACCATTCCAAATGGTTATCAAATAAATTAAATATCCAATAATCATAAATACCTGCTTTAGCATAAAGTGGTATTTTTACATCTTGGTCGTAATCTAAAGAAGAATCAGATATTTCTATTACTAGTAAAATATCAGCAGGTTCAGGATGACCGGTAAGATAATTATCATCTCGGTTTTTAACAATAGCGAAATCAGGTTCGGGTTCGCTATTAGGTGGCAAAGCTATTGGAGCTTGAGATTGCAAAGTAGCCTTATCTCCTATAAGTTTTGGTAGTTGCTTCCATAAATTCCTCAGACAAGTTTCATGCGCCGTACCTCTCGATACCCTTTCAATTAATTCTCCATTAATTAATTCAATACGGTCATCCTCATGGAAAAAGCCCAATTCTATGAGTCTGTGGTATTCAGCTAGTGTGAAGCGTTTAGCCTGAATCATACTCATCATCTTGCTCCCTAAAGAAAACGTAACGCCTTTATTGGCATAACACTTATTTTAAATGTGCCAGAAATTGATATGCTAAAAGCCGAGACTAGCTATTTGACGAACAATGCCTGCGCCTACCATTAACCCGACGATCGCTGCCTTTCCCTTAACAGCCGTAGTCGGTCAAGAAGCAATTAAATTAGCCTTGCTATTAGCAGCCGTCGATCCGGGTTTGGGAGGAGTTGCGATCGCAGGTCGTCGCGGTACGGCAAAATCTGTGATGGCTCGTGCTATCCACGCCCTCATACCGCCCATTGAAGTGGTGAAAGGCTCGATTAGCAACTGCGACCCCAGCCACCCAGAAGACTGGGACGATTTACTTTTAGCAGAGTACGCAGATAAAGATATTCAAGATGTCCCCACCGACATCATCCCTGCACCTTTCGTACAAATTCCTCTGGGTGTGACAGAAGACCGACTCCTAGGTTCTGTGGATGTAGAAAAATCGGTACAACAAGGTGATACCATTTTTCAGCCTGGATTACTCGCCACAGCTAACCGAGGCGTTTTGTATGTGGATGAAATTAATTTATTAGACGACCAAATCTCAAATCAACTGCTAACAGTATTATCTGAAGGACGCAACCAAATTGAGCGGGAAGGAATTAGTTTTCAGCATCCTTGCAAACCGCTGTTTATTGCCACCTATAACCCAGAAGAAGGAGCACTGCGAGAGCATTTACTAGATAGAATTGCGATCGCACTTTCGGCTGATGGCGTACTCGGCTTAGATCAAAGAGTAGCAGCAGTAGAGGTTGCAATCGCTTACTCTAAATCTCCCCAAGAATTTCTCCAGCAGTACCATGAAGATTTAGACGCGCTCAAAACTCAAATCATTTTGGCACGGGAATGGCTTAAAGAAGTAACCATCACCCACGACCAAATTGCTTACTTAGTCAATGAGGCAATTCGCGGTGGAGTCCAAGGACATCGCGCTGAGTTATTTGCTGTGCGAGTTGCGAAAGCGGCTGCGGCTTTGGAGGGACGGACAACAGTCAATGCCGAAGATTTACGCCGTGCTGTGGAATTAGTAATTGTCCCACGAGCAACAATCGTGCAGACACCGCCACCAGAACAACCACCGCCACCACCGCCACCACCTCCCCCACCTGAAAATCAAGAGGAACAAGAAGAACAAGAACAGGAGGAGGAACAAGAAGAACAAGAACAGCAAGAACAGCAAGAACCACCGAGTATCCCCGAAGAATTCATCTTCGACCCGGAAGGGGTAATTCTTGATGACAGCGTGCTTTATTTTGCTCAAATGGCCAAACGACAGGGCAAATCTGGTAGCCGTAGTGTCATCTTTTCTGAAGACCGAGGACGCTACATTAAGCCGATGTTGCCCAAAGGGAAAGTGCGGCGCATTGCTGTAGATGCCACCCTCAGAGCCGCTGCCCCGTATCAAAAAGCACGGCGAGAGAGACATCCAGAGCGCAAAGTGATTGTCGAGCAGGGTGATATCCGCTCGAAACGTTTGGTACGTAAAGCTGGGGCGTTGGTAGTATTTGTGGTAGATGCTTCTGGCTCAATGGCCCTCAACCGGATGCAGTCCGCTAAAGGTGCAGTCATGCAACTTTTGACCGAAGCTTATCAAAACCGCGACCAAGTAGCTTTGATTCCCTTTCGGGGAGAACACGCGGAGGTATTATTGCCCCCAACACGTTCCATTGCCTTAGCACGTAATCGTTTGGAGAGGTTGCCCTGTGGTGGAGGTTCGCCGCTAGCACATGGTTTAACGCAAGCTGTACGCGTCGGACTAAATGCCCAAATGAGTGGTGATATTGGGCAAGTGGTGATTGTAGCGATAACCGATGGGCGGGGTAATATTCCTTTAGCGCGTTCTTTAGGCGAACAGCTAGAACCAGGAGAAAAGCCAGATATCAAAGCAGAATTGTTAGAAATTGCTGGTAGATTACGAGCTTTGGGAATGCAACTATTGGTAATTGACACAGAAAGTAAATTTGTTTCCACTGGCTTTGCCAAGGAATTATCGCAAACAGCAGGAGGCAAGTATTATCATTTGCCAAAAGCGTCCGATAAAACCATTGCTGCCATGACTAGAGGTGCGATCGCCGATCTAAAATCTCGTTGAGTATAGTGAGGATGAAGGGGATGAGGGGGATTAATGTTTAATTAGCAGCCAATGTGATGGGTTGTTAATTATATGTACTAGGCCGCTGAGAATTTGGTTGTATGTACCGTAGAGTTCTCGACCTATTTCAATATCGATGTAGTTGCACTTCACAGCAAACTCTATCCAAGTTTGAGTTTCCGCTGATTCTGCCTCACAATCATTCAATTTAGCAACGAAAGCGGCTTGATATCTTCTTTTACGCCATCCTCCGGCAAAATTAGCACATACTGAACGTGATAGCGAAGCGTTAGCGAGTCTTCGAGCGTCAGACCTACGAATTTGATCGGTTAGTGAGTAACGCTCATCTATTGGAAACTTTTTGATAGTTCAAAAATCTTCATGGCTGCATCAAAAGCCATTTTATAAACTTCTAAATCCTTGTGGTCTTTAATAACTTTATCCACTCTTCTCCCTCATCTCCCCCTACTCCCTCATCCCCCTCATCTCTTCTACTTTTAATAAACACATCAAGACCCCGTAGGCATCACCTGTGGTTGTAAATAACCCATCAAATCTTGAATTCCCTTTTGCAGATACCGGGTTACTGTCATGGGACTAGTGCCGATATTCTTAGCAGCATCCTTGCGAGAAAGTTCTTTCAAAAAGACCATTTCAACTGCCATGCGGGGCTTTTCTTCTAGTAAACTAATAGCACCTTGGAGTTGTTGGCGTTCTTCTTCTTGGATTTGGAGAGCGGTAGAACGAGGACAAGGAAGCGCTTCACCTAAAGTGATTTGGCAATCAACATAGTGAACTGCGGTAGCATCTAAACTCAAAGGCATACGATTTTGAGCCGCTAACTTAGTTTCTTGCCATTCTTGCAGAGATACCCGAAGTATATTAGCAATTTCTGAATCTTTGGGAGTGCGGCCCAAAGTCATTGCTAATTCTTTGCGAATTCTTTGACCTTCATTGTACAGTTCTTGCCAACGACGAGGAATTTTTAATAGAGTACTGCGATCGCGTAAAAAATGCAGCATCTCACCGCGAATATATGGCACGGCAAAGGAACTAAAAGCATATCCTTGGCTGGGATCGAAGCGCTCAATTGCCCTAATTAAACCAAAATAACCGATTTGTTCTAAATCTTCATAAGGTTCATTACATTGATGGCTAAATTTATGAGCCATCTTCCGCACTAATCCAGTATGTAATTGTACAAGTTTATTACGAAGTTTTATAGAGGGATTTTGGTGGTATAAATGCAATAACTCTATACCGTCAGCCCGTACAGATGACTCAGTTGTTGCCATATAAATTCCTTTTTTGTAACTCCTTTTTTTCAAAAAATGGAGTTGCGTATATTGCCTTGAAAGCTGTCATTATTTTCCTTAGTCACAGATGATTAAACCATCGTCGTTTCACTGAACTTACGGGGGTACTCATTCTGCCGTTCAGTATTTACACGCATGATGACCCTGGCCTATCTTTTGCAGGTTATTTTGATTTTGCAACTTTCAATTGAGCGCTAGATAATGTTGATTTTTTGCAACAAAAGCTAGCTATTTATGCTGAAAAATGCATAACTTGCTCAATAGCAATCCACCATAATAAGTGCAATGCAGACATATTCTGTATTAATACTTAAATAAATTGTAAATCTGATTTCTTAGTCGGGTCTAACTCATAGCGATCGCAGCTATCATTTACTCAGATTGGCAATGCGAAAACATTATACCTATGAGCAAAAGTGCTTTTTGCACTCTTGTGGTCAAAGGTTAAAGGAGAAAGGGAAAATACCAAACCTTCCCCCTTTCCCCTTTTCCCCTCTGTTTTATGATATTTCGCTGCTGATGGGTAGGGTGACGGTGAATGTTGTGCCAACATTAATTTTGCTCTTGAGCGCGATCGTGCCGCCATACCGCTCAACTGCCTGTTTCACAATCGTCAGCCCTAATCCAGTTCCAGGAATTTTACCGACGTTACTAGCACGATAAAAGGATTCAAACAGTCGTTCTTGGTCTGCTGGAGCAATACCGATGCCTTCATCCTGCACTTGAAATATTACTGTTTCTGATTTACATTGCAGCCGCACTTGAATGGTGCTATCGGGTGCGGAGTATTTGATGGCATTAGATAATAAATTGGTCAAAACGTGCCGCAGTAAAGCTTCGTCCATATGAACTATGAAACATTCGTCCTCGCACTTCAAATCAATAGTGTGCTTAGTGTTTGTACTGAACTTGATTTCTTCGATCAACTTGCGGCAGAAAGGCTCAAGTGCAAGTTCAACGGGATTAGATGCTAGGCTACCCGCTTCAGATTTTCCTAAGATCAAAACGTCATCGAGTAAGGCAACCATGCGGCTAACGGCAGCTTGAATGCGTTGGAAAAACTCATATTGCTGTTCTTTAGGAAAGTCGCGCTGTTGTAGCAAACGAATGAAACCATAAATGACATTTAATGGGTTGCGAAATTCATGGGAAACAATTGAGACAAAACGCGATTTTTGTTCTTTGAGTTCGCGTTCTTGCTCTAGCGCGATCTGAAGCTGTAGTGACAGTCGGCGCGATCGCAAGAGCATTTCCACTCGTGCTTGCAACTCTAGCTTTTCCAGCGGTTTTGTAATTAGCTCATCGATAGTTTGCCACAAATGCCGTGTCAATAGTTTTACATCCGGGCGGACTGTAATCAGTAAAAAGGGCACAAAAACGGGTTGCTCTTTGTGTTTTCTGGCTTGCACCCATTCCCAGAGGCGATCGAGTGCCGGGCCGTCGAGAATGCATAAATCAAACGGCTCATCTAAGAGTGGTACGGCTTTTCCCGCTTGCACAACTGAGTCGGCGATCGCAACCTCGTAATATTTACTCAGCGACTCTGCCAACAGGCGGCGATTCTCAGATTGCTCTATAATTATTAAAATTCGACTCATCGCTCATTCTTTTGCTAACTGGCAATGCTGTCGCCAAGGTTTTTCACTGATGGCTGAATCAACATAGATACGCTATCACAATTCATCCCCAAGCATTTCAGGCACTCCAGTCAACACGCCTCGCAGCTGTGTAAGTGGCTTGCCGACTTTAAGTCCGTAGCGACTAATCTCAAATTCGCGCAAGGTTTTCTCAAAGTCAGTCATCCGCTTTTTGAGAACGCCAATCGTTCGCCGCAGTTCGCCTTGCATTTCTAAGTAGCGCAGAAATATAATTGTGTCTGCCAAATAGCTAATGCCAATTTCTGTAACTCGAAAATCTCCTGTAATCATTTCAATCTCGTTGATCAACAGCACAGCAACACCCATGTTTTGCAAGTACTTACACAGTGCATGAAGGTGGCTAATCAAGTCTTTGCCGCGCACCGACAGCCGATAGCCGGATACACTATCGATCATCACAATCTGCGCCTTTTGTTGCTCTACTTCCTGACGCACAAGGTTAGCAAATTCATCGGGTGTATAATACAGCGGCTCTACTTGCACAACTGAAAGTGTCCCCTTTTCCTGCATCGCACTAACCGCGATGTTAATGCCCTCAGCACGGCGCAGCAGCGTTTCTTTTCTTTCTTCAAAGGTGTAAATCACCGAATGTTCGCCCCGTCCGGCGGCCTCTTTCATAAACTGAAGTCCCAATGTGCTTTTACCTACACCGCTGGGGCCGCTAATAATAGTAATCGTGCTGCGCTCAATCCCACCGTGCAGCAACTCATCGATTTCGGGGATGCCAGAGGAAACTACTTCAGTATTAAAATCTTGTCCATAATCTTGGAGCATTAACCGAGGGAAGAGCTGCATTCCCGTACTAGTTAAGCGGATTGCATGATGGCCATCTTGAAAGTCACTCCCTCGAAACTTAGAGATACAGAGTGTGCGCTCATTATGCCTAAAGTCTAGATTGATTACTCCATCACTCATGAACTGTAAATCATCGTCGGGCGCTTCTTCACTGCTCTCTGAGGTAAATAAAACAGTTGTACTTTGCTCTACTAAAAATCTTAGAAATGATAGCACTTGTTTGCGAAACTGAAACGTATCGCTTGCTAGGTAGCGAAACTGCGTCATCGAATCAATAAAAATGCGTTGTGGCTTGAGGGCTTCTACTCGATCTACAATGCGGCGGGTTGTGGGTTCGCGTTCCACCTCTGCTGGCGAGAAAATATCGTAAGTCTGAACTTGGGCGAAAAATTCCGGTGTCGGGCTAAGGTCAAGAAAGGTGACACCTTGTAGGTCAAATCCCAATACTTCGGCAGTGCGCCTCAGTTGTGTAACGGTTTCTCCTAAGGTAATGAACAAAACTTGTTCGCCGTTTGTCACTCCTGTTGTTAAGAAATGCATTCCCAGTGTTGTTTTACCAGCCCCCGGCCCGCCCCGGATTAAATAGGTGCGATCGGAGACATAACCACCAGATAAAACTTCGTCTAAACCCGAAATTCCCGAAGACAAACGATTTTCAGACATTTGCGAACAGTCTTCCTTTACTTATTAATGTAATCAAATTCCAGCACAGGTTCGTATTTCTGCAACATATAGGTTTTAAGCACCAATCAGGAGTCAGAAAGTTCAAGCTTGTATTTGAGCGTAAAGAAAACTTTGAGTACTGTATAGGTTTCTACTAAACAGACCCTGGAAAATTCCAGCTTTGCATTTACCGAAAATTAGAATAACATCAACCTTCACCTGAAATCGCTCGACTTCGGATTAATAGTCATCAAAATTAATAGATTCCAGTGATGCTATGAGTAAATTTACTAGCACTATCAAACTCAACCCAGATGTACAGCAGCTGGTTGCTAAATACGAGCAATTATGTATGAAATAAACGATTCTGTATTGTTATAAAAACAGCAATAATTAAAATATTAAATTATCCTGACTTTGAAATTTTGACTGAGATTTAAACTCATACCAAAAAGAGCGATCGCTCTTTTTGATTCTTTGCTAAGATTGCCAATGCAGAAACATTGAAACGAGGCAATTCACTGCTATGGCTACATCTGCAATCGAGGCTAAAGACACAGCAGCTATCCAAGCCGCAACAGTGGGGGTTGCTGTATGCGATCGCTCTTTTTGGGGGCGCATCCGTGTTTCTGATGACGACCGTCTCCGTTTTTTACACAATCAAAGTACCAACGATTTCCAAAGTCTCAAGCCAGGACAAGGCTGTGATACTGTAATGGTGACATCCACAGCCCGCACGATTGACTTAGTAAGTGCTTACGTTCTTGATGACGCAGTGTTGTTACTGGTTTCGCCTAGTCGGCGCGAGTTTTTACTGCAATGGCTAGATCGCTACATTTTCTTTGCTGACAAGGTACAGTTAACCGATGTTACTGATGAAACAGCTACTTTCAGTTTAATCGGGCCAGGCAGTGACGCAGTGGTAGAAAAGCTGGGTGCAGGCGCAATTATCGGTCAACCCTATGGCAATCATCTTTTAATTGACAATATTGTTGTGGCAGTGGGTAGCGGTTTGGCTGCTGCGGGATACACATTGATTTTGCCAGCTACCGATAAGCAAAAGGTGTGGAATCAAATTTTAGAATTGGGCACGGTAGAACTGAGCGATCGCGCTTGGGATACATTACGAATATTACAAGGAAGACCAGCCCCAGATTTAGAACTAACTGACGATTACAATCCTCTAGAAGCAGGCTTATGGCAGACAATTTCTTTTAACAAAGGTTGCTATATCGGACAAGAAACCATCGCCAGATTAAATACATATAAAGGTGTAAAGCAATATCTTTGGGGAATTCGTCTCAATGCGCCTGCTGAAGTTGGAAATGCGATCGCGATCGGGGATGAAAAAGTCGGTAAACTTACTAGCTATACAGAAACCGCTGACGGTCACTTTGGATTAGGTTACATCCGCAGCAAAGCTGGTGGTGTAGGCTTGAAAGTTCGAGTCGGAGAAACCGAGGGTGAAATCGTTGCAGTCCCATTTGTCTCTCATGAGTATCCGCAGTAATCGAGATTGAGGAGTACGTAAACGCTTACTGCTTCGCAGATGACACAGAGTATCTAATAACCCCAACTTCATAAGCAACTCATTTGTTAATTACATCAACTTCCTGTTAAACGGGACAGCAACAGAAATGTTTTTAGTGTTTATTGATTGAGCCAACTGAAAAATCACTATTGGGACAAATTACAAATAGATTACCAAAATTAGATTTCAGTTCAAATTATAACGAAAGATTTGGAATTATCTAACTTGAGTCAGATCCCTACATTCTTAAGATTCATCACAATAAAAACGCAAGTATTTGGAAGTAAGTATATGAAGTCTTGAGAGCAGCTTCTTGAAAAGTACTTTTAGAAACTGCTAGCTTTTGATTTCTAGCTTCAATTTTTTAGGCTATGGCTGAAGAGACACAGACTGCGTTTCTAAATCAGATTCTTTTGATAATTCTCGTGGCGCTTGGCAAACAAAATTTCCAAGACAGAGTGAAAAAATTGAATCTCAACAAAACAGCCTTAATCAGATAGATAGATTAAAGTCTGGCTACCAGTGCCTCTCCAAAAACAACAAATTCAGGAGTTTTGTTGAATTCAGATTAAATATGACACAATACAACTTTCATTACTTTCAAGGGAGTTCTTTTTCGGAGCTATTTGCTCAAGATATTATAGATGCACGCTATGCATTTCTCCTGAATTATCCTGCAACTGCTAGTTGGTCTGCTTACCCGAATACGAAAAAATATTTTATTCAAGATGGCAATGAGGAAGCCACTAAAACCTCCTACGATAAGATTTGCCAAAAAGAACCTTGGAAAAATCTCGCTGTTTTGGGCGATGTTATTCCGGGAATTGTCATGAGTTTGCCGCCAAATTTATTGCTTGATTATTGGCGAGAACATTTTGGTTTTAGCTATACCAACATTGAGATAATACAACGATCGCTTTATCTAGATGAACTGAGCAAAAGCGATGGCTTTGACAAAATTATCACTCTATTTCCCTTTGATAGTCTGCAAACAGAAAAACACGCCATTTCTCCAGATACCCACTACCACTTGCTTAGTAAAGCTACGCTAGCCGAACTGGGAGTACCACATCCAAAATACGCAACCTACAATCTTCAGCAAGTTAGTCTCGAAGATATTCAGTTACCAGAATTTCCATTTTTGATTAAAACATCTCACGGACTTTCTGGTGAAGGTACTTATATTATTAATAGTACCGAAGCTCTAAATTCCTGTTTTGCAGAACTAAGAAAATATCTCGATATTAAGCTATTGAATACAATTATTGTCTCAGAGTTCGTCAAGAATACTGTGCAAAACTACTGCGTACAATTCTATGTCAATAAAGCAGGAGACATCACGCTCATCGGCACTACAAATCAACTTGTTACCTCAGAGGGTAATTATTTAGGAGGAGTAATTCACTACCGCAAAACTGACATGAGCATGTTCTATGAAATCATAGCCGCTATTGGTCAGTATGCTCACCAACAAGGCTATTTTGGTGTTATTGGTTTTGACGTTTTAGAAAATCGAGATGGACAGCTTTATGTAATTGATGCTAATTTCCGCGTCAATGGTTCAACGCCACTTTGCTTACAACGCCATACTTTATTGGGGTTGGGAAAAGAAGTAGCTAAATATTCCAGCGACTACCGCATGAGCGGATCTTTAGAATCTGTATTAGAAAGCATAAAACCAGAACTAGACCGCAAGGACTTTATAATCTTGTCGGCTCTAGAAAGAAGTGGAGACGAAAAAACCTATACCGAAATATACGGAATAGTTACCGGAGAAACAATTCAGGAGATGCAGTATATCGAGCAGAACTTACAAAAGAAGGGATTGCAGTAATACCAATTCGTAATTCGTAGTTCGTAATTCGTAATTCAGGAAATCCCATTTAGTCTAGGTTTCTGGGTTGGATCTGTATCATTATTTTTGGTAAATGGTATAAGTTAGCTTCACATCAATTTTTCCAAAACTTCTTTGTCTAAAACAAATGAAATACCGCCTAGAAAAATCTAGGCGGTACTATGGAAATTAAAAAAGTAGATTTTTTGTCTTTACTTTTTTAATTTTTAATTCTTAACTTTTAATTTTCTATCGTCCAACACCTACATATTGGAAACCAGCCCTTACCATAGTTTCGGGGTCAAGGAAGTTACGACCGTCGATGAGTACGGGGTGGTTCATTAGTTTAGCCATCTTGGCGTAGTCTAGCGTGCTAAACTGCTGCCATTCGGTTACAAGTACCAACGCATCGCAACAATCAGCCAACCGTTCGGCATCAGTTTCTACTAGTACGCCAGAAAGACCATGACGCAGACCTGTTTGGGAAACAATGGGGTCGTAGGCTTTAACTTTGGCTCCCAGTCTGTTCAACTGCTCAATCAAGTTAAGTGCTGGGGCATCGCGCATATCATCTGTATCGGGTTTGAAGGTCAGACCGAGTAATCCAACAGTTTTACCTTTGAGAATTTTTAATGCTTGCTGGAGTTTTTCTAGAGCAATCAGCCGCTGGCGTTCGTTAACTGTAACTGCGGCTTTCATCAATTGGGCTTCATAGCCATAATCATCAGCTGTATGAATTAGAGCAGCAACATCTTTGGGGAAGCAGGAACCACCCCAGCCAATACCAGCATTGAGGAATTTATTCCCAATGCGAGAGTCTAAACCAATGCCTTTTGCTACTTGGGTGACATCAGCACCGACGCGATCGCAAATGTTAGCAACTTCGTTAATAAAACTGATCTTAGTCGCCAAGAAGGCATTAGCAGCGTATTTGATCATCTCTGCCGAACTGAGGTCTGTTACCAACACAGGCACAGGTGGTAAAGATTGATTCTCAGCATATTTGCGCTCCACAATTGGGGCGTACAGTTGCTTCATTAAGCCGACTGCTCTTTGACTATTGCCACCTAGTACAATGCGATCGGGGTTAAAGGTGTCATACACCGCCGAACCTTCACGCAGAAACTCTGGATTGCTAACCACATCAAATTGGGCTGCAACTTCAGGCAGTTTCTCCTCAATTGATACCCCACCAGCAGGTACAAGTGCTTTTTGGCGTTCCGCAATTCCATCTAAAACAATCATCCGTACCCAGTCACCTGAGCCAATGGGTACTGTAGATTTATTGACAATTACCTTATAACCACCGTTGAGATTTTCTCCAATCCCACGAGCTACAGCTTCCACATAACGGGTGTCACTTTCACCAGTCGGCAAAGGAGGCGTTCCCACCGCAATAAATAGAATTTCGCCATGAGCGACTCCAGCAGCAAGATCCGATGAAAACTGAATTGTCCCTGCTTGAATCGCAGACTGCATGATTTCTGAGAGTCCCGGCTCAAATATTGGTGACTGTCCAGATTTCATTAACTTGACTTTTTCTTCGTTGTTGTCTATGCAAATGACATCATGACCAATATGAGCCAAGCAAGCGCCTGTAACTAAACCAACGTAACCAGTACCAATGACGCAAACACGCATTTAGTTTAACTCCTTGCCTTTTCTGGGGGTTAGTCTTTAAAAAGAAGTTGTCAATATGACACTTACATAAGTGCTGGAAAATCCAGCTAGTAAAAGTACAGGCTACGGATGTGCTTAGCCTGCAAAAAAACTGAGAGCGGCGTTAAATGCTGCTCAAGAGACTAAATCCTTGATGTCGCTTTTGATGCGATCGCGGAAATCTTCTATTGTCAGTTTTAACCCCTCTTGCAGAGGAATGGTAGGTTCCCAATTTAACCAAGTCTTTGCTCTGGTAATATCGGGACGACGACGACGCGGATCGTCAGCAGGTAGTGGCTCGAACTTAATCTGCGCGTCTGGGTTGATGAGATTTTGCACCGCTTGTGCTAGTTGCAGAATCGTATATTCACCTGGATTTCCTAGATTCACGGGGCCTGTGTAGTCACTATTCATCAGGCGGATAAATCCTTCTACCAAGTCAGAAACATAGCAGAAACTACGTGTTTGCGAACCATCACCGTACACAGTTAAAGGATTACCACGCAAGGCTTGAACTATAAAGTTGCTCACCACCCGACCATCATTTTCTAACATCCGAGGCCCGTAGGTATTAAATATCCTGACGACTCGAATATCGACTTTATTTTGTCTGTAATAATCGAATGCCAGAGTCTCAGCAACTCGTTTGCCTTCGTCGTAGCACGAACGCAGTCCAATGGGATTAACACTACCCCTGTAATCTTCAGTTTGGGGATGAACTTCGGGATCGCCGTATACTTCACTGGTTGAAGCCAAGAAAAATCTAGCTTTCACGCGCTTGGCTAAACCCAGCATATTCAACGTCCCAATCACGTTAGTTTTAACCGTTTTAACTGGGTTAAACTGGTAATGTACTGGGGAAGCAGGACAAGCTAGGTGATAAATTTGATCTACTTCTAACCGAATTGGTTCGGTAATATCGTGACGGATAAGTTCAAAACGAGGATGATTTATCCATTTGAGGATATTACGTTTGTCACCTGTATAAAAATTATCTAAACAAATTACTTCATGCCCTTCAGGTATAAGTCGGTCGATGAGATGGGAACCGATAAATCCAGCACCGCCCGTTACCAAAATTCTCATAGTTTCCCAGTTACTTACGAATATTGTTAATAGCTTTTTAGCTTGTTTTTAGAGTACCCAGCAAAGATCCAAAAATATAGGAAGAACAGCGCTAATTAAAAAAGTTATTTTCGGATTTAGTAGTTTGTTTGCGTATGCAATTTTGTTAAATTTGTACTCTACTGCTAGTTAATTCATCTAGCAAAATAACAAACATCGCCTCAGATTTGTAATTTTTCAGCTTAGAATTCATCAAATCTTCAAAAAAATAAAGTTTTGTTACAGCAAAATTTAAAATAGTCTCAAAGTAGGGAAAGCTGAGGAGGCAGAGGAGCAGAGGAGCAGAGGGGCAGAGGAGAATACCGAACTCCTTACTCAGCGCTCTCTTGTACAGACGCGATTAATCGCGTCTCTACTCAGCACTCTTCACTACTGACAACTGACAACTGACTCTTCTCACACAACAGCTGTAGTGTTAGGAACTCGCGTTAGTAGAGTTCCTGTTGGAGTGCGTTGTGGTTCGCCGAGCATGATAATGGAGCAAGTGAGTTGCCTAGCTAACTGAGTGGTAACATCGCTAATGGCTAATCCACCAGAACTTGTCCGATTGCGTGTAAAAGGTAAAACTACTAAATCATACAAACGCGCTGCCTGCAAAATTGCTTGGGCGACATTTTCATGAGCGATAATTTGAATTTCTGGTGGATTGGGCAAACCTAATTTAGACACAAGCAAAAAAAGATGCGATCGCTTGGAAGCGATTTTACTAGAACTAGTGCGGCGATCGCACACATTCAGCACAGTAACTTGGGCTTGATTTGCCTCTGCTAACATCTGAGCTAATTGCACAGGCTGCAATGACGGTGTTGTTAAGTTTTCTACTGGTACTAAAATGCGCTGAATTTTTTTTGGTGAGTCTACTAAACGTGTCACTGCCACCGGACAATGAGATGTCCATAGCACAGTATCGATCGCATTGCCAAATAAACGCGCTCTCAAACCAGTACGTTTACCCCAACCCATAACAATTAGACTCGCTTTTTGTTCGCGGGCTGCCCTACTAATTCCGGCAGCAAAAGCATCATCAATTCGTAATAATGGTTCTGTTTGCACTCCTAAGCTTCGACTCTGGGTTGTAGCTTTTGCCAATAAGCGCTCGCTCTTTTGCAAAGAGGCTTCTAGCTGTGGTGCATCCATCTGAGTACCAGCAGTAGCGATCGCCAGCGGTACAATTCTACTATTGGTCTGACGCGCTAATAATGCTGCTATTTCAACTAAATATTGCTGGGTTTGAGGATTTTGGACGGATACCACTATAGTAAAAGCACTGTGCGTTTCCTCTGGTTTCTGCTCGGATAAACTTGGGGCTGTTGGTTCTAAAGCTGGAGAAGAGGGCAAAGCAACAGCTATTTGACTAGTTAGCAATGGCCCCAAAGTTGATGTCAGTAATATTAAAATAACGATGCTGTTTAAAACTTCTAGCGGCAGTAAACCAGTTCGATATCCCACTAAAGTTGCTGCTAATGTCGTACTCACTTGGGGCAGCGATAACGACCACATTGTTAGCATTTCTTGCCAGTTATATTGGTAAATTAGTTTTGCCAATAATGCTGCTATAAATTTGCTAGTAATTAAACCGATTACAATGAAAAACGTTAATTTGAGTACTCCCAGACCGCGGAAAAAAGTAGACAGGTTTATCAGCAAGCCCAGATCGATAAAGAAAATAGGAATAAATAGAACGCTGCCAACAAATACTACCTTTTCTTTTACTGGCCCCTCACCTACTACTTCATTGACTGCTAAACCTACTAAAAAAGCTCCAACAATTTTTTCTATCCCAATGAATTGAGCGCCTACAGCCGCGAGAAAGACAGCAAGCAGGACAAACAAAAACTTGTTTCCTTCATCATCTCCTGACCGCCGAAAAAATTCTTTACCTGCCCAATCAAAGCCAACTAAAATGATGATGGAGTAAGTAATTAACAAGGCGATTAGCTTTACTAAGCTGAATGACCCGATTTGAGTTTTTGCTACACAAACGGCTAATACTAAAAGCGCTCCAATATTAGTAAAAATTGTGGCTCCAATTGTAACGGTGACAGCTTCATTATTGACAACTCCGAAACGATTGAGAATGGGATACGCCAAAAGGTTATAGGAAGCAAATAAAGAGCCTATTAATATAGAAGAGTTCCAACCAAAACCAAAAATTCGCCCTATTAAGGTTCCTGTAATTGTGGGGATAATGAAGCTAAAAAGACCAAACCCCAATGAGCGTTTTTTTCTTTGGCGAAACCGCTCTAGATCGACTTCTAAACCTGCAACAAATACTAAGTAAATTAAGCCAATGTCTGATAGCAGGCTAAATATGGGCGATTCTGTGTGAAATAAATTCCACCCTGATGGCCCAAGTACTACCCCTGAGAATATTAAACCTACGAAAGCTGGTAATCTTACGCGCTCAAATAGAATGGGTACAACTAAAATAACCACCAGCAAAATAGCAAAGGGAACAATTGGTTCCTTGTCGAGAACTTGGGTTGTTTGTTCTAGAGCAAGAACTTCTGATATTCGTTCCATAGGTAGGATTTAAAGGGGCGACGGTGAAACTGCGATTAACCCAAAGGCAATCGTCTGAATTAATATAGATAACTGTAAAAGCCACCCTGACGAAAAGGAAAAAAAATCTGAACTTACACTACCTAGGCAATCATCTAACAACTAACTACCTATGGGTGGATTTGACTTAATATAAACCGCAAGCGATCGTAGTCATCTTTCAACAGTACGCTCAGAGTACGCCCAGCTTTAATTAGCCATTGTCGGTCAGCTTTGCGTAACTGATAAATTTCCCGAATAGCTGCTGCGGTCAAGGATTCTACTGGTGCACTGTTTACAGAAAGCAATGTCCGCAAAAAATCTAGTTCTTCAGTGAATTTAATTATCGCTTCTGATTCGCAGCGATAAACAGCTTGATGGATTTGCGGCGGACGGGGTGGTAGATATTGATACACTCTTTGGTTCGCACCTAGTATCGGGGACGGCTGCTCAAAGCCAACGATCGCCGCCCGAAATTCAGTCTTCAGCATGGCAAATATCTGGGGTTGTTCCTCGCGCAAATCTTGCAACGACAACCCCAGAGCCACTGCTCTATGCACGGAATCTACTGGCATAGTCGTGGCATAATACACCACAGCATAAACTTGATTGCCTGACTCTTCATCCACAGCACAAACCCAACTACCAAAAGGTGGCATGGGAGGGAAGCTCAAGTCTTCCGGTTCCAAACACTGTGCTAAAAATTCGGTAGTAGTAGTTTCAATCACCTCCGCAATGTGGTTGGGGTGGCGATCGCTATTTGCAAACTGTGGTAATGGAAGGCGCATCTTGGTTCTTTGTCAGTGGTCAGTTGTCAGTTGTGAGGCAGTGCGTTGGGCGGGTTTCCCGACTTGAAGCAACTGCCGAACCCGTAGGGGTCAGTTGTCAGCTACTAACTACTGACCACTGACTATTGACTCTTGTTCTATTTCGCTTTTTTACGTCCCGCTGTGGTTTCTACGAGATCCAGTTCTGAGAGGCGGAAGGTAATTAATTTATCCCAATTGCCACCTTCAAATAGTACAGCTACCTTGCCATCACTAACTCGTTGCACGAGTCCTTCATAGCGATAATAGGTATCTGCGGGATTCTTGACGCGAACAGTTGCTCCAGGCAGAATCATGATTTTTACCCTCGCTTGTTTACTTTTAATAGCTTAATAGTTGTCAGTTGTTGGTTGTCAGTTGTCAGTTGCTTTGTTGTCGGTTATTTTTCTACTAACCACTAACCACTGACGACTAACTCTTAACTTATAAATAATACTTCTGTCTTTGTCGAAAATTTGCTACCGATTCTACTATTCCTACAGCAATGAAGTTGGTAAGCATTGCAGAACGACCGTAACTCATCCAAGGTAAGGGAATTCCTGCCACGGGTGCTAACCCAACAGTCATACCAACGTTGACAATCACTTGGAACACAATCATCGACAAAACGCCAATAGCTAACAATGAGCCAAAGTTGTCTTTGGCGGTTTGAGCTATGTGCAACAAACGGAAGCAAATTAAGCAGAAGACAAACAAGACTAACAAACAACCAACAAAACCGAATTCTTCACCCACTGCGGAGAAAATAAAGTCTGTATGTTGTTCGGGTACGAAATTCAGTTGTGTCATCGGCCCCTTGAATAGACCCCATCCCCAAATTTCACCAGCACCAATGGCAATGCGAGATTGATTTTGGTGATATCCAGCACCTAAAAGGTCGTGTCCGGGACGAAGAAATACCGTTAGTCGGTCTTTTTGATAGTCTTTTAAAATGTGGTTCCAAGCAAATACACCTAATTCGCCACCCAGCATGTTGAGTATCCATGCACCTATCCCAGCAATCCCAAACCGCCGCCAAGGCAGAGTCTGCCAACCTAAAATTCCCATAGCAATTGCCCAAATTAACCCTAATGGTCCTAGGGCTATTTCTTTGAACACTACTAATGGTTCTGATAGAGGCCAAGATGTACCAAACAAAATGGCAGCTACTATTGGAGAAATTAACAGTATCAACCAACCTGGGTTAGCATTTGCCCAGTACAACATCCCTAAAACTATTGCCCCAAATACTAGTGATGTTGCCAAATCAGGTTGAATAAACACCAATAGCCAAGGCAGAGCGGTGAATGCTAAAGCACGGCAAAAGTTGGGTATGGTAGCAGCAGTCCGCTTATGTAATAAAGCTGCTAAGGTGATAATCAGCCCAACTTTGGCGAATTCTGAAGGTTGGACGTTAAAACCAGCAATATTAATCCACCGTTGTGCTCCTTTAGCACTAGTACCAGCCAGCATGACGATCGCCAGGCTGAAGTTTGTTAGTGTGTATGTTACCCAATGCCACTGAATCAGGTTTTCGTAACGGCAACGAGCTAAAAACAAAGCTATCAAAGTACCGATGCCAGCTACTAACCAGTGCCACCACCAGTCGGTTACTGGCTGCTTCAGTTCTGTACTCAGGATTGCGATGCCGCCAAAAATACTGATACCAATGGGCAAACAAAATAATAGCCAATCTACTTGCTGCCAGGGTTTAACCCAATACTTCCAGCGAATTTTCGGGACCGAACGTTTTAATAACATTGTGCGATGGTAGACTTTAGCTTTGAAAAATTAAATTTATTGACTCAAGAAGTTTTAAGTTTAAAGGATGAAGGCTGTAAATGCGTAGCGAATTACCACAGGATGGGATGAAAATTTTATACTTCACCCTCGATCTTGCTTGATTTCGACTATGTAATAATCTGTATTCCTAGGCTCTTGCCTAGGAATCAGACAGAAATTAAAAATTTCTTATGTCAGGGCTGCAACTGATACTTTACCAGCAATAGCAAGAGCGATCGCTTTTAATGCTTTAGCAGAAGCTGAATTAGGATCGGCCACAACTATAGGTACACCATTGTCACCGCCAACTCTCGTAGAAATTTCTAGCGGTACGCACCCCAATAAAGGCACTCCCAACTCGGCAGCTGTTTTTGAGCCACCACCAGAACCAAAGATGTCATACTGCTTATCTGGCATATCTGGGGGAATAAAATAGCTCATGTTTTCTACGATCCCTAACACCGGGACGTGCAGTTGTTGGAACATCCGCAAGCCTTTGCGCGAATCTAATAACGCTACGTTTTGCGGTGTAGTGACAATTACTGCTCCTGACATCGGTACTGCTTGGGTTAAAGTTAACTGAGCATCTCCGGTTCCTGGTGGCATATCTACAATCAAATAGTCCAGTTCTCCCCATTGCACTTGATAGAGAAACTGGCGAATCACTCCATTGAGCATCGGCCCCCGCCAAATCACTGGCTGATCTCGGTCAATCAAAAAGCCCATTGAAACTAATTTGACACCATGATTAAAGGCAGGTTCTAAAACTTCACCTTTTTCTGTGGATTGGACGACGATTTGAGCGTCAGCCAGCCCTAGCATAGTGGGATCGTTGGGGCCGTAAATATCGGCATCTAGCAACCCAACTTTCGCCCCAGTTTGCGCTAAAGCCACTGCGACGTTAACAGCCACTGTACTTTTACCAACACCACCTTTGCCGCTGGAAACTGCCAAAATATTTTTGACACCAGGAACGCCATTGCGATCGGGTAGGCTTTTTTGTTGGGGTGTTTCTGCTGTCACCTCTACACTGACATCTGTAACGCCTGGTAATTTTTTAACAGCTCTTTCACAGTCTTCAACGATAAATTCACGTAAGGGACAAGCGGGTGTGGTCAACACCAAAGTGAAGCTTACCTTGCCACCTTCAATTTTGACGTTGCGAATCATATTCAGTTCTACCAGACTTTTGCGGAGTTCTGGGTCTTGCACTGGTCGCAACACTTCTAACACAGAGCGCGAATCGAGGACGTTGTACATAAAACAATTCAAAATTAAAAATGAATAAATGCATTACCCGTACTGCTAAAGCAGAACCTGTGGACGCGCTTTGTTGGCGCGGCTTGTCGTTCGCGTTAGCGTCTCCAGAGGAGAAGGCTAGGGTAGAGAAGACATCACCACGTGCGTCTTGGCTAGTCACCAGATGCAAATTAGTTGAGCGATCGCTTAGTATTTTTACTGCGATCGCCGTAATGAAACTTAAAAATTTTCATTATCATCTAATAGAATCTTAACTTTCTTTAGGTATTAAGGATTAGAGATTTGCTATTGAGGATGAGTCAACATCATTTAAAATTTTCTTACCTTGCTGTCTTATCCCCATTCCCTAAAAATCAAAACAACTATCGTTAAGAGATTTTTTCTTTCCTGAGACTGCTTGCAATGCGGCTTTTTCTACTGCTTCGACTAATGAGCGCGCTACACGATCTGCGTAAGGACGGGACAATGACCAAATCAGTGGAGACAACCAACCTCGTAGCGTTACAGAATAAGATAAGCAAGTGCCACAAACTGTGGATTCTACTTGGTAAGTTATCCGTTCCTCGACACCTGGAATCGCTAGTACTCGAATACTCAGCATTTCTCTGGGATTGACACGCTCTACGAAAATGCGGATGGGAAACGGTGAAAAGCGCGTCACCGCTTGGTAAATCAATCCGGGTTTGGGTACTAATCCGTAGGGAACGTTGGTACTTTTGAGCTGTGGATGCCAGGAAACGTCTGTTAAGTCAACTACCTTCAGCCAGAGTTCATCTACAGAAGCAGAACTAATTTCTCGATACGTCCGTACCAGAGAAGCGCAAAACCGCCGACGTTTGCGGTGGATGAATTTAGATAAACAGCCTAGCATTTGCCTAATCCTCCTCGTTACACACTTGCTGGTAACTCTGGTATGGTTGGATCGCACTTCTCTAATTTGCCCTCAGCATGGCAAACCCTGATTAGGCATAGAGGATAACACGATCGCTCTTGAATTTAAACCTCGACTCGTGAAACACCATTGAACAGTTCAGTCCGTACCTTGATGCTTTAAAGTAGAGAGTGCTCGTATTTTAATTCGCCAGAGTCTGACGTTGACACCAGAATCCCATCAAGAAATTCAAAAAAAACTCAGTCAATATACAAGCCTATACGCATTTGAGGGAAAATAACTCTAATCATGCCCATCAATTTTGTAAATGCTTGACCATTAAGAAAAAATTAGGCTGGGCAAATTGAGCCTGATTGTTGGCTCGTCTTGCCCGCAAATTTTTAAACTAAAAATTTGTGGCGTTTCGGAAATTGTAATTTAGGTTCGGGAATCTTATGTTGACCAACTCGCACACTCCCACTGTAGACGCAGTACCTTCCAAGTCTTTGCCAGCAACTGATGCTCAAACTAGAGTCAGTCAGTTTATGAAACAGCTGCAAGACGAAATTTCTCAAGCTTTGGCAGAAATCGATGGTGCAGGTAAGTTTCATGAGGATAGTTGGGAACGTCCAGAAGGGGGTGGAGGGCGATCGCGCGTGTTGCGTGATGGTGCAATATTTGAACAAGCAGGTGTAAATTTTTCTGAAGTCTGGGGTTCTCATCTGCCTGCATCAATTTTAGCCCAGCGCCCCGAAGCTGCCGGACACGGCTTCTATGCTACAGGCACTTCATTAGTGTTACATCCGCGCAATCCTTATGTACCGACAGTCCACTTAAATTACCGCTATTTTGAGGCAGGACCAGTCTGGTGGTTTGGTGGCGGTGCTGATTTAACACCTTATTATCCCTTTGCCGAGGATGCTACCCATTTCCATAAAACGCTGAAGCAGGCTTGCGATCAACACCACCCAGAGTATTATCCAGTGTTTAAGCGCTGGTGTGATGAATATTTCTATCTCAAGCATCGGGGTGAGACACGCGGCATCGGCGGTCTATTTTTGGATTATCAAGATGGTCAGGGTAATTTGTATCGCGGCCCCAACCCCAACGGAGAAGCAGCCATCTACAGCAACCAAGTGGGCGCACCAGAGCAACGCAATTGGGAAGATTTATTTGCCTTTGTTCAAGGCTGTGGCAGAGCATTTTTGCCAGCTTACGTGCCAATTGTACAACGGCGACATGAAATCGAGTATGGCGATCGCGAACGGAATTTCCAACTCTATCGCCGGGGCAGGTATGTAGAATTCAACTTGGTTTATGACCGAGGCACTATCTTTGGTCTGCAAACCAACGGACGTACAGAATCTATTTTGATGTCCCTACCACCCTTAGTACGCTGGGAATACGGTTATCAGCCAGAACCCAATACTCCAGAAGCCGAATTGTATGAAACCTTCCTCAAGCCTCAAGATTGGCTAAACTTCAAGAGTCCTGAGTGCTAAGTCAGTGGTCAGTTGTCAGTTGTCAGTGGTCAGTTGGGCAAGGGAATAGGGAACAATATTTTTCTCATTTTTCCCCTCTGCCCCCTGCCTCTTCCCCTTGTCTCCTTGTCTTCCAATCCCCAATCCCCAATCCCTAATCCCCAGTTCCCAATCCCCAATCCCTACTAAGTACTTACAAGGTTACTCAGCACTATTTTGGTGAGTTAAACTACTAAAAGTAAGCACCTAGCAAAAAAGGTGACAAATTTAGCTGTCGCTTGTTAATCTCAAGTGTTAGCACTGAATTAAGTTTGGAAGGGGTGAGTCAACTCATTTACTAACTCTCCGGAGATTGTTTTGGCTTAGAGAAAGTAAAAATTGCCTAAAAGCAAGTCTATCGACTCACCAATCCCAGATTAAATCCAGCAGCAGTCAATTTTAAAATGAGTGCCACGGGGAGGCTTAGTGATTCAGATAGAACAAACAACTTATACAACCCAAGATGGTAATACTGTTATTGTCTTGACACCAGCAGGTCGCCTTGATATCACCACGGCTTGGCAATTTCGCCTGAAGTTACAGGAATGTATTTCTAAACTCAGTCGCCATGTAGTTGTGAATCTCGGCCAAGTAAATTTTATTGATAGTTCTGGGCTGACATCTTTGGTCGCTGGGATGCGCGATGCTGATAAAGTCAAGGGCAGTTTCCGCATCTGTAATGTACATCCAGAAGCCAAACTTGTGTTTGAAGTTACGATGATGGATACGGTATTTGAAATCTTTGAAACGGAGGATGAAGCTTTAGAAGGTGTACCTCGTAGTATCGCTAGCTAAATTTTGGATTTGAGATTTTAAATTACAGTAGAATCCAAAATTTGAAATTTAAAATAGAGAGTACTGTTCTCGCTTAGTGTAGCGATAAGGGCCGATAATCGCTCCCCAAGTGGCTTTGCCAGTTTCTGGGTCAATTCCTTTGTCGTAGCTGTGAAATTCTGCTGTCGTGGCTTCAAACCCCAAGGAAACTTGTATGCTATTGCCAAGATAAGTAAAGCTGCAACGATTTTCTGGAAGTGGAGTAGCGGCAAACTTATAGCTATTGGGAGCTAGTATCTCTTGAGTAACTGTGAGAATGCAACCTGGTAGTAAATCTAATTGCTCGATCGCCAGTGTCTTAAGTAAAGCCGGATTACAACCTGCACCACTTAAGGCACTTGGATCTTTAAGCATATAGTACTGAATTACGATCGAACCAGAGTCTTGATTTGGCATTAGCCGCATAATTCTCTGGCGATATGGACGGTCTAAGTTAAGAATATTGGCTTGTTCGGCAAACAAGGTAATGCTATCTTCTCGAAATAAATCTACTGGTCTTTGCCACATCCGCAAGTGGACGAACCACACTGGCTCTGCCAATGCTTGCTCTTGATTATCAAATTCACCTGCTAGGTACTCACCTAAAGCTCTTAAATTTGGTGAAAAGCTCATAATTGCGATACATAATCACAATCAATCATAATTTTTGGGTAGCTATCTAGCAAAGAGGGTTCACACCCCTCATACTACTAGTTAAAGGACTTGCAAATAAAAAATATTCCACTTGTAATTATTGACTGTCAACTGTATGACTGGGAACTAATTAGTTTTTTGGAGTTTCCTGAAATAGTAGCTCGTGTTCGGAAACCTGAACTTGGCAAAGTCGCCTTTAAGGGAGAGAATAATATAACGTCGCGCTTAACATTTTCTTTTTATTTGTGAATAACGTCCGCACCGTCTCTGATACAAAGCGAACTTTTTACTCCCTTCACACTCGACCGATTAACACAATTTATCGTCGGGTTGTGGAAGAACTGATGGTGGAAATGCATCTGCTATCAGTCAATGTTGACTTTAGCTACAATTCTATTTATGCATTGGGTGTCGTCACATCATTTGACCGCTTCATGCAAGGCTACCAACCAGAGGGGGATAAAGAATCGATTTTTAACGCCCTGTGTCAGGCTGTAGAGCAGGAACCACAACGCTATCGACAAGAAGCTGAACGGCTGCAAAATTTAGCTAAAAGTCTATCAGTAAATGATTTAACAGCGTGGCTCGGCCAAACTACAAATCTCGATCGCGATCCTGACCTGCAAGCACAACTGCAAGCGATCGCTAATAATCCTAACTTTAAATACAGTCGCTTGTTTGCAATAGGTTTATTCTCGTTGCTAGAGTTTTCAAATCCAGAATTAGTCAAAGATGAAAAGCAACGCACTGAGGCTTTAAAAACTGTCGCTGCTGGCTTAAAGCTTTCAGAAGAGAAACTCAACAAAGATTTGGAGTTATACCTTTCAAACTTAGACAAGATGGCACAAGCACTTATAGTAATGGCAGATATGCTCTCAGCGGATCGCAAAAAACGCGAACAGCGCAAACAACAATCAACTGCCCCAGTTGCTCCCCCAACTGCCAACGAATAGTGAAAAGTTAAGAGTTAGAAATTAAGAGTTAGGAGTTATTAACAACTCATAACTCATTACTTATCACTCTTAACTTTATACACCCAATAGTCTGTAGATTAAGCTGTTGATGAGAGTGAGTGTAAATGCCCCTAGTACAGCACTCCAAATACCGAAACGCAAGCGAAAGCCTTCTACCAACCAAGCCGCGATACTAAAACAAACAACGGCAATCATGAAGGTAAAAATGCTAGATAGTAAGTCAAATGTCAGCACATTAGGTACAGCAAATACTAGGCGTAAAATCGGTCTGACTATTGCCGTGACAATACCCAGTATTGCAGCAGATAAAAATGCTTTTTGGGGATTGTCAATTTCAACTCCCAAAGGCAACTTGCTAATAATTAACAAGCTGATAGATGTTACTATCCAAACAATTAAAAGCGTAACAATTTCATTCATTAGCCATAACCCCTGAAACGCAAATGGCAATTGGCGGTACACTCAGTTTGGTGATAGACAATCTTTGAAGCTCAACCAAGTTATTTGTAAATTAGCAGTTTTTTTTATCTAGCCAGAATTTATTTCTTATATCTTTAGGTTTTAGGAAAAAATTTAAATACAGCATCTTGCAAGTATATGAGGTACACCCCATCCGCGCGATCGCGCGGGTGGGGTATTAATGTAACTCACAAAGCTGATATCTTATCTTTGAGGAACGGGATTAGTTTTTGTAGGTACTTGAGGTACTTGTGTACTGGGAACGATGGGAGTAACACCTTGATTTGTTGGTGGTAGGCTGGGTGTTGTGGGTAAGGGAACTTGATTAGGATTTGAAGGCAAGTTAGGGTTAAACTCGCCTTGGGGATTGATTCCAGGAATTGGAACAGTATTAGGTATGTTTTCAGGATTTACTGGAAAATTGGGATTAGTAGGTATAGGTGATGTGGGTAATTGCGATGGGCCGGGTATAATTCCTAGAGAGACGCGATCGCCTCCTACTTGTCTGAGTAAATCCAAAGTCTCAATCACATCATTGTAAGTAGCTGTACGCGATGCATTTAGTACTAAAATGCCGTTGGGATTTTGTTCGAGATACTTCTTTAATCTCTGCGCCAACTCTTCTTTTCTCACGAGTTGTTTTTCTATGTAAGTATTACCAACAGCATCAATAGTGACAATCTGACTGGCATTTTGTGAGCTTGCACTAGCGACTGTACTTGTGCTGGCTTTAGGCAAATCAACATTAATTACCTGTTGGCGAGTAAATTGCAAAGCTGCTAACAGAAAAAACGTCAGGATACAAAAAACGACATCAATTAAAGGAATAATCTGAACTTGTATTTCTTCAATTGGAGTATGTAGATTAACTTTCATTGTCTGACTCTATGCATAATTTGGGATGTATCTAACATTAATTGACTATGATTCTAATGAATCTGGAGTATTTGGAGGTGCAGGAGGTTCGGGAAAAGTGCTTTTACCTCGCTTCCGGGGCGGATTGAAGCTGTTGCGTGAAGTTTCCTCTGCTATTACTGATGTACTATTGCTAAAATTAGGCGGCGACTGACGGTAAAGCAATTCCATTTCATTCCCGGCCTTACGAAATACTTTGACTTGGTTGACTAAAAAGCCTTGAAACAAGCGGTAAAATGCCAAACTCACGATCGCAACTATTAGCCCTGTTGCCGTACTAATTAAGGATTCACCAATACCAGTTGTCACTCCAGCTGTGGATTCTGTTCCTAAATCGCCAATCCGAATTGACCGCAAAGAGTGAATCAAACCCAAAACTGTACCCAACAATCCCAACAGTGGTGCTAGGGCAATCACGGCTTCTAAAAGTTTTTCGCCCCGCCGCATCCCAGCTAATTCATCTTCGGCTGTGGATTCCAGCGCCAGTCGAAAGGTTTCACTATCAATATTACGCAGGCTTAAAGGCGCATAGAGAAACCGCCCGATAGGTTGATCTGTTGCTCGTTTAGCCATTTCCGCAGCTACTTCCCAATTATCACGGGCAGCATCTAGAACGCGAGTGACTATTTCCTTTTCCTGAGTTAAAATTCGCAACCAAAACCACAAACGCTCGAAAATCACGCTTAAAGACAGTATTGACAGAACAAGCAAAGGCCACATCGCTGGCCCGCCCTTATAAAACAAATCTAAAATATCCATTTCTTAAGTTTCCTCCCTGCATTGTTAGAACAAATATCCCAAAGCATTTTAATTCTAGAGATTAATGCACAATTACCATATTCTTGTGCCCAATCGCAGAATAAAGTAAGCAGTCAGAAGATGGGGAAACAGGGGGAACGCTTGGGAAAAGGGAATATCTAAACCTTTCCCCTTTTTTCTCTAACTCTTTACGAGTAGCGTCTTCCAGACTAACATGGGCGGTTATTCCCACCAGAAATCTTTAGTATAATTTGTCAAAATTAAAAGTAATTAGAGGGCTAAAAAATGAAATTCTCAGTCCAATCGCTTTACACTTGGTATCGCAATTTGCTTCGTAATCCAAAGTACCGTTGGTGGGTTATTTTAGGAACACTAGTTTATCTAGTCAGCCCATTTGATATCGCCCCAGACTTTATACCTATTGTGGGACAGATTGATGATGTTTTCCTGATGACACTACTAGTTTCTGAAGTATCTGGACTAGTGATTGAAGGCTGGAAGGCTCGCAAAGGTAATGTGAATAGTCAAGACCCAAATCACTCAGACAATCAGTCAGAGGCTTCTGCTTCCAACGCAAACACCATTGATGTAGATGCTGTCTCTGTTAAATAGTTTTTCCAATCGAATAAAATTTAAAAAACCCCTGCTTTTGCAATTGGCTCAGAGATAAGCTTGCAATGCAGGGGATATTTGTTAATGGCTTTGGAGGGAAACCGCTCCACTTGCTACCCTGCGGTCAGCCCTCCTGGCAACTTCTGTTTGCAGTGGTGATTCACCGCACAGCACTAGCTGTTGATGACTGTGAAGCCAGCTTTTATTTGGAAGTCCTCTAAGCAATATTTAGAACTTTTCGCAACAGTAATTGGTCTTCTAACTTGGCTTTTAAGCGACCATTTTCTACGTCTCGAATCCAGCTTTGGCTTTTACCTGTGAGCTTTGCCAATTCCCGCTGGGAGAGTTTTAAATTTTGCCGCGCCTGTAAAATTTGTTCGCCAAGCAAATCACCTGTAATTTTGGGCTTTCTTCTGGACTTGATAGTTCGCCGCTGCCTTTTTTCAGATTCAGAGTTTTGTTCCCATTCTGGTGGTAATTCAAAAGATAAAATCCGCGCATTCATCAATAGATTCCACTTACCACGGGGGCCTGAATCTGTGAGACGGTTTTCGCCACCAGCATCATTGATCCAAAATTCCAATGCTTCATCTGGATCTTCAGGAATGCCCATTAACTTAGCCCATAATGGTTGAATTTCTGCTGGGTAAGTTACAGGATCGAAAATTGGTTTAATGCCAAGATGATTGAGAACTTCTAGATCGTTTTCAAATGTTCGCAGCAAACGTTTGCGTTCTTCTCTTTGTCTGGCAGCCAGGGCGACTTTTTCTTCTCCGTAAGCGATGCGTAGCAAGGTAGGAACAGTGATGCGTTGTTCTTTACCCATTTTGGTTTTAAACAGCAACCACAGCATAAGTCTGACTGCTCCTTCATGTTGCTGCCAAATGCTCATTACAGTAGTTAATAGCGTTTTCGGCAGACTACCGTATTGATAAAATGCAGTTCGCTGTTTACATGCTTGTTTATTTAAGAAATATTGCGCCCATATTCCTGCTCTCACTTTAAAAGTTAGTCCAACTAGATATTTGCACCCCATTTTATCTTCTTGAAAGTGGTGCTGAATATCTACTAAGTGCCACAAGCGACTCTGTTTAATTGAGAATCCTTGAACTCGACCTTGCCCCGGCCAGTCAATGGAAACAATTAGCGAGCAAGCTTGCTGTACAATGTTTTTCATTAAAGCTAACTTGGCATTTTTACTCAGGTCTTTGCGTTTCTCTAAGCCTAAATATTTTTCGATTTGGCGTTCGTCGATCGCAAACTCTTCTTGCCAAGGTTGCTCTAAGGCTGTAGCATGGGCGGCAAAGATCAAATGAATGCTAGCAGCTCTAATGTCAAGCTCTTCGATGGCTGTTAAGTCTGTGACGCGATCGCTAACTTTAAAGGGATCTTGGATGTGAAAGGCGATCGCTCCTCGACCTTGTTTGACTTGTCGTCCATAACATAAGTAACCCTCAGCATCAATTTCCCAGTTGAGGGATGTACGTTGTGCCAATACGTTGCAAGCTTCCCAAATTGCGATCGCGGAAGCAAATGGGTTATTCTTCCCATTGGAAAATAAATCTGGGCTGGTAGCATCTCTCGGTTCAACTTTACATCTTCCTTTTTTCGCCTGCCAAGGCATCGGAGAATTTGTCGGACAAGCTATTACACATTGCGGTTCCGGATAATAGCCTTCGCAGTTGTTACAAAGACAAGGATCGATCCAGTATTCATCGTTCTCTAGTCTGATTGCACCCGTAGGACATTGGGGACGGCAGTTGTCACATCCAACGCAACTGTTGTTAGGAATTGTATAAGGCATAGGGCTAGTTCCCACTCTAATCGTTGAGATGTCTGGCTCAGGTTTCCCCTGGATGTGTCCTCTTATTCATCATTTGCTACCACATTATCTCCGTAGCAAGAAAAAATTTTTCTTGCTGTCATCATTCCCCACATTCATCTTCAGACTTCGCATCCAACTGGAAGCTATTTCAGGCTTTTAAACTGAGCCTAATATCACTTCTTTATTAACTATACATTTCATAAAGATTTCAATAAGTTTGTTCGCAATGAGCTTAGGAATATTTCTTTATATTTGAATAAATATTTAGCTTACTAACCTTTTTTACTTGACTGAGAATTCTTACCCAAAAGCTTTTTAACGAGTATCTACGCCTATTGTAGGTGAATTTTATCTGATTTATTAATAATTTTAATATTTAATGCTATTTAATATTCTGCCATAAACGTTACATTTATTTCAGGAATTAAATAATCTGCTTTAGTAACATTAATATCAAAAGATAATTACTGTTTTGAGCGCAATTATAGAGACAAATAAATAAAAGTAAAATTGAGTATTATTGCTTTGTTTAATCTCGGCTGCAAATGTGCTATTTTCCTAGATAAATTTATAAAATGTATATTGTAATACTATTGCAATCGCATGTTTTGTGCAAATTGAAAACTTGAAAAACAATGTCATTATTTAGAGAGTTGCTATTTTTGTACATGAATAATTAACAACGATTGATTTGTCTGTACGGAAATATGTCTTTATTACCAAGCATAAAGACCTACCGATTATAAATTGCCCACCAATTATTTATCAGAACTCCTAATATCTCAATGGCTTGGCTATCAGGGAACTCCAAGGAATAAATTATTTAAATGGAAGAATGTTAAATAAGTATCTTAGTAAGAAAAATGACTAAATAATTATTGATAAAAACTTTTGTTTAACCTTTAAAACATCTAAAATCAGAAAAATATTCTAAAAAGTCATCAAAATTTGATTAGTTAAAAATTAGTTGATTGACATCAAAACAAGAGAATGAGATTAGGTTAGGATGATGATCGAAGCACCAACAAAATTGTAGGCATAACTGCCAAGGAGTTATTTATGGCAACACTAACAGGAGTGACATTTGGTGGTAAGACTTGGACACCAAAATTTGCTCAAGAAATTGACAAAGACAAATGTATCGGCTGTGGCAGATGTATGAAAGTCTGTGGTTATAGTGTGTTGGATTTGAAAGCACTCAACGAAGAAGGAGAATTTGTAGAAGATGAAGATGATGAAGAAATCGAACGGAAAGTAATGGTCGTTGCTACTCCAGAAAACTGTATTGGTTGTGAAGCTTGTTCGCGGATTTGTCCTAAGAACTGCTACACCCATGCGGCTTTGAACAATTAAGGTTTTTTGGGATTTTTAGCAGTTGTGTTTTTTACAAGGAGGCACTGTTAGAAGAAAGTGCGATCGCACTAGGCAAGGTAATTAGAGGGGAACGATAAATACTTAGCGAATCTCAACACAAAGTTCGTAGTAAACAGAACCGTAAATCACAAATTGTTAGTTATTAACAAAATCATACTTGCTGCTAATATAGGTTGGTCAATATTAAGACTAACGGTGTACTCTTGTATAAATTAACTGGTTTGTAACCAAAAAGCTCCTTTGTTATAGGAGTTAAAATATATGGCGAACAATTGGGGGGAAAGATGTGAAAAAATCTGGAAAATTCCCCCAATTTTTATAAGTGTGAGATAGAAAAATAATAAGTGAAAATAAAAAACGCTGCCCTGTGAAAATCTAAAAGTCAATTGCCAAAAATAGGGACTAGGGATTAGGGATTAGGGATTGGGGACTGGGAATTAGAAAATGAATTTTTCTCAAGACTTAATACCTAATAGCTAATACCTAAAACCAGAAAATCACACGTGTAAAGACGTTTTACAAAGCAGGTAGCATATATGGAACAAATTCCTGTTTCACTATGGACTCTGGTCGCTGGGATAGTAGTCACAGCTATCAGCATTTGGATTGGTCACACCCACTCTTTACTACCAGTACAAGCATCGCAACAAGCACCTTTGGTAGACGGATTTTTCAACATTATGTTTACCATCGCCATTGCTTTGTTTCTGGTTGTAGAAGGAACTATTGTACTTTTTTTGATCAAGTATCGTCGCCGTCGAGGAGATGATAGCGATGGCGTGCGAGTAGAAGGTAACGTTCCTCTAGAAATCTTTTGGACGGCAATCCCATCAGTGATTGTCCTGTGTTTAGGCATTTACAGTGTAGATGTTTTTAATCGAATGGGAGGGTTTGAGCCTGGGAGTCATCCTCATTTACCGAGGCATACTGCTCAGATGACAGGAAGCGCGATCGCGGCTACCTTGGATGATTCCTTAAAACCCGCAACAGCCCCAGAAATTGGTATTGGTGCGACTCCCAAAACCCTAGGTAAACCAGCCGACTTAGTTGTAGATGTTAAAGGCATACAATACGCTTGGCTATTTAACTACCCCGCAACTGGCATCAGTTCTGGAGAATTGCACGTTCCCGTTGGTGCTGACGTGCTACTCAACCTTTCCGCAGACGATGTAATTCACTCATTTTGGGTGCCGAATTTCCGGTTAAAGCAAGATGCGCTTCCTGGTATCCCCACCCAACTGCGATTTGTCGCCACCAAACCCGGTACATATCCCGTAGTTTGTGCTGAATTGTGCGGCGGTTATCACGGTTCTATGCGGACACAAGTAGTTGTTCACACACCAGAAGAGTTTGATAGCTGGCTGAGTGAAAATCAGGTTGCTCAAAAACAAGATTCGCAGCAAATCATTGCAGTGAGCGAGTCCCCGTCTTGGCGGTTTCCGGCGATGGGGAACTCGCGAACCCGAAGGGTCAATCCAGCCGACTTATCAACATCAGAGTTTCTTGCTCCCCACGCCCATCATATGGGGATTAGTGCAGCAATTCTAGAGTCATTAGTCAGTAGTCAATAGTCAGTGGTCATTAGTCAGTAGTCAGTAGTAAAAAACTAACAACTGACAACTAACAACTAACAACTGACAACTAACAACTAACAACTGACAAAGGACAAAAATATGACACAAGTAGAATTTCCACGGAACACGCCACCAGAAGAAAATAAACCCCCAACGGTTGCCCACACCTCCCATCCTAAGGCGTGGAAATGGTACGACTACTTCACGTTTAATATCGACCACAAAGTTATTGGTATCCAATACCTAGTGACGGCGTTTGTGTTCTATTTGATCGGCGGACTGATGGCGATCGCTCTGCGTGCTGAACTGGCAACACCAGAGGCAGATGTGCTAGACCCCAATCTGTATAACGCTTTCATGACCAATCACGGGACGATCATGATCTTCCTATGGATCGTTCCTAGTGCCATTGGGGGATTTGGTAACTATCTAGTGCCACTAATGATTGGTGCTAGGGATATGGCTTTCCCGAAGCTGAACGCGATCGCCTTTTGGTTAAACCCGCCAGCTGGGGCGCTCATCCTAGGTAGTTTCATCTTTGGTGGTTCGCAATCAGGTTGGACAGCTTACCCACCTTTGAGTTTGGTGACAGCGCCCATCGCTCAAACAATGTGGATATTAGCGATCGTTCTGGTGGGAACTTCCTCAATTTTGGGTTCGCTGAACTTTGTGATCACCATTCTGATGATGAAGGTTCCCAGCATGAAATGGGATCAGCTGCCTCTATTTTGTTGGGCAATCCTAGCAACTTCAGTTTTGGCACTGCTTTCCACACCAGTGTTAGCCGCCGGTTTAATACTGCTGTTGTTTGACCTCAACTTTGGGACTTCCTTCTTTAAACCAGATGCAGGCGGTAACGTTGTTATTTACCAACACTTGTTCTGGTTCTATTCTCACCCGGCAGTATATTTGATGATTCTGCCCATCTTCGGCATCATGTCCGAGGTGATTCCCGTTCACGCGCGTAAGCCAATTTTCGGTTATAAAGCGATCGCTTATTCAAGTTTGGCAATCTGCGTCGTCGGTTTGTTCGTCTGGGTACACCACATGTTTACCAGCGGCACACCTGGTTGGATGCGGATGTTTTTCACCATCTCTACCCTCATCGTTGCCGTTCCCACTGGCGTGAAGATTTTCGGCTGGGTTGCGACTCTGTGGGGTGGTAAAATCCGCTTTACAACTGCCATGCTTTTTGCTATTGGCTTGTTGTCCATGTTTGTTATGGGCGGTTTAAGCGGCGTGACAATGGGAACAGCCCCCTTTGATGTTCACGTCCACGATACCTATTATGTAGTGGCACACTTCCACTACGTTCTATTTGGCGGTTCCGTGTTTGGCATCTATGCCGGTATCTATCACTGGTTCCCCAAAATGACCGGACGCAAGCTGAATGAAACTTGGGGTCAGATTCACTTTGTCCTCACACTCATCGGCACAAACCTCACCTTCTTGCCCATGCACGAGTTGGGTTTACAAGGAATGCCCCGACGAGTTGCCATGTATGACCCACAATTTATCGACCTTAATCAGCTTTGTACCTTTGGTGCATTTGTCTTGGGGATATCGGTAATTCCCTTTGCCATCAACGTCATCTACAGTTGGAGCAAAGGTAAGCTAGCGGGTGATAATCCTTGGCAAGCTTTGACCTTAGAATGGACAACCAACTCGCCACCCCTCATTGAAAACTGGGAAGTGTTACCCGTTGTCACTCATGGCCCTTACGACTACGGTCACTCCGAAGTACAGCCAGCAGGTACACCAGAAGTTAGTGCTTAGTTAAAAAATCTTGTGGGGTGGGCATCCTGCCCGCCCTTTCACCTTTGTTGGACATTTATTTAGAGGGTCAACCAAATGACCATAGCGACCACGAGCGAACATCACGAAGAACACCATCCAGATTTAAGAGTATGGGGACTGTTGACATTCCTCGTCTCAGAATCTTTGATGTTTGGGGGATTTTTTGCCACTTACTTGTTCTTTAGAGGCAGTACAGTGGTTTGGCCTCCAGAAGGAACCGAAGTAGAACTATTATTGCCGACAATTAACACCATCATTCTGGTATCCAGCAGTTTCGTCATTCACTGGGGTGATACGGCGATTAAAAAGAATGATGTCAAAGGAATGCGGCGGTGGTACATCGTTACCGCAATCATGGGGGCAATTTTCTTACTCGGTCAGGCGTATGAATACGCCACTTTAGGATATGGTCTAACCACCAACGTTTTCGCCAACTGCTTTTACATCATGACGGGCTTCCACGGTTTGCACGTTTTCGTGGGACTGTTATTGATATTAGGAGTATTGTGGCGATCGCGTCGTCCCGGTCACTATTCTGCGACCAAACACACTGGCATAGAAATGGCAGAAATTTACTGGCACTTCGTAGACATCATCTGGATTGTTCTGTTCACCTTAGTGTACATTCTCACTTTGTTTTAAAAGTGCTGAGTCAGGAGTAGAGACGCGATTAATCGCATCTGTACAAGAGTTTTGAGTGGGGAGTGCTGAGTGGGGAGTTGCGTATTCTCGTCTGCCCCTCTGCTCCCCTGCTCCTGTGCTTATTTCCCAGTCCCCAATTCCCCAGTTCCCCAAAAGATTATGCAAGTTGATGCCAATCGATTCTCCTGGTTTCAGGTTCCAGAAGATATCAAAAAATTACTTATCTTAGCAGCACAAAACTGGGAAAACACCTCAGATTCAGAAAAGTATATTCAACAAGCTTTATCTATATCTGGTGGAAATACAGAAGTTTTAGTAGCAGCATATAGATTTTTCTACTATAAAAACAATTATTCACTTGCACTACAAACAGCAGTTAAAGTTTTAGATAAAATTAAAGAACAAGAGCATTTCTCTGATAACTGGGAGCAACTGAAGCCGATATTAATTAATCGACGAGAAGAACCCCAAATCAGATTGTACTTGAATGCTTATGCTGCTGCTGGATTAGTATTGGCAAAGTTAGGGGAAATCGAGCGAGCCAAGGAAATCAGCGCCAGAGTCAAAGAAATTGATAAAAAGAATGACTTTGGAGCCGGAATCCTTTTGGATATTTTGTCGCGTCCAGCAGAAGATGATGATTAATTAGTCAACAATCAACAAGTAACAATCAACAGTCATGAGTAGTTTTTCTCTCTATCAACCTTTTTCTATGTCTGACCTTCCGAGTAATCCTCTCCCTGCTACTTTTCCTGCATCTCCTATCACCATCCCCAATCATAGTAATGTCGGCTCTCTTTATCCCGCACCAGTATTTCTTTTACCACAATCTTCTCAACTGAGATTTTAAAGTTTATGAAAGGTAGGGATTGGCTGGTAAATGAAGATGGTGATTATCAAGCCTGCAAATCTGTCAGAGCATGGGATTTACTAAGAGAGAATTATCGTCTTTATCGGTTTTTAACTGAAGTAGAAGATGTTCTCAATGGTGTGGAGGATGAATCTAGTCGTCTCCCAGAAATCATGATGTTAGTCAGGCGTTTGATTGTTAATTCCTACTGGGTAAGAAGTCAATATTTAGAGCCTTCTGCCAAAACGGGAACCTCTGTTTCACTCCTATATGATGAGTTGGGTTTTCCCTTAACTGTGCAAACGGTAACATTTGCACCGGGAACCAGATCGAACATTCATAATCATGGAACTTGGGGAGTAGTGGCGGTGTTAAAAGGTCAGGAAAAAAATACCTTTTGGCGACGCGATCGCAACCCCAAATCAGAGGACAAAATAGAACCTACTGGTGAAATAATTCTGTCGCCAGGAGATATTGTCAGCTTCACTCCTGGGGCAATTCACTGCGTACAAGCAGTAGGCGACGAACCAACTGTGACTTTTAATGTTTATGGGGAAACCGATCCGAAAGAAAGATTCGAGTTCGATCCAGTTAAACATAGTGCTAAAAAGTTTTAACACCATGCTTACAACATTTTTCAACTGCGTAAACTCCAAAATCAAAATCTATGTAAAAACAGGCTATGGCGCATCTCGACAGTGGTTGTAATTACGAATTAATAATTGGGAGGCAGTTGAATGGCAAGAGTAATTTTCTATGAAAAACCAGGCTGTAAAAATGGTACTAGGCAAAAAGTTTTATTAACAGCTGCGGGTCATGAAGTGGTAGCGTACAGCCTACTAACAGAACCTTGGACAGCCGAACGTTTACGCTCATTTTTTGGCGATCGCTCTGTAGCCGAATGGTTTAATCGTTCTGCTCCACGGGTAAAATCTGGTGAGGTGGTTCCCGAAAACACTGATGAACAAACTGCTTTGTTGCTGATGTTGAAAGAGCCTCTATTAATCCGCCGTCCTTTACTAGAAGTAGGCGATCGCCGTGAGGTAGGCTTTGATGTCGAAAAGATTGATGCTTGGATTGGCTTAAAACCTGTGGATGAGTCCTTCCAAGAAATGAGCGAAAATCTCATGAGCAAAGATTTGCAAGGCTGTGCCCACGGTAATGGTCATCACCACGACAATCACCACAATCACAAAGGTGGCTGTAACCATCATTAGACCAAGAGGCGCTGTTAAGGCACAAATTTCTTATTAATTCAATCGCTGCCATGTCAACTCCTGATTAACATGGCAGTTTTGATTTCGATCCTAGTACTGACGATTCAGGTATAGCCGTAGCCACACCCTTTAGGACAGTTTTGATTGCTCAAAGCCTTAAAGCAACTGGGTTTTTACTCAGGACTCAGCACTCAGGACTCAGCACTTTGCTATAATTCCTGCTTGTTGAAAAATCTGTTGCGGTGTAATTTGCAGTCCTTCGAGAAGGGAGTCTTCTAAACTGTCTGCACCATTTTTTGTTTGAGGTCGCGCGTCAGGATAGAAAATAGTGACTGTTTTAGCTTTTGCATCTACTACCCAAACTCTCATTACACCTGCATCAAGGTAGTCTGTGGCTTTTGCACTCATTTCTCCAAAACTTTGGTCAGGAGAGGTAATTTCAATAGCTAATTCTGGAGGGATTGGGCAAGCTTCATCCTCAATGATGTCACTAGGAAGGCGAGAATAAGATACATAAAGTAAGTCTGGTACTGGAACCCAGTCACGACCCTGACGTTTTAAGGTAATTGCCCACTCGATACCAACCTCACCGCGATCTTTCGCCCAGGGAGTTAGAAGTTGACTAAGAGCAAGAGTTAATCTGGAGTGAAACCTTTTTGGAGCCATCTTTGGTTTTGCTTCCCCATCTACTAATTCGTAGGTAATATCTCCTTCTCCTTGTGGTAGTCGAAGGAATTCTTGCAGTGTAAGTAGGGGTCTAGTTGCAACCATAGCATTATTTGTCACTGGTAAGTGCTTTATGCGTTCTAACATTTCTGGATTTAGATATATTTATTTTCACTTACCCACTCAATTAGTAGTAAATCGCTTTGGTAAGCTGACTGTAACTGTAGTTCCTTGTCCTACTTGACTGGACAAGGTAATATTGCCACCATGTAACTCTACACAAGCTTTAGCGATCGCTAGTCCTAAACCCGTACCAGGAATTGTGTCAACGTTACTTCCACGACAGAAAGATTGAAACAAGTTTTTTTGGTCTGCAAGCGGTATACCGATTCCCCGATCTTTGACATAAAACATCACTTCTGAGTCGTTGCCGATCAGGTGAAATTCTACTCTGCTTCCTTTAGGAGAGTACTTAATCGCATTGGACATTAAATTTGCAAAGATTTGCTGCAAAAGTCCGCGATCGCCCCAAAAGCCTTGATTATTCCCAGTACTCTCAAAAATCAATTCGTGGCGATCGCCTACTGTTTCTCGCTCTTGTTCTACAAGTTCAAAGAAAAATTGCAGTAAATCGAGCGGAATTGGCTTAAACTTGGCTTTATCCAACTCAAATTGGTTAACTAAAAGCATGTTATCCACGAGTTTGGACATATACCTAGCTTTTTGCTCAATGATTTGCATGAATCTGTGTTGTTTAGATTCATCTAACTGCTGAGAGTGTTTTACTAAAGTTGATGCAGCAACAAGGATAGAAGTTAAGGGCGTGCGACACTCGTGAGAAACCGTGCCAATGATTTGAGATTTAAAGGTGTTGAGTTGCTTTTCTTTCTGTAACGCTGCTTGAGTTTGGGCTAGTAATTCCGCTTGTTGAATTGCGATCGCTAGTTGCACCGACACTTCATAGAGCATTTCCACATCATCAGATTGCCATTGTTGCTCCCCGGAATCTTGATAGGCAATCAACAAACCCCAAGGCTTAGGAGTCAGGTTGCCATTGTTACTTAGATTAATGGGAACTACTAGATGTGCTTTAGTATGAAATTGCGCGGTTGGGGTGTCATAACAATTACTCAAGCCAGCTTCATAGACATAAGAAATTGCTCTTTTACCAGGAATTAAAGATTGAGGATTAGGAATTGGGCAAAAGGAAAAGGGAATAAGCGAAGATTCATCTTCTTGCCCTTTAACATTTAACTTTTTCCCTGTCTCACCTAGTTCCCAATTCTCATTTTCCTTTTCTGCTCTCTCTTGATAGCAGATATTTTGGATGCGATCCTCCAAATGAGAGGGTACTCTTTGATAAACCAATCCTTCGATATCTGGGCGATCGCCCAACGCTACATTGCCCGATTCAGCTGAGGAGGCAACTATCTTACCACTTAGGTCTGGGGCGAACTGATATACCATCACGCGATCGCACTTTAGAAGTTGCTGTACTTCTACTACAGCCGTATTCAAAATTTGCTCCAAATCAAGAGATTGACGAATTCGCAGTGCGGTTGTAGCTATTAAACGCTGACGCTCCTGAGTTTTGCTGAGTTGGGCTTGCAAACCTAATTGCTTGATGGCGTTGCGGACTGATAATTGCAATACATCTGGCTTGAGTTGTTGCTTAATCAAATAATCTAAAGCACCCCTTTTCATCGCTTGCACAGCGACTTCTTCATCACCACGTCCTGTCAGTATAATTACTGGTGTAGCAGTATCCAAAACTTCTTGATTTAGGCGATCGAGGAGTTCTAGCCCATTCATATCTGGTAGACACAAATCAAGCAGAATGACATCAAAGTGCATTTCTTGGCACAAGGCAAGCCCATCTTCTGCACAGTCTACCTCTAAAATTTGGTAAGACAGGTGCGGATCTCTTAAAAGAAATCGACGATAGATTTTTCGATCTGCTACACAATCATCAACGATCAGTAGCTTCCATGTATCTAACATAGAGGAGCTGGGAGCAATATAGATTACTCTTATTTAGATTGTGATTTATTACATATTTCTAAAAATAATCTAAAATTCCCAATCAATATAAATAAAATCTAAATTTCTTTACTAAATGCCAAGAAACTGGGTGAGACGAGAAAAAGGAATCTGAAGAAGAGAAAGAATTAAAGGGCAATGAAAAGTTCTCTCATGCATTCTCCCTCATCTCCCTCATCT
>NZ_JAECZA010000001.1:0-869 GCF_016056275.1 Dendronalium phyllosphericum CENA369 | reverse complement strand
CCCCCATCTCTCCGAAGTTTGCCTGGAGGGAGACCCTCCTTGCAACTTCTCTCCTCATCTCCCTGGCGCAGTGTTGACTTCCAGCCAATAGTTTACAAATGCTCGAATTGTCTTTTGTAGTTCTTGAGCATCCATTGGCTTGACTAAATAGCCATTTGCGCCTTTTTGGTAACAGAATTCAATATCTTTAGGATTAGATGATGTAGTAAAAACCACCACGGGGATTTCTTTAAAACTCTTATCTTGCTTTAGTCGCTCTAGAATGTCACGACCATCAATCCCTGGCAAATTCAGGTCTAGGAGGATAACAGAGGGTCGTGGCGCTACATCAAGATTGGATGGGGCTGCGCCCTTGCCGTCGCTGTCGTTTTCTCCTGAATAAAGAAACTCTAAAACCTCATCACCATTAGTACAGCGATATATCGGGTTCTTGACAGCCATCCGCCGCATTAGACGTTGTAGCATCTTAAAATCTTCATTGCTGTCCTCTACAACGAGCAGCGGTTCATGAAGTTTTGTTGTCATTCTTACTCTTAAAAAAACTTAACAAAAAAAAATATAATGTTATTATTCTAGATTATTTCAGCGTAAAATAAAACATTGAACCTATGCCTACGCTAGACTCAACCCAAATCTGACCGCCATGAAGCTCAACAATCTTCTTAACAATTGCTAGCCCCGCCCCTGCTCCTCCACCGTACTTCTCCTGAGAGTGGAGCCGCTTAAAGAGTCGGAAGATCGTTTCTAGGTGATGCTTTGGAATCCCAATACCGTTATCCCTAACATAGAAAGTAATTGGCAGTAAGGAATTAGTAGTTATATTATCTTCCCCTGCTTCTCTGCTCCCCTGCTCCCCTGCTCCCCTGCTC